>JANWWI010000030.1 GCA_025056355.1 Casimicrobiaceae bacterium | reverse complement strand
GGAGGGGGGTCGGCACACGCCGTTTTTCAACAACTATCGGCCGCAGTTTTATTTCCGCACCACGGATGTGACGGGGGCGGTGAAGTTGCCTGCGGGCACGGAGATGGTGATGCCTGGGGACAACGTGAAGATGACGGTGGAGCTGATTGCGCCGATTGCGATGGAGGAGAAGCTGCGCTTTGCCATCCGCGAAGGCGGCCGAACCGTCGGCGCCGGCGTGGTGACAAAGATTTTGAAATAACTTGCCTGGCCGCGGGAACGATGGGCGCTGGCGAAAAGTCCGCGCCAGTGGTTTTCCAAGTTCTGGCACCTGACCGATTCCTGGCACCGAAGATCTGAGATCTGATAGGGGCGTAGCTTAGTGGTAAAGCAGCGGTTTCCAAAACCGCCGATGGGGGTTCGATTCCCTCCGCCCCTGCCCGAATACACGCGATGAACGAGACGGCCAAAAATTGGGGATGTTCTTTGCTTGCGCTTGCCGCAGTCGCGGCGGGCGTGTACGGCTTTTATCGTTTCTCGGAGGCGTTCCTCGTCGTACGTATCGGGCTTGTGGTGGCAGGGCTGCTCGTGGGCGCCGCGTTCATGTATCTGTCGACGCCCGGTAAAGAGTTCGTTCAGTTCGCTCGCGAAGCGATCGAGGAAGGCAAGAAAGTCGCCTGGCCGTCGAACCGGGAGACGACGCAAATGACGCTGATCGTGTTCGCCTTCGTGGCGGTGATGGCGCTGTTTTTGTTCATCGTCGACTGGTTGATTGCCCTCGTGGTTTCTTGGTTGACCCAGCGCGGTTAGGCGCGTGGGCCGAGTTTGGCGACATGTGAGCCTCTTGTTGAGTCGAGGCACCCAGAATGACCGACACCGACACCGAGACCGCTGCTCCGACCCCCCCGGCGCCGAGCGCCGGTAATAAGCGCTGGTACGTCGTGCATGCGTTCTCCGGCTTCGAGAAAAGCGTCATGAAAGCGCTCAAAGAGCGTATCGCCCGCTCTCCCGTGGCCGACAAGTTCGGCGAGGTACTGGTGCCCGAAGAAGAAGTTGTCGAGATTAAAGGCGGGCAGAAAGCCATCACGCAGCGCAAATTTTTCCCGGGCTACGTGCTCGTCCAGATGGAAATGACCGATGAGACGTGGCACCTGGTCAAAAGCACGCCCAAGGTGACAGGTTTTGTCGGTGGCACGCCAACGCGCCCAGCGCCGATTTCGCAGAAGGAAGTAGAGGCCATTCTCGGGCAACTCCAAGCGGGCGCTGAAAAGCCCAAGCCGAAAATCGTTTTCGAAGTGGGCGAAATGGTGCGCGTGAAGGAAGGACCGTTCGCCGATTTCACCGGGACCGTCGAGGACGTGAACTACGAGAAGACCAAACTTCACGTCTCGGTCATGATTTTCGGGCGCGCCACGCCCGTGGAGTTGGATTTCGGACAGGTGGAGAAGCTCTGATTCCGACGTCTCGCTAGAGGCCGGCCGAGGCCGGCGTTGTTTAACCGGGGAGAAAGCGGTTTTGCACCCGCTCTCGTTGGTACCCGCATGAGGAGCCCCTTATGGCAAAAAAAGTCGTTGGCTTGATCAAGCTACAAGTTCCGGCGGGCAAGGCCAATCCTTCGCCGCCGATCGGGCCTGCGCTCGGACAGCGCGGCCTCAACATCATGGAGTTCTGTAAGGCGTTCAACGCGCAAACGCAGGGAATGGAGCCTGGGATGCCCATCCCGGTCACCATTACCGCCTACTCGGACAAAAGCTTCACGTTCGTGCTCGGTACTCCGCCTGTGAGCTACCTTATCAAGCGCGAGGCCAAGATCGAGAAGGGCTCTTCGAAGCCGCACACCGACAAAGTCGGAAAGCTCACGCGCGCTCAGGCTGAGGCCATCGCCAAGATCAAGATGCCCAACCTTACCGCCGCCGACCTCGAGGCAGCCGTGCGCACAATCGCCGGCAGTGCCCGGTCGATGGGGGTCACGGTCGAAGGAGTGCAGTGACCATGGCCAAGCTCTCCAAGCGACGTCAAGCACTGCTCGGCAAGGTAGACCGGCAGAAAATCTATGGGGTGTCCGAGGCGCTCGCGTTGGCCAAGGCCTGCGCGACGGCGAAATTCGACGAGTCGATCGATGTGGCCGTCAACCTAGGCGTCGATGCCAAAAAATCCGACCAGACCGTCCGCGGGTCAGTCGTGCTACCGGCCGGAACGGGCAAGAAAGTTCGTGTGGCGGTCTTTGCGCAGGGCGCCAAAGCCGAGGAGGCGAAGGCCGCGGGCGCCGATGTGGTCGGCTTCGAGGATCTGGCTGAGCGCATCAAAGGCGGCTTTTTGGACTTCGACATCGTGATCGCTGCGCCGGACACGATGCGCGTCGTGGGCACGCTCGGTCAGATACTGGGCCCCCGCGGGCTGATGCCAAACCCGAAGGTTGGCACGGTGACCCCCGACGTTGCAACAGCCGTCAAAAACGCAAAGGCAGGCCAGGTGCAGTATCGTACCGATAAAGCAGGCGTCGTGCATGCAAGCATCGGACGTGCGTCCTTCGACGTGGCGGCGCTCGAAATGAACCTGCGCGCGCTGATTGAGGCACTGCAAAAAGCCAAACCGGCCGCGGTGAAGGGAACCTACCTCAAGAAAGTGAGCGTTTCGAGCACCATGGGCTTAGGTGTGCGCGTCGATGTGGGCGCTTTCGCACCACCTGGAGGAGGGGCAACACGCTGACAACGAATCGGTGGACCACCTAGAGGGCGCCTCGCGCGCGCTCAAGGCGGGTCATCGAAGACCGCTGGTGGGGCTACGGCTCTCGCAGTCGCAACCCCTTAATCGAACGGACGTGTTTCTTCGCAGGGCGCGTCCGCAGCCAGCGCAGATGGCGTATCCGCCGATGCGATCCACCGCCTGTTGCAAATGAACGAGGCGGATTGGACCGTGCGGGCAGACACGCTGCAAACTCAACACGCCTCGTCGTCGAGGCAGATCGTGAAAGGAGACATACGACTTGAGTCTGAATCGCACGCAAAAAGCCGCCGTCATTGACGAGGTGAAAGCGCAAGTCGCTCAAGCACAAACCCTCGTGATGGCCGAATATCGTGGCACCACGGTGGCCGAGTTGAATGCCTTGCGCAAGACAGCGCGCGAGCAAGGGGTGTATTTGCACGTCCTCAAAAACACGCTGGCGCGACGCGCAGTGGCTGGCTCGGCGTTTGAAGTGGCCTCCAACGAAATGAAGGGGCCGCTCATTTACGGGTTTTCCAAAGACGCGGTGGCCGCAGCGAAGGTCCTCAGTGAGTTCGCGAAGGGTCACGAAAAGTTCCTCGTGCGCTGTGGCGCCTACAACGGCAAGCTTCTCGACGAGGCCGGGGTGAAGGCCTTGGCAGCCATTCCGAGCCGCGAGGTGCTGCTCGCCCAGCTGGCCGGACTGCTCAACGCGCCGATTGCCCGGCTCGCCCGAGTGCTCGCAGCCGTCGCCGAGCAAAAGAGCCAAGCGGCCCCTGCGTCCAGCTGACCCCTACGTCCGGCTGAAACGGCTCCGTTCAGCGTTATTCCGTTTTACCGTTCAAGATTCGATAGGTTGACAAGATGGCATTCGATAAAGAGTCCTTCCTCTCCAGTCTCGACACGATGTCGGTGATCGAGCTCAACGAGCTCGTCAAGGCGATCGAGGAGAAGTTTGGCGTGTCTGCGGCCGCGATGGCGGCTCCGGTGGCGGCTGCTGGCGGTGGCGCCGCGGCCGCACCGGCTGCCGAAGAGAAGACGGAGTTCGATCTGATTCTCAAGGAGGCCGGCGCTAACAAGGTGGGCGTGATCAAGGCTGTGCGCGAAATCACGGGCCTTGGCCTCAAGGAAGCCAAAGACCTCGTCGATGGGGCACCCAAGACCGTCAAAGAAGCGATGTCCAAGGCCGACGCCGAGGCGGCGAAGAAAAAGCTCGAAGAGGCCGGCGCGAAAGTCGAAATCAAGTAACCGAGGGGTGCGGGGCTGCGTTGTGTTGCAGCCCTTTCTCCTGCGGATCGCTTGCCGTGCGTGACGGTCTGCAGTGGAAAGAACGCAAGCCAGAGTTCAACGGTGCGACGACGGCGTGCGAGTGCCGGTCGTTGACGCTGACCCATCCGGTGTTGCCCCACTCGAGGTCCTCATGAGCTACTCCTTCGCCGAGAAGAAACGCATCCGCAAAAGTTTCGGATCGCCCCGCTCCGTTTTGCCCGTGCCGTTTCTGCTCGAAACGCAGATCAACTCCTATCGCGAATTTCTCCAGACCGGCGTGCCAGTGGCCGAGCGCAAGGACGTAGGCCTGGAATCGGCCTTTCGCTCGATTTTTCCAATCACCTCTCACAACGGCCTGGCCAAACTCGAGTATGTCAGCTACTCGCTAGGCACGCCTCCCTTCGACGTCGTGGAGTGCCAGCAGCGGGGCCTCACGTATGCCGCGCCACTTCGTGCCAAGGTGCGCCTGATCATCTACGACCGGGACGCTGCCAAAGAAACCGTCAAGGAGATCAAGGAGAGCGAGGTCTACATGGGCGAAATTCCGCTCATGACCGAGACGGGCTCCTTCATCATCAACGGCACCGAGCGTGTGATCGTCTCGCAGCTACACCGTTCACCCGGGGTGTTTTTCGAACACGACAAGGGTAAGACACACAGCTCAGGCAAGCTGCTGTTTTCGGCGCGGGTGATTCCGTATCGAGGCTCATGGCTCGACTTCGAGTTCGACCCGAAAGACCACCTCTACTTCCGGATCGACCGCCGGCGCAAGATGCCAGTGACGATCTTGCTCAAGGCGCTCGGCCTGAACAACGAGCAAATCCTGGCTCGTTATTACAAGTTTGACGACATCTATTTCACCCCACAAGGTGCGCAGATCGCCTTCGTCCCCGAACGACTCAAGGGTGAAGTCGCGCGCTTCGACATCAAGGCGCCTGATGGAACCGTGATCGTGCCCAAAGAAAAGCGCGTCACGGCCAAACACATCCGCGATCTGCTGATGGCGGGTACCGAGCGGCTGACGCTGCCGATCGAGGATCTTTACGGCCGAATCGCCGCGAAGAACTTGGTCGATCCCGAGACCGGCGAAGTGCTCGTGAAGGCCAATGAGGAACTCAACGAAGAATCGGTCAAGAAGATCGTCGAGGCGGGCATCACGCATTTCCAGACCCTCTATATCAACGACCTCGACGAGGGGCCGTGGCTCTCGCTGACGCTGCGTTCTGATGACATCCCGGACCAGACCACGGCGCGCGTGGCAATCTACCGCATGATGCGGCCCGGTGAACCGCCGACCGCCGAGGCCGTCGAGATGCTCTTCAATCGGCTTTTCTTCTCGCCGGAAACCTACGATCTGTCGCGGGTCGGGCGGATGAAATTCAACCGTCGGCTCGGCCGTGCTTCGATCGAGGGGCCGATGGTACTTACGGTGGAAGACATCCTCGACGTGGTCGGTGTTCTTCTTGAGTTGCGCAACGGCCGAGGTCAGGTCGACGATATCGATCACCTTGGCAACCGGCGCGTGCGCTCGGTCGGCGAACTGGCCGAAAACCAGTTTCGCTCAGGGCTGGCACGCGTGGAACGTGCGGTCAAAGAACGACTCGGCCAAGCCGAAAGCGAAAACCTGATGCCGCACGATCTGATCAACGCGAAGCCCATTTCGGCGGCGCTCAAGGAGTTCTTTGGCTCGAGCCAGCTGTCGCAGTTCATGGACCAAACCAACCCGCTCTCCGAGCTCACGCATAAACGTCGGGTCTCGGCGCTCGGGCCGGGAGGGCTCACGCGCGAACGGGCGGGGTTCGAGGTTCGTGACGTTCATCCAACCCACTATGGCCGGGTCTGCCCGATTGAAACGCCCGAAGGGCCCAACATCGGCCTGATCAACTCGCTTGCGCTCTATGCGCGCGTGAACGAGTACGGCTTCATCGAGACCCCCTACCGCAAGGTGGTCGATGGGCGCGTGACCGACGAGATCGTGTATCTATCGGCTATTGAAGAAGCCGGCTACACCATCGCACAGGCCAACACCCCGCTTGATGCCGAGGGGCGGATCACCTCCGAGCTGGTGCTTTCCCGCAAGGACGGCGAGTCGAAGATGGTACCGGCCAGCGAGGTCAATTTCATGGATGTGGCCCCGTCGCAAATCGTGTCGGTGGCGGCCTCCTTGATCCCGTTTCTCGAGCACGACGATGCGAACCGGGCGCTCATGGGCTCGAATATGCAGCGGCAAGCCGTTCCATGCTTGCGGCCTGAAAAACCGCTCGTGGGCACGGGAGTGGAGCGCAAAGCGGCGCTCGATTCGGGCACGGTCGTTCTTGCCCGCCGCGGCGGTCGCGTCGACTACGTCGATGCGTCGCGCATCGTCGTGCGCGTCAATGATGAAGAGACTCAGCCGGGCGAGGTGGGCGTTGACATTTACAACCTCGTCAAGTACCGGCGTTCCAACCAAAACACCAACATCAGTCAGCGTCCGCTCGTCAAAGTCGGCGATCGGATCCAGCGCGGCGATGTGATCGCCGACGGTGCCTCGACTGACAAGGGTGAACTGGCGCTCGGGCAGAACATGCTCGTCGCGTTCATGCCCTGGAATGGCTACAACTACGAAGACTCGATCTTGATCTCCGAACGGGTGGTCGCAGACGATCGCTACACCTCGATTCACATCGAGGAGCTCACCGTCATGGCCCGTGACACCAAGCTCGGCGAGGAGGAGATCACGCGCGACATCGCAAGCTTGGGTGAAGCGCAGCTGTCGCGGCTTGACGAGTCTGGCATCGTCTACATCGGCGCGGAAGTTGAGCCCGGCGATGTGCTCGTGGGGAAGGTCACTCCCAAGGGCGAGACGACGCTGACACCGGAGGAAAAGCTCCTGCGCGCCATCTTTGGCGAGAAGGCGAGCGATGTCAAAGACACGTCGCTGCGCGTGCCTCAGGGGATCTCGGGCACGGTCATCGACGTCAAGGTGTTCACGCGCGAAGGGGTTCAGCGCGACAAGCGTGCGCAGTTGATCATCGATGAGGAACTGCGCAGCTTCAAAAAAGATCTGTCGGACCAGTTACGCATCGTTGAGAACGATGCCTTCGAGCGACTCGAACGCCTGCTCGTGGGTAAGGTGGCAAGCGGCGGTCCGAAGAAATTGCCTAAGGGCACGGTCCTGACGGCCGAATATCTTGCGAGCCTCAATCGCTATGACTGGTTTGATTTGCGTCTCGCAGATGACGCAGCGGCACGTCAGCTCGAGAGCGTCAAGGAGAGTCTTGCGCAGATCCGCGCCCAGTTTGACGCCGCCTTTGAGCTCAAGAAAAAGAAACTGACCCAGGGCGATGAGCTTCCGCCGGGTGTGCTCAAGATGGTCAAAGTCTACATCGCCGTCAAGCGGCGCCTACAGCCTGGCGACAAGATGGCTGGGCGGCACGGCAACAAGGGGGTAGTCTCGAAAATCGTTCCGGTCGAGGATATGCCCTATATGGCCGATGGCACGCCGGTGGATATCGTGCTCAATCCGCTCGGCGTGCCGTCGCGTATGAACGTCGGGCAGATCCTTGAGGTCCATCTCGGCTGGGCGGCCAAGGGGATCGGGCGCAAGATCGACCAGATGCTCAAATCCCAGGCCAATGTGCGCGAAATCCGCAACTTCATCGAAACCCTCTATCGCAACACGGGAGCGCCGCAGGATTTGAGTTCGCTCAGTGATGCGGAGATGCTTGAGCTTGCGGACAATCTGCGAGAGGGGATTCCTTTTGCGTCGCCCGTTTTCGACGGTGCGCGCGAAGAAGAAATCAAGGCGATGTTGCGCCTGGCGGATTTGCCCGAATCGGGCCAGACCACGCTCTATGACGGACGGACAGGCGAGCCGTTTGATCGGCCCGTTACGGTCGGCTACATGCACATGCTCAAGCTGCATCACCTCGTGGATGACAAGATGCATGCGCGCTCGACCGGTCCGTACAGCCTCGTGACGCAGCAGCCGCTCGGGGGCAAAGCGCAGTTCGGCGGCCAGCGGTTCGGGGAGATGGAGGTGTGGGCGCTTGAGGCCTACGGCGCTGCCTACACGCTTCAGGAAATGCTTACTGTCAAGTCCGACGACGTGGCGGGGCGTACGAAGGTGTACGAAAACATCGTCAAAGGCGAACACAAGATCGATGCCGGCATGCCCGAGTCGTTCAATGTGCTGGTCAAGGAAATCCGCTCACTCGGTATCGATGTCGATCTCGAGCGCAAGTAAGGCTGGGAGGTCATCAAACCCATGAACGCATTGCTCGACCTATTCAAGCAAACCGTCCCGAACGAAGAGTTCGATGCGATCAAGATCGGTCTTGCCTCGCCCGAGCGCATCCGCTCCTGGTCCTACGGCGAAGTCAAAAAGCCCGAGACGATCAACTATCGAACCTTCAAGCCTGAGCGCGATGGGCTGTTCTGCGCGAAGATTTTCGGCCCGATCAAGGACTACGAATGCTTGTGCGGCAAGTACAAGCGGCTCAAGCACCGCGGGGTCATTTGCGAAAAGTGCGGCGTCGAGGTCACCCTGTCAAAGGTTCGGCGCGAGCGCATGGGGCATATCGAGCTCGCCTCGCCCGTCGCACACATCTGGTTTTTGAAGTCTTTGCCGTCGCGCCTCGGCCTCGTGCTCGACATGACCCTGCGCGACATCGAGCGCGTCCTCTACTTTGAGGCTTATGTGGTCATCGATCCGGGGCTTACCCCGCTTACGCGCGGGCAGCTGCTGACCGAGGAAGAGTATTTGGCCAAGACGGAGGAGTACGGCGACGAATTCAAGGCGCTCATGGGGGCGGAAGGCATCCGTGCCCTGTTGGCGAGCATCAATGTCGCTCAAGAGGCCGAGCGGCTACGCCAGGAGCTCGCCAACACGAATTCGGAAGCCAAGATCAAGAAGTATGCGAAGCGCCTCAAGGTGCTTGAGGCCTTTCACAAGTCCGGCATCAAGCCCGAGTGGATGGTGCTTGAGGTGCTTCCGGTGCTGCCGCCCGAGCTGCGACCGCTCGTGCCGCTCGACGGAGGGCGTTTTGCCACGTCGGACTTGAACGATCTATATCGTCGCGTCATCAACCGCAACAACCGTCTCAAGCGCCTGCTGGAGCTGCGCGCGCCCGACATCATCGTGCGCAACGAAAAGCGCATGCTGCAGGAGGCCGTCGATTCGTTGCTTGACAACGGCCGCCGCGGGAAGGCCATGACCGGCGCGAACAAGCGACCGCTTAAATCTCTGGCCGACATGATCAAAGGCAAAGGCGGCCGGTTCCGGCAAAACCTGCTCGGTAAGCGCGTCGACTATTCCGGCCGCTCCGTGATCGTGGTTGGTCCGCAACTCAAGCTCCATCAGTGTGGGTTGCCCAAGCTGATGGCGCTGGAGCTGTTCAAACCGTTTATCTTCAACCGGCTCGAGCAGATCGGCGAAGCGAAAACCATCAAAGAGGCAAAGAAAAAAGTTGAGAACCAAGAGCCCATCGTCTGGGATCTGCTCGAAGAGGTCATCCGTGAGCATCCGGTGCTGCTCAACCGGGCACCGACCCTTCATCGGCTCGGCATTCAAGCCTTTGAGCCTGTGCTGATCGAGGGTAAGGCCATCCAGCTGCATCCGCTCGTCTGCACGGCGTTCAACGCCGACTTCGATGGCGACCAAATGGCCGTACACGTCCCACTGTCGCTCGAGGCACAAGCGGAGGCACGCACCCTCATGCTGGCGTCGAACAATATTTTGCTGCCCTCGAACGGCGATCCGTGCATCGTGCCGTCTCAGGACATCGTGCTGGGCCTTTACTACGCCACACGCGAGCGCATCAATGCACGCGGCGAAGGGATGGTGTTTGCCGATGTTGCCGAGGTGCACCGCGCTTATGAGACGCGCTCGGTCGATCTGCACGCGCGCATCAAAGTTCGCCTCCGCGAGGTCACCCTCGGGCCCGATGGTCAGCGGGTCGAAAAAATAACCCTTCAGGAGACAACGGTCGGCCGCGCGCTTTTGTCCGACCTCCTTCCGGAGGGGTTGCCCTTTGCGCTCATCAACAAGCCGCTCAAGAAAAAGGAGATCTCGAAGCTCATCAATGCGTGCTTTCGGATCTGCGGCCTGCGTGCGACGGTGGTGTTTGCCGATCAGCTGATGCAGGCGGGTTTCCGCCTGGCCACCCAGGCAGGCATCTCCTTCGCTGTCGACGACATGCTGGTGCCGAAGGAGAAAGAAGCCATCCTCAAGAACGCCGCGGCGCAGGTCAAAGAAATCCAGCAGCAGTATGCCTCGGGCCTCGTCACTGCGGGCGAGCGCTACAACAAAGTCATTGACATCTGGGGCGCCGCGGGTGATGAGATCGGCAAGGCGATGATGGCCCAGCTGGGGACCGAAACGGTCGTGGATCGAGACGGCAAAGCGGTCAAGCAAGACTCCTTCAACTCGATCTTCATGATGGCCGATTCCGGGGCGCGCGGTTCGACCGCACAGATTCGGCAGCTGGCTGGCATGCGCGGCCTGATGGCCAAACCGGACGGCTCGATCATCGAGACACCGATTACGGCGAATTTCCGGGAAGGCCTCAACGTTCTGCAATACTTCATCTCGACGCATGGCGCGCGCAAGGGGCTCGCCGACACGGCGCTCAAAACAGCCAACTCGGGGTACCTCACGCGCCGGCTCGTCGATGTGACCCAGGATCTCGTCGTCGTCGAGGAGGACTGTGGCACAGCCGAAGGGCTCCTGATGAAGGCCGTGGTTGTCGGCGGCGAGGTCGTCGAGCCGCTGCGTGAGCGAATTCTCGGACGCACGGTGGCCGTCGACATCGTCCATCCCGAAACCGGCAAGGTCGTCATTCCAAGCGGCAAGCTTCTCGACGAGAACGACGTGGAACTCATCGATGCGCTCGGCGTCGATGAGGTCAAGGTGCGCTCGCCGCTCACCTGCGAAACGCGCTTCGGGCTGTGTGCGAAATGCTACGGACGCGACCTTGGGCGCGGACATCTCGTCAACGTCGGCGAGGCCGTGGGCGTGATCGCTGCACAGTCGATCGGAGAGCCCGGAACGCAGCTGACGATGCGCACATTCCATATCGGCGGCGCGGCGTCTCGGACGACCGCTGCAAGCACGATCGAGACGAAGACGGCCGGCACCTTGAACTTCGCGGGCACGATGCGTTACGTCACCAATCAGGCTGGGGAAAAAATCGTGATTGCCCGGTCGGCCGAGGTGACGGTGACCGACGCCAACGGCCGCGAGCGGGAGCGTCATAAGGTGCCCTACGGCGCACGGCTTCTGGTCGGCGACGGAGCCTCGGTCAAGGCCGGGCAGACGGTCGCCGAGTGGGATGCGGGTTCTCGGCCAATCCTGACCGAGTTTGCCGGCCGTGTGAAATTCGAAAACGTCATCGAGGGCCTCACCGTTGCCAAGCAAACCGATGACGTCACCGGCATCTCGACGCTCGTGGTCATCGATGCGAAGCGGCGCGCCGGCGCGCGTGACAAGGGGCTGCGGCCGATTCTCAAACTTCTCGATGAGCAAGGCAAAGAGATTTGTGCGGCCGGCTCGGATACGCCGCTGGTCGTGACGTTCCAGATCGGCTCGATCATCGTCGTCAAAGACGGCCAGCAGGTCAATCCGGGCGACGTGCTTGCGCGTATGCCGACCGAAACCTCGAAGACACGTGACATTACGGGCGGCTTGCCGCGTGTTGCGGAGCTCTTTGAGGCCCGTGCTCCGAAAGATGCGGGCATGCTGGCCGAGGTGACCGGAACCGTCTCGTTTGGCAAGGACACCAAGGGCAAGCAGCGCCTTGTCATCAAGGACCTCGATGGGGTGACGCACGAGTACCTGATTCCCAAAGAGAAGGTGGTCATGGCCATCGACGGACAGGTCGTCAACAAGGGCGAGATGATCGTCGACGGTCCGCCCGATCCGCACGACATCCTTCGTTTGCAGGGTGTGGAGGCGTTGGCGCGCTACATCATCGACGAGGTGCAGGAGGTCTATCGACTTCAGGGCGTGCGCATCAACGACAAACACATCGAGGTGATCGTGCGCCAGATGCTGCGCCGCGTGACCGTGACGCATCCAGGCGATACGCGCTTCATCACCGGTGAGCAAGTCGAGCGCTCGGAGCTGCTCGAAGAGAACGATCGCGTCAAGGCCGAAGGCAAGCAACCCGCGCAGTTCGAGCCGATGCTGCTTGGCATCACCAAGGCTTCGCTGTCGACCGACTCGTTTATTTCAGCTGCTTCGTTCCAGGAGACCACTCGAGTGCTCACCGAGGCGGCCATCATGGGCAAGCGCGACGAGTTGCGCGGACTCAAGGAAAACGTCATCGTCGGGCGACTCATCCCGGCCGGAACAGGGCTTGCTTACCACCGTCTGCGCAAGCGCAATCAGGCTGCTGGGTTCATCGATACCTCAAGCCTTTCAGGCAGCGCCGAATCGACCGAAGAAGCCTCGGCCGAAGCCTCTGCGGCGGGCGCCACGTAGCGCTTGCTTGCACCTGGCGGGTCGCCAGTCGCGTGGCGGTCGCTTAGACGGCCAACCCGGTGTGCCGGGGCGGTGGCCCCGCAAACACAGCCCGTGTCTCGTCGCGTGCGCCGGGCGCGGGCCGCGGCTTAGCCGTCGGTCACCGCGCCGCGGCTTGCGCTGGATGCAAGCCGGAAGTACTTGCCCAGCACGCCGCGCGTATAACGCGGTGGCGGCGGCTGCCATCGTGCACGGCGCGCGGCAATCGTGGCCTCGTCGACGTTGAGCTGCAAGAGCAGCCGATGCGCGTCGACCGTAATCAAGTCGCCTTCCTCAACCAGCGCGATGAGTCCGCCGACCTGTGCCTCAGGCGATACATGGCCGACGACCATCCCCCAGGTGCCGCCTGAAAAACGGCCATCGGTAATCAAGGCCACCGATTCGCCGAGTCCCCGGCCGATGATCGCCGAAGTCGGGGCGAGCATTTCGCGCATCCCGGGCCCGCCCTTGGGCCCTTCGTAGCGAATCACGATCACGTCTCCGGGACGGATTCGATCGGCCAGGATTGCCTCCATGGCCGCATCCTCGCTGTCGAAGACTCGAGCCGGGCCGGTCATGGCGGGGTTCTTGAGGCCCGTGATTTTGGCCACCGCGCCTTCCGGTGCAAGGTTGCCCTTGAGAATGGCCAAGTGACCGTGCGGATAGAGCGGTCGGTCGAAGGGACGGATGACGTCTTGGTCGGCGCGGGGCGTGGAAGGCACCTGCGCCAGCTCTTGGGCGAGCGTGCGCCCGGTGATGGTCACACAGTCGCCATGAAGCAGCCCCGCTTCGAGCAATATCTTGAGCACCTGCGGAACACCGCCGACCGCGTGCAGATCGGTCATGACGTATTGTCCTGAGGGCTTGAGATCGCAGAGCACGGGCACCCGTTTGCGGACACGCTCGAAATCGTCGATCGTCCAGTCGATGCCGGCGGCGTGAGCGATGGCGAGGTAGTGCAGCACCGCATTGGTCGATCCGCCCGTGGCCATGATGAGCGAAACGGCGTTTTCAATCGAGCGTCGGGTGATGATGTCCAGGGGCTTCAGATCCTGCCGGATGGCCTCGACGAGCACTCGACCCGATTCGGCGACACTTTCGGCTTTTTCGGCGTCGGGGTTGGCCATTGATGAGGACCCGAGTAGCGAAATGCCGAGCGCCTCGAACGAGGAGGCCATCGTGTTGGCGGTGTACATGCCGCCGCAGGCGCCAAAGGTCGGACAAGCATGCTTCTCGATGCCTTCGAAGTCCTCACGGCTCATACGCCCCGCGTTGAATGCGCCCACGGCCTCAAACGGCGAGACGATGGTGAGCTTTTGCCCTTTCCATTCGCCGGGCTTGATCGTGCCGCCGTAGCAATAGATCGCAGGGATGTTCATGCGGCACATCGCGATCGCGCCGCCGGGCATGTTCTTGTCACAGCCACCCAAAATCAGCACACCATCCATGAGCTGGCTTTGCACGGCGGTCTCGATTGCATCGGCGATCACTTCGCGCGACACGAGCGAATACTTCATGCCCTCGGTGCCCATGCTGATGCCATCGGTGACCGTGAGTACGCCGAAGCTTTGCGGCATGCCCCCGGCTGCGCGGATCGCCCGCTCGGCAGCATCGGCCAGCGGTTGGAGGCCCGCATTGCACGGGTTCATCGTGCTGTGTCCATTCGCGATGCCGACAATCGGCTTGTCGAAATCTTCATCTTGGAAACCGACGGCACGCAACATCGCCCGATTGGGCGAGCGGGCAACACCGGAGGTGATTAGGCGACTACGACGGTTGTACGGCATACGAATGAGACCTCAAAGGATTGTTGAGAGAATAACGGAGCGACGATCGTTCAGATATCGAGGAGGCGCCATGGTGTGCGCAGGCGGCGGCGGGCGACTCCGCGCGACCGTGATGGCGGTGTTTGGCTTCACGTGGGCTTCGTTTTCAGTTGCCGCGACACTGTTTCTCGATTTGAACAACGCTCCCGGCGAAATCCAAGCGCTTGCGAAGGCGCTGCCCTCGAGTCCGATCATCGTCCTGCCGACGGGCGACGGTGTGCCGGAGGCGACGCGCAAGCGTATTTTCGAGCTGGGCCGTCAATTTGAGGCCGAGAACCGTCGTGCCGTTGAATGCCGCGTGAGCGTTGAATGCCATCCAATCTGGGAGCGGCTGCGAGCGCTCGAGGTCGAGCGTCTGCGGCTGCTTGCGGGCTACGACGTGCGCGCTTTGGCACGTGAACTCAAGGAGCAGGTCGTCGATCGGGGCGTGCGGCTTGATCGCGTGGTGATTTCGGGGCATCACAGTGGTGGTTACTTTCGCGGGGAGTTGCTTGAGCTTACGGCCGAGGACCTGAGGTGGCTTGAGCTCAGCGCGCCCGGTATTTTCTCCAGCGTGCAGGCGGTTTATTTGTTCGGCTGTGAGACGGTGACCGCTCATACGGCCTTCAATTTGTTTGCCGACGTGTTTCGGCAGGCCACGCTCATCGTCGGGGCCGAAGACAACGCGCCGACGCGCCTTGAGGCGCGCAACCTGCGCTTCATCCGCGAGGTCGTTCAGCTCGAGCCGCGCTTGCTGGCCGCAGGCACGCTGCTTGAGATGACGCGTCTGTACCGACAGCTGCTTCAACATCCGTGGCCGGTGTCGTTGCTCTGGCAGTGGCGCTGGTATTTCTCGCGCGAGTTCCGTGAAGGGGCAGAGGCGAGCCGCGCGCTTCCGTGACGGCAACGCACATGCTGATCCACCCGCAGTTTGATCCCGTGGCATTCAGTCTTGGCCCAATCGCGGTGCGATGGTATGGACTCATGTACGTGCTCGCCTTCGCCCTGTTTTTGCTTCTCGGGCGGATCCGAGTGCGTGCGGCAGTGCTTCCTGGGTGGCGGGTTTCGGATCTCGAGGACCTGTTGCTTTATGGAGTCGTTGGCGTGGTCGCGGGCGGACGGCTCGGTTACTGTCTGTTTTACAAACCCGCCTACTACCTCGCCCACCCGCTCGAAATCCTCGCCGTATGGCAAGGGGGTATGAGCTTTCATGGCGGGCTCATCGGGGTGATCCTCGCGCTTTCGTTGTACGCACGGCGTCGTCACCGTGCATTTCTCGCCGTGAGCGACTTCGTCGCCCCACTCGTGCCCCTGGGCCTTGCAGCGGGGCGCATCGGAAACTTCATCAACGGCGAATTGCCCGGCCGGCCCGCGGATCCGTCTCTGCCATGGGCCATGGTGTTTCCGCAGATTGATGCGCTGCCGCGACATCCAAGCCAGCTCTATCACTTTGCCCTGGAGGGGGTGTTGTTGTTCGTGTTGCTGTGGCTTTATGCGCGTCGCGCGCGCCCGCTGGGGCGCGTCTCCGGCGCGTTTTTACTGGGTTATGGAGTGTTGCGCTTCGTGGTCGAGTATTTTCGCGAGCCGGACGCCTTCATTGGCCTGCTTGCGTTCGGATGGACAATGGGGCAGTGGCTCAGCGTCCCGATGATCGCGGCTGGATTGTGGCTGCTTACGCGCGCGGTGCCGGTTTCCCACACCGTCAGTCAACCCGGCGATAGTGGCCGTCGATGACGCGATCGGGATGTGCGTCGGCCGTGCCGGCGACGCGCACCGCGGGCGATGGACGCAGCGGGGCAAACAGCAGCGCGAGACCGATCAAGTCGCTGACGAGACCGGGCAAGACAAACAGCACACCGGCAAACAGGCGCCGGGCGCTGGCGACTACGAGCCGCGGCCAAGTCAGTTCGATCAGCGCCGGGCCGAGGCGATCGCGGAGGACTCGACTTTCTCGGCGTAACAGCCACAAGCCCGCCGCAATGCCCGGGAGAAAGAGAAGCCATGCGGGAACGTTGAGCGCGCTCGCCAATCGAAGCGTTGCGAACACATCAAGCGCCGGGACGGCAAACAAACAGAGGAAAATGACAAGCGGCATGAAGCACAAGCTCCGGCAATATTGACGCGATAGTATGACAAGTTCTCTCGCGAAGAAAGTCAGGAATGCGATTGCGCCGCGGATCGCGCGTCGCTGCCTGCGGGGGGGCGCAGCGCGCAACCGCGGACGAATCGGGCGAATGGCCCTGTGGCCGGCGGTGGTCGCCGTCTTTGCGACTGCTGTTTACGCAAACTCGCCCCAGACGTCCGTGGCGGGGGCGCTCGTCCCCGTTGATCAGGCCTTTCCGGCTCGCCCTGTGGTGCGTGGCAGCCGGCTTGTGGTCCGTTTTGATGTGTTGCCGGGGCACTACCTCTACCGTGACCGCTTCGAAGCGACCGTGGACGGCCAACCCGCGGTCGTCACCCCGCTCACGCGCGGTTCGGTGCGCGATGATCCGCATTTTGGACGTGTCGAGGTCTACGACCAGCCGACCGAAATTGCGCTTGCCTTGCCTCATGATGTCGGATCACGGGCCGTTCCGGTGGCGATTCGCTTCCAGGGTTGTTCGGAAAGGGCTGGCGTGTGCTACCCGCCGGTGACTCGAACGTATCGGCTCCAGGGCCAGGAGGTGACTGCCGGCGAGCTCCCGCGAGCGGAGTTGCGATCCTCCTTGCGAAAGTGGCTTGCACCATGAGCGCAGAAAAAGATTCCGATCGCCGTGACGAGTCTGGGGCTGAGCGGGGTGAACCGACCGGTGTAGAAGCCTCGGACAGTTCGGGACGGCTACCCGTTCGGCGAGTTTTGCTCATCGCATTTTCAGGCCTTGGCGCGCTCGGCGTTGGAGCGCTCGCGGGTTGGGGCTGGCTGCATCGAGGCGCGTTGGCGGGAGCTGAGGAGGTTCTCCTAAGCGCGCGTTTTGAAGATTTGTCGGGCCAGAGCGTTGCGCTTTCGAGCTGGCGAGGCAAGACGCGCTTGATCAATTTCTGGGCGACCTGGTGCGCGCCGTGCCGCGAGGAGATGCCCGATTTCGTCCAGGCTCAACAGCGTTTTGCCGACCGCGGGTTGCAGGTCATCGGAATCGCGATTGATCGCAAGCCGGCCGTGGAACGCTTCGTCCGGGAAATCGGGGTCAACTACCCGATCCTCCTCGGGGATCCCGCCTGGCTCGACCGGGTCAAGACCATGGGGAATCCTCTGGGCGTGCTTCCGTTCAGCCTCGTGATTGGCCCAGACGATGCCGTCCTGCTGCGACGGGTCGGTAAGCTCTCCATTCGTGAAATAGAGCGTATCTTCGCCTAAAAATCTCCGATCGCGCTGGATCTTCCGTTACGATACGGGTTCGATCGTCGGGTTTTTGCGGCCCGGCTGTCGTTGGGCGGCGACAAGTCCATCATTTTTCGGGCAGAATTCGGGGCCCGCTTGGCCGGCTCAGAGCCGAGCGCTAGATCGCTCACGGGGGCTTCGGCGGGCCCGTGCAAGAGTGCCGAGGTGCGGCAAGCCAAGTTGGATGTCCACCGCCTCGCGTGCGTCATCTCGTCTAATCGCACGCGATTTAGGAGGAAGCTGCGTGGATCTGCGAAAACTGAAGAGCTTGATCGAGCTCGTCCAGGACTCCGGGATCGCCGAACTGGAGATCACCGAAGGCGAAGAGCGTGTTCGAATCACCCGGGTGCCAAGCGCGCCGATCGCTTCGCCGACGATTGTTCCACCCGTTGCGGCCGCCCCAGTTCTCCCCGTTCCGGTGGCCGTGTCTGCGACTTCCCCCGTGGAGAATGCCGCGGCGCCTCGGGCGGAGCCCGCACCGGCGGCGGAGAGCGGGCACAAGATCAAATCGCCAATGGTGGGCACCTTCTATCGGGCCGCGGCACCGGGCGCGAAGCCCTTCGTCGAGGTCGGCGACACGGTGAGCGTCGGCCAGACGGTGTGCATCATCGAGGCCATGAAGATCATGAACGAGATCGAGGCGGATCGCGCCGGGGTAGTCAAGGCGATCTTGTGCGAGAACGGCCAGGCGGTTGAGTACGGCCAGCCGCTCATCCTGCTTGAGTGAGTGATGGCGCTGACATTGACCGGGCGGAGGGCGCCGGCCCCGAAACTGTTTGACAAGATTTTGATCGCGAATCGCGGGGAAATTGCGCTCCGAATTCTTCGCGCTTGCCGGGAGCTCGGCATCCGCACCGTTGCGGTTTACTCGGAGGCCGACGCTGAGGCGAAATACGTCAAGCTCGCTGATGAGTCGGTTTGCATCGGGCCCCCGCCCTCGGCACAGAGCTACCTGAACGTTCCCGCGCTCATTGCCGCCGCTGAGGTCACCGACGCGCAGGCGATTCATCCCGGCTACGGGTTTCTCTCGGAAAACGCCGACTTTGCCGAAAAAGTCGAGCGCTCCGGCTTCGTTTTTATCGGTCCCAAGGCCGAGACGATTCGCTTGATGGGCGACAAGGTATCCGCCAAACAGGCGATGAAAAAAGCCGGTGTTCCGGTCGTACCGGGCTCCGAAGGGTCGCTGCCGGAGGATGCTAGTGAGATCATCCGCATCGCACGCTCGGTCGGCTATCCGGTGCTGATCAAGGCGGCCGGCGGGGGAGGCGGTCGCGGTATGCGAGTCGTGCATAACGAAAGCGCGCTGATAAACGCCGTGACGCTAACACGCGGCGAGGCGCTGGCCGCCTTCGGCAACGGCACGGTCTACCTCGAGAAATACCTCAAAGCGCCCCGTCACATCGAGATCCAGGTGCTGGCCGATCAACACGGCAACGCGATTCATCTCGGCGAGCGGGATTGCTCCATGCAGCGTCGGCACCAAAAGATCATCGAGGAGGCACCAGCCCCAGGTATCCCGCCGAAGCTGATCGAGAAAATCGGCCTGCGTTGCGTCGAGGCCTGCAAGAAGATCGGCTATCGCGGGGCCGGGACCTTCGAATTCCTCTACGAAGATGGGCAGTTCTACTTCATCGAGATGAACACGCGCATCCAGGTCGAGCATCCCGTAACCGAGCTCATCACGGGCGTGGACATCGTGCAGGAGCAGATCCGGATCGCGGCGAACTTTCCGCTTTCGATCCGGCAGAAAGAGCTCGTCAAGCGCGGCCACGCGATTGAGTGCCGTATCAACGCCGAAGATCCCATGACCTTCGTACCCTCGCCGGGGCGTATCACCGCCTGGCATCCGCCGGGGGGGCCGGGCGTGCGCGTCGATTCGCACGTTTATAACGGCTACTTCGTGCCGCCGAACTACGATGCGATGGTGGCCAAGATCATCACGCACGGCGCGACGCGGGAACAGGCGATTGCGCGGATGCGGCAGGCCCTCTCAGAGCTCATCATCGACGGCATCAAGACCAATTCGCCATTGCATCGTGAGCTGCTCGAGGACCCCAATTTCCTCAAAGGCGGCTTCTCAATCCACTATCTGGAAGAGCGCATGGCGCGCAAGGCCGCGCCTGAGGCTGGCTCGGCGTGACCAGGCACTGGCTCGAAGCCGTTGCAACGGTGCGCGGCGGGGTGGCCGAGTCGGTGGCAGAGTTCCTGATCGCCGCGGGGGCGCTTGCGGTCGATATGGCTGATTCGCAGGCAGGCGAGCCTTCCGAGCAGCCGATCTGGGGCGAACCGGGCACGTCGCCCCAAGCGCTTTGGCCCGAGTGCCGGGTCGCTGCACTGTTTGAGGGTTCGGTTGCGCCCGAGACGATCGAAACGCTCTGGAGCCACGCACGTACTCGCTGGCCCGGGCTGATCGGGGCGACCAGCTACCGCTTGGTGGCCGACGACGACTGGGTACGCGCGACGCAAGCGCAGTTTGCGCCGATTGAAATCACGCCGCGGCTCTGGATCGTGCCGACCTGGTGCGAGCCGCCCAATCCAGCCGCCATCAACCTGCGGATCGATCCGGGCATGGCCTTTGGCACCGGCGCGCACGCCACGACGGCGCTGTGTTTGCGCTGGCTGTGCACGCTCGAGCTCGAGCGGCGCTGCCTGCTCGACTACGGCACCGGCTCTGGTGTGCTCGCGCTAGCGGCGCGCGCGCTTGGCGCCGAGACGGTGTTGGGTGTGGACATCGATCCCGTGGCGATCGAGACCGCGCGGCGAAACGCCGAGGCCAATGCCGCAATCGCCCCAGCCGTGAGCTTCGAGCTGGTCGGCGACGAGCAGGAGGCCACGAGGCTTGGCCGATGGGATGTCGTCATTGCCAACATTCTTGCGGGGCCACTCGCGGTGCTGGCACCGCTGTTGGCGTCTCGGGTGGCTCCCGGGGGATGGCTCGCGCTCTCCGGGATCCTCGAGCAGCAAGCCGATTCGATTGCGGAGGCCTACCAGCCGTGGCTTAGCCTCTCGGTGGCCGAGCGGCGCGAGGGCTGGGTTTTGATGGTGGGGCGGGCCGAAAACGCCGCGACTCGGTAATCGGAACGTTACGATTGTTGCTCAGGGCCCCTGAGCCGTTGCGCCGTCTCGACCGTGCAAGAAGCTGCATCGAACCGCGCCAGAGCGATTACCGCGTGTCCGCACTGTGCGGCTCGTTTCCACGTCCGCGCCGAACAGGTCCGTTCGCACGGAGGACTTGTGCGCTGCGGTGCCTGCCGCGGCATCTTCGATGCGATCGCTTGTCTCGTCGAGGGTGAGCTAGACCTTCCGGAGCACGATCGCGCGCTCGACCCCGCTCAGGCGGGGCCCAAAACGATCATTCAAGGCCACGGCGATGCCGCCCACGGCAAGTCCTTGCCCGGACCGGATGAGGCCCATTCGACCGCACAGCACACCGAGCCCTCGCAAGCGCCAGCTGGCGGCGCGGCCTCGCAGCGCAGGATTGAGCCTTCCCTGGGACCGTTTCGCAGCTTCGACTACGAGTCGTGGCGGCGGGCCGGATCCGCTTCAGATCACGGGGAGGATCGAGCCGATTTGCGCGAAGCGAGCCGCGAATACCGCTGGCGCAAGCCGCCCCGGCCGCTTTCGCGCTCGGCCCGCATCGCCTGGGGCGTACTTGGCGTTGGGCTGTTGCTCTTGCTGATCGCACAGCTGATCTACGGCTTCCGGGATTGGCTTGCCGCGCGCTTTCCGGCCGCGAAGCCCGCGCTCGTGCAAGTTTGCGCCTACCTGGGTTGCGAGGTCGCCGCACCGCGGAGCTTGTCGGCTCTCGGCATCGTCGGGGCCGATCTTGTGGCCGATCCGGCGCACAAAGGGCTCCTTGTCTTCACGGCCACGCTACGCAACGACAGCGCCTGGCCCGTTGCACTGCCTCACCTGATTTTGACCCTCGAGGACGCCGGCGCGAGGCCGCTTGCGCGCAAGGTCATTGCGCCAGCGCAGTACGTCCCGGCGCACGTTTCGGTCGAGCAAGGCTTGGCAGGTCACGCCGACCTGGAAGTCAAGCTCTATCTCGACGCCTCGCAGGTGAATGCGGTCAACTTCAAGGTCGATCAGGCGTATCTGTGAAGGGCACGAGTTCCCTTGCGGCCTGGGCGACAGCGGTCTGTGTTGCCGTCATCGTCTACGCGAGTTTGCAGCCCTTCTCGGGCTGGGATTGGACGGCGTTCGGTCGCTCGAGCTGGCTCGGACTCGAATGGGCCTGGCGCGTGCAGCGCGGTGACCTTTGGCTCAATCTCGCCGGCTACGTCCCGCTCGGAATATTGCTGAGCGCCTCGCTTGCGGCGCGGACGAGTCCCCAGCGGGCCCTCATCCTGACGGTGGCGGCCGGAGTCGCACTTTCGCTGACGCTCGAACTGCTGCAGACGGCGCTGCCACCGCGCGTGGCCAGCGTGCATGATGTCGTGTTCAACGCGCTTGGGACGCTTGCCGGGGCGTCCCTCGGCCCCCTGCTGCGACGAGTCTTTCGGCCCCTGGCTCGTCTGCGTGAGGCGTGGATCGTGCCCAGCGCGGCCGGTGACTTGCAACTCGTGCTGCTCGGCACCTGGCTGCTCGCGCAGGTCAACCCAGCGATTCCGGTCTTCGGCCTGGCTTTTCACCCCGGTTCGACGGCGGCGTACGAGACACCGGTCATCCTGATCGAGGCCATTCAAACGGGCTGCGCGTTGGTCGGGATCGGGCTGTTTGCCGATCTCATGATGCGGCGGCGAGTGCTTGGGGGTGCCGCACTGGTTGTCATCCTCGGGCTTGCCGTGCTGCTCAAGACGCTTGCCGCCGAATCGCTACTCAAGACTCAGGCGCTCGAGGCGTGGCTGCGTCCGGGGCACAGCATCGGACTTGCCTTGGGCGCCTTGCTGCTGACGATGCTGTTTTGGTTGCCTCGGCCGCTCAAGTCGATCGTGGCTGGGATTGCGCTGCTGACAAGCGTGCTTGTGCTTGCGTTGTTGCCGGATTTGTTGCTTGCCGAAGCCCCGCTGTCCGTGTTTGCCTTGCGTTTTGCCCACCTGGCGCACCTCAATGGCCTCACGCAAGCGATTGTGCTCGTGTGGCCCATTGCGGCAACCGCCGTGCTGTTTTGGCGTTTTGGCACCGAAGCCAAAGCGAAGGCGCCATCATCAGGGCACGCTGCCGAGCGTTCCTAGAATGCCGTTCATGCAGGCAACGCTGCGCGTGGCAGGGCCCGTCGGAGTGCTCGAAGTGGCCGTGAGCGAACCGACTTCGCATCCGCCGCGCGCGCTCGCACTGCTTTGTCACCCGCATCCGCTCCACGGTGGCACGATGGACAACAAGGTCGTGCAAACGCTGGCCAAGGCCGCCCTCGATGTGGGCGCGGTTGCGCTGCGCTTCAACTTTCGCGGGGTGGGAGGCAGCGAGGGCCGCTTCGACCACGGCCTCGGCGAGACCGAGGATGCAAGCGCCGTGCTTGCTTGGGCGCGCGAGCGCTTCGGAGCGCTGCCCCTGCTTGCCGGCGGGTTTTCCTTCGGCGCCTATGTTTGGACGCGGCTACTTGCCCGCGAGCAACCGCAGGCGATCGTGCTTGTGGGGCCGGCGGTGGGGCGCTTCGAGGTGGGCACAGTGCCTGAGCACAGCGTGGTCATTCATGGCGAGGCCGATGAGGTGGTGCCCCTGGCCGATGTGCTCGACTGGGCGCGGCCGCAAGGGCTGCCGGTGGTTGTGTTCCCAGGGGTGGGGCATTTTTTCCACGGGCAATTGGCGCCGCTTCGGCGTGTGGTGCGCGCAGCCTTTGCGGCGCGGCTTGCTGAGACCGACCCGTGAAGGCGGCCCTTTGCTTGAGCGAGGTGAGTAAGCACTACGGCGCAGGCAGCGACCGCCGCGCCGTGGTGAGGGAGTTTTCCTGGACCGTCCCGGCGGGGCTTTGCGTGGGCTTGCTAGGACCCAACGGCGCGGGCAAAACCACCTGCCTCAAGATGGCGCTCGGCCATGTGCGCGCCGATTCGGGCCGCATTGAACTGCTCGGCGAGCCGATCCCGAAGCGCGCCCGTCAGGCGCGGCGGCGCGTGGGCGTTGTGCCGCAGTTCGATAACCTCGACCCTGATTTCACGGTCGAAGAAAACCTGATCGTCTATGCGCGCTACTTCGGCTTGAGCGACCGCGCCGCGCGTGCGCGTGTGCCCGAACTGCTCGACTTTGCCGGTCTTTCGGGCCGCGCCCGGGCACGTATTGCTGAGCTCTCGGGCGGCATGAGGCGGCGCCTGACGATTGCGCGGGCGCTCGTTCACGATCCCGAGCTCATCATCCTCGATGAGCCCACCACGGGGCTTGACCCCCAGGCGCGGCATTTGATCTGGGAGCGGCTCAAGGCACTGCGCGCAAGCGGGCGCACGCTCATCGTGACCACGCATTTCATGGACGAGGCCGAGCGGCTGTGCGATCAACTGTGTGTGATCGACGGCGGAGGGCTGATCGCCGAGGGTTCGCCGCGCGCACTGATCGAGCGCTTGATTGAGCCGGTCGTCGTGGAAGTTTTCGGCGAAGCGCTCGAGCAAGCCCAGGCTCTGGCGCGCCGCCACGCCACCCGGGTGGAACGCGCAGGTGAGACGCTTTTTTGCTACACCGAGGATGCGGCCTCCTTGATGGCGGCGCTTTCTGCCTCGGCTGCACAGCATCGCTGGCGCATCCTTGAGCGGCCGGCCAACCTCGAGGATGTCTTCATCAAGCTCACGGGCCGGGAGCTTCGCGAGTGAGCCAGGCCCTGACCCGTGACTGGCCGGCATGGCTTCGTTGGTGGCCGATCTGGCGGCGGCACTTCTTGGCTTGGCGGCGCTACTGGCTCTCTTCGCTCATGTTTGCGGTGGTTGAACCGCTTCTCTACATGCTGGGGCTTGGCTACGGGCTTGGGGCACTCGTTCCGGAGCTCGGTGGCATGAGCTATCTGCTGTTCGTTGCAAGCGGCACGCTTGCCTTTTCGATCGTGAATGCCGCAAGCTTCGAGGCGATGTATTCGGCCTTTGCGCGGATGCAGGTGCAGCGCACCTGGGATGCGATCTTGAATGCGCCGCTTGAATTGCGCGATGTGCTTCTGGCCGAATGGCTCTTTGCGGCAAGCAAATCGGCGCTGTCGTGTGTGGCCTTTGTGGGCGCGCTCCTGCTTCTGGGGGTAAGCCGCGAGGCCACGCTCGTGCTTGTGTTGCCCGCCTCAGCGCTCATTGGGCTCGCCTTTGCGGCCCTTGCGCTGATCATGACGGCGCTGGCAAAGGGGTACGAATTCTTCGCTTACTGGTTTTCGCTTGGGCTCATGCCGCTTGCCATGCTCTCGGGCGTGTTTTTCCCGATGAGCCAACTGCCGCCCGCGCTTGAGCAGATCAGCTGGTATCTGCCGATGAGCCATGCGGTGGAGCTCATCCGGCCGCTCGTGCGCGGCGCGCTTCCGGCATACTGGGTGCTGCATGTGGCGGTGCTGGCACTCTATGCGGTGGCAGGCTTTGCGCTGGCCTACGCGCTCGTGAAGCGCCGCTTTGTGCACTAAGCTCCCCTTCACCCCATGGATTGTTCGGATTTTCTGCCATGCTCTGGGTCAAATCCTTACACATCATCGCCATGGTGACTTGGATGGCCGCGATCTTCTACCTGCCGCGGCTTTTCGTCTACCACTGCCAGGCGCTGGCCGAAGGCGATGCGCGCGGCGATGCGCGTTTCAGGATCATGGAGCGCAAGCTCTTCTGGGGCATCATGACCCCGGGGGCGGTGCTGACCTGGGTCTTCGGCCTCTGGCTCTGGCTGGGTTATGGCATCAGCGGTAAGTGGCTCATGTGGAAGCTGCTCTTTGTGCTGTTGCTTGTGGGGTTTCACGGCCTGTGCGGGTGGCACCTGCAGCAATTCGCGCGCGGCAGCAACCGCATGAGCGAGCGCTACTACCGGATCATCAACGAGCTGCCGGTGGTGGGCTTGGTCGGGGCGACGATCTTCGTGGTGGTCAAGCCCGTCTGAGGGTGCCGTGCTTGATCGGCAAGCGGCCCTCGTGCTTTTCTCGGGCGGGCAGGATTCGGCCACCTGCCTTGCCTGGGCGCTTGAGCGCTATGCGCGCGTGGAGACGATTGCCTTTGACTATGGCCAACGGCATGCGGTCGAACTGCAGGTGCGGCAGGCGTTTCTCGGCGCGCTCCGGCAGCGCTTTGCCCGCTGGGCCGAGCGGCTCGGGGAGGATCATCGGCTCGAGCTGCCACTGCTCGGGCAGCTCTCCGAGACCGCCCTCACACGCGAGGCCGAGATCCGGTTGCTTGCCTCCGGCTTGCCGAACACCTTTGTGCCGGGGCGCAATCTGCTTTTTTTGGCGCTTGCAGCGATTGTGGCCTACCGGCGCGACATCGCCGTGCTCGTCGGCGGCATGTGCGAGACGGATTTTTCGGGCTACCCGGATTGCCGGGCCGCCTTCATCGCCGCCATGCAGCAAGCGCTCACGCTTGGCATCGACCAACCCTTTCGGATCGAAACCCCGCTCATGCGTTTGGATAAGGCGGCCACCTGGGCACTGGCCGAGGCGCTTGGCGGTCCAACGCTCGTTGAGGCGATCGTCGAACACACCCACACCTGCTACCTGGGCGAGCGCGGCCAGCGCCACCCCTGGGGCTACGGCTGCGGGGCCTGCCCGGCGTGCGAACTGCGTGCCCGCGGCTACGAGCGCTATCAGGCTGAGCGTCTGAAACGATGAGCTACGCGGTCAAGGAAATCTTCTACACGCTCCAAGGCGAAGGCGCTCAAGCCGGGCGCCCGGCGGTGTTTTGCCGCTTTGCGGGCTGTAACCTCTGGAGCGGGCGCGAAGAGGATCGCGCCAGCGCGCGCTGCCGCTTCTGTGATACCGACTTCGTCGGAACCGATGGCACTGCAGGCGGGCGCTACGAGACGGCAGAAGCGCTTGCCGAGCGTGTGGCCGAGCACTGGCCCAAGACGGCGCATGGGGCGCCTCCGTTGGTCGTGTGCACGGGCGGGGAGCCGCTTTTGCAGCTTGACCCGGCACTCATCGAGGCGTTCCATGCGCGGGGCTTCGAAATTGCCGTGGAAACCAACGGTACGCTCCCTGCACCCGAGGGCATCGACTGGCTCACCGTAAGCCCCAAGGCCGGCGCGCCGTTTGTGCAGCAGCGCGGGCATGAGCTCAAGGTGGTCTACCCGCAGCCCTTCGATTGGGAGGCGCTCGAGCGCTTGCCGTTTCTGCACCGCTTCGTGCAGCCGATGGATGGGCCCGAGCGCGCAGCCCATACGGCAGCGGCCACTGCCTTCTGCTTGGCCCATCCGGCCTGGAGGCTCTCCCTTCAGATGCACAAACTGATAGGGATTCGCTGAAGGCCGCCTCGGCCCGAGGCAACGCGGCCGTGGACGACCGCGATAATCGCAAGCGTGCGCTACGAAATCCATCAACGCTTTTTCTTTGACGCCGCACACACGCTTGAGCGTGAGATCGAGGCCGAAGGCTCGCGCCGGGTTCACGGTCACACCTACTGGTGCGAGGTGTGTCTGGCCGGGACGCCGGACCCCAGAACCGGAATGCTGCTCGACCTTGCGCATCTGCGCGAGCATCTTGCCACGTTGCGTGAGCGGCTCGATCATCGCCTGCTCAACGAGCTCGAGGGGCTTGGCCCTCCCACACTCGAAAACCTTTGCGCCTACATCTGGCGTGCCGTGGCGGAGCGCTTCGAGGGGGTGAGCCGGGTGCGCATCTGGCGCGAAGGCATCGGCGATGGCTGTACCTTGACGGCGTTGCCCCACGCGTGCTCGTCGGTTCGCCAGGACTAGGGGCGTCGAGCCGATGTCTTTGACGCCAGCGCGTGGCCATCCTCGGTTGAGCACCGATCGCCTCGAGTCTTTTTTCGCACCGTGTCCGCGCGGGCTTGAGGCCGTGCTGGCCCGCGAACTTGAGACGCTGGGTGCGGTTCAGGTGCAGGCCACGGCCGGAGGGGTCGCTTTTCGCGGCCCCTTTGTCCTTGGATCTCGCGTGTGCTTGTGGAGCCGTGTGGCCAGCCGCGTGCTTTGGCGGCTGGCCGAGGGCTTTTATCAAGACGAGTCCGATCTCTACCAGCTCGCGCGCGCGGTGGACTGGCCGAGTCTGTTTTCGCCGCGCGAGACGATCCGTGTCGAGGCCGACGCGGTGGGCTCGCCCTTGCGCTCGATCCATTTTGCGGCGTTGCGGATCAAAGATGCCGTGGTCGATCGCTTTCGGGCCACGGTCGGTACCCGTCCCAGTGTTGAGACCGCGCGTCCGGACATCCGCATTCGTCTTTTTGTCTCCGAACGCAGCGCCTCGATCTATCTCGATTTGGCAGGCGAAGCGCTTTTCAAGCGGGGCTACCGACGCGTGGGGCTTGAGGCACCGCTGCGGGAAAACCTTGCCGCGGGATTGCTCCTGCTTGAAGGCTGGCACGGCGAGCGCGTGTTCTTCGATCCGATGATGGGCAGCGGCACCTTGCTCTGCGAGGCGGCGATGATCGCTACGGACCAGGCGCCAGGGCTCGGTCGACGCTTTGCCTTCGAGCGGCTCGCGGGGCATGATCGGGCCGCGTGGCAAGTCGCGCTGGAGGAAGCGCGCGCGCGCCTGAAGCCGCTGCCCGCCGGTTTGCTGTTCGGCGGGGATGAGCGCGCTGAGGCGCTCGCGGCCACCGAAGCTCACCTGAGAGCCGTCGCCCAGGTCGAACCGGCTCGGGCCGATCGCGCACGCGCGTGGATGTCGGCGATTGCACTTCATCAGATGCGGGTCGAAGACAGCGTACCGCCGCCAACCTCGGGAGGCGACATCCTGGGCGCAAGGGGGCTCGTGCTGAGCAACGCGCCGTATGGGCAGCGGCTCGACGATCGTTGCCGCTTGTCTGCGTGGTACCCCTCGCTGGGGCGCTGGATGAAGCGTTCGCTGGTCGGCTGGGTGGCCTGCTTCCTGACGGCGGATCGGGGGTTTCCAGCGGGAGTTGGGCTGCGGCCGCGCCGTCGGATCGTGTTGTTCAACGGGCCGATCGAATGTCGGCTCTATGAGTTCGAACTCTACGAAGGCTCGCGGCGACCGTCGTTGCGCCCTTGCACCGAGTCGAACCGCTCGGGTTCGGGATAATGTTGGCAATGCTCGAACCCGCGAGAAACGAACCCGCGAGAAACGATGTACGAAAGCGACATCACTCAGTTTTTGCGCCAGCTCAAGGCCGAGCGCCCGAAGCTCGAAGAAGCGCAGCGCCAAGGACGTGCGATTTGGTGGGATCGTCCGCCGATCGATGTCGAAGAGCGCTTGCGCGTCGAGGCGTCGCGCCTCCCCCAGCCGCCTTACCCGTATTTCAGCTGGACGTCTCGCCACGAAGGCAAAGATCAAGCCGGTTGACGAGGCCGCGCGATCCGAACTAGAATCAAAGTCTTTCCGAATCGCACCTTGCTGCTTTCGAGCGGCAATTGCGGCGCAACGTGGGTTTACGCCGTCGCGATTTGGTTGAAAAAGCTCCCGAGTTGACGCGCCTTCGTTTGGGCACGCAGTCACTCGCGGGCGCTTTCCGCCGGTTGCCAATTGCAGTGACCGGTTGAACGCAGAACAAAGGTTTGCCATGCCGACGATCAATCAGCTTGTGCGCCTTGGGCGCACGCCGGTCATCCAAAAAAGCAAGGTGCCGGCCTTGCAAGGCAGCCCGCAAAAGCGGGGCGTCTGTACCCGGGTCTACACGACCACCCCGAAGAAGCCGAACTCCGCCTTGCGCAAAGTGGCCAAGGTGCGACTGGTCAACGGCTACGAGGTTATCTCCTACATCGGGGGCGAAGGCCACAACTTACAAGAGCATTCGGTTGTGCTCATCCGTGGCGGCCGCGTCAAGGATTTGCCAGGCGTGCGCTACCACGTGGTGCGCGGTTCGCTCGACACCGCTGGGGTAAAGGATCGAAAGCAGGGCCGTTCGAAGTACGGCGCCAAACGGCCCAAGAAGGCCTGATCAATCGCCGCAAGGCCTCTGCGGATCTTGTCGTTCTGATCGATTTCGGCATCCACGTGCGATGCCTTAGGACTCACAAGGATAGCCATGCCTCGTCGACGCGAAGTTCCCAAGCGCGAAATCCTGCCCGATCCGAAGTACGGCAGCGTTGAAGTGTCGAAGTTCATGAACGTGGTGATGACGCGAGGCAAAAAAGCCGTCGCGGAGCGCATCGTCTACGGCGCGCTCGACATCATCGCGAAAAAGGCAGGCAAGGATCCGCTTGAGGTGTTCTCAACGGCCATCAACAACGTCAAACCGCTCGTGGAGGTCAAGAGCCGTCGGGTCGGTGGAGCGAACTTCCAGGTGCCGGTGGAGGTGCGTCCCGTTCGGCGTGTTGCGCTGTCGATGCGCTGGATCCGTGACGCAGCGCGCAAGCGCAGCGAAAAGTCCATGGGGCTCAGGCTGGCCAACGAGCTCATGGAGGCGGCCGAAGGACGAGGCGGTGCGATCAAAAAACGCGAGGAGGTCCATCGCATGGCTGAAGCGAACAAGGCCTTCTCGCATTTCAGGTTCTGAGGATTGTTTGAGGAGCGGTCGGCCCGCGTCACGAGCGTCTGGTCGGTCGAAAGGTAAGTATCCATGCCACGTACTACTCCTATCGAGCGCTATCGCAACATCGGCATTTCCGCCCACATCGACGCGGGCAAGACCACGACCACCGAGCGCATCTTGTTCTACACCGGGGTGTCGCACAAGATTGGCGAGGTGCACGATGGTGCCGCCATCATGGACTGGATGGAGCAAGAGCGCGAGCGGGGGATCACGATCACTTCCGCGGCGACGACGTGCTTCTGGAAGGGGATGGACAACAGCTATCCCGAGCACCGCATCAACATCATTGACACCCCCGGGCACGTCGACTTCACGATCGAGGTAGAGCGCTCGATGCGCGTGCTCGATGGTGCCTGCATGGTCTATTGCGCAGTCGGTGGGGTGCAGCCGCAGTCGGAGACCGTCTGGCGTCAGGCCAACAAGTACAACGTGCCCCGTCTGGCCTTTGTGAACAAGATGGACCGCACCGGTGCCGACTTCTTCAAGGTCTACGAGCAGATGAAGGCCCGGCTCAAGGCGAACCCTGTTCCGATTCAAGTGCCGATCGGTGCCGAGGAGAACTTCAAAGGGGTGGTTGACCTCGTTCGCATGAAAGCGATCATCTGGGACGAGGCCTCGCTCGGAATGAAATTTGAAGCGCAGGAGATTCCAGAGTCGCTCAGACCGCTTGCCGAGGAATGGCGCGCGAAGATGGTGGAAAGCGCCGCCGAGGCCAACGAAGAGCTCATGAATAAGTACCTCGAAGAGGGCGACCTCTCGCCGGCAGAGATCAAGCGTGGTCTGCGTCAGCGCACGATTGCGGGCGAGATCGTGCCGATGCTCTGTGGGTCGGCTTTCAAGAACAAGGGCGTGCAAGCGATGCTGGATGCCGTCATCGACTATCTGCCTGCGCCGACCGACATTCCGCCCGTCAGGGGGGTCGATGAGAACGACCAGGAGGTCACTCGCAAAGCTTCGGACGATGAGAAATTCGCGGCTTTGGCGTTCAAGATCATGACTGACCCTTATGTGGGGCAGTTGATCTTTTTCCGCGTTTACTCGGGGGTCGTACAGTCTGGGGACACCGTCTACAACCCTGTCAAAGGCAAGCGCGAACGCATCGGGCGCTTGCTTCAGATGCACGCCAACGAGCGCGAAGAGATCAAAGAGGTGCGCGCCGGTGATATCGCGGCAGCCGTAGGGCTCAAGGAAGCCACCACGGGCGACACGCTGTGCGACCCGAACGCGATTATCACGCTTGAGCGCATGCAGTTTCCCGAGCCGGTCATCTCGCAGGCGGTCGAGCCGAAGACCAAGGCCGATCAAGAGAAGATGTCGATCGCGCTCGGGCGGCTTGCGCAGGAGGATCCCTCGTTTCGCGTGCACACCGACGAAGAGTCCGGCCAGACGATCATTTCGGGGATGGGCGAGCTGCATCTCGAGATCATCGTCGATCGCATGAAACGCGAGTTTGGCGTCGAGGCCAGTGTCGGCAAACCCCAAGTGGCTTACCGCGAAACGATTCGCAAGAGCGCCGAGGTCGAGGGCAAATTCATCAAGCAGTCCGGCGGCCGCGGTCAGTATGGCCACGTCTGGCTTCGGCTCGAACCGCTTGAGCCGGGCAAGGGGTTCGAATTCGTCGATGCCATCAAAGGGGGTGTGGTGCCGCGCGAGTACATCCCGGCGGTGCAAAAGGGCGTGCAAGAGGCGCTTGCGGCTGGAGTGCTTGCGGGCTATCCGGTGGTCGATGTGCGTGTGACGCTGTTCGACGGTTCATACCACGAAGTCGACTCAAACGAGAATGCCTTCAAGATGGCCGCTTCGATCGCTTTCAAAGATGGCATGCGTAAGTCGTCCCCCGTATTGCTCGAGCCGATGATGGCGGTCGAGGTTGAAACTCCCGAGGAATATGCGGGCGCGGTCATGGGCGATCTGTCGTCTCGACGTGGCATGGTTCAGGGCATGGAAGATGTCGTCGGGGGCAAGATCATCAAGGCCGAGGTACCGCTCGGTGAGATGTTCGGCTACTCGACCGCACTTCGTTCGGCCACTCAGGGGCGCGCGACCTACACGATGGAGTTCAAGCATTACGCCGAAGCACCCAAGAACATCGCCGATGCAGTGATCAAGGCCAAGGGCGGCTAGACCCTCCACCGGGCGCCGCACGGCCTACGGATTCTCCGCAACGCAACGATCAACACAGGAAAGGATCATGGCAAAAGAGACCTTCAAGCGGACCAAGCCGCATGTGAATGTGGGCACGATTGGTCATGTGGATCATGGCAAGACGACCTTGACGGCGGCGCTGACGCATGTGTTGTCGAGGAAGTTTGGTGGGGAGGCGAAGAGTTACGATCAGATTGATTCGGCGCCGGAGGAGAAGGCGCGGGGCATTACGATCAATACGGCGCATGTGGAGTATGAGAC
>JANWWI010000002.1 GCA_025056355.1 Casimicrobiaceae bacterium | reverse complement strand
AGAAGCATCTGGAGCGGCCATTCGTGCACTATGTGGCCAACCAGCCGCGCAAGGCGCAGGAGCACTTCCACGCCCTACGCGAGGCGAAAATTGACCTCGTCGGCATCGCCATCTACGACCGGCTGGAGGCGCACCCGCCGGAGGATCGTTATCTTAGGCAACGCATGTGGCAGCGGCGCGAGTTGGAGAACTATCTGTGCCAGCGCGAGACCTTGCTTGCTTTCGCCGAAGATCAGGGGCGCCGGCAACAAGGCGAGCTTTTCAGCGCAGGATGGCGCGAGGCGATGGAGGAAGCGATCGGGCAAGTCGAAGACGCCTTGCGGACTCTGGGCAAAGACCCTTGGAGCAAGGACATCAAAGCGAGTGACGAGTTTTTGGAGCCGCTGTTTGAGCGCTACTACGAACGGCTAGGATTGCCAAACCTCATGCGCAAGACCGATTACCACACACTTGCGGCCTTCGTGCCGGTTGAGGCGATCGATGCGGAGATCGTGCAGGCGCTCGATGAAATTGCCGCGGTGGCCGATTCCGCCAATGGGTGTGAGGCTTCGATCGGCTGAGGCGCTCGGCGAGCGATGACTTGCCGATTCTCGATTCGCGCACGGGGTGACTGAGGCAAGAAGGCAGTCGATCGAACACACCGCACGGTGCCTGCGGCGATTGAATCATCGCTGCCGGCAGGTCGAGGCGATCGACTGCTGCGTTGGGGCCGCTTCGGCAACCGAGGCCGCAGCCCCGAAGATTGGAGGCCGACGCCTTGGCGCTTTCGGTTGCGCAAGGGCGCGGACCGCTCAGCGCAGCGCGATCGCCTCGACCTCAAAGAGCGCGCCCTTGGGCAGGGCGGAGACTTCGACCGTCGAGCGGGCGGGGTAAGGAGCGCTAAAGAGCGCCTCCATCTTCGCGTTGACGGTGGCGAAGTGCGCGAGGTCGGTGAGAAAGAGAGTGAGTTTGACTACACGGCTCAAGTCGGACCCAGCGGCTTCGATGACCGCTTGGAGGTTGGCGAAGGCTTGATCGACCTGGGCTTCGAAGCCTTCGCGCAACTGACCGGTGGCCGGATCGAGCCCAATCTGCCCGGAGCAGAAGAGGAGGTTGCCTGTAACGATCGCTTGCGAGTAGGGACCAAGGGCCGCAGGCGCTGAAGGGGTGTGAATGGGTTGCTTGCTCATGCTGGGTTTCCTCGAAGACGGTGGATGATTTGGCTGCTGAGGCCGGCCTGGTTCATCGTGTAGAAGTGCAGTGCCGGCGCGCCGCCGCTAACGAGGCGCTCGCAAAGCCGGGTGACCACATCGAGGCCGAAGGCGCGGACGGCCTCGAGGTCATCCCCGAAATCCTGCATGCGCTTGACCAGCCAGCGCGGGATTTCGGCGCCGCAGCCTTCGGCAAAGCGGGCGACCTTGGCGAAGTTGCCAATCGGCATGATGCCGGGAATGATGGGAAGGGTGATCCCGAGCGCGCGGGCGGCCTCGACGAAGGCGAAGTAGGCATCGGCGTTGTAGAAGAACTGTGTGACTGCTGCCCGCGCGCCCAAAGCCTCTTTGCGCCGCAAGACTTCGAGGTCCGCCCGCGCAGAGGCGGCGCGGGGATGCACCTCCGGGTAAGCAGCCACGGTGAGCTCGAACTGATCCGGAAAGGCCCTCTGGATGAAGCCGATCAGGTCGGTCGCGTAGCGGAATTCCCCACCGGCGACCATCCCCGAGGGCAGGTCGCCGCCCAGTGCAACCAGCTTCCGGATGCCTAGGTCACGATAGATGGTGAGGATTTCAGAGAGACTCTCGCGCGAGGCGCCGACACAGGACAAGTGCGGCGCAACGGTAAGCCCCTGGGCGTGGATACGCCGCACCGTGGCGACCGTCTTGTCGCGGGTGGAGCCGCCGGCGCCGTAGGTGACCGAGAAGTGGGTCGGTTTGAGCGCAGCAAGCTCTTGGGTCACCTGCGCAAGCTTGGCTTCGCCCTCGGCGGTGTTGGGTGGGAAAAACTCGAAGGAGATCGGGATTTTCATGGGCTAAACCGTGGGCTTGCGGGCGCGGGGCCGATTGGTCGCTGTGCGTAGAGGAAGAACTCCCGGTTGCCATCGCCGCCCGCAATCGGGGAGGGGAAATAGTCGAGGATGTCAAAACCGAGCCCTTGAGCCGCGCTGCAGACCCGCTGCCTGACCTCGTCGAATCGCGCTGGATCACGCACGATGCCGCCTTTGCCAAGGGCGCTTCGGCCGACTTCAAACTGAGGTTTCACAAGGGCAAGCACCCGGCCATCGGGTGCGAGCCGCCCCGGGCAGATCGGCAAGACCTGGGTTAGCGAGATGAACGAGACATCCGCCACGATCAGATCGAACGGCCCGGGCGCCAGCTCAGGCGGCAGGTTGCGCGCATGGATGCCTTCGTAGGCGATGACACGGGGGTCGCAAGCAAGCTTCGGATGCAATTGCCCATGGCCCACATCGATGCCGACGACCTGCGCGGCACCGTGGGCAAGCAGGCAGTCGGTGAAACCGCCGGTGGACTGGCCCACATCCAGGCAGCGCAGGCCGCCGACATCGAGCTTGAGATGGGCAAGCGCCCCGGCGAGCTTGAGTCCGCCACGCGAGACGTAGTCGAGAATCGGGGCGCTGTCGACTTCGAGCCGGGCCTCGGCGGGCACGACTTCGCTGGGTCGGGTCACGCTCCGACGCTGGCCGCCGCAGAGCATGTGCACATGTCCGCCTTCGATCAGCCGCCGGGCCAGGGTGCGCGAGGCGGCCAAGCCACGCTCGACCAGCGCCACATCGGCGCGTGCAACACTCGGGCGCATGCGGCGGGCGCCTAGCGGCGCGCCGGCCGCTGCCCGAGCGGGATCAGGTAGGCAAGCAGCCACGCGATCACCCCGTAGAGCAGTCCCCCGAGCACCGCCGACCAGAAACCGGTGACCTCGAACCCGCCGAGCAGCTTGCCCACCATCCAGAACAGAAAGCCGTTGAGGAGCAGGTAGAAAAAGCCGAGCGTGAGCACCGTAATCGGCAGCGTCAAGATCGCAAGCACCGGCCGGATCAGGGTGTTGACCACGCCGAGCGCGGCGGCGGCGAGCAGGGCCGAGGGGAAATCAACCACCTGCACGCCGCGCATCAAATAGGCCACGATCATGAGCGCAACCGCATTGAGCAGCCAGACGATCAGCAACCGCAGCAAGCGCTCGCGCATGTCCGAGGGTCAGTAGCGGTAAGTGTCGGGCTTGTACGGGCCCTCCTTCGGCACCCCGATGTAGGCCGCCTGCTCGTCGGTGAGTTCGGTGAGCGTCGCGCCGAGCTTTTTGAGTTGCAGCCGCGCCACCTTCTCATCGAGATGCTTGGGCAGGGTGTAGACGCGCCCGCGCTCATAGCGCTCTGGGTGGTTGAACAGTTCGATCTGCGCGATGACCTGGTTGGCAAAGGAGGAGGACATCACGTAGCTCGGATGCCCGGTCGCGCAGCCCAGATTCACAAGCCGCCCCTTGGCGAGCAGGATGATGCGCTTGCCATCGGGGAAGATCACATGATCGACCTGCGGTTTGATTTCCTCCCACCGGCAGTGTTTTTCAAGCGAGGCCACATCGATCTCGTTGTCGAAGTGGCCGATGTTGCAGACGATGGCCTGATCTTTCATCTTGGCCATGTGCTCGAAGGTGATGACATGCTTGTTGCCGGTGGCCGTTACAAAGATGTCGGCCTTGTCGCAGGCATCGTCCATCGTGACCACACGGTAGCCTTCCATGGCCGCTTGCAGCGCACAGATCGGGTCGATCTCGGTCACCCAGACTTGTGCGGAGAGCGCGCGAAGCGCCTGCGCGGAGCCTTTGCCCACATCCCCATAGCCGCACACCACCGCGACCTTGCCGGCAATCATCACGTCGGTTGCGCGCTTGATGCCATCGACGAGCGACTCGCGGCAGCCGTAGAGGTTGTCGAATTTGCTCTTGGTGACCGAATCGTTTACGTTGATCGCGCGGAACATGAGCTCGCCGCGCGCGGCCATCTGCTTCAAGCGGTTGACTCCGGTGGTGGTCTCTTCGGTCACGCCGATGATCTCGGCGGCCTTGCGGCTGTACCAGGTAGGATCTTCGGCCAGCTTTGCGCGAATGGCGGCAAACAAAACCCGCTCCTCTTCGCTGCTGGGCTGCGCAAGCACCGAGGGATCTTTTTCGGCCTTCTTGCCAAGGTGCATCAGTAGCGTGGCATCCCCGCCATCATCGAGGATCATGTTGGGGCCTTCGCCCGGTGCGCCCTTCGCGCCGAATTCGAAAATGCGGTGGGTGAAAGCCCAGTACTCTTCAAGCGATTCGCCCTTGAAGGCAAACACCGGTGTGCCGCGCGCGGCAATGGCGGCGGCGGCATGGTCTTGGGTGGAAAAGATGTTGCAGGAGGCCCAACGCACCTGGGCGCCGAGGGCCTGAAGCGTCTCGATCAAGACCGCGGTTTGGATCGTCATGTGCAGGCTGCCGGCGATGCGGGCGCCTTTGAGCGGTTGCTGGGCAGCAAACTCCTCGCGGATTGCCATCAGTGCGGGCATCTCGCTTTCGGCGATGGCGATCTCCTTGCGCCCCCAATCGGCCAGCGCAAGATCGGCGATGACATAGTCGGTGAACACTTTTTCGGCGATTGCGTTCATGGGATCTCCTCGAGCTAGCGGCTGTCCCACAAACACCGGGCCGAACGTGCAACTCGCCGCTTGGGCCGGGTGTGTGCGGGTCGACAGCACCGGTGGGCGAGCGCCGTTGGAGGAAGGTGGAGCGCCGGGTTGGGCGCACCACGCGTTCGAGCCTGACCTGTTGCGCGCGGGCAACAAGCTGCAACGCTCCTCGAACGCTCGTCATTCTAGCGTCCGAGGCCACTTCGCGCCACAATCGAAGCTTCTTGATGACGCCTCGGCTTGGCGCAGAGGCACCAGCGGAATGAACCTCGAGAAAGTCATCTTCGGTTTTTTCATCATCCTCGCCTGCACGCTCAACTTCGGCTTCTTCATCGGCGACATCGACCGGCCGGAGCTCCACAACCCGACCGAGCTTGCCGCAGCCGTGGTGGTCAATCTCATCGCCACGGTGCTCAAGTTCGGTGACCGCACCCAAGTCGGGGCAATCCACCTGGCCACTTCACTTGTCGCGCTGGTGCAACTCGTGGCCGCGGCCTTTATCTGGATGTTTCACGTGCACATTCAGGGACACGCGATGGATGCCGGCACGATCGCGACGATCGTGTCCCTTTCGGGGGGCGCGTTGTTGGCCAATTTGATCTCGGTGATTCTGCTGATCGGCGAGACCTTGCGTCAGGGGCGCTAGTTTCGCCCCCCGCGACAGGGTCGGTCCGCAACCTCGTCGACGAACACGCGCATGCTTCCAACCCAACACACACCCGGGGAAGCTGGCGACATCGCCTATCTCGTATTGCGGCGACTACGCTGGCCGCTGATTGCGCTCATCCTTGCCTATGCGATCGCGGTCATTGGCATGACCTTCATGCCGGGTATCGATGCCGAAGGACGGCCGTGGAACATGTCGCTGTTCCACGCTTTCTATGTGATGAGCTACACGGCCACCACCATCGGCTTCGGCGAACTGCCCTACACGTTTTCCAATGCGCAGCGTGCCTGGATGACCTTTTCGATCTATCTGACCGTGATCGCCTGGACGTACACGCTCGGCGCGATCTTTACGCTCGTTGCCGACGTAAACTTCCGGGCCGCCGTGGCGCGCAGCATCTTCGCGTGGCGCGTGCGCTCGCTCGGCGATCCGTTCTACGTGCTCTGCGGGTACGGTCAGAGTGGTCGGCAACTGGCGCGCGCACTCGACCGCCTCGGCTTTCGCGTCATCATCATCGAGCTACGCCGCGAGCGCAGTGCCTCGGCTGCGATCGACCGCCTGGCTGCGCCGGCAATCGTTTTGACCGACGATGCGCGCGTGCCCGAGACCTTACGCCTGGCGGGCATCACGCGCTCGCTGTGCCGCGGTTTGATCGTGCTGACCGGGGATGACACGGCCAATCAGGGGATCGCGATCGGGGCACGCACGCTTGCGCCCGATCTCACGGTGATTGCGCGCGTGCGCACCGAGACCGCCAAAGTCAACCTCGAGGCTTTCGGCGGCGTGCACGTGATCCATCCCTTCGAGACCTTTGCGACCAACATCGCCCTCGATCTCGATCACCCGGAGGTGCTGCGCCTGGAGGAGTGGCTGACTGCGGCGCCCGATACCCCGTGCCCCGAGCGGGTGGGACTGCCGCCCGGCTCGTGGGTGATCGTGGGTTTTGGCCGCTTCGGCCGCGCCATTGCCAATGTGCTCGAAGCTCGCGGCATCGCCTGGCACGCGATCGACAATCATGAGCTCGAAGCCACCCTGCGCGAGCGTTCCCACTTGGTGATCGGGCAAAACACCGATCGTTCGCTGAAAGATTCGGGCATCGGAGAAGCATCGGTCCTGGTGGCCGGTACGGACAACGATGCGATCAACCTCGCCGCGGTCACGCTTGCACGACGCCTCAATCCGAACATCTGGGTGATCATTCGGCAAAACCACGCAGCCGATCGCGTCCTGATCCGTGCCGCTCGCGCCCAAATGCGCTTCGTGCAGGCCGAGATCGTCGTGCATGAGTGCTTGCAGCTGCTCCACGAGCCGTTGCTCGGGGCCTTTCTGCGTCGTGTGCGCGCCGAAGGCGGCTCCTTCGCCGAGCGGGTGCGCACGGCTATTCAAGCGCGGCTCGGCGATGGGGCGCCGCTTGCCTGGTCGCTCAAGCTCGATCTGCTCTCCCCAGGTGTCTTCTACGCGCTGTTACAGTCCGGGCGCCCGTTTTTGCTGGCGCACTTGCTCGAACATCGCGACGAGCAGCCGCCCGAGGTGCCCGCGATGGCCCTCATGGTGCAGCGCGGTGCCGAGTCGCTGCTGCTGCCAAGTGCGGACACCGAGCTCAAGGCGGGCGATCGCGTGCTGATGGTTGGGCGCGCGGCGGCGCGGACCTGGCAGCAGCGTCTGATGCTCGACGCCTCGGCCATGCAGTGGCAACTGACCGGACAAGAGCCTCCTCGCACGTGGTTGTTCCGCTGGCTCGCCGATCGGCAGGCGCGGCGCCAGGCGCTGCTGAGCCAGCCGTAGGCCACCGCGGACTCAAGCTCGGCAGGTCATTGAATCCGGCACCCGCATCGCCTGGCCACCGCGAGGCCGTGCGAAAAGTGGCGGGCCCGGAGCCGAGTCAGCTTCATGCGAACCCCGGCTTTGCTAGAGTCCGGGTGCATGAGCTCTGCCCTCGCCCTCATCGTCGTTGTGCTCGCGGCAAGCGTGTTCACGGTGGCTGCGTGCCGCACGCTTGGGCTGCCATCCCTGCTCGGTTATCTCACGGTCGGGATGGTACTTGGGCCGCACGCGTTCAAGTTGATCCCCGATTCGGAACAGGCTCGAAACCTTGCCGAATACGGCGTGGTGTTTCTGATGTTTTCGATCGGGCTCGAATTCTCGCTGCCGCAGTTTCGCGCCATGCGGCATCTGGTGCTGGGTCTTGGGTCGCTGCAGTTCATCGCGCTTGTGGCCGCATTTGCGGTGCTCGCTTACCTCGTGATGAACGACGCACCGGCGGCCTTCGTGCTTGCCGCGGCGCTTGCGATGTCTTCGACCGCGATCGGCGCCAAGCTACTCGTCGAGCGCAACGAGCTTGCCCAACCGCACGCCCGGCACACGCTCGGGATTCTGCTGTTTGAGGACATCGTCGTTGTTCCGCTGCTCATCGTGCTGCCGGTCCTTGCGGGAGGCAGCGTCGGCTGGCTCGAGATCGGCTGGACGCTTGCAAAGACCGGCGTGTTGCTGGCGATCTTGCTCGGATACGGCCAGCCGATCGTTCGGTTCTGGCTCGATCAGGTGGCGCGGCACAAGACGGGCGAGCTGTTCATGCTCAATGTCTTGCTCATGACGCTCGCGCTTGCCTGGGTGTGCCACCTGGCGGGGCTGCCGCTTGCGCTCGGTGCCTTTGTGGCCGGCATGCTGATTGCCGAGACCGAGTACAAGCTACAAGTCGAAGACGACATCCGGCCGTTTCGCGATGTGCTTTTGGGCATCTTCTTCATCTCGGTCGGGATGCAGCTCGATGCGCGCTTCGTGCTGGCGAACCTGCCGTGGGTCGCGCTCGTGGTCGTTGCGGCACTGCTGTTGAAAAGCCTCATCACCTATCCGCTGCTGCGCCGCTACGGGCTACGCCACACCGAGGCCACCCTTGCCACGAGCCTTCTGTTGCCGGCCGGGGAGTTCGGGTTCGTGCTCATCACGCTCGGCCTGACGCTCGGGGTGGTAGCAGAGCGCCCAGCGCAGGTCGTCATGGCGGCGATGGTGTTGTTGATGTTGGCCGCGCCGCTCTATGCCATGTTGGCGGAGCGCATCAACCGACGACTGTCGGCGCGCGACTTTCTCGCGCGTTCGGCCGACATCTTTCGCATTGCGGCCGAGAGCATCTCGCGCAGCGATCACGTCATCATCTGTGGCTACGGAAGAAGTGGTCAGTATTTGGCTCGGCTGCTTGACGCCGAAGGTGTGCGCTTCGTCGCGCTCGACCACGACCCGGAACGCGTGCGCGAGGCGGTCGGTACGGGTGAAGTCGTCTTTGGCGACGCAACGCGGCGGGAGGTGCTGACCGCAGCAGGCGTGACCCGGGCGCGAGCCTTGGTGATCTCCTTTGCGCACCCGGAGGTGGCCGAGCGTATCGTGCGCACCGCGAGAAGTCTCAAGCCCGATCTTCCGGTGGTCGTGCGCACTTCGGACGAAGAGGCCATCGAGCGCTTGCTTGCGGCGGGCGCGACCGAGGTCGTGCCCGATGCCCTTGAAGGGGCGCTCATACTTGCGTCGCACTCGCTGCTGCTGATCGGCACGCCACTGCCGCGAGTGCTCAAACGCATCCGCGCCGTGCGCGAGGAGCGCTACGGTCTGTTTCGGGGCTTCTACCGTGGGGCAAGCGACGGCAACGAAAACGATGAAGACGTCCTCGTGCTGCACACGGTCGTGCTGGCACCCGACACCAAGGCGGTGGGCAAGACCTGGGGTGAGGTCGCGCCGTTGATAAATGTGAACGGCGTTGAAGTGACCCTCACGCACGTACGGCGAGCCGGTGCGCGTCTGGCCCCTGAGGAGGGGTTGCGGTTTGAAGCTGGCGACGTCCTCATCCTCATGGGCACGCAACGCGCGCTTGCGGCCGCCGAGATCGAGCTGACGAAGTGACCCAGCCGCACCGGCACGGCGCAAGGAGCGCCCGCGGAGTCGGTTTCCGACCGAGGGAATTCCCGTTGTCGGGGCAGGCCGATCTTGGTGTAATCGGTGCTATTGTCGATGTGAGGCAGGCAGGGGCAGGACCTTTCGTTCCGGCCTTGCAGCGAAGTTTCTCTTGCAATGAGGAGCGTGTTCATGTTTCGAATTGCCCGTTCGTTACTCGTTGGTGCCATGGCGGTCAGCGGCCTGCTCGTCGCGTCGATCGCGCAGGCCGGTCCGGTGCTCGACAAAATCAAGCGCAACAATCAACTCGTCTGCGGTGTCAATACGGGCCTCGCGGGATTTTCGCAGGCCGACTCGGCCGGTAACTGGTCAGGACTCGACGTCGATATCTGCAAGGCGATCGCGGCTGCGGTGCTTGGGGATCCGAACAAGATCAAGTGGGTGCCGCTCACGGCCCAGCAGCGCTTCGCCGCGCTCCAGTCTGGGGAGATCGACATCCTGTCGCGCAACACCACCTTCACGCTCACGCGTGACGCTTCACTCGGCTTGCACATGACGGCCGTGACCTACTACGACGGTCAGGGTTTCATGGTGCCCGTGAAATCCAAGATTCGCGACCTCAAGCAGCTCAAGGGCCAGACCGTCTGCGTGCAGTCGGGCACAACCACCGAGAAAAACCTGACGGACTTCTCGCGGGCGAACAACTTGAACCTCAAGCCCGTGGTCTTTGAAAAGGTCGAGGCCGCCACGGGGGCCTACTTTGCCGGGCGCTGTGTCGCATACACCACGGACGCCTCGGGTCTCGCATCCGTGCGCAACAAAGAGGCCAAGAACCCCGATGAGCACGTGATCCTGCCGCAGCTCATCTCGAAAGAGCCGCTGGGGCCGATGGTGCGGCGTGGGGATGATGAATGGTTCGCCATCGTCAAGTGGGTGATCTACGGGCTGCTCGAGGCCGAGGAATACGGCGTGACGCAAGCCAACGTCGATCAGATGAAAGCGTCGAGCCAGGATCCGGTCGTGCAGCGCTTGCTCGGGGTGTCTGAGGACATGGGCAAGCTGCTTGGGCTCGACCGCGACTGGATGTACCGTGCGATCAAGGCCGTGGGTAACTACGGTGAGATCTTCGAGCGCAACGTCGGGCCGAAGAGCGCGCTCAAGCTGCCACGCGGCGCAAACAACCTGTGGAACAAAGGCGGGCTAATGTATGCCCCGCCGTTCCGTTGATTCGCGGGCATTAGGCGGTTCGGATCACACGCGTATTTTCTTCAGGACGGTCGCGACCTTAGCGTGCCCGCTCGTGCCGCTCGCGTTGGCCAGCCTCATGGTTGCGGCGGCGCCTGCGCGGCACGAGCGACGCAATGCGGGGTAACCGGCAGGCAGTCCGATGACACCTTCGAGTCGACCCGCGCCCGGGCGGAGCCGCTGGTCCTGGCGTAGCCAGGCCGTCCGCGGCGTGCTCTATCAGCTGCTTGCGCTCGCACTGGTCATCTTGATCGGTTGGTGGCTCGTCTCCAACACCGCCACCAACATGCAGGCCCGCGGCATCCAAAGCGGCTTTGACTTTTTGCAACAGCCGGCCGGTTTCGACATCGGTGAGCCGCTCTTTGGATACGAGCCGGGGCAGAGTTATTTCAAGGCTTTTTTGGTCGGAGTCGGTAACACGCTACGCGTGGCAGTGATCGGGATCGTGCTGGCAACGATCCTCGGTACGCTGCTCGGGATCGGGCGCTTTTCGCGCAACGCGCTCGTCCGAGGCTTTTGCTACGCCTATGTTGAGTTTTTCCGCAACGTGCCGGTGCTTGTGCAGCTGCTCATGTGGTATTTGCTCGCCACCGAAATCCTGCCCGATAGCACGGCGCCGTGGCAGTTCGGGAACGTCTTTCTCTCCAAGGGCGGCTTGAGTTTTCCAGCGCCGGTCTGGACGGCAGGGCATCTCTGGATGTTTGTCGGGCTTCTGGCCGGGATTGCAGGCGCGTGGTGGTATTGGCACCGCATGCGACGCGAGTTCGAGGCTACCGGCATCGAACGCAACCGCTTCGGCCTCGCCGCGCTTTTGGTCATAGGCGGCGGCGTCCTGGGCTGGCTGCTTGGCGGCATGCCCAACGAATGGCGCGTTCCGGTCAAAGGCGAATTCGCGGTCGAGGGCGGGGCCGCGCTCACACCTGAGTTTCTCGCCGTGCTGATGGGCCTCGTGCTCTACACAGCCGCGTTCATCGCCGAAGTGGTGCGTGCCGGAATCGCTTCGGTTCCGCACGGTCAGTCGGAGGCGGCACGTTCGCTTGGGCTTTCGCGGAGCCAAGAAATGCGGCTTGTGCTTCTGCCACAGGCGCTGCGCGTCATCATTCCGCCCATGACGAATCAGTACCTGAACCTGACCAAGAATTCCTCGCTTTCCGTGGCGATCGGCTATCCCGATGTCGTCTCGATTGCCAACACGGCGCTCAACCAAACCGGCCGCGCCGTCGAATGCATCGCCATCATCATGGCGGTGTATCTGACCACATCGTTGACCACCTCCGTGTTCATGAACTGGTACAACGCTCGCGCGGCGATCAAGGAGCGCTGAAATGCTTGGCGATCTGCCCTATGCGTGCGCAGCCTGGCTTGCTGGCCACCGTCTTTGGCCGTGGGGGATCCTGTGAGCGAACCGGTGGCCTTTCAGTTCAAACCCGCACGCCCTGCGCCGGTGCGCACGGAGGGCCTCGTGCCGTGGATCAAGGCGAATCTCTTCGGCAGTTGGCCCAATTCGCTCACGACGCTTGCGATCGTCGTGTTGTTGGCCCTCTACCTGCCAAAGCTCATCGATTGGGCGATTGTGTCGGCCACCTGGACGACAAACCCCGATGAGTGCCGCGGCGAAGGCGTGGGCGCCTGCTGGGGGGTGATCAAGGAGAAGCATCGGCTCATCATCTTCGGCCGCTATCCGTACGAGGAGCAGTGGCGGCCGTTGGTGGCAACAGTGCTCATGATGGCGATGCTCGTGGTCAGCTGCATTCGCTGGTTCTGGAGTCGCTGGCTCGTGCTGGCCTGGGCCATCACGATTGCCGTGTTTTTTGTCCTCATGTATGGCAGCCTGTTTGGCTGGCTGGACGTGTTCGGCCTGACCAAGGTCACCACCGACCGCTGGGGTGGCTTGCCCCTGACGATCATGCTGGCGACCTTTTCGATCATGCTCGCCTTTCCGCTTTCGATTGTGGTGGCACTCGGGCGTCGTTCGCATCTGCCGGCCATTCGCACGATCTGCACGCTCTACGTCGAACTGATCCGCGGCGTACCGCTGATCAGCGTGCTGTTCATGGCCTCGTTTCTCTTTCCGCTGTTCATGCCGCAGGGGGTGACGGTGGATACGCTCCTGCGCGTGATCGTCGGGATCACGCTCTTTGCCGCGGCGTACATGGCCGAAGTCGTGCGCGGCGGCCTGCAAGCCCTACCCAAAGGGCAGACCGAAGCCGCGCAGTCGCTGGGACTGTCCTACTGGCAGACGCAGCGTCTGATCATCCTGCCGCAGGCGCTTGCCACGGTCGTGCCGGGCATCATGAACAACTTCATTTCGATCTTCAAGGACACCTCGCTCGTGGCGATTGTTTCGCTTTATGAGTTGACGGGAACGCTCGGGCTCGCGCTGAATTCCGACGCGGATTGGCGACCTTACAAACTCGAAGGCTATCTTTTCATCACGGCCATTTATTTCGTGTTCTGCTTTGCCATGAGCCGCTATAGCCTGTGGATCGAAAAGCAGGTTGGCCGGTCCAAACAACACTAAGTGGGGTCGCCGTGGCCGAGAACGAACCCATCATTCGCTTCGAACGCGTCAACAAGTGGTATGGGAACCACTTCCATGTCTTGCGGGACATCGACTTGTCGGTCGCGCGCGGCGAGCGGATCGTGATCTGCGGCCCTTCGGGTTCGGGCAAATCGACGCTCATTCGTTGCATCAATCGCCTCGAGGAACATCAAGAAGGGCGCATCGTGGTCGATGGCACGGAGCTGACCGACGATGTCAAGGCGATCGACCGGGTGCGCAAGCAGGTGGGCATGGTGTTTCAACAGTTCAATCTGTTTCCGCACTTGACCGTGCTTGAGAACCTCATCCTGGCGCCGATGTATGTCGGCAAGCTGCCGCGCAAAGAGGCCGAGGCGCGGGCCATGGCGCAGCTCGAGCGCGTGCGCATCGCCGAGCAGGCGCACAAGTATCCGCTTCAGCTCTCCGGCGGACAGCAGCAACGCGTGGCGATCGCTCGTGCGCTTTGCCTGACACCGAAGATCATGCTTTTCGATGAGCCGACCTCGGCGCTCGATCCCGAGATGATCAAGGAAGTGCTCGATGTGATGATCGAACTGGCCGGGCAGGGCATCACGATGCTGTGCGTTACCCACGAGATGGGCTTTGCGCGGGCGGTGGCGGATCGTGTGATCTTCATGGATCAGGGGCAGATTGTTGAGGAAAACACGCCGGAGCGGTTCTTCAAGGAACCGCAGACGGATCGCGCGCGAGACTTTTTATCGAAGATCCTCGGGCACTGAGGCCGAAGCCGGTTTACGCCGGCTGCGCAAGCGGCTTCCAGCGCATCGGGTTGGTGCGCAACCAGCGCCCGAATTCCGCCGAAGACATCGGGGGACTGAAGAAAAACCCCTGCACCTCGCGGCAGCCAAGCAGCTGAAGCACCTCGAGTTGCGCGGCGTGTTCCACGCCTTCGGCGACCAGCGAGAGGCCAAGACCTCGGGCTAGTTCGGCAATCGAGTGCACGATGGCGCGACAGGCGGTTGATTCGTGCAAATCCTGGACGAATTCGGCCGCGATCTTGATGCGATCGACGGGCAGCTCACGGAGGCGCGCGAACGAGGAGAAACCGGTACCGAAATCGTCAATCGCAATCGTGACCCCGAGGCTCTTGAGCACTTCAAGGGTCGTGTAGACCCCGAGTTCGTCACTCATCACGATGCGTTCGGTCAGCTCGACTTCGAGCGCGCGTCCGGACAAGCCAAATTTGCGCAGCAAGTCTTCGAGCGTCGGGATAAATTGCGGGTTACGGAACTCGATGCCGGAGAGATTCACGGCCACGCGAGCGCTCAGCCAACCAACCGCTGTCCAGAGCTTGGCTTGGCGCAGCGCCTCCTCGAGCACCCAATAACCGATGTGTGCGATCGCGCGCGAGCTCTCTGCAAGCTCGATGAACGCGCCCGCGCCGAGCAGCCCCTCTCGCGGGTGTTTCCAGCGCAGCAGCGCCTCGGCCGAAACCAGTCGGCCCGACTCGCTCAAGACGGGCTGAAAGTAAAGCGCCAACTCGCGCCGGTCAAGAGCCATGCGCAGTTCGCTTTCGCGATCGAGCGCCTGGAGTGCAGCCTTCGCAAGCGCCGGGGCAAACGTCCGCACCGTGTCGCGACCGGCCGACTTTGCGGCATACATCGCCATATCGGAGTTCTTGAGCAGCTCCTGTTCGGTGTCGCCGTGCTCCGGATAGATTGCCACACCGATCGAGGCGCTCGCGGAGACCTCTCGATCGCCGAGACGCATGGGCTGAGTGATCAGCGCACGCAGCTCTTCAACCATCGAGGCAAGGCGCTCCTCGGTCTGGTGATCGGGCAGCGGAATAAACAGCACGAACTCATCGCCCCCGACTCGCGCGACCCAGAGTTGCAGCGATTGCCGAGCGTACTGAGCGCAAAAATCGCGCAGGCGGCGTGCATATTCGAGCAGCAGCTCGTCGCCCACGGCATGACCCAACGAATCGTTGACGCGCTTGAAGCGGTCGATATCGAGAAAAACCACCGCAAAGCGGTGACCGTGAGCTTCTGCGGCAGCGATCGATGCGCGCATGTATTGCGCAAGATGGGCGCGGTTGGGCAGACCGGTCAGCGGATCGTGGAGTGCGAGGTGGCGTAACTGTTCTGCCGAGCGAGGTTGGTCTTCGATGCTTGCGACGAGCAGTAACTGTTCAGGTTGGTCATCGAAGCTCATGTCATGCGCGACGATCTCGACTTGCAGATGACGCCCGTCGCGGTGACGAAGGAAGCGAATGCCGGTGGTGATGGCATCGGTCGGATCGCTGGTCACGAGGAGCCGATCAATCGGCGCGCCGTGAAGCTCCGACGGGCTGTAGCCGACCCATTCGGCAAAGCGTGGGTTCGCATCGACGAGATGACCACTGCGAATGATCGCAAGCGCCGCGGTACTCGAGTCGAAGAATTCCAGCAAGCGTCGCACTCGGCTTCGCAACGGTTCCCGCAAGGGCTCATCGCGCTCTGGCATTGCCGGCAACACGTAGAGGCGATCCCCGTATCGGCGGTTTGCCACGATTTGCGCGCCGGGATGCGGTCGTTGCACCTCGTCGCGTTCCTCTGCCGCAGGGTAGCGGACAGGCGTGCCAAGTTCGATCGCACGCTCGAAGGTGGTACGGATCGAGGCGGCGGCGTGGTGCCCCCACAACTCGGCGAAGGTCCGACCGAGCAGATCGTTGACCTGGTCACCGATGAGAGCGGCGTAGGCCGCATTGCAGTAGAGGCACACGCCCTCCGGCCAGGAAAAGCAGGCCACGGGCGCCGGCATCAAGGCGAGCACACGCGAGGCTTCGCCCGGATCGAGTTCAACGAGCCAGGTAGACAGATCGACCGAGGCGGGCGGCTCAGGCGAAGTTGCAGACATGCTTCAAATTGGCCCTTATCGACCGGACGGCGGACACGCGCTCGAATTGTTCACGATAAGCCCAAACCCATCGAGCGCAGGGTTCGACGCGAGCAGAAAATAAGCAGCCTTCGGTCGGCGTGCGCGCACGGCTCATCGTGTGTGCACCTCCGGTTTTGCTCACGCTCGCGGGAGACAAGGACATGAGGATTCGGTGGTCTGATGGTTCAGCGGTGAAGCCTTCTGAGATTACACCGCGCGGCCTCTTTGAACTCGAGGGTCGAAGGCGCTGGCTGGCTCAACTCGCAGGTCTCGGACTTTTCGGAGCCTTGCCGCATGCACTGGGCGCGCGCGCGGCTAGAGCCCAGGGTTCGCGTCTCGCCGGCGTGACGCCGAATCCGAACTATCGGCTCGGTGCGGATGAAAAGCTCAACAAGCCTGAAGAGTTCAAGAACTACTGCAACTTCTACGAATTCGGGATGGAGAAGACCGATCCGCCTCGGCTCGCGGGGGCGATGCGCCTGCGGCCGTGGACGGTGACGGTCGAAGGCGAAGTCAACAAGCCACAGACGATCGATGTGGATGCCCTTTATCGCCTTGCGCCGCTCGAGGAGCGTGTCTATCGACTGCGCTGTGTGGAGGGCTGGTCGATGGTGATTCCCTGGGTCGGTTTTCCGCTCTCCGAGCTCATCAAGCGGGTCGAGCCGCGCGGTAATGCGAAGTTTGTGGAGTTCGTCACTCTTGCCGATCCGCAGGTCATGCCCGGACTCAAGTACCGAACGATCGACTGGCCCTATGTCGAAGGCTTGCGGATGGATGAGGCCATGCATCCGCTGACCCTGCTGACCCTCGGGGCCTACGGCGAGATGCTTGCCCCGCAAAACGGTGCACCAGTGCGCATCGTGGTGCCCTGGAAGTATGGCTTCAAAAGCGGCAAGTCGATCGTCAAGATCCGCTTCGTGGAAAAGCAACCGATGACCGCCTGGCACAAGGCCGCGCCGGGGGAATACGGCTTCTACGCGAATGTCAACCCGGAGGTGGACCATCCACGCTGGTCGCAGCGGACCGAACGGCGGATCGGGGAGTTTTCGCGCCGCAAGACCCTACTGTTCAATGGTTACGCCGAGCAGGTGGCGCATCTCTACGCCGGGATGGACTTGCGCAAGTTTTTCTGATCTCTGGTGCAGGTGGCGCGCGCAACACGCGTAGGCAAACCGCACGGCCTGCTCTGGGCGTCGGACGACCATGATTGGCAAGAACGTAGCGCCTCTCGGCGCAGGCAAGCTCAGCAACGGGTGCCGTCGAGGCATCATGGCGGCCTCATCGTTCGGGGAGCTGCCCCATAAATACCCTCACCCGTTTCCGACTTGGGGTTGGTCTACCTCGCTCGCACCACAGGGTGGCCGGAGGCCCTCCTGGGCACCTGTTTGCTGATTGCGCGCGAGGGCAGTAGCCTCGATTGCCGTTGGGACACGCTCTAGATGGGGTTCCTAATGGTGGCTGCATCGGTTGCGCGGTTCATGCCCGCGGGGTCGGGCCACGGCTTTTCGACCACTTCGGCTTGCAGCATCGGTTTAGCCCCAGCATGTGGGTACGCGTGCCCTTGTGCAGGCTGGGCGATTCTCCACCAGCAGGTCAAGGCGTATCGCGACAGCATGCTCGGGCTCGATTTCAGTGGGATTGGGTTTGCGGGTTTTTTTGCGCGCTTGCCCGCTTGCACCCTGCAGCGGTGGCTCTTCGGTTGACAGGGACGCGCGATGCTTGAGGCGCCTGCCGGGCCGAGGTGGCTTACTTCAGCCAGCTCGCGCTGGGTGGTCGTTGCGCTTGCCATTGCGCCGCTTGCGCGCCTGATCGCCGGCGTGCCGCTCGGCTGGCTGGGGGTCAATCCGCTTGAGTATCTGATCCGTGCGACCGGGGAGTGGACGCTCATCATGCTTGCGCTCACCCTCTCGGTCACGCCGGTTAGACGGCTTACCGGCTGGACGTGGCTGCACCGCTACCGCCGCAGTTTCGGGCGGCTGACCTTTCTCTACGGGCTCACCCATTTCGTGGTCTATCTGGTGTTCGACATGGGGCTCGATTGGAGCGAAATTCTCCGCGACATCGCCAAGCGACCGTTTGTCACAGTCGGTTTCACCGCGTTTGTTCTACTGGCGTGTCTGGCGGCCACCTCGTCGGATCGGGCCATCCGCGTGCTCGGCGCGGCACGCTGGCGCATGCTGCATCGGGCGGTCTATGCGGTCGCCGTCCTCGGGGTGATTCACTACCTCTGGCTCGTGCGGGCGGATGTCACCAAACCGGTGATCTACGGTTCGATTTTTGCGTTGCTATTCGCAATTCGCATCGGCTGGGCCTGGAGGCAGCATCTCCGGACGCGCCGCGATGCAGGTGTGGCATAGCGGCAAAACAGCCCCCGGCGAAGGCGAGACAATTGCGCCTGCCGAATTCACTGGGGTTGCCCATCGATGCATGGGGCTTTTTCTCTCGGCGCGTGACCGATGAAGCGCGTTGTCATCCTGGGCGCCGGTATTCTGGGCGTCCACACGGCCTACTTCATCCGTTGCTACGGCCATGAGGTCACCGTCATCGAGCGCGAGGCCGGACCGGCCCTGCAGACGAGCTTCGCCAATGGCGGTCAGATCTCGGTGTCGCAATCGGCTCCCTGGGCGAGCCCGTCCACGCCACTGAAGGTGCTCCGCTGGCTCGGACAGGAAGATGCACCGCTGCTGTTTCGCCTCAAAGCCGATCCGCGCGAATGGCGCTGGTGCTTGCGTTTTCTCTATGAGTGTTTGCCGCATCGCTACGAGCGCAACACCCTCTTGGCGCTGCGCCTGGCGGCGTACTCGCGCCGCACGCTGCAAACGCTGCGGCGCGAAACGGGCATCGCCTACGACCACGCCGAGGCGGGGATTTTGATGATTCATACGAGCCGCAAGAGCTTCGAGCGTGCGGCGCGCGCAGCGCAGCTGCTCCAGCGTCACGGCGAGCGGCGCGAAGTGCTCTCAGTCGATGAGGCGGTACGCCTCGAGCCGGCGCTCGCGCATACGGCCCCGAGGCTTGCCGGCGCGATCTATGCGCCCGATGATGAGACGGGCGATGCTTACAAGTTCACCGTGGCACTGGCCGAGCATGCAGCGCGGCTCGGGGTGAGCTTCCGCTACGGCACGGAGGTCACGGGGCTGCGTGTTGAGGATGGCCGAGTACGCGCCGTTCATCTGCGGACGCAGGCGGGTCGCGAAACGCTTGGCGCCGACGAAGTCGTTGTGGCGATGGGCTCGTACAGCCCGTTTCTGCTCGCCAGCGTCGGCGTGCAGGCACTGATCTATCCGGCCAAGGGCTACAGCGCCACACTGCCCATCGTCAATCCCGAAGCCGCGCCGCAGAGCTCGATTACCGACGATGAAGTCAAAATGGTCTTCACGCGCCTCGGCTCCCGCCTTCGCGTGGCAGGTACGGCCGAGCTCAACGGCTATGACCGCACGCTCAACCGCGTTCGCTGCGAGGCGCTTGTGCGCCGCGCGCGGCACCATTTTCCGGAAGCATGCGACTGGAACGCGGCGCAGTTTTGGGCAGGGCTGAGGCCCGCCACGCCGTCCAATTTGCCGCTGATCGGTCGCACGCGGATCACGAATCTCTGGGTCAATGCCGGTCATGGCACGCTCGGCTGGACGCAAGGGCCCGGTTCGGCCAAAGCGCTTGCGGACTTGATCGAGGGGCGGACGCCTGAGATCGACTACGCCTTTCTCACGGGGCGATGAGGTCGCGCGTCGAGGCTTCCTAGAATGCTTGCATGAACCCGCGAATCGTATCGGGGGCGCTCCTTGCTGTTGTGCTGTGTTCGGGCCTGAGCGCCCAGCCGAGCGACTGGCCGGCACCGCCTCCAGTGCAGGCAGCGGCCTATCTGGTCGTCGAAGCAACCAGCGGCCAGGTGCTGGCTGAATCGCGCGCCGATGAACGTCGCGCGCCGGCCTCGCTCACAAAGCTGATGACCGCCTATCTGGCTTTCGACGCGCTCTATCAAAAAAAGCTTAGCCTCACGCAGCGCTATCCCTTGCCCGAGCGGGCTTGGCGCGTCGAGGGGTCACGGGCCTTTGCGCGGCCCGGCGTGCCGGTCACCGGCGAGGATCTCGTGCGCGGGCTCATCGTGGCCAGCGGCAACGACGCCGCGATCGCGCTCGCGCAGGTGATCGCCGGTGGCGAGGGGGCCTTTGTCGATGCGATGAATCGAGAGGCGCAGCGGCTCGGGTTGGTCAACACGCGCTTTATGAACGCCTCGGGCCTGCCGGAGCAGGGCCAATATTCCACCGCGCGCGATCTCGCGCAATTGGCCCTTGCGCTTGAGCGCGACTTTCCGCAGTATCGGCGCGTTTTTGCCGAGCGCTCCTTCACGCACGGTGGCGTGACGGTGGCCAATCGTAACTCGCTGCTGGCCAGCGATCCGAGCGTCGATGGCATGAAGACGGGTCAGGCCGAAGCGGCCGGCTTCAACCTCGTTGCGACGGCCTATCGACCGCCGCGCCGCGTGCTTGTCGTCTTGCTCGGTGCGCCGAGCGACGGGGCGCGTGCCGCCGATGCGCGCCGTCTCATCGAGTGGGCTTTTACGGCCTTCGAGGCCGAGCGCTTTCACGAGGCGGGCCAGGTGGTCGAGGCGCGGCGCGTGTGGAAGTCCGATGTACAAACGCTGCCGATTGGCTTTCGTTCCGACGTTGTGGCCGTCGCGCCCACGGGACAACGTGCCAGCTTGAGCACCGAGTGGAGGCTACGCGAGCCGTTGGTTGCGCCGATTCGTGCCGGCGAGCCGGTCGGCACGCTGCGCGTCAAGCGGGCTGGCCACTTGCTCTACGAACGCGAGGTGATCGCGCTCGAGTCGGCTCCGGAAGCGGGGCTGATCAAGCGTGCTTGGCATGGGCTTCTCTTGTGGGCTCAAAGGGTGTTGTCGTGATCTACCTGAACGGCGCGTGGCTGCCGATTGAAGAGGCCAAAGTCAGCGTCCTCGATCGCGGGTTTATTTTTGGCGATGGCGTGTATGAGTATGTGCCCGTGGTCAACGGTCGCCCGTACCGGCTTGAAGGGCATCTTGCTCGACTCGAGCGTTCCTGCCGCGCCATTGGACTCAAGAACCCCTACAGTGACGAGCGCTGGCGCGAGCTCATTCACGAAATCGTGCGACGGAACGGCCCGCACGACCAAGGCGTCTACTGGCAGGTGACGCGCGGGGTGGCAAAACGAGATCACGCCTTTCCCAAAGACGTCGAACCGACGGTGTTCATGATGTCGATGCCGCTGCCGGTGCCGACCCCCGAGCAAATCGAGCGGGGGGTAGCTTGCGTGACGCTTGCCGACCAGCGCTGGCAGCGCTGCGACATCAAATCGATTTCGCTGCTCGGCAACGTGCTTGCGCGGCAGTTCGCGGTCGAGCGCGGCGCCGTCGAGGCGGTCATGCTCCGCGACGGCTACCTCTCGGAGGCCTCGGCTTCGAACGTTTTCTGTGTCATCGATGGCACGCTCGTTTCGCCGCCCAAAAACCACTTGATGCTCGGGGGGATCACACTGGATGCCGTCTGGGCGCTGGCTGAGCGTCATGGCCTACCGCGCGCGATGCGCCCCGTTCAGGAGGCCGAACTTCGTGGCGCCGATGAGATTTGGCTCACCTCGTCGAGCAAAGGGGTGCTCGCGGTGACGCAACTCGATGGCGAACCCGTTGGGCACCGTTCGCATCGCGGCCGTCCAGGGCCGCTGTTTCAGCGCATGTGTGCTTGGCTGAAAGCCGACATGTACGGCGAGACTGCGGTCGATGCGAGCGCCTGAAGGCTTCAGCTTTCCGATGCCCTACCCGCTCAAGGCGGCGGGGCGCAATACGCCCGCGCTTGAGGTCGCGGTCGTCGAGATCGTGCGCCGTCATGCGCCGGATTTCGATCCAACGACGGTGACCGTGCGCGAATCGCGAGGCGGTCACTATGTCTCCATCACGGTGACGCTGACCGCCACCTCGCGCGAGCAGCTCGATGCGCTCTACCGCGAGCTGACCGCGCACCCGGACATCCTCTGGGTGCTCTAAGCCGCCGGTGATCCTTCGCAACCTTGGCCGCCAACCCTTCGAACCTGTCTGGGCCGAAATGCGCGCCTTCACCGAAGCGCGAGGCGCAACGACCGAAGACGAGCTCTGGCTTGTCGAACACGATCCGGTCTACACGCTCGGTGTGGCCGGACGCCTGGAGCACCTGCTCGCGAATCCACAGGGCATTCCAGTCATCAAAACCGACCGCGGCGGCCAGATCACCTACCACGGTCCTGGACAGGCCATCGTCTACGTGCTCTTCGATTTGAAGCGCGCGGGCTTCGGAGTGCGGGAGCTTGTGATGCGGCTCGAAAGCGCGGTGATCGATCTTTTGGCCGAATCCGCGGTCGAAGCCTATGGCCGGCGTGATGCGCCCGGGGTCTATGTGCGGATGCCAGGTTCGGGCGAAGAGGCCAAGATCGCCGCACTTGGCCTCAAAGTACGAAACGGCCGCACGTACCATGGCGTGGCGCTCAACGTCGCAATGGATCTTTCGCCCTTCGATTTCATCAACCCTTGTGGCTACCCGGGCTTGCGGGTGACCGAGCTTTCGGAGCTGGGGGTCTCGCTCACGCGGGATGCGGCAGCTGAACGACTGGCAAGGCAGGTGGTCGCGCGACTCGAGGGGCCGTTCCCGCGGTGAGAAAATCGGTCCCTATGGTTGAGCCTGTTGCTGCCGACGAGCGCCCCGCCGAGGATCGCGTGCCTCGAAGCTTCGATCGCCGTCCGGGCGTCAAGCACAAGGGCGAAGGCAAAACCGCGCGGATTCCGATCAAGATCGTGCCCGCCCCCGCGCTGCGGAAGCCCAAGTGGATTCGGGTCAAAGCCCCGAGCGGGGAGCAGGCGCAGCGTTTCGCGCAGGTCAAGGCGATTTTGCGCGAGCATCGGCTGCATACGGTGTGCGAGGAAGCCTCCTGCCCCAACATCGGCGAATGCTTCGGCAAGGGCACAGCGACCTTCATGATCATGGGCGATATCTGCACCCGTCGCTGTCCGTTCTGTGATGTGGGGCATGGCCGGCCATTACCGCTTGACCCCGAGGAGCCGGCCAATCTCGCCCGCACGATTGCGGCGCTTGGTTTGAACTATGTGGTCATCACGAGCGTGGATCGCGATGACCTCAAAGATGGCGGGGCGGCGCACTTCGTGGCCTGCATCGAGGCCGTTCGCAAGGCCTCGCCGAAGACCACCGTCGAGATCCTCGTGCCGGACTTTCGCGGGCGGCTTGAGCGAGCACTCGACATCCTGACTCTGGCACCGCCGGATGTGATGAACCACAACCTAGAGACCGTGCCGCGGCTTTATCGCCAAGCACGCCCAGGCGGCGACTACGCGCATTCGCTCAAGCTCCTCTCGGAGTTCAAGCGCCGGGTACCGGGCGTGCCGACGAAGAGTGGGCTCATGGTCGGTTTGGGCGAGACCGATGAGGAGATCCTCGCGGTCATGCGCGACTTGCGCGCGCATGAAGTGGACATGCTCACCATCGGACAGTATCTTCAGCCGTCGAAGCATCATCTGCCGGTGCTTCGCTATGTGAGGCCGGAGACCTTCGCCATGTTCGAGCGCGAAGCCCGTGCGATGGGCTTCCGGCATGCGGCGGTTGGCGCGATGGTGCGCTCTTCCTACCACGCCGATGAGCAGGCCGCACCGGTGCTCGCCGGTGGATGAGGGTGCCTGTCTTAGCTTGCTTGCGTCTCAATGCCGAGAAACGTGCGAGTTGCCAAGCGCAGGCGGGCAGGAAGGCTTGACGGACCGGGGCTTCGCGCCGCTCAAGCGCTCCTGCAAGGGCCGCCCCCCGTGGGACGCGGAGGCTTTTCGCGCCAACCGGGCTTGCGCGGGGGGATGCCGCGTACGGTGGCTTGCACGGATGGTCTTTTGCAACGGTGGATCGATAATCCGCCCGAGTCAACCGCACAGGAGATCGACCGTGGCGCTCAAAGACGACTTCGAAAAGGCTCAAGCCGAGGTCAAAACGCTCAGCGAGAGGCCCGATAACGAGACGCTCCTCGAGCTCTACGCGCTCTACAAGCAGGCCACTGAAGGCGACTGTACGGGGCGGCGACCGGGCCTCATGGATCCGGTCGGGCGTGCAAAGTACGATGCCTGGGCGGGCAAAAAGGGACTCACGGCCGAAGAGGCGATGAGCGCTTATGTGGCACTGGTGAACAGGCTGCTCGGGAAATGAAGCGGTTGCGTCGAAGTCTTCTGTGGATAGCGCTCGCGGCAGCGCTTGTGCCGCAGTGGGCGCTTGCGGCGCCCGATGTGCAACCGGCTGCAAGCAAGGACAACCGGCTCACCGTGGTCTACTGGTCGGCCCGGGACTGCCGCTGGTGCACCTGGTGGGAGGGGCGCATTCTCGGCTCGGGCGGCGAGGCGGCCTTCCTCGCAAGCCCCGAGGGCAAGGCGGTGCGCTACATCACGGTCAAGAAAAACTTTCTCGCCATTCCTTACGCCGAGCACGACTTCAAGCCGGATCAAAAGTGGCTCTGGAAATTGCTCGAAAGCGGAAAGCACCGCCGCATCGTGGGCTTCCCGAGCTTTTCGCTTCTGGACGGCGAGGAGCTCGTGGTCTACGCGGTCGGGCAGGACGGCTTTCGGGACGAGCTGCTGCCGAAGCTCCGAGAGCGGCTCGCGAAACGGTAGAGGAAGCACCTGGCCCCCGGTTCCGCGCCTCGTGGCGCGCTGCGTGGAAAAAATGGTGCTCCCCACTGGAACCGACCCGTGAGGCTCGGTTGATCCTTTTGCGGGATTGACATCGCGCATCGGCGTCGGCCGGATCGGTGCGTTCCGCCTTGGGGTGTCGAAACACCCCGCCCACGCTTGCATCGCCTCACGCTCTCCCGCGGGCATGATCACGCCACTGAGCTTGACTTCGGCTTTGCGACCGAAGAGGAGGGCTGTGCAACGCGGGCAGGGGCGTTCTTCGCGCGCGGATCCCTTCGGTTGCCCGCGGCGAGAGTTCCCTCGATCGCTTCTGCCGCTCGCAGAACGAGGCCGGTGGACCCGTGCTTGCGAGACCTTGGTGTCTCGGTCGAGGCTGGCTGTGGCCCCTTACTCGGCTTTGCGCAGCGGCGGCAAGACGAGCCCACGTCCTTCGATGACAAGCCGCGCGCGATCCGGGTAGTCGGTGATGAGCCCATCGACACGCCAGTCGAGCATGCGATGCAAATCGGCCCATTCGTTGACCGTCCATGGAATGATGGTGAGACCGAGACTGCGGGCTTCCTGGACGAGCGCCTCGGTGAGGTCGCGAAAGTTGGGTGACCAAATCCAGCCGCCGGCTGCGCGCACAAGCTGCGGCACGGAGGGGTAGTCGTCCGCATCGAGCCCGGCAAGCCATGGCGAGCGCCCCTCGCGCCCGCGTTCGACGGTATCGAAAGCGGTCTGCTGGGAGGTCAGGTAGACGCGCTGAATCTCGGGCGCTTCGCGGGCGACGATGTTGAGCGTGCGCCAGTCAAAGGATTGGATCATCACGCGCGACTCGAGCTTGTAGCGGCGTACTTCGCGCAGAATCGCGCGCACCATTTTTTCCGGTGCCCAGGTTTCTTCGGGCGCAAGCGGTGAGATCTTCGTTTCGATGTTGAAGCGCACGTCGTTGATGCCGCGCTGCTCCACGATGGCAAAGAGGGCGCCGAGCGCAGGGATGCGTTCGCCATCGCTGGGCTGCTGCTGAGCGAAAGTTGTCGCATATCCGCTGCCAGGCTTGATTCGACCGACGTCGTAGCGCTGCAGCTCGCGAAAGCTCAGCGATTTGATCGCCGGGCCGCGCGTGGAGAGCCACTGACCGTTCGCGTCGCGCGTGATGTCGGGATTCAGGGTTCGGTCGTGATAGATCACCGCGACCCCGTCCTGGGTCACGCCGACATCGAGTTCAAGGGTTGTGACGCCCAGATCGAGCGCTTTCATGAAGCCCGCGAGGGTGTTTTCGGGCGCAAGCCCGCGCGCGCCACGATGGCCTTGCAGGTCGAAGGCCGCAAGCGGTGTTGCCACAAGGGCGATCAGCAAGAAACACCCGATCGCGGCGCACAAGCGCAGCACCATACGCCGGGCAAAAGCACAAGCAAACGACATGGCGAGCAATTCTGCCCCAAGGCCAGCGCTGCGGTGCGACTGCACATGAGGGCGGCTCACGAGCCGTGCAGGACCTGCATCGCAGCGGCAAATGCGCCGGCCAACAGCCGTTCGCGCTCGGCCAGGGAGCGTTTGATCGCCGCCTCGATGGCCGCGCGTTCTGGCGCGCTCGGAGGCTCGAGCACGTAGTCGGCGGGCGGCTTCTCGGGCGTTGCACTACGGCGCGGATGGCCGATCCCGATGCGCAGCCGCCAGTAGTTGCGACTCGCGAGCTGCTCGTCGATGTCCCTGAGACCGTTGTGGCCGGCGTGACCGCCGTTGAATTTGAGTCGGACCGTTCCTGGCGAAAGGTCGAGCTCGTCGTGCACGACGAGGATTTCATCGGCGGCGATGCCGAAGTAACGAGCGACGGCCGCAACCGCCTGTCCGGATCGGTTCATGTACGTGAGGGGGCAAAGCAGACGCAGTGGGCCGTCTGCGATTCTCGCAAGCCCGATCTCGGACTCAAAGCGCTTTTCGAAGGCGAGGCTCACGCCGAGCTCTTGCGCGAGCGACTTGACCCACCAGAAGCCTGCGTTGTGCCGCGTGTGTTCGTATTGCCTACCGGGGTTGCCGAGGCCGACCACCAAACGGAGGGGGCGTGGGAGCTGTGCGGAGGTCATACCGCGAGTGTAGGGGCCATGAAAAAGGCCCGCCGAGGCGGGCCTTTCCCGACACGGTCACACCGAGCCGGCCTATTTTTTCTTCTTCTCGTCCTTGCCCGGTGCGGGCGCCGCCGCAGGTTCTTTTTGCTTGGTCGCGGCCACTTCGGTGGCTTGGGGGGCAGCGGTTTCGACGACCTCCTCGGCCACCACGGAGGCGGTGGCGAACACCACATCCTTGTTGCGTCCGTGGAAGACGAAGCTCACGCCCTCGGGCAGCTTGACATCACTTGCGTGGATGGACTCGCCCGCTTTGAGGTCTTTGAGATCCACCTCGATGAAGCGCGGCAAGTCTTTCGGCAAGCACGCGATTTCGACTTCGGTCAGGACGTGGTTGACCACGGCGCCCGAGAGCTTGACGGCGGGCGAAATCTCCTGATTGATAAAGTGCACGGGCACTTTCATGCGCAGCGTCTTGTCGGGATCGACGCGTTGGAAGTCCACGTGCAAGACTTGCGGTTTGTAGGGGTGGTACTGCACGTCGCGCAGCAGCACCTGGCTCTGCGACTCGCCAAGGGTCATCGTCAGGATCGAGCTGTGGAACTCTTCGCGCTTGAGCGCATGCCAAAGCGCGTTGTGGTCGAGCTCGATCAATTGGGGTTTGGCGGCTCCGCCATAGACGATGCCGGGGACTCGGCCCCGTGCCCGAAGGCGGCGGCTCGCACTCGATCCTTCGGTCGTCCGCACGAACGCGGTGAAGTGTGTGGTCATGGTTGTCTCCCAATCCAAAGGGCCGCAGGGTAAGCGGCGGTTGGTCAAGCTGCCGGGCGAAGGCGACCCATCGGCCGGCAGGGGCAGCGCAGGTTGGACAAGCGCCACCCAGAAATCGGTGCGTGTGCCAGTGTGCTATTCGGTGAATAAGGACGAGACGCTGTCTTCGTTGCTGATGCGCTGCATGGTCTCGGCGAGCAACTGCGCGCAGGAAATCTGTCGGATTTTGCCGGTCTGTGCCGCCAACTCCTCGGCCTCGCGCCTCAGCGGGATCGTATCGGTCACCACGAGGCTATCGAGCGCGGGCCCGGCGATACGGCTCACGGCATCGCCGGACAGCACCGGATGCGTGCAATAGGCCACGACGCGCCGGGCACCATTTTCCTTGAGCGCCTGCGCGGCCTTCACGAGCGTGTTGGCCGTATCGACGATGTCGTCCATGATCAGGCAGGTGCGGCCTTCTACGTCGCCGATGATGTTCATCACTTCGGTGACGTTGGCTTGGGGCCGCCGTTTGTCGATGATGGCCAGGTCGGTGTCGAGCCGTTTGGCCATGGCGCGCGCACGAACCACGCCGCCCACATCGGGCGAAACGACGATCGGATCTTCGTAGCGCTGTTTCCAGATGTCGGCGAGCAGCAGCGGCGTTGCGTAGATGTTGTCCACCGGGATATTGAAAAAGCCCTGGACCTGGTCTGCGTGCAAATCCATGGTGAGCACGCGATCGACCCCGACGGCCGTGAGCATGTCTGCCACGACCTTGGCCGAAATGGCCACGCGCGCCGAGCGCGGTCGGCGGTCCTGCCGCGCGTAGCCGAAGTAGGGCATCGCCGCTGTAATACGTCCGGCCGAGGCCCGCTTGAGCGCATCGACCATGAGCACGAGCTCCATGAGATTGTCGTTGGTCGGCGCGCAGGTCGACTGCAGTACGAAAACGTCGCGACCGCGGACGTTTTCGAGAATCTCGATGTTGACTTCGCCGTCGGAGAACCGTCCGACATGGGCTTTGCCGAGCCGCATGCCAAGATGCTCAACCACCGCCGCCGCGAGCTTCGGGTTGGCGTTGCCGGTGAACACCATCATCTCGTGGAAGCTCATGGGAGACTCAGCGCAAGCGGGTGAACGTCGGCGGGCCCTTCCCGCCCGAGGGCGTTCAGAAGGGACGGAGGGAATGGCAGGGGAGGAAGGATTCGAACCCTCGCATGTCGGAATCAAAATCCGATGCCTTAACCAGCTTGGCGACTCCCCTAGCGCACGAGGCCGGCGGCGACGTGCTCTCAGCGATCAGACCGGCCCGCTGCGCCCCGATTTCGGCCTCGGACACGCCAAGGCCCGAAACGCGGGGCTGCAGCTGAGAGAGCACGCTATTTTAGCCAAGCTAGAGGAAATGCGCCCCCGGTAGTCGCGCAAGGCTTCGTGCGGCCCAAGCCTGCCAGCCGGCGTCGCGCAACCCGGCCGCGGTAACGTGCGACTCCCGTGCGCTGGCACAACGGGCAAAAAGCGCACTGCCCGAGCCGCTCATCCGCGCCTCAAGGCCTCGGGTGCGAAGCGCGCTGGCCAAGACTTCGATTTCAGGCACGAGGCTGCACGCCGCGGCCTGAAGGTCGTTGCCGCCGAGGCTGGCCGGAAGCGCTCTGGTTGCTAGCGGGGCGCGATCGCGCCGCACGAGGGGGCTTGCGTAGACCTTTGCCGTCGGCGCGGCAACCCCCGGGTATGCGATGACCCAGTGTGCGTTCGGTAGGCTCACCGGCTCGATCATTTCGCCGATGCCGCGCACAAGTGCAGGTCCACTGCCGAGAAAAAAGGGAATGTCGGCGCCGAGCGAGACAGCGATGCGCATGAGTTCGGGGCGCGGCAGTCGAAGGTCCCAGAGACGATTGAGGGCGAGCATGACGGCGGCAGCATCCGAGCTGCCGCCGCCGAGGCCGGCCCCGCTCGGGATGCGTTTGCGGAGCCGGATGCGCGCGCCGAGACGCTCACGCCGCAACCCCGCGAGGGCTCGTGCGGCGCGGCACGACAGTTCGTTGTGCTCGTTGAGTCCCTCGGGCGGATCGATCAGCTCGATGCGGCCGCTTGTGGTGCTTTCGACCTCGACGAGATCGGCGAGGGAAACCGGCACGAGTAAGGATTCGATCTCGTGGTAGCCATCGGCGCGGCGACCGAGCACCCGCAGGAACAGATTGAGCTTGGCCGGAGCCGCGAGCCGGAGTCGCATCAATCGAACACCCAGCGATCGATCAGCCAGAGGATTTCGGAGTCGGGACTGGCCAGGGGCTGCCAGCGCATACGCCGCGGCAGTGAAGGCTCGTCTTGATCCGTGGCGAGCAGTTCGATCGACCAGCCGTGCTCGATGAAGCGCTCCTCGCCCGGCGCGACAGGGCGGGTCGCGGGCAGACCGCGTAGCCAAAGCGGCAACGCCTCATCCCGCGCCGTGAGCCCGGTGAAGCGTTCGATCAAAGAGGCGACCGTGGCACTCGTCTGTACGCTGCCATCGGCAAGAGCGAGGGTGGTGCCTTGAGCATCGATCTGCAAGCGAGCGAGCACGTTTCCGAGCGGCGAGAAGACTTCCGCGATCGTGTTGAGCCCGTCGGTGCGGTAGGCAAACCCGCCGCTTAGGTGCCGGCCCTCGTGCCGCGCTGAAAAGCGCCCAGCGAGCGCAAAGCGCGACAGGGCGCGTAGCGCTTCGCGCGCGGCTACGGGAGCCGTCGTTGCGGAGGCGCTTTTCGCGGTTTCGGGCTCGTCGGGAAGGCTCGCGCAGCCCGAGAGGGCAAAGGCGAAAAAGCCGAGTAGGCGCCGGCGCCCGAGCGAGGGCGTACGCAGCGGGGTTGCGATCACGGTTCGCTCCCCAAGAGGCGCCGGATCGTGGCTCGCAGCACTTCGTGGTCAGGTTCGCGCGCGAGCTGGGCACGCCAGATGGCACGTGCTTCGTCGTGACGTCCTTGAACCCAAAGCACCTCACCCAAATGGGCCGCGATTTCGCCGTCGGCCTGAAGCGCAAAGGCCTCGCGCAAGTAGCGCTCGGCTTCTTCAAGCCGACCCTCGCGGAAGGCAATCCAGCCCATGCTGTCGATGATGGAAGCCTCGCCGGGGGCGAGACGATGTGCGCGCTCGATCAACGCGCGCGCCTCAGCGAGCCGTTCGTTGCGGTCGGCCAAGCCGTAGCCGAGCGCGTTGAGCGCGTGCGCATTGTCGGGTTCGAGTTCGATCACGCGCCGCAAGCGTTGCTCGGCCTGGGCATGCTCCTGCAGGTACTCAAGCAGAATGGCCGTGTCGTAGAGCAGCTGGGTGTTGTCGGGGGTCTGATGCAGCAGCGGCTCAAGCACGGCCAATGCGCGCCGATACTGACGCGCTTCGCGCCAGACCAAGGCCTCGACCTGTGCAAGTGCGCGCTGTTGCTCGGACGAGGTCGCTGTGGCGTTGTGTAGCAGCGCGGTGGCTTCGCTGACACGCTTGAGTTTGCTGAGCGCGATGGCACGGCGTAGGAGCGCTTCAAAAGCCCGTTCGCCGCGCTCAACGCGCGCATAGCGTTCGGCCGCCTCCGCCCAGCGCGACTGCGCCTCGGCGATACGGGCAAGGTAGTAATCGATCGCCGATGCCTCAGCGGCGCCGCGCCGCTGGGCTTCGAGCAGTTCGCGTTCGGCGGTGTCCCAATCGCGCGCGGCAAAGGCGGCAAGCGCCGCAGCGAGTCGATGCTCTTCCGCATCCTCGCGGTTGTCTTCGGCGAGCGCGAGGAACTCGCGCCGCGCTTCGGCCAGCCGATCGGCCTCATAGAGTAGCCGCGCGCGCAGTTCGCGCAGCTCGCGCGCATCGGGATGTTGACCGAGCGCGGCCTCGAGCTCGGCGAGCACTTGTGCGCGCACCACCGAGCGCTCGGCGGGCGTCGCGCCGGCCAGCTGTAGACGCGCTTTGAGTAAGACCGCCGCGGGCCAATGCGGGCGGCGCTCGAGCGCGCGGTCGAGCGCCGAGAGCGCCGCGCTCGAGGGCTCGAGCCGAGGGCCAGTGACAATGAGCGCTTGCAGATAGTGGCTTTCAGGCAGCTCGGGCTGAGCCTCGACGATGCGCTGCGCAAGCGCCACGGCCCTGTCTCGGTTGCGCTGTTGCGCCAGGATGCGGGCCGCGTCGAGTAAGGCGCCTGGGATGCTTTCGCGCGGCAACCCGATCAGCGCGTCGATCGCCTGGCGTGCGGCAGCCGCATCGTCAAAAACCAGGGCGAGGGTGAGCTGGATCAGGCGTGGACGCTTCGCATGAGGGTGGGCTTGTGCCCACTGTTGGCTGATCCTGAGCGCTCGTGCGATGTCGCCGCTTCGCATCGACAGCTCGACGGCGCGCTCGGCGATCGCTTCATCGTCGGAGAGGCGTACCAGTTCCGCGTAGGCCGCGCTGGCCGTTGCTAAATCGCCTTGCTGGAGCGCGATTTCAGCGGCAAGAATGGCGGTGTAGAGCTGGGTAGCGTGGTGGCGGGCAGCCCAGAGGCTTGCGGCACGGGCCGCCTCGTCAAGGCTTCGCGGCTGGGCGTCGCCGGGCGCTGCCGCGCACCCGGCCGTGACCAATACAAGACCGATCAGGCCAAGCCGCGCGACACCTCGTCGTCCGAGACGAGGTTTCGGATCGAGAACCGGGGTTGTGCCGTCGCTTCCCAGAGACCCCTGATACATCAGCCGACCAGAGAGTGAATCATCCAACGCACAATCCTGTGTCCGGCAAAGACTCGCCCCCGTCACAGGTCTTGCTTGGCAGAGCATACACTCGAGGCCATGCCGGAACTACCCGAAGTGGAAACCGTTCGTCGGGGGTTGGCTGAGCGGCTCATCGGGCGCCGAATCGAGGCCGTCACGCTGCGGCAGCGCTGCCTGCGCTGGCCGATCTCGAGCGGGTTCGAACAGGCGCTGATCGGGCGTTGCGTCCAGGGGCTCGATCGGCGGGGCAAATATCTCCAGCTGCGATTGTCCGGAGGCGTGACTTGGCTCGTACACCTGGGCATGAGTGGGCAGCTGCGCGCCCACGACCGGCGGGCGCTGCCAAGTCCGGGCCGACACGATCACCTCGATGTCCTATTCGACGGCGACATCGCGATCCGCTACAGCGATCCGCGACGCTTCGGATCGATGCACGTGTATGCCGGCAGTGATGATGCGCAGCCGCTTCTTGCCCGACTTGGGTTTGAGCCGCTGTCGCCTGAATTGACGGCGGCTGCGCTGTGGGCGCGGCTGCGGGGGCGGCGCTTGGCCATCAAGCAAGCCCTCATGGATGCCACGATCGTGGCGGGTGTTGGCAACATCTACGCAAATGAAGCGCTCTTCCGCGCAGGCATTCGCCCGAGTATCCCGGCCGGGCGCCTTGGCCGCGCGCGTTGCGAGCGGCTCGTTGCCGCGTTGCGGCAGGTTCTCCAAGAAGCAATTGCTGCCGGTGGGTCGACGCTTCGGGACTTTCTTCATGCCGATGGCAACACGGGCACGTTTCAGCTCGACTACTTCGTCTACGGACGGCTAAACCAACCCTGCCGACGCTGCGGCAGCCGTTTGCGCGGTGTGCGGCTGGGCAACCGCGCAAGCATCTACTGTCCCCGCTGTCAACGCTAAACGACCCGTCAAAGCCTGTGCAGGGGGAACCACTGGGCGGTTCGCTTCAGCCAGAGGGTGTGGAGTTTTTTGTCGTCGCAGGCACGCGGGAGGACCGCCCCGTGTTCACGCCGGTGCGCTCGGCGGCTCGCAGCCCGTCGCGAAAGGGCGCAGGCGGGACGTGTCAACCCCGCTGGTTGTGGCGAACGTTTTGCTTTGCGGCGTTGCAATCAGGGTTCGTCTGGCAACTCGGCACTGGCCATGCGCGCAAGGATGATGGCCGTTTTGCGCTTGAGGCCCGGCGCGCCGGGGTTTCGTTCGTAGTAGCGCGGATTGGGCGCCATCGCGGCAAGCCGGGCGGCTTGTTCGCGCGTGAGCTGAAGCGCCGAAACATTCCAGTAGCGTCGTGCAGCCGCCTCCGCACCGAACACGCCCTCGCCCCACTCGATCACGTTGAGATAGAGCTCGAGGATGCGCTGCTTGGGCAGCAGGGTTTCGAGCATGACCGTGATGAGTGCTTCTTGCAGTTTGCGCCCATAACTTCGGGTGGGCGTGAGAAAGAGGTTTTTGGCGAGCTGCTGCGAGATCGTGCTGCCACCGGCGACCGTGCGGCCTCGCGCGCGGTTTTTTTCCAGTGCCTGCTGGATGCCTTCCCAATCGAAGCCCTCGTGGTCGACGAATTTGGCATCCTCAGCCGCGATGATGGCGCGCTTCAGGTGCACGGAGATGCGCTCGTAAGGCACCCACTGGTAGCGCAAGCGCACCGTCGATTGGGTCGCGGCAAGCTCGCTCATCCGGTGCGCCATGAACGCGGTGCGCGAGGGCGCCGCCTTCGCGTACCACACGATCATGAGCAAAAAGTAAAGCTGCAGACCGATGAACAGGAGCGCCGCACCGAACACGACCGCTTTGAACGCGGCGACGGCTTGCGCAAGCCCTTCGGAGAACTTCATCGTCTGCCTGCGGCCGTCGCTTCGGAAGTCACCGGTAGGGCGACTGCGGCCGAGCTCTCGAGTCCTCCCTCGCGCGTGAAGCTCCAGGTGCGAGTGATGTAGAGGATGTCGGTATCGCGCCGGATGTCCGGCGGAAACGGTGCAAACGGCGCCGCGAGATCGAGAATGCGCCGCGCAGCGTTGTCGAGAATGCGCGAACCGGAGGAGCGGTCGATTTCCACCGACTCGACCGAGCCGTCGGCACGGATGCCGACGGTCACGATGAGCGAACCGTAGATTCGCTCGCGTCGCGCCGCTTCGGGGTAATTGGCGTTGCCGATGCGCTCGACGCGCTGGCGCCAATCTTCGATGTAGCGGGCGAAGCGGTACTCGGCTGCGCGTGCGCCGATATGGCGCTTTCTCGGACGCTGTTGGTAGTTTTCAAATTCGCGCGCGATCTGCGCCTCGAGCCGTTGCAGTTCGAGGGCTGCCTCCGAGAGTTGCTGCACGACTGCGGTGGTTGGAACCGGTGGCTGTTCGCGACGCTCTCGATCGAGCGGTTGCTGGCGAGCGCTTTTGAGCTGTTCCAGAAGTAGGCGCGTTTCGCGTTCGAGCGCTTCAACCTTTTCACGCGCAAGCGCCAGTTGGGTCTGCTTGGCATCGATTGGGGCCCGTGGCAGCGGCGAGGAGAGCCGTCGCTGCTGCTCCGTCTGGCCGCCGCCGTCGAGGTTGACTTGGGCGAGCAGATCGGGTTGGTTGGGTTTTGACGGCGTGCGCGCGTTGACGAGCGAGACTTCAAGCGGCGGCGTCGTGCCGGAGCGCACAATGCGCTCAGGCAGTTCGAAATGGATCGACAAGATCACGGCGTGCAGAAGTGCCGAGGCAACGAGCGTGTATCTGAGCAGCGGGCTCATGGGCGCTGATGCCGGCATCGCCGGTGCGGCAACCGCGAGCGCGGGGGATGTCGTCGAGGCCACGTTTGCAGCTTTGCGAGCGCCTGCCACGGCCGACGATTCTAGGTGGCCTTGCGCCCGAGCGCGGCGCTGACGAAGTCCACCAAGGCGCGTACGCGTGTCGACGATTTGTGTCTTTGCGGATAGACCGCGTAAATGTCGGCATCGGGTGTGCTGTAACCAGCAAGTACTTGGACCAGTCGGCCGCTGCGCAGGTACCGCGTCACGTCCCACTCTGCACGCAGCACGATGCCGTGGCCATCCAGGGCCCAGTTGACGGCCACTTCACCGTCGTTCGTCGTGAGATTGCCCCGGATTTTCACGCTCTCGATGGCTTCGCCGTGTTCTTTGCGGCGGGCGTGCACAAAACGCCACACCCCATAGGGCTCGTCGCCTTGTCGAATGCCGATGCAGTTGTGGCGCACGAGATCATGGGGGGTGCGAGGTTCACCGTGCTTTTTCAGGTAGCTTGGCGAGGCCACCAGGATGCGGCGGTTGGGCGCGACAAAGCGCGCGATGGCACGCGAGTCAGGCGGAGGACCGAATCGAAAGCACACATCGAAGGCGTCTTCCGCGATGGGAGGCGGATTCACTGAGAGCTGCAGCTGGATGTCCACCCGTGGGTAGCGGCGCACAAAGGCCGAGAGCAGCGGCGCGATCCGGCTGCGGCCAAAGCCCAGTGTTGCGTTGACGCGCAGCAGCCCCTGCGGTTCGACCTGGCTACCGAGCAGCAAGTGCTCCAGGTCCTCCAGCTCGGCCAGGATCCTGCGCGCATGCTCCAGATAGGTTTCCCCCTCGGGCGTGAGGCTCATGCGGCGGGTGGTGCGGTTGATCAGCCCGAGGCCCAGCCGCGCTTCCATCTGAGTGAGCCGCTTGCTGACGGCTGCCGTACTCACGCCCAGTTCACGGGCAGCCGCACTCAAGCTGCCGCTGCGGACCAGCGTGGAGAAGAAGGCGAGATCGTCGGGATGAATCGAGCGGCTCATTTATTGAATGCAGGTTAACAAAGGTTTAACTTGAGGCGCGAATCTTGATTCCCTGCCGCGCCTACATTCTGCGGCAGCTGACGGGTCGAGTCGAGCCCGTTGGCGTTCGATCGACCACGCAACTAAGGAGAAAACCATGTGGAGCATCCCTGCCAGGACTCTGGGGGCCGTCCTGCTGTGCGCAGTGGTGACCGGCGCACAAGCCCAGAACTGGCCGAGCAAGACCGTGACTATCGTCGTACCCTTCCCGCCGGGTGGAACCACCGATGTGCTCGCGCGCGCGGTGGCGCAGAAGCTGGCACCCGCGATCGGACAGGCCGTGATCGTGGAGAACAAGCCGGGCGCCGGCGCCACGCTGGGTGCCGCTCAGGTGGCTAAGGCCGCCCCCGATGGACACACCCTTTTGATGGGGGCCGTGCACCACACCATCGCGCAAAGTGTCTACAAGAATCTGCCGTACAAATTCGAGACGGACTTCGCGCCGATTTCGACCGTGGCCGTCGTGCCCAACGTGCTGGTGGTGTCGGCCAAGGCGCCCTACCAGAACGTCCGGGAGCTTGTCTCTGCTGCGAAGGCCAAGCCGGGCGGGTTGTCGTATGGGTCCAACGGCAACGGAACCGCCCAGCACGTGATCGGCACGTTGTTCCAGCAGAACACAGGGACGCAGATCGTGCACGTACCCTACAGGGGCAGCGCACCGCTGACAACGGATTTGCTCGGGGGGCAGGTGGATCTGTCCTTTGACACCATTACCCCGGTGCTGCCCTTTATCAAGGAGGGCCGCTTGCGCCCCTTGGCTGTGACCACCCCCAAGCGCGCCTCTGCGTTGCCGGATGTGCCGACTTTGCAGGAAGCGGGCGTGCCGGGCATTGCCATCGGCACTTGGTTTGGGCTGCTAGCTCCCGCGGGCACACCCAGGGAGATCGTGCAGCGCCTCAACGCCGAGGTGGTGAAGATCGTTCAGTCGGCGGACTTCCGCAAGCAGATGGCCGACATCGGCGCCGAGCCCGTCGGCAATAGCCCGCAAGAGATGGCGCAGCAGATCCGCGAGGAATCGGCCAAGTTTGCCGCCTTGGTCAAGTCCGCGGGCATCAAGCTCGAGTAAGCGAAATGGCGGAGAGGTCAGAAATGCAGCGGGACGCAGCCGTGGAGCGACTCACCGATCTGATGGCGCGCTTTACCGCGTACATCGGCAAGCGACTGCCAGACGATGTGACGCACAAGCTGGGCGAACTGCGCGCGCAGGAGGTCAACTTCCTGGCTAAGGAAGTGTATGAATCCATGCGCGCCAATCAGGAGGCGGCAGACCGGCTCGATCGGCCGAGCTGCCAGGACACGGGCGTGATTCAGTACTTCCTCACGGCGGGGGCGCGTTTTCCCCTGCTCGGAGAGCTGGAGGAGATCCTGCGCGAGGCCACACTGCGCGCCACCCGCGAGGGCCCGCTGCGGCACAACGCGGTCGAGACGTTCGAGGAGAAGAACACCGGCACCAACACGGGCAGCCGCATTCCGTGGCTGGATTGGGAGATCGTGCCCGATGATGACAGCGTGACGATCGACGTCTACATGGCAGGCGGAGGCTGTACCCTGCCCGGAGCAGCCAAGGTGCTCATGCCCGGGCAGGGCTATGAAGGCGTGGCCGAATTCGTCTTTGATGTCATCACCTCGCGCGGCGTGAACGCCTGCCCGCCGCTCTTGGTGGGTGTGGGTGTCTCCACTTCGGCGGAGACGGCAGCCCGTCTGTCCAAGAAGGCCATCCTGCGCCCGGTTGGGTCGCGCAATCCGAACGACAAGGCGGCCTTGATGGAGAAACTTCTGGCCGATGGCCTCAACGAACTGGGGCTTGGCCCCCAGGGTTTGAGCGGACAGGCCAGCGTGATGGGGGTGAACATCGAGTCATCCGCCCGGCACCCTTCGACGATCGGGGTGGCCGTGTCCACCGGCTGCTGGGCGCACCGGCGCGGCCGCATCAAGATCCACGCCGATCTGAGCTGTGACGTGATCTCTCACCAGGGGTTTCAACCGTGAAAAAAGTCCTGACCACCCCGATCCGGGACGAAGATCTGGAGTCGCTCAACATCGGTGATGTCGTCTACCTCAGCGGCACCCTGGTGACCTGCCGTGACGTGGCGCACCGCCGCCTGGTCGAGCTGGGGCGCGAGCTGCCTGTCGATCTGAAGGGAGGGGCCATCTTCCATGCCGGTCCGATCGTGCGCGAGAAGGCCAACGGCGAATACGAGATGGTGTCGATCGGCCCCACCACCAGCATGCGGATGGAAAAGTTCGAGAGGGAGTTCATTCGCCGCACCGGGGTCAAGCTCATCGTGGGCAAGGGCGGCATGGGGCCGGAAACCCAGGCAGGCTGCGCCGAGAACAAGGCCGTGCACGCGATCTTCCCGGGAGGCTGCGCGGTGCTTGCCGCGACTCAGGTGGAAAAGATCGAAGCAGCCGAGTGGAAAGATCTGGGCATGCCCGAGACCCTGTGGGTCATCCGAGTGCGTGAGTTCGGGCCACTGATCATCTCCATCGACACCCAGGGGCGCAACCTGATCGAGGAAAACAAGTGCGCCTTCAACGCGCGCAAGGGGCCGATTCTGGAGCGCATCAAAGCCCAGATTCGCTTCATCCAATAGAGGTCGCCGACCCGTGATGGCTTCCACTGCGGCCACGGGCGCTTGATCCCGCGTGCAGCTCGGACAGGGCGCATCCCACGCCCGGATCCTACGTGCCGGCCGGATCCGCGGGCACCGCCTCGACGAAGCGCACCGAAAGGTGGGGCTCCCACAGGTCGATCTCGACCACGGCGAGGATCACCTTCGTTCCCGCGGGCTGCTCCGGCAGATCGGCCACCCGCATCACAATCGGTAGATGATCGAAGCGCACGAGGTTTTCGCGGATGACTGTCGCAACCACGCGCTCGCGCTTTTCCTGCTCGAGCCAGCGCAGGCACCAGTAGTGCTCCATCTGCTGCTGAAACTCCGCGTAGGCGCTGTAGGTCGCGTCGAAATCGGCCACGGCCGCGAGCAGGGTGGCATCGCCTGGGGTGTACGCCGGTTTCTCCCCGCGCACAAGCGCGAGGATTTGGCGCTGATTGATCAAGTCCGAATAGCGACGCAGCGGGGAGGTGGCCCAGAGGTAAACCTCAAGCTTGAGCCCTTCATGCGGGGCGGGCTTGGAGGACATCCGCGTTTTGCCCGCGCTTTGCACCCGGTACATGGCCGGCCACTGCGCTTGAGCCAGGGCTCGGCCCCATGTGCTGTTGGCCAGGATCATGAATTCCGCCACCAAGGTGTCGAGCGGCGAACCGCGCGGCCGCGGCCAGATGCGCACGCGCGCCTCGGGCGAGGCCGGATTGCCTTCAATGGCGAAGCTATAGTCGACTCGGTTGATGGTTTCCTCACCCCGGCGGGCGGCGAGCGCCCGCGCGGCGCGTGAGAGGGTGAGCAGCGCCCGCCCGAAGCCGCGGGCCCGCGCATCGTCCGTAGCCGTGGGCTCTGAGGCCGACCAGTCGAAGGCATCGAGTTCGGTGAGCCGGAGGTTCGCCGCAATCGGTACCCGTTCGACCCGGGTTTGGCTTCCGATCACCTCGAAGTCGGCATTGAGCCGAACGTAGAGCGAAAGGGCGGGCGGGCTCTTGCCCTCATCGAGCGAAAAAGCGGCAATCACCGGCTCGGGCAGCATCGTGATCTTGTGCCCGGGCATGTAGACCGTGGAGAGGCGCTCACGCGCTACGGTGTCAAGCGGCGAGCCGGGTGCGATGCCAAGGGCCGGACAGGCGATGTGAATGCCTACCGTGAGCTCGCCCTGGCCATGTTCGACCAGCGAGAAAGCATCGTCGATTTCGGTGGTGGTGACATCGTCGATGGAAAAGGCCCGAACGTTTGCCAGCGGCAGCTCGGGCGCAACCTCCGGCCTTTTCTCAGCAACCTCCGGAGGAAATTCGATGCCGTGGGGAAAGGTGTTGACCCGGAAGCGCTCGTAGTGAAGTGCGTAGCTTGAAGGAATCGCCCCGGTCTCGGCCAGAAGCCGCGCTGGCGCGGTCCGTTTTCGATCGGCCGCCGCCGAGAGCGCTTTCCAGGGCAAAGCGTTTTTGTCGGGCGCGTAGAGCAGTTGCGCCCAGTTCTGGGCGATTTCCGGCGGCGCCTTGCCCTGTTCGAGCTCAGCCACCCAGGCTTCGATTTGCGCTTGCTCGCGTTTTTTGCGCTCCACGGCGGCAAGCGCCAGTTTGAGGGTTTCTTCGGCCTGGCGGCGGTAGCGACCCTTGCCGCGTTTTTGAAAATGGATCGGCGCGCGGTGCAGCGCCAGCAGGGTGGCCGTGACCTGCGTCGGAGTCGCTTGAGCGCCGAAGTAGTCGCGGGCCAGATCGGAAAAGCCGAGCTCCATGCCATCGGGCGCGACTTCCCAGAGAAGCTGCACATCGATCGTCGCGGCGAGCGCTTGCGCCTCGGTCCACAGCGTCTCGGGGTCGGCTCCGTTGATGTGGTAGAGCAGGTGTGCAGCCTTGACCTTGACGCGTCGCCCCCCGGGCAGCTCGACCTGTGCGCTCGCCTCGGTTTGCGAACGAATGGTGCCGATGCGCAGTTCGCCTGCTTCTTCGAAGATGACGTGGCTCATGAGCGCTCGTTGGTCACTCCATGCGGCACGTGACCGGCGGGCACGGCGCGGCGCGCCGACTCGATGTGCTGGCGCTGGTCATCGAAAAAAATGTCGGCGCCAAAGGCACGCAGGAATTCGGTTTTGTCCAGACCGCCGAGAAAGAGCGCCTCGTCGATCCGGATCCCCCAGGAGCGAAGCGTACGGATGACGCGCTCGTGCGCAGGTGCCGAGCGGGCCGTCACGAGTGCGGTGCGGATCGGCTGCCGATCGCGCGGGAACTCGGTCTGGATGCGATGCAGTGCGGCCAAGAAGTTCTTGAACGGCCCGCCGGGCAGCGGCGTGTTGGCGCGTTCGCGTTCCGCGGCCGCAAAAGCCTGGAGGCCCTCGGTTTGATAGATGCGCTCTGCTTCATCACCGAAGAGCACGGCATCGCCGTCGAAGGCGATGCGGAGCTCTTCGAGCTCAGATGCGCCGGAGGGCAACGTCGAAGGCGCATTCGGCGGGTTTTGCTCACGGTTCGGGCCGGCCGGCGGGACGATCGTGGCCGCGGCGTAACCGGACTCAAGCGCATGGCGAACATCGGCCGGGTCGGCCGAGAGAAAAAGATGCGAGCCGAGCGCGGGCACGTAGCGCGAGGTGTCGCGACCGCCCGTGAACACCGCGCGGGTGATGGCAAGCCCGTAGTGTCGGATCGAATTGAAGACGCGCAGCCCCGTGTCGGCGCTGTTGCGCGATAGCAGCACCACCTCGACATGCTCGCGGCCGATTTCGTTCAGCCGCAAGAGTTTGCGCACGAGGTTGAAGGCGACTCCCGGGGCGAGGATTTCGTTTTCGCGTTCGATCTGATGGCGCTGATAGGCCTCCACGCCTTCACGTTCGAAGATGGCATGCGATTCGGACAGGTCGAAGAGAGCGCGCGATGAGATCGCAACGACCAGTTTGTTTTCAAGCGTTACGGGCATGGTGGTTCAAACGCTTGGCGACGGCGCAGCCGCGCGAGCAGCCGCTCATGCAGCCCGCCGAAACTGCCGTTGGACATGATGAGCACATGGTCGCCCGCTTGGGCGATGCGTGCGATATCGGCGGCAAGCGCCTCGATCGAACGAGACACCTCGGCGCGCGTGCCCAGTGGGGCAAGAGCCGCCCCGACATCCCACTCCACCCCGCCGGCATAGGCGAACACCAGATCGGCCTCGGCAAGCGCCCCCGGCAGCGCAGCGCGCATCGCCCCCTGCTTCATCGTGTTGGAGCGCGGCTCGAAGACGGCGATGAGGCGCTCACCCGGAGACAGCCGGGCCTTCATGCCGGCAATGGTGACGGCCATGGCGGTGGGGTGGTGCGCAAAGTCGTCGTAGACGCGCACGCCGGCCGCCTCGCCGCGCAGCTCCTGCCGACGCCGGACACCGCGAAAGCGCGCCAGCGCCTCGATTGCGGTTTTCGGATCCACTCCGACATGACGGGCCGCGGCAATCGCCGCAAGCGCATTGTGCCGGTTGTATTCGCCCGGCATCGCAAGCTCGAGCGGCCCGAAGCGTTCGCCGCCAAAAGCCACCTCGCCGTCGGCGGTCAGGTGCCAGCCTTGTTCGCTGCCGAAAGCCTCCTGCTCGCTCCAGCAGCCCAGGGCGAGCGCCTCTTTGAGCCGCGGGTCGGTGGCATTGGAGATCACGCGTCCCGAGCGCGGCACAGTGCGGATCACATGATGAAACTGCCGTTGGATCGCCGCCACGTCCGGAAAAATGTCGGCATGATCCCACTCGAGGTTGTTGAGCACGAGCGTGCGCGGCCGGTAATGCACAAACTTGCTGCGCTTGTCGAAAAACGCGGTGTCGTACTCATCGGCCTCGATCACAAAGAGCGGCCGCGTGCTTGCCTGCTCCCCGAGCCGCGCCGAGATGCCGAAATCGTGCGCCACCCCGCCGATCAGGAAACCCGGTCGACGCCCGGCACATTCCAAAATCCAGGCGAGCATGGAGGTCGTGGTCGTTTTGCCGTGGGTGCCCGCCACGGCAAGCACATGATGCCGGGCAAGCACCTGCTCGGCGAGCCACTGCGGGCCTGAGACGTAGGGGGCGCCGGCATCGAGGATCGCCTCCATGAGCGGGTTGCCGCGGGTGATGACGTTGCCGATGACAAACACATCGGGCTTGAGCGCGAGCTGTTCTTCGCCGTAGCCTTGGATCAGCTCGATCCCGAGCGCGGCAAGCTGTTCCGACATCGGCGGATAGACGTTGGCATCACAACCGGTGACCGTGTGGCCGCACTCGCGCGCGATGGCCGCCAGGCCGCCCATGAAAGTGCCGCAGATGCCAAGGATGTGAAGGTGCACGGGAGGGCGGTAGAGGTTCGCTGTGGTTGAGTCGCAGCATTCTTTCATGCGCACCCGGCAGCGCCGGGACGGCCCGCTGCATCTGAGCGGGCAAAATGCCGACGCGATGAAGCTCAATCCCCCTGAGTTCGAGTTGCGCGCCCACGCGCGCCTTGCGCTCGCCGAGTCCCGCCCCGAGGCCAAAGTCGCCGCCGTGCGCATGCTTGACCACCGCTGGATTGAACCGTCGGTCAAGCTCGAAGCACCCGAGGCGCCAGGGCGGCCGGATCGCCCCAAGCTCGTGCCTCCCGCTGAGGTACCCAGGCGCGATCCGCGCACGCGCGAGGGCCGCGCGGCGCTTCTGCATGCGATTGCGCACATCGAGTGGAACGCGATCAACCTCGCGCTCGATGCGATCGTGCGCTTTGCTGGGTTGCCGGAGGCGTTCTACCGCGACTGGCTCCAAGTGGCGAAGGAGGAGGCCAAGCACTTTACCCTGCTCGCCGAGCACCTGGCGAGCCTTGGCTATGCCTACGGCGACTTCCCCGCTCACAATGGGCTCTGGGAGATGGCCGAGAAAACCCGCGCCGATGTGCTGGCGCGCATGGCGCTTGTGCCGCGCACACTCGAGGCGCGCGGGCTGGATGCCTCACCGGCGATCCGCGACAAATTGGCTCAGGCGGGCGATGCGCGCGGCGCAGCGATTCTGGATGTGATCCTGCGCGATGAGATTGGCCATGTGGCAATCGGCAACCGGTGGTTTCGTCACCTGTGCGCCGAGCGTGGGCTCGATCCAATGGCCGCCTACGTGGCGCTTGCGCAGGCGCACCGGGCACCGCGACTCCGCGGTCCGTTCAACCTCGAGGCACGGCGCGCGGCCGGCTTTACCCGCGAGGAGCTTGAGGCGCTCAGCGCCGTGGGTTGAACGCCTGGCGGCCGGTGAGTAGCTCAAACCACATGACCCAATCGGCCAGGAAGGAATAAAGCGGCTGCTTGAAGCTCGCGGGCTTGTTTTTCTCGAATGCAAAATGCCCGACCCAAGCCCAAGCATAACCCTGGATCAGGCCCACGAGGATAAGCCAGGCGTTGCCGGTCGGGATGGCGGCGAGCAGAAAGATGAGCCCGAGCGTGGTGCCGATGAAGTGCAGCATTCGGCACATGGGGTGCTGATGTTCGCCGAGGTAGAACGGGTAGAAGTCGCGAAAGCGCGTAAAGCGGGGCGCGGCGTGGGCATCCATGATCGGCCTCCAAACAAGCAGAACCACTCCGAGCAGAACCGCCCGAAGTGTGCGCTGACAGAGCGTGCCTTGCAAGCGGGTTCGGTCGAATCGGTGCGCAGGCCGGTCCGATACGCGACCGATCGCGCACGTTGGCCGATGAGGCGGAGTGCCGGTCATCCGCAGCCGTGGGCACGGGCCGCGCCGGGCTTCAGAGAAAGTGTTCGAGCGCCCGATTCAAGAACCGCCGCCCGCGCTCGGTCGGGCGAATCCAGCGATGGTCGCGCTCGATGAGCCCCTCGGCCTCGATCGCCCGCAGCGGCGCCTCGACGATGGAGATGGGCCAGCCAGTGCGCTCGGCAAAAAGCGAAACCGGAAAGCCCTCGACAAGCCGAAGCGCATTCAGCATGAACTCAAAGCCCACTTCGTCTCGCGCGACCACACGCCGTTCGTGCACCGCCTCGCCGCGCGCGGCACGGGCGAGGTATTCGCGCGGATGTTTGATGCGTTCGCTACGTTCGATCCCCGGAGGATCGGGCCGTGTGAGCTTGGAATGCGCTCCGGCCCCGATGCCGAGATAGTCGCCAAAGTGCCAGTAATTGAGGTTGTGACGACACCGCTCGCCCTTTCGCGCGTAGGCCGAGGTTTCGTAGTGCTCGAGGCCGGCCGCTGTCAGACGCGCTTCGATCGCCTCCGCGATCTCGGCGGCGGCGTCATGATCCGGCAAGCCCGGCGGAGGCTTTTTCGCAAAAACCGTGTTGGGTTCGAGCGTGAGTTGATAACACGACAGATGCCCCACGCCGTGGGCGAGTGCCGTTGCAACATCGGCAAGCGCTTCATCGACGCTTTGTCCGGGCAAGGCGTGCATCAGATCGACATTGATTCGCTCGAAGAGCGTGACAGCGGCTTCAAGCGCCGCCTGCGCTTCCTGCCCAGAATGGATGCGCCCGAGCGCCCGAAGCTTTTCGGCGCAAAAGCTCTGCACCCCGAGCGAGAGGCGGTTGATGCCTGCTGCGCGGTAGCCTTCAAAGCGTTCGCGCTCAAAGGTGCCGGGGTTGGCTTCCATCGTGATTTCAGCATCCGGGGCCAGCCGCACCCGCGCGCGGATCCCGGCAAGCAGCCGCTCGATCGCCTCGGGCGGAAACAGGCTTGGCGTGCCGCCGCCCAGGAAGACCGTCTGCACCGTGCGCCCCCAGATCTGCGGCAGTTCGCTTTCAAGATCCGCAAGCAGTGCGTCGACATAGGCCTCGAAGCGTGAGTGCTCCTCGAGGCCAGGGCCCTCGTGCGAATTGAAGTCGCAGTACGGGCACTTCTTCACACACCAAGGCAGATGCACATAAAGCCCGAGCGGCGGCAGCGTTGTGAAGTGGGGGCCGAGCAAGAGAGGTGCGCCGCTCACGGTGGGGCGAGCAAGGGGTCCTCAGCCGCCCAGTTGCTCACGCAGCGCCGCAAGCTGCGCTTCGAGCGCCGCAACGCGCGCTTCAACCGCCGAAAGGCGCCCGGCCAGCGAGCTTTCAGCGGCAGCCGGCCTCGGTGCGGTGCTTTCCGACGGCGCTTGCGCCAGCGCCTCGAAATCAACCCCGCCGAGCGTGTGCATCCACTGATAGGCGCGTGCACCCGGCTCCTTGGGCAGGCGCACCACCAAGGGCGGCGCCAGCACCGAAAGGGCCGCGAGCGTCTCTTCGAGCTCAGCGAGCGAGCCGAAGGCATGCAGCCGCTCGGCATGTTGCCGCAGCTCCCCAGGCGTTTGCGGACCGCGCAAGATCAGCTCGGTCAGAAGCGCAAGCTCAGGCGGCTTGAGGCCGAGCTTTTCCCCGAGCGCGACCGTGTATTTCGGCACCCGGGTGGCCGCTCCGGTGTAGAGCCCGACAAAGCCGCGTTCGCGCAACCGTTCAAGCGCGGCCGTTACCTCGGATTCCGACAGATTCATGACCGGATTGCGGTTGTTGAGCTGGTTGCAGCCGTGCACGAGCGCGTTGACCGTCATCGGGTAGACGTCGGGCACCGTGGCGCGTTTTTCCAGCATCGTGCCGAGCACGCGCAACTCCACAGCATCGAACATCGCCTCCATCAGCCCGACTCCTTGAAACGCGGATGCAACAGCTCAAGCAAGCGCGCAAGCGCCTTCGAGCGGTGCGAGACTGCGTTTTTCTGCTCAAGCGGCATCTCGGCGCCGGTCAGGCCGCTGTCCCGGTCGATAAAAAGCGGGTCGTAGCCGAAGCCGCCGCTGCCGCGCGGCGCGAAGGCGATCGTGCCATACCAGCGACCCTCCGCCACAAGCGGCTCCGGATCCTCGGGCGAGCGCACGAGCACAAGCACCGCGGTGTAGTGCGCTGTCCTGGCGAGCGGATCGGTCACGTGCGCAAGCGCTGAGAGGAGCTTTTCGTTGTTGTCGGCATCGCTTTTCTGCGGCCCGGCGTAGTAGGCGGAATTCACGCCCGGCGCGCCGCCGAGCGCATCCACACAAAGGCCCGAATCATCAGCCAGGGCCGGAAGGCCCGTAAGGCGCGCCGCATGCCGCGCCTTGGCAAGCGCGTTTTCGAGGAAGGTGGCGTGGGGCTCTGCCGCCTCGGGCACGCCGAAGGCGCTCTGCGGCACAAGCTCGAGCGCGAGGGGGGCAAGCAAACGCGCGAACTCGCGCAGCTTGTTCGGATTGCCGGAGGCGAGGACGAGTTTGCGTATCACCGATCAAGAGCTTTGCGTTGAAGTGCGGCGATCTCGCCCAGACCCTTGTGGGCCAACTCCAGCATCCGCTCGAGCGCCTCGCGCGAAAACGGGGCGCCCTCGGCGGTGCCCTGTACTTCGACGAGCCCGCCCGAGCCGGTCATGACCACGTTCATGTCGGTCTGGCAAGCGGAGTCTTCGGCGTAGTCGAGATCGAGGATCGGCTCACCCTCGTAGAGCCCCACCGAGACGGCGGCGACACTGTCAAGGATCGGGTTTTCGCTGAGCACCCCGCGCTCAACGAGCCGCCGGCAGGCGAGCGCAAGCGCCACCCAACCGCCGGTGATCGAGGCGCAGCGCGTGCCGCCGTCGGCTTGCAGCACGTCGCAATCCAGGGTGATCTGCCGCTCGCCGAGTTTGGCCAGATCCACGACCGCGCGCAGGCTGCGGCCGATCAGGCGCTGGATCTCCTGCGTGCGGCCGCTTTGTTTGCCTTGCGTGGCTTCGCGCCGGCCGCGCGTATGGGTGGCGCGCGGCAGCATCCCGTATTCGGCGGTGACCCAGCCCTCGCCGCTTCCCTTTTTGTGCGGCGGAACGGTGTCTTCCACACTCGCGGTGCAAAGGACACGGGTCAAGCCGACCTCGATCAGCACCGAGCCCTCTGCGTGCACGGTGTAGTCGAGCGTGAAGCGCACCGGGCGCAATTCATCGGGGCGTCGTGGACTGGGGCGCATGTCGGTCACTCAAAGCCGTGGGTTCGTGCCTGCGATTCTCGCTCAGCGTGCACGGGTGAGCCGAAGAGCAGTGCCGAGTGCCTGAAGTGCGGCCTCGGTGTCGATCGCTAAGCGGCAGCCCGCGCGCTCAAGCGGCTGCGAGTCGATCACCAAATCCCCAAGCAGCTGCTCGGCAAGTCGCGCCTGACCGAGCGCCCGAAGCGTCGCGTGCAAGACGGCTGGCGGCACTGACAGCAGCCGGGCGCGCACCCCAAGTCCCTGAGCCAGGGCTTCGATGATTGCCCGTGTGGCAATCGGCTGCGGATCGCACGGATACCACACGGCGGGCGAATCGTTGGGGGTCAGCGCGCGCGGATCCTCAAGTGCCCAGCGCACCACGCTCAGCAGCGTCTCGATGGCGCACAAGGAGCGCCGGTTGGTGCTTGCCGCCGCAAGCGGAAGCGGCCAGCCGCGCGCGATCGCTCGGGCAAGTCGAGCCATGTTGCCGGGCGCCTCGGGCCCGTAGACAAGCGGCGGGCGAAGGATGATCCCATGCGTTTTCTGGCCGCGCATCGCCTCCGCGAGCGCTTTTTCGGCCAGCCACTTCGATGCGCCGTAGGCATCGGCGGGTGCAATCGGCGTGTGCACCCCAAGCGGGGCGGGCGAGGCGGCCAGACCATGCACCGCGATCGAGGAGCAGTAGATCAAGCGCTCGATGCCCGCCGCGACCGCCTCTTGAGCGAGCTGGCGCGTGAGATCCACGTTCGCGCGCACGAAGGCTTCGCGCTCGCGGGAAGCAGCGCCTCTGACATGCACCCGTGCGGCGCAGTGGATGAGCCGGTCGCAGCCGGAGAGCACCCGCCGGAGCGCCTTGCGGTCTGGCCGCTCCCAGTCAAAGCCGGTTAGACGCGAGATCGACACGACCGTGTGCCCTTCGGCGGCAAGCGCCCGCGCCAGGGTCCCGCCGATAAAGCCGCCCGTGCCGGTGATGGCGATCCGCATGCCGCTAGCGAGGCGGCAGACGTGGGTCGCGCCAGCGCCAGCCGTGCTTGTTGAACAGATAAATCGCCGAGCGAATCGCTTCAAGGGTGAGCTTGAGCGAGCGGTGGTTGCCGCGTGCCCAGTGGTGGATGACGCGCGCCTCGGGCACATAGGCCACGCGTCCGATCGCCCGCGCGCGCAGCGTGAGGTCGCAGTCTTCAAGGTAGAGAAAAAAGCGCTCATCGAAGCCGCCCAAACGCGCGAAGGCCGCGTGGCGAAAAAACATGAAGGCACCTGAAACGAACTCCGGCTCCATCGGCTGGTTGTAATCCTGGTCGCGCATCGTGAAGAAGGCATCGTCGCGGTCGAAGCCGAGGAGCCGGTACAACGGCCCCGCAAAGCGCCGTCCGAAGAGCGCGCGAAGGCTGGGGTAGCGCTTGGTCAGGTACTGGCGCGTGCCATCCGGATGAAAAAGCGCCGGGGCAGCCAGCACGAGCTCCGGGTCGGCCTGCATCGCTTGGCTGAGCGCCTCGATCGCTTCCGGTCCGAACGCTACATCCGGGTTGAGCACGGCATGAAACTCGGCGGCCGGCAGTTGCTGGAAGGCCCAGTTGTGGGCCTGGCCAAAGCCTGCGTTGCCGCGCGGGTTGACCCGGTAGGTCCAGCGCCGGTGGCGCGCCACGAGCGCTGCGGCGGCTGGGTCGGGTCGTTCGCTGTTATCGACCACGAGGCCCTCGGCGAAGCTCGGGCTTGTTTCGGCCGAGGCGAGCACTGCCTCGAGCTTGGCAAGCTCGGGTCGATGTACAACCACGGCAGCGTTCCAGCGCGGAGTCATGAACTGGGCCCCGAAGGTGCGCCTGGATCATGAAGTCGAGGTGCCATGTGGCAAAAGCCCACGCGAAAGTGAGGACTTACGCGAGAGCTTGAGCATTTTGCGCGGTCTTCGTTTTTGTGAAGTGGAGGGGCCGCAGCGGCAACCCCTCCCCGCGCGTTGCGCGGACCTCCCCTTCGCTTGCGCGAAGGGGAGGATCTCGTGGGTGGTTCTCGCACGCGCCAACTGACGCAGGGGCGCGAACGGGAGGATCTCGTGGATCGTTCTCGCACGCGCCAACCGGGGAAGGGGCGCGCTGGGGGGCTCCTGGGTCGATCGCGCAGCTGCGACAAAACGCCAAAGGCGCCGCCTCGGGGGTGCCGAGACGACGCAGGCTGGCGCGGCCGCGCATCGCGAGATCAGACACCGAAGCGCTCTCCAACGTCCGGCCCGCCACCCGCAAGCCACGCGGCCGCTGGCATACGACGCCCGCCCGGGCGCTGCACCTCGGTCAAGCGCAGACAGCCCGCGCCGGTGGCCACCGTGATGCCATCGGGGCCGAGGGCCAGCACGGTGCCGGGGGGAGGGCTTGTCCTCACCCGGCCCTGCGGGCCGACCTCTCCCAAGGGGAGAGCCGTTCCGGGGGATCCATGTGCCTCGGCGCCCTCTCCCTGTGGGAGAGGGTGGGGGTGAGGGTTGGCGTGCGCGGCCCGCCACACCTTGAGCTTTTCACCGCGCCAGGTGGTCCAGGCGCCGGGCCGCGGGTCGAAAGCGCGAACTGCGCGCTCGATCACCTCGGCCGGCTGGCTCCAGTCGATGCGTGCCTCTTCAGGGCGAATTTTCGCGGCGTAGGTCACCCCTTCACTCGGTTGCGGTTGGGCTTCGAGCCGCTCGCCGCGCGCGATGGCTTCGAGCACCGAGATCAGGGTGGCCGCGCCGAGCTCAGCGAGCCTCTCATGGAGGCTACCTGCCGTGTCCTCGGGCCCGATCGGTGTGCGCGCAACAGCAAGCACGGGCCCGGTATCGAGCCCGGCTTCCATCTGCATGATCGAGACCCCGGTCTCGACGTCCCCAGCGAGGATTGCCCGTTCGATCGGCGCCGCACCACGCCAGCGCGGTAAGAGCGATGCGTGGATGTTCAGGCAGCCGTGGCGCGGAATGTCGAGCACCGCCTGCGGCAGGATGAGCCCGTAGGCGGCCACCACCATGACCTCCGGCGCAAGCGCGGCAAGGGCGGCCTGCTCAGCCGGGTCGCGCAAGGTCTCGGGCTGACGCACGGGCACCGCGTGGGTGAGCGCGAGCGCTTTGACCGGCGAGGCGGTCAGCTTCATGCCGCGACCGGCAGGACGATCGGGCTGGGTGTAGACCGCGATTGGGCGAAACGCCGGCCGTTCAAGGAGTGCGGCAAGGGCCCGTTCGGCAAAGCTCGGCGTGCCGGCAAAGACGATTCGAAGCGGCCGCACGGTCAGGTGGCGGTTACGCTGCAGCGCGGCGCCGCGCCTCGCGTTGCTTCTTGGCGAGTTTGGCCCGGAAGCGCATCTGCTTGAGCTGCGACAGCCGCTCGACAAAGACGATGCCTTTGAGATGGTCGATCTCGTGCTGGATGCACACCGCAAGCAGCCCGTCGGCCTCGAGCCGGAAGGTCTGGCCCTCGACGTCCTCGGCCTCGACCGTGATGCGCTCGGCGCGGGTGACCGTGTCGTAGTAGCCCGGCACCGACAGGCAGCCTTCCTCGCGCTTGGCTTCGCCCTCGGCAGCGATGATGCGCGGGTTGACGAACACCTTCAGGTCGTTGCGCGCTTCGGAGATGTCCACCACGATCACCTGCTTGTGCACATCGACCTGGGTGGCGGCAAGCCCGATGCCCGGCGCCGCGTACATGGTCTCGGCCATGTCAGCCACGAGTTGCTTGAGCTCCGGGGTGAATTCGGTCACCGGCGCGGCCACGCGCTTCAGGCGCGGGTCGGGGTATTCGAGGATGGTCAGGCGTGCCATTTCGGAGTTTTGAGGCGTGATCACTGGCAAAACCGAAGCGGTTTCGCTTGCTAAATCAGACCGCTCACTGCACAATGTTCACGTAACTTCTAAGCTTCTAAGATTTGGCCGAAGGCGGCGCGTTCAATGTTCAAAATCGTGCCCGGCCTTTCGTGCAATGTCAGTGAGAACGGACCGATGGGTGGGATAGTAGCGAAACTCGCCCGGCTGGCGCAGCGGTCGTCGGCCGGGCGTGCCCATGCTGTGCGTGCAGTGGCGGCGGCAGCTTTGGCGTGCTTTGCCATGTCGACTTTGGCGCAGCCGCAAACTGCCACGGCCTCGGCTCCGGTGCAGATCGCGGAGGGGGCGCCCGATCGTTATACCGTCGTGCGCGGTGACACCCTCTGGGGCATTGCCGGCAAGTTTCTCAAACAACCCTGGCGTTGGCCGGAGGTGTGGCGACTCAACCGCGAGCAAATCCGGAACCCGCACCTTATTTTTCCCGGGCAGGTGATTGTGTTGGACCGCCATGCGCCGGAGGGGCCGCGACTCTTGATTGGCGAGGCCTCTGCGGGCGAGCGCCCGCTTGTGCGCCTATCGCCGCAGGTGCGGGCTGAGGCCAAAGAGGCGCAACCGATTCCAAGCATCCCCCCCGGCGACATCGATCCCTTCATCGTGAAGGATTTCGTGATCGGCGCCGAGGCCTTCGCTGAGGCCGCACAAATCGTGCGTGCGATCGACGAGCGCGTCACGTTGTCGGCTTTTGATTCCTTCTACGCGATCGGCGCGCGCGCGCCCGTTGGAACGATTTTTCATGTGTACCGACGCGGCAAGGAGCTGCGCGACCCGGAGATCCCACCACTGACCTGGTTCGAGCGGATGCGCGGCGATCCGGATCGGCAGGTCGTCGGCTATGAAGCCACTTATCTCGGCGAGGCGAAACTGGTCGCAAGCGGCGATCTTGCGCGCTTCGAGATCGTGCGCACACGGCAGGAAATCTTGGTGGGTGACTATCTGCTGCCCGCGCCGGCCGAGGAGCCGGTTCGATACGTCCCGCGTGCGCCGGAACGCCCCATCGAAGCGCGCATCATGACCTTGCCCACGGGGATTGCTGAGGCCGGGCGCGCGAGCGTGGTCACGATCAACCGAGGCGCCAAGGCAGGGCTCGAGGTCGGTCACGTGTTGGCGATCTTCAAGCCGGCTGAGGACTTCGCAAATCCGCGTTTTCGCGAGTCGTCGCTCAACTGGGTGCCGGGCTGGCCGCGCCAACCGGACGAACAGCCGCGCACCCTCACGATTCCCGAGGAGCGGGTTGGCCTCGTGTTCGTTTATCGGACGTTCGATCACGTGGCCTACGGTCTCGTGATGAACAGTGGGCGCGCGCCGATCAAAACCGGCTACATCTTGCGTAATCCGTGAACCGGCGACGCGGGGACGAGCCCCCAAGATCCGGAGTGGGTTTTTCGGTCTGGGCGAGACGCGCTTGAGGAATCCCCGTGCCGCTCGGCGAGGACGATTTGGACTGGCTGCGGCTCGCGCTGACTCCGGGCGTCGGAGCACGCACCGCACATCGTCTCGTGAGCCACTTTGGTGGCGCGCGGGAGGTCTTCGCCGCCGGGCGAAGCGCGCTCGAAGCGGTGGTCGAATCCGAAACAGCCCGCGCGCTCAAGACGACCACGGCAGAAGGCGAAGCCGCTCTCGAACGCACGCGCGAGTGGCTGGAAGCGGGCGACGACCGTCATTTGCTTACGTGGGCCGATCCGCGCTATCCCAAGGCGCTACTCGATCTGTCTGACCCGCCGATTGTGCTCTTCACACTGGGGCGGCTTGATCGGCTCAGCGTGGCACCGACGCTGGCCATCGTCGGAAGCCGCAGCGCCACGGCCGGAGGCTGCGACGATGCGCGCGACTTCGCCGAGACGCTTTCGCGCGCGGGCGTGGTCATCGTCTCGGGGCTTGCCTTGGGGATCGACGCCGCGGCTCACGAGGGCGCGCTGGCGGCAGGGTCATCCGGCGGCGGCACGATCGCGGTCGTAGGCACCGGCTTGGACCGTGTCTATCCGGCGCGCAACAAACCCCTCGCACAACGCATCGCTCGCGAAGGGCTGCTTGTGTCTGAATTTCCACTCGGCACTGCGCCGCTTGCGGACAACTTCCCGCGCCGCAATCGGCTGATTGCCGCACTCGCGCGCGCGGTGCTCGTCGTGGAGGCGTCGATGAAAAGCGGCTCGCTCATCACGGCGCGGCTGGCCGCGGAACTCGGACGCGATGTGCTTGCGATGCCCGGATCGATTCACTCCATCCACCACAAGGGCTGCCATGCGCTCATCAAGCAAGGCGCCAAACTGGTCGAAAGCGCCGAGGACGTGCTCGAAGAGCTCGGAGTGTCCACGGCCCGGCTGCGCAGCTCGGGTCCGGCGCCGGAAGCGCGCCGCGCCGAGACGGCACAAACCGCTGCCGATCCGTTGGCCGAGGCGCTCGGCTACGACCCGGTCGATCTCGATACGCTGGTTGTGCGGACCGGCCGCTCGAGCAGCGAGCTGCTTGCTGAGCTCACCATGCTCGAACTCGATGGGCGTGCCGAGCAGCTTCCGGGTGGGCTATGGAAGCGGCGTTAGGTGACGCCGGCAAGGCGCGACGGCAGCATCCCTCGCCGCCCACATGGGCGGCCGGGAGGGAATGCCTTCGGCCAATTGTTCCAATCGCACGGCGACCTTGACGCACCGCACGCCAAGGACGAGCCGATCGGTAAACTGCCGTGCATGGGCAAGAGCTTGGTCATTGCCGAAAAACCCTCCGTGGCGGCCGATATCGCCAAGGCGCTCGGCGTCAAAAAAGCGGGCGACTACTACGAGAACGATCGTTATGTGATCGCCTCGGCGGTCGGGCATTTGCTCGAGATCGGCGAACCGGAGGAAGAAGAGGCCAAGCGCGGCAAGTGGACCTTTGCCAAACTCCCAGTGATTCCGTCGCGCTTTGCCCTCAAGCCGATCGAAAAGACCGAGGACAGGCTCAAACTGCTCACGCGGCTCATCAAGCGCAAGGACATCACCGAGATCATCAATGCCTGCGACGCCGGACGCGAGGGGGAGCTGATCTTTCGCTTGATCATTGAATACGCGAAGGCCAGACAGCCGATCAAACGGCTGTGGTTACAGTCGATGACACCGCAGGCAATCCGCGAGGGGTTTGCCACGCTGCGCAGCGACGAGGAGATGCAGCCGCTTGCGCAGGCGGCGCGCTCGCGCAGCGAGGCCGACTGGCTGATCGGCATCAACGGTACAAGGGCGCTCACGGCTTTCAACACCAAAAGCGGCGGTTTCCAGCTGACCACGGTCGGGCGCGTTCAGACGCCGACGCTCGCGATGATCGTCGAGCGCGAGGAAAAGATCCGCAAATTCGTCCCGCGCACGTACTTCGAAATTCACGCGACGTTTCTGGCGGCAGCGGGCACCTATCCGGCACGCTGGTTCGATGAAGCCTTCAAAAAGGGCGAGGATGAGCACGCGCGCGCCGAGCGAATCTTTGGCTCGGGCGAGCAGGCGGCTGAAGAGGCGCGCCGGCGCGCCATGGCCATCGTTGAGAAGTGCCGCGGCAAGCGCGGCACCGTCGAGGAGGAATCCAAACCGACCACGCAGGCGCCGCCGCTACTCTACGACTTGACGAGCTTGCAGCGCGAGGCCAATAGCCGCTTTGGCTTTTCCGCCAAAACGACGCTCGCGCTGGCGCAGTCGCTCTACGAAAAGCACAAGGTGCTTACCTACCCGCGAACGGATTCGCGGGCGTTGCCCGAGGACTACCTCAAGACCGTCGCAGAGACGGTGGACATGCTCGAGGCGCTGGAACGTTACGCGCCCTTTGCGCGGGAGATCCGCAGCAAAAACTACATCCGTCCCGGCAACAAGCGGGTGTTTGACAACGCCAAGGTGTCAGATCACTTCGCGATCATCCCGACCGTGCAGCCGCCCAAGTCGCTCAACGAGCTTGAGGCCAAGCTCTACGACTTGGTGGTCCGGCGCTTTTTGGCCGTGTTCTATCCGCCGGCGGAATTTCTTCAAACGACTCGGATCACTCGGGTTGAGGGCGAGGCGTTCAAAACGGAGGGCAAAGTGCTCGTCAGCGCCGGCTGGCTTGCGGTCTACGGCAAAGAGGCCGCGGAGGAGAAAGAGGAAGGGGCCGGTTCGCTGGTCGCTGTGGCCGACAACGAGCAACCGCTTGCCCAGAGCGTCGAGGCGAAAGAAAACCAGACCAAGCCGCCGCCACGCTTCAGCGAGGCCACGCTGCTTTCGGCGATGGAGAGCGCCGGCAAACTCATCGAAGATGAGGAGTTGCGCGCGGCAATGCAGGAGAAGGGCCTGGGCACCCCTGCCACGCGCGCCGCAATCATCGAGGGCTTGATCGCGCAGAAGTACGTCGTGCGCGAAGACAAGGTGTTGAAGCCCACGCCAGCGGCGTTTTCCCTGATCACGCTGCTCAACGGCCTCCAGATACCCGAACTCACCTCCCCGGAGCTCACCGCGCAGTGGGAAACCGAGCTTGCGCGCATGGAGCGCGGGCAGACGAGCCGCGAGCGCTTTATGGCCTCCATCGTCGAGATGGCCAAGCACATCGTCGCGCAAGCCAAGGGATATGACAGTGACACGGTGCCGGGCGACTTCGCCGATCTGAGGACGCCTTGCCCGAAGTGCGGCGGGCTCGTGCGCGAAAACTACAAGCGCTTCGCCTGCACACGCTGCGACTTTGGCTTTTTCAAGATCATCGCCGGTCGACAGCTCTCGGTCGAGGAGGCCGAGGCGCTCTTGCGCGAGGGACGGCTCGAAGGGCTCGACGGGTTTCGCTCGCGGCAAGGCCGCCGTTTTTCGGCTCACCTGCGTCTCAACGCTGAGCATGAGATTGAGCTCTACTGGGACGAAGGCCGCGAGCATCCGGGGGAGGGCGCCTCCGAGCCTGATTTTTCGAACGCCGAACCGCTCGGTTCGTGCCCGAAGTGCGGCGCGCGCGTCTTTGAGTCCGAGACGAGCTACGTCTGTGAGGTCGCGGCGCGACGGCAGGGTCCGCGCCAGTGCGACTTCCGCACCGGCCGCACGATCCTCTCGCAACCGATTTCCCGGCAGCAGATCTCCAAGCTGCTTGCCGAAGGCAAAACCGATTTGCTCACCGGCTTTGTTTCGGCGCGCACGAAGCGGCCGTTTCAGGCCTACCTGAGGCTTGAGCGCAAGAAGGACGACGTGAAGGTGGCCTTTGAGTTTCCGCCGCGGGAGGGGCGCGCTCAGACCAAGCCTCGAGCAAGGCCGGCCAAATCGTCTCAGGCCCTCTGAGAACAGGCGGCGATGCCGGCTTTGCTTCGAACGGTGCTTCGGCGTGTCGGTGCGGAGGATGCAACCTCGATTGCGCGGCTTGCGCGCACCGTGCCGCCGTCGGTGCTCTGCGGGTTGCCCTTCGATCACGAAGCGCAATGGGCGGCGCGGCTTGAAGCGCTCGAGGAGCCAAGAGATTTCGCGTTGGCTTTGTTCGATCGCTCGGGTCGAGCGCTTGCCTTCGCGCAACTGCACAGCTGGGCTCACAACGAGCGCCTCAAGCACTCAGCCACGCTGACGCAGCTGATTGCGCCCCCGACGCGTTCGGGGGGGGAGGCCTTGGCGAGGCTGCTCGATGCAGTGCTTGAGTTTGCGCACCAGGGGCTCATGGCGCGTCGCCTCGAGGTGCTGCTCGATGAGCCCGCGCGCTGGATGTCAGCGCCGCTCGAGCGGGCCGGTTTTGAGCTCGAGGCCACGTGTCGGGGGCGGGCGGCCGTCGCAGGGGTCCCCTCGACCCAGTGGCGCTATGCGCGAATCGCGCCTGCCGTGCTGCCCTTTCCGGCCGCGGCGCAGATGGCGGCACCGCAACGACGCCGTCGCCTGGCGCGGCGGTTCAAGCTCACGCTCCGGCCCGCCACCGAGGCGGATGCCGAGGGGCTTGCCGCGCTTTACGCCGCCGAGGGTGCCGCACGGGGCAGTCTCCAGCACCCGCGCACAACGGCGGCCTACTGGCGAAGCCAAATCGCGCGCATCGATGGCCAGCGCGCCTCGCTGCAACTGGTGGCAGAGGTTGAACAGGGCGGCGGGCGACTCATCGCCGCGCGTGGGAGCATCATGGTCGTCTCGGACGATCCGCGCGAGAAACATGTGGCCACGCTTGGCATCGCCGTTCGCGATGACTGGCAAGGGCAGGGATTGGGACGCGCACTCATGCGCGAGCTGCTCGATCACGCGGATCGCTGGGCGCACTGGTCGCGCGTCGAGCTGACGGTGTTTTCCGATAACGTCGCGGCGATTGCGCTCTATGAGTCGTTCGGGTTCGAACGCGAGGGGCTTATTCGTGATTACGCGCTACGCGAGGGCGGCTACGCGCCGGCGCTGCAGATGGCGCGGCTCCGCGGCAGCGTCCCCGGCGAGGTTTGACAAGGTTCGCGCCTGCTCAGATAATCCCGGAGTTTCGTCAACAGGGGATTGTCGAGATGATTCGTTCCAAGCAGTTTCTTTTAGCCTGCCTTGGCATTGCGGTCTCGGTGGGGCTAGTTGCCTGCGGCAAGAAGGAAGAACCCAAAAAGGCTGAGGCGGCCAAGCCCGCAGCGCCACAGGAAGTCACCGTCAAGATTGCCCACGTTGGCCCAACCTCGGGGCAAATCGCTCACCTTGGCAAGGATAACGAGAACGGCGCGCGCCTTGCGATCGAGGAAGCCAATGCCAAAGGCATCACGATCGATGGCAAGAAGATCAAGTTCGAACTCGTCGCCGAAGACGATGCGGCCGATCCCAAACAAGCCACCTCGGTCGCGCAGAAGGTCGTCGACGCCAAGGTCATCGGCGTGATCGGGCACCTCAACTCGGGAACCTCGATTCCAGCCTCGGCCATTTACAACCAGGCCGGTATTCCGATGATCAGCCCCTCTGCGACCAACCCGAAGCTCACCGCCCAGGGTTTCAAAGGGGTCTTCCGCGTGGTGGCCAACGACGTTGCGCAAGGCACGGCCATTGGCAACTTCGCGGTCAAGAATCTGGGCGCCAAGAAGGTCGCAATCATCGACGACAAGACCGCCTACGGCGCGGGCTTGGCCGATGAGACCGAGAAAGCGGTCAAGGCAGCCGGTGGCGAAGTGGTCATTCGCGAGTCGCTCGCCAACGAGAAGGAACAGGACTTCAAGGGCGTGCTGACCAAAGTCAAGGCCAAGAACCCCGACGTGATCATGTTCGGCGGGATGGATGCGCAAGCGGGGCCGATGCTCAAGCAGATAAAAGCGCTCGGCATCAAGGCCAAATTCATCTCCGGTGATGGTGCGCAAACCGGCGAGCTGATCAAGCTGGCCGGTGATGCGGCTGAAGGCGCGTATGCAACCACCGCGGGTCTGCCCAAGGAGAAAATGCCGCAGGGACAGGCCTTCTATGACAAGTACAAGGCCAAGTTCAACACCGACGTGCAGGTCTATGCGCCCTTCACGTATGACGCGACCAACGTCCTGATTGCGGCGATGCAGCAGGCCAACAGCCTCGAGCCGGCCAAGATCATCGACGCGCTCAAGACGATTTCGTACCAAGGCGTTACGGGCCCGATCGCGTTCGATGAAAAGGGCGACATCAAGGACGGCGCGATCACGGTTTTCCAAGTCAAAGGCGGCAAGTGGGAGACCGTTGAGGTGATCGGCGGGCCGAAGCCGGCCGCGGCCCCGGCCGCGCCTGCAGCTCCCGCGGCAGCGCCGGCCGAGAAGAAAGACGAGAAGAAGGACGAGAAGAAAAAGTAAGCCTTTCGGCTGATCGAGCTTCCGAGCGAGAAAACGGCACCGACGGGTGCCGTTTTCTTTTTGTCGGCGTCGGCGCAAAATCGCCTCGAGATGCGCCTGCCTGATCCCTATCGTCCCGAAATACCGCTGGTCGAGCGAAACCTTGCCCTTCTCGAAGGACGGCTCGATTGGGGGCGTGTCGTAGCTCGGGCTCGGCCCTGGATTGATGCGGTGCGGCGCTCCCCGCCGCCCTTCTGGGCTGTCGAGCGCTTGCTGACCGAATATCCGATCAGCCGACCCGAGGGCCTTGCGCTCATGCGCTTGGCCGAAGGGCTCCTGAGAGTGCCCGATGCCGAAACGGCAATCGAATTGACCGCCGATCAGCTGGCTCGCGCCGAATTTGAGGCTTCGGCCGAGCATGGCCTTGCACGGCTGTCGAGTGCGGTCATCGCGCTTTCGAAGCAGTATTTGTTGCCTGCTGCCGGTGAGGAATTGGGCCTGTTGGCGCGACTGGGTGCGCGCACCACGGTTGCAGCGACGGTGCGCGCTGTGCAATTGCTCGCACAACAGTTCGTGATCGGCGAGACGATCGAGGCGGCCCTGGAGGCTGCGCGCGCGGAGCGGGCTGAGCAGCCGGCGGTGTGTTTCAGTTTCGACATGCTCGGCGAGGGCGCGCGCTCGGAGGCCGACGCGCGACGCTACGCGGCCGCCTACCATCAGGCGGTCGAGGCACTCCGCGCCGCGCGGGGGAGCCCTTCAGATCGCTCGCCCCAGCGCGCCGACGGCTTGTCGATCAAGCTCTCAGCCCTGCATCCACGCTATGAGGCTCTCAAGCGCGAGCGTGTGCTTGAGGAGCTGGTGCCGCGCATCAGCCCGCTGCTTGACGTGGCCGCGAAAGCCTCACTCAATCTCACGATCGATGCCGAAGAGAGCGATCGACTCGAACTCTCGCTCGATGTCTTTGAGCGCCTGCTCGTTGAGGTGGCCGCCAAATACCGCGATTGGGGTGGATTTGGCCTCGCGCTACAGGCCTATCAGACTCGCGCGGTCGAGCTGGTCGATCACGTTGCCGAACTTGCGCGTCGGTATGGCCTTCGCCTGATGTGCAGGCTCGTGAAGGGCGCCTACTGGGACAGCGAGATCAAGCGCGCCCAGGAGCTCGGCGTTCAAGCCTACCCGGTCTTTACCGAAAAGCCGCATGCCGACGTGAGCTACCTCGCCTGCGCGGTGCGGCTCTTCGCGGCGCGCGATGTGATCTACCCCCAGTTTGCGACGCATAACGCGGTGACAATTGCGGCAATCGAGCAACTCGCACAAGCCGCGCAAGCGCCCTTTGAACTCCAGCGTCTGCACGGGATGGGGCGCGGGATCTACCGGGCGTACTTGGCCGATCGACCGCTGGCCGAAGGCGTGCGCGTGTACGCGCCGGTGGGCAGACACCGCGATCTGCTTGCCTACCTCGTCCGGCGGCTTCTCGAAAACGGGGCGAACAGCTCTTTTGTGCATCAGCTCGCCGATCCGAGCGTTCCGGTTGAGGTCTTGCTCGAATCACCCCTTCGGGTCGTGACGCCGAGCTTGCCACTGCCGCCCGCCATCTACCGCGAGCGGGCCAATAGCCGGGGGCTGGACGTGACCGTTGAGCGCGTGCGTGACTCGCTCAGGGAAGTGCTCGCACGCGTCGAGTCGGAATGGACCGCGACGGCGGCGTGGAACGAGGAGACGGCTCCGCAGGTCGTTTCGGAGGCGCTTGCCGCAGCGCGACGGGCCTTTCCGGACTGGCGCGACCGGAAGGTTGCCGAGCGGGCCGCGCTGTTGCGTGCGGCCGCGGACCGGCTGGAGCGCGAATTCGAACGCTTTTGTGCCCAGCTCGTGGTCGAGGCAAGAAAGACCTGGGTCGATGCGATCGCCGAGGTGCGCGAGACGGTTGATTTCCTGCGCTATTACGCCGCGGAGGCCGAGCGGATCTGCCTCGAGACCGTGCTGCCCGGGCCCACCGGCGAGGACAATCGCCTACGCCTTCGCGGCCGAGGGGTGTGGGTGGCCATTTCCCCGTGGAACTTTCCGCTGGCCATCTTGACGGGTCAGGTCGCGGCCGCACTGGTCACGGGCAACACGGTCCTGGCCAAACCCGCTGAACAGACGCCGCGCATCGCGCAGGCCATGACGGCGCTTTTGCATGAGGTCGGCGTGCCCCGCGATGTCCTGCACTGTCTGCCAGGTCGTGGCGAGACGGTGGGGGCGCGCTTGGTGGCGGCCGAGGGGATTGCGGGGGTGGTCTTCACGGGTTCGACGAGCGTGGCCAAGGCGATTCAGCGGGCGCTGGCCGCGAAAGACGGGCCGATCGTGCCGCTCATCGCCGAGACCGGCGGCATCAACGCGATGATCGTCGACTCAACAGCCCTGCCGGAGCATGTGGTCGATGCCGTCGTGCAGTCAGCCTTTCGCTCCGCGGGCCAGCGCTGCTCGGCGTTACGCCTGTTGTGCCTGCATGAGGCGGTTGCAGGGCCGATCCTCGAAATGCTTGCCGGCGCCATGCAGGATTTGCACGTGGGTGACCCGCGGGATTTTGCAACCGATGTTGGGCCGCTGATCGATGCCGAGGCGTACGCGCGCGTGGTTGCGCAGTGCGCCGAGCTCGAACGCTCGGGGGGCCGGCGGCTGGCAGTGACGCCCCTCGATTGTGTGCGCCATCCCCCGCCGGCATTCGCGCCGGTACTCTACGAAATCCCCGCGATCGAGACGGCGCGGGAAGAAATCTTTGCGCCGGTGGTGCAGGTTGTGCGCTGGAGCGGTTCGCCCGAGGCGGTCGTGGATCGCATCAACGCGCTTGGATATGGTCTGACGCTTGGGCTTCAGACGCGGATCGATCGTCGCGCCGAGACACTCGCAGCGCGCGCCGCAATCGGCAACGTCTACGTCAACCGCAGTATGATCGGCGCGGTCGTCGGCGCACAGCCCTTCGGCGGCGAAGGGCTCTCGGGCACGGGTCCGAAGGCAGGCGGACCGCACTATCTCCTGCGCTTTTTGACCGAGCAGACCATCAGCATCAATCTGACCGCTGCCGGTGGCAACGTGGCCTTGCTCACGCGTGAGGCGCGCCGCGCCTAGGGACGCTCTAGCCGCCGCGGCACCGCTCGGCCGCTCGAGGCAAAATCACGCGCTGAAGGCGCCGTGCAGGCAAGCTGTGGGGCCAGAAACGGCATCGAGGCGCGCAACGCTACAACGGGGGATCGGCCTGGTCATGGAGGTTCTGCTTCAGCAAATCGTCAACGGCTTGGTCGTCGGCAGCGTCTATGCGCTCGTCGCGCTCGGCTACACGATGGTCTACGGCATTTTGCAGCTCATCAACTTCGCCCACGGCGACATCGTGATGATCGGCGCACTGACCGCGCTGTTTACCGCCAGCGCGCTGGTTGCGGCCGGGGCGCCGGCCTGGGTTGCCTTGCTCGGCTCGATCCTGGCGGCCATGGTCGTCTGTTCGCTCGTGGGCGTGACGGTTGAGCGGCTCGCCTACCGGCCTTTGCGCCATGCGCCGCGACTGGCGCCGCTCATCACAGCCATCGGCGTATCGATCCTGCTGCAACAGATCGCCATTCTCGTTTTCGGCCGCAACTACTTTTCCTTTCCCGAACTGATCCCGAAAACGCCGATGTCGGTCGGGCCGGTCACGATCACGCCGAACGAAATCCTCATTTTCCTGACCTCGCTTGCGCTCATGTCGGGCTTGCTTTGGCTGGTGCACCGCACGAAAATCGGCACGGCCATGCGCGCCACGGCCGAAAACCCGAAGATTGCGGGGCTCATGGGCATCGACATCAATCGGGTGATCGCCTTCACCTTCGCCATCGGCTCAGCGCTCGGGGCGATCGCCGGCGTGATGGTGGCTTCCAACTACGGCCAAGCGCACTACTTCATGGGCTTCATGCTCGGGCTCAAAGCCTTCACGGCCGCGGTCATGGGAGGCATTGGAAATCTCTGGGGCGCGATGATCGGCGGGCTGTTGCTCGGGCTCGTCGAAAACGTGGGGCTCATTTTCGTGCGCGGCGATTACAAAGACATCTTCGCCTTTATCGTGCTCGTGCTCGTGCTGATTTTTCGCCCGCAGGGGCTGGTCGGCGAGCGGGTCGCCGAGCGCGCGTAAACGGAGGCAGGCAACGTGGCGGCCTCTCTACACGATCGACGCAAGCAGCTCTACCTGATCGTGGCCATCGGCGTGGTGCTTCTGATCTTGCCGTTTCTGGCCGGGGCGCTCGGTCAAGCCTGGGTGCGCATTCTCAACATCACGCTGCTCTACGTGATGCTCGCCCTCGGGCTCAACGTCGTGGTCGGCGTGGCCGGTTTGCTCGATCTTGGCTATGTGGCCTTCTACGCCGTGGGCGCCTATACCTGGGCCCTGCTCGCTAGCGCGCACTTTGGGCTCTCGGTGCCGTTTTGGGTGCTTATCCCGCTTGGGGCATTTCTCGCCGCCGTAGCGGGGCTCCTGCTCGGCTATCCCGTGCTTCGCCTACGCGGCGATTATCTGGCCATCGTCACACTCGGCTTTGGCGAAATCATCCGCATTCTCATGAACAACCTCGACAAGGTGTCCTTGCCGTGGAGTGAGCGCGTCTACAACATCACGAACGGCCCGCGCGGAATCACCGGCATCGAGGGTCTCAACCTCTTCGGCTTCGAGGTGCGCCGAGGCATCGAGCTGTTCGGTGTTTCGATCTCCGGACTGCAGCTCTACTACTTTGTGTTTCTCGTGCTGACGGTGCTGTCCATCATCATCGTGGCCAATTTGCAGCACTCCCGGCTCGGGCGGGCGTGGCAGGCCCTGCGCGAGGATGAGATCGCAGCCAAGGCGATGGGGATCAACGTGCGCAACATCAAACTGGCGGCCTTTGCCTATGGCGCACTTTCGGGCGGCGTGGCAGGCGGGCTGTTTGCCGCGATGCAAGGATTCGTGAGCCCGGAATCGTTCGGGCTGATCGAATCGATCATGATCCTGGCCATGGTCGTCCTCGGTGGCATGGGTCACATTCCCGGCGTGATTTTGGGCGCGGTGCTGCTTGCGTCGCTGCCCGAAGTGATTCGGTATTTCGCCGACGAGAACGTGCAGCAAAAGCTGTTCGGTTTTGTGCTGATTGCGCCCGAGGTGCTGCGCAACCTGATCTTCTCGCTTGCGATGATCCTGGTGATGCTGTTTCGACCGCAGGGGCTCTGGCCGGCCCCCGAGCGCAAGGCGATCCCCCTTCCGTCCGGCGCCTCGGCCAAAGGTTCGGGATGAGCGACTTCATTTTGACGGCCGAGGGCGTGACGAAGCACTTCGGCGGCGTGACGGCTCTCGACGGGGTGTCGCTTGCGATCGAGCGGCATGCCATTTTTGGCCTCATCGGCCCAAACGGCGCGGGCAAGACCACGTTCTTCAACACGCTGACCGGGCTCTATCAGGCCGACGCCGGCCGATTCAGCTTCGATGGGCGGCCGCTCAACGTCAAGGCGCCGCATGAGGTCGCTCAGGCGGGCATCGCACGCACCTTTCAGAACATCCGGCTGTTCGGCGAGATGAGCGTGCTCGAAAACGTCATGGTCGGCCGCCACGTGCGAACGCGGGTGGGAGCCTTCGGCGCGATCTTTCGTACGGCCGCCGCGCGCCGCGAGGAAGCCGAGATCGTCGAGCATGCGCTGGCCTTGCTGCGCTACGTGGGACTGGAACACAAGGCGGCCGAGAAAAGCCGAACGCTAGCCTACGGCGAACAGCGTCGACTCGAGATCGCGCGGGCGCTTGCAACCGAGCCCAAGCTCCTGGCGCTCGATGAACCCGCCGCGGGAATGAATGCGACCGAAACCGAGGATCTGCGTCGGCTGATTGAACGCATCGCGGCCGACGGCGTGACGATCCTGCTGATCGAGCACGACATGCGGCTTGTCATGAACGTCTGCCATCGCATCGCCGTGCTCGACTATGGGCGCAAGATTGCCGAGGGCACGCCGGCCGAGGTGCAACGCGATCCGGCCGTCATCAAGGCGTACTTGGGCGGTGGGCATGCCGCGGCGGAGGCCGCGTGAGCCGTCTGCTCGAGGTCCGAGGGCTTGCGGTCGCCTACGGCGGCATCCGTGCCGTCAAGGGGATCGATTTCGACGTCGAGGAGGGCGAGCTCGTCACGCTGATCGGTGCGAACGGCGCGGGCAAATCCTCAACGCTTCGTGCGCTGTCGGGTCTGGTCAAGCCAGCGGGGGGACGCGTCCTTTTTCGCGGCAAGGACATCACAGGCGTCGCTTCGCATGCCCTCGTGGGGCTCGGGATCGCGCTTTGTCCCGAGGGGCGTGGCGTATTCGCTCGGCTTTCGGTCCACGAGAACCTCTTGATGGGTGCCTTTACGCGTGCCGACCGCGAACAGGTGGCGCGGGATATCGAAGAGGTCTTCGCCCTCATGCCGCGCTTGAAGGAGCGCATGAACCAGCTTGCGGGGACGCTCTCGGGCGGCGAACAGCAGATGCTGGCGATCGGTCGGGCCATGCTCGCTCGGCCGCGCTTGCTCATGCTCGATGAGCCCTCGATGGGGCTTGCGCCACTGATGGTCGAGAAGGTCTTTGAAATCATCCGTCAGATCGCTCAGCGCGGTACGACGATCCTGCTTGTGGAGCAAAACGCGCAGCTTGCGCTTGAGCATGCGCACCGTGGCTACGTGCTCGAATCCGGCGAAATCATCCTCGCGGCCGATGCACGGACGCTGCTTGCCGATCCGCGCGTGAAAGCGGCCTATCTCGGCGGCTAGAAGACCACAGCGATTCTCGTGTCGGTCGATCCGGTTGTTTCGTTTTTTCTGCTGGGCCTTGTTGGCGGGTTGCTCAAGAGCGAGCTTGAGCTTCCGCGACCGTTTCTCGAGGCGCTCACGATTTTTCTGCTGATTGCGCTCGGACTCAAAGGCGGCGTGGCGCTTTCGCGCGGCGATCCGATCGCCCTGGCCGTGCCGGCGCTGACGCTGATCATCGGGGCCCTTGCGCTGTGCGCGGCGGCGTTTTTGATCCTGTGGCGCGTGGGCGGTCTGAGGCGCATCGATGCAGCGGCCACGGCCGCGCACTATGGTTCGGTGAGCGTGATCACCTTTGTCGTGGCGCAAACCTACCTCGGGCAAGCGGGCATCGCCTTTAGCGGCGAGATGACCTTTTTCCTCGCCGTGCTTGAAGTGCCGGCGCTTGTTCTCGCCGCGGCGCTTGGGCAGCGCGAGGAGGCCACGCCGGGCTCGTACTGGGAATTCACGCGCGAGCTGATCTTTGGCAAGAGCGTGCTCCTGCTGATCGGGGGCATGGCCATCGGCGCGGCCGTGGGCGAGGCCGGTGTGGCGCCGCTTGCGCCGCTGTTTTTCGATTTGTTCAAAGGGGTGGTGTGCTTTTTGTTGCTCGAATTAGGCGTGAGCACGGCACGCCAGCTGCCCGAACTGCGACGAAGCGGCGCGTTTCTCGCGGCCTTCGGGGTGCTGTTTCCGCTTGCAGCGTCGCTGCTTGGCGCCCTGTTGGGCCGCTTGCTTGGCTTCTCGCTCGGCGATCAGGTGCTCACGGCCGTGCTGTTTGCCTCGGCGAGCTACATTGCAGCTCCGTCCGCGATGCGCGTGGCCTTGCCCCACGCAAACCTCGGCTTGGCGATCGCGCCGGTGCTGGCTGTGACCTTTCCCTTCAATGTGGTGATCGGCATCCCGCTGTATGTGGCGCTGGTTGAGCGATTGAACGGCTGAATCCGGGTGGCCGGCTCAGATCGAATTGCCCCCTCGGGCGGAGTGTCTCGCCTCGGAAACGCCTCCGCGCTACATTCGAACGTCACAACCCGAACCGAGTGGAGATGCCGTGAAAGCCGCCGAACGACGTTGCGTTTCTGAACTGACGCGAGAGCGGCTGGACGGCATGTGCCGCGGCCTCGAAAAGGAGAGTCTGCGCGCCTCGTTTTCGGGCCAACTGGCGCTGACACCGCATCCGGTGGGACTCGGCTCGCCCCTCACACACCCATCGATTACGACGGACTTCTCGGAATCCCAGCTGGAGCTGATCACGGCCCCACACGCGGATGCGGAGGCTTGCCTGCAAGAGCTCGAGCGCTTGCATGCGTTTGTCTATCGCGTGCTTGCGGAAACGGGGCAAGAGCTACTCTGGGTCGGCTCGATGCCGTGTGCTCTGCCAAACGATGAGGCCATACCGATCGCCTACTTTGGCACCTCGAACATCGGTCGCTTGAAAAGCGTCTACCGAATGGGGCTTGCGCATCGCTACGGGCGGCGCATGCAAACGATTTCGGGGATTCACTACAACTGGTCGCTGCCGGGCCTGGGCAACGAGGACTACTTTGCAATCATTCGCAACTTTCGCCGTGGCGCCGCGCTGCTGCTTTACCTGTTTGGCGCCTCGCCGGCCGTGTGCGCGAGTTTTGTCGAGGGTCGCGCGCATCGGCTTGAGCCCCTGGCGCCGGGCACGCTCTTTTTGCCTTGGGCGACGAGCCTGCGCATGGGGCGGCTTGGCTATCAGAGTGAGGCGCAGGCTCAACTGGCCGTTAGCTATAACAGTCTTGAGGACTATGCGGCCTCGCTGTATGAGGCGCTCACCCGGCCCTATCCGCCCTACGAGGCGATCGGCTTGCGCGGTCTCGGCGGCGACTACAACCAGCTCAACACGACGCTGCTTCAGATCGAAAACGAGTTCTATGGGCTCATTCGGCCCAAGCGGCGCATCCGCCCCGGCGAGCGTCCGTTGCACGCGCTGCGCGAACGCGGTGTGGAGTACCTCGAAGTACGGCTCATCGATCTGGATCCGTTTCTGCCCCTCGGGATCGATGCGGACGGCATGCGGTTTCTGGACTTGTTCTTGCTCGATTGCTGGCTCGAGCCCAGTCCTGCCGACACGCCCGAGGAGATCGCCGCGCTGGCCGAGAATCAGCAACGCGTGAGCGCGCGCGGTCGCGAGCCGGGGCTGAGGATCCTCGACGTCGGTGCAAACTTGGCCGAGCGCGCGTTCTCCGACTGGGCGCAGGAACGGCTTGCGCGGCTTGAACCGCTTGCGGCGCACTTGGATGCGGGCTTGGGGTTCGCCGCCGACGGCTACCGCGCAGCGCTTGCGTGGGCTCAAGCCCGGATCGAGGATCCACAGCGGCTGCCCTCGGCCCGGGTGCTGGCCATGATGCGTGAACGGTTTGCCGGCTCTTACCTTGCCTTTTTCTGCGCGCGATCGCGCGAGGTTCGTGAGTCGATGCTTGCGAAACCGCTCGATCCGGCCGAACGCGTCAAGTTCGATGCCTTGGCGCGCACCTCGCTGGAAAAGCAGCGCGCGCTCGAGGCGGCCGATGCTGGTCCGGGCGGCATACCGTTCGAGGTCTTTCGCGCGGCCTATGTGTCGCCGGAGCGCTTAATCCCGACACGAAGCGCTGAGGTGCAAGCGCTAGCGCTCTCGGCGCCGTGAATCAGCTGCCGAGCGCGAAGTCGTAGTCGATTACCAGCGGCGCGTGATCGGAAAAGCGCTCGTCTTTGTAGATGAGGGCGCGCCGCGCCGTGGCGGCAAGGCCCGGGGTGGCGATTTGGTAGTCGATGCGCCAGCCGACGTTTTTGCTCCAAGCCTGGCCGCGGTTGCTCCACCAGGTGTACTGTTCGGGCCGCGGATCGAGCCGCCGAAACACATCCACGAAACCGAACTCGTCGAACAGGCGCCCGATCCAGGCGCGCTCGTGAGGCAGGAAGCCAGAGTGCTTCTGGTTTGAGCGCCAGTTCTTGAGGTCGATCTCGCGGTGGGCGATGTTGAAGTCGCCGCAGAGCAGCACCTCCTTGCCGCGCGCGACCAGCCGCTCGACGACGGCCGGAAAGACGGCGAGAAAACGGTCTTTACTGGCTTGCCGCTCGGGCCCGGCTGAGCCCGAGGGCACATACACTGAGGCCACGATCAGCCGTCCGAAATCCGCTTCGAGATAGCGCCCTTCGGCGTCGAATTCGGGCACGCCGAAGCCGCAGCGGATTTCGGCCCGATGGCGGCTCCACAGCGCGGTGCCTGCGTAGCCTTTGCGGGCTGCGGGGTAAAAATGTCCCTGCGCGCGCTTGATTCGGTGTAAGGAGGGCGGAATGTCCTCCGGCGCTGCCTTGAGCTCTTGCAGGCAAAACACGTCCCAGCCGCGCAGGCGCCGCAGCCAGTCGGTCAGGCCCTTCGCGTGCGCGGCGCGCAAGCCGTTCGCGTTCAGCGTCACAATACGAAGCATGCTTTCTTGCAAGCCATGAACGAATCCGAGTGCCCGCATTCTGACTCGAACCCGGCCGTTCGCGCCGCTGCGCCGGAGGAAGCGGCGTGGCGCGCAGCCTTCCTCGAATTCGCGCTCGACTGCGGCGTGTTGCGCTTTGGTCAGTTCCAGACGAAATCGGGGCGGCTGTCGCCGTACTTTTTCAATAGCGCTCTCTTTCAGACCGGCGCAGCGCTTGCGCGGCTCGGGGAGTTCTATGCCGAGGCGTTGCTTCGCTCGGGGCTCGAAGTCGACATGCTCTTTGGCCCGGCTTACAAAGGCATTCCACTGGTGGCTGCTCTGGCCATCGCGCTTGCTCGGCATGGGCGCGATCTACCCTATGCCTTCAACCGCAAGGAGGCCAAGACGCACGGTGACGGGGGCGTGATCGTGGGTGCGCCGCTTGCCGGGCGGGTGCTGATCGTCGATGATGTGATCACGGCGGGCACGAGCGTGCGTGAGTCGGTGGATTTGATTCGCGCCCACGGCGCAACACCGGCCGGCGTGCTCATCATGATCGACCGCCAGGAGCGCGGAAGCGCTACGCTATCGGCCGTGGAAGAAGTCCGACAGCTCTATGGCATCCCCGTCATTGCCATTGCAACCCTCGACGATGTGCTTGCGCTGGTGAGCCGACGCGGCGAATTGGCCCTCTACCGCGCAGCCATCGAGGCCTATCGTCTGCGTTATGGTGCGGCTTGATCATGCATGCCGGCGAGGCGCCGGCCGGCGCACAAACGCCCTGGCGATCGTTTTGATCGCGAGCGCGCTTGCCGTCGCGGCTCAAGCGCAGCTTTATCGTTGGGTCGACGAGCAGGGACGGGTGCAATACAGCGACACGCTGCCGCCGCAGGCCACCGATCGGGCCCGCGCCAAACTGCGTCCCGATGGGATCGTCCTCGAGAAAGTCGAGCGCGCACCCACGGCGGAAGAAAAGCGTGCCCAAGCGCTGCGCGAGGAGCAGCTTGCCCGCGAGCGGGCGGCGCGTGAAGCGCGCGAACGGCTCGACCGAGCGCTTCTGGATCGCTACGCGTCGATTGCGGAGTTTGATCGCGCTGCCGAGCGCACGCTAAAAGATTTGGACGATATCCTCGTGGCGCTTGCTTCGCGCGAGCCGACGCTGACGGCCCGGATCCGGCAGCTTTTGGCTGGGGGCGGCCCCAAGCCGGGAAGCAAGGAAATGTTTGAGCTGCGTCTGCTGCAAACGGAAGCGGAAAACCTGTCGAAGATGCTCACGGCGCGCATCGCGGCTCGCGAACAACAAGCTCTCACGCTCCGCGAAGAGCGCGAGCGTCTTGCGCGGCTGTTGGCCGAAAAGGCCGGGCGCCCGACGGCCGAGGCTCGGCGGCCGTAGCGCCAAGTGCGGGCGCTCAGCCTGACTGTTGCGGCGAAGTTCTCATGAAGATCGCGTTCCATTTGGACTGGCTGGCCTCGCTCAAGGCATACAAGGACAGCTCGGTGGCGATCATGGGTGCCGCGCAGGCGGCCGGACATGAGCTCTATGCGATCGAGCCCGGAGGGGTGTTTTTCGATCCGCAGCAAGGCGTCTGCGGTGAGGCGTGCGCGATCGAGCTCACAACGGCCGATCGGCATGGCCCCGGTTGGTTTCGAGCGCAGGCGCGCGTGCGATGGCGCCTGCGCGACTTCGATGTTGTGCTTGAGCGCAAGGATCCGCCGTTTGACTTGGAGTACGTCTACCACACCTATCTGTTCGAGCGCGCTGAGCAGGAAGGGGCTCGCGTCTGGAATGCGCCTCGTGCGATTCGCGATCACAACGAGAAGCTCGCGTTGCTTCGACATCTCGACTTGGCGCCGCCCACGCTCGTGACGCGCAGCGCTCAGCGACTGCGTGAATTCGTCGCCTCCGAACGCGACGTGATCTTCAAGCCGCTCGATGGCATGGGAGGCAACGGAATCTTCCGGGTTCGCGAGGGCGATCCGAATCTGAGCGTCATCATCGAGACGCTGACCGACCAGGGTCGCCGCAGCATCATGGCGCAGCGCTATCTGCCCGAGATCGCCGAGGGCGATAAGCGGATCTTGTTGATCGCAGGCGAGGTGGTGCCCTATGCGCTCGCGCGGATACCCTTGCCCGGCGAGACGCGCGGCAACATGGCCGCCGGCGGTCGCCCCGAAGCTCGGCCGCTTTCGGCGAGCGACCGACGCATTGCCGAGACTCTTGCCGCGCGTCTGTGGCGCGAGGGCCTGTTCTTGGTCGGACTCGACGTGATCGGCGAGCGCGTCACCGAAATCAACGTCACGAGCCCGACGGGCTTCGTCGAACTGCGCGAGCAGACCGGTTTCGACGCGGCGGCGCTCTTCGTGCGCAAACTCGAACAAACCTCGGGGAAAAAATGATGCGCCGCAGCAAATTTGCTGTTAGTATGTGCAGCCGAAGTGGTCGGCTGTTGCTGCATCCTCGCCGCGTGCGCACCGTTTGAGTGCGGGCGGTGCGGCGGTAAGCTTCGAAGCGTCGTGGGGCGCGAGGCCAGTGCCTCAACGGGCGAGGCGGACGAAAGGTGATTGGTATTTTGCTCATCACGCACGGCAAGCTCGGCGATGCATTCATCCAATGCGTGACGCACGTGCTGGGTCGGCGCCCCGAGGCAATCGATGCGCTCGGTGTTGCGGGCGATCAGAGTCCACGCGACCTGCTGCCCTGTGCCCGAAGCATGGTCGAGGCGCTCGACCAAGGGCAGGGCGTGTTGATTCTGACCGACCTGTTCGGGGCAACGCCCGCCAATCTTGCCTGTAAGCTGCTGGTACCGGGCCGGGTGGAGGCCGTTGCGGGGGTCAACGTTCCGGCACTGCTGCGCGCGCTGACCTATCGCTCGCGTGACATGGAGACCCTGCTCAAGCGCGTGGTGCTCGGCGGCTGCGAAGGGGTGTTTCACATCGAACCTGATGCGCGGGGCAACCCCGGTGTGGCCTCGTCGCCAGCCAACGAGGGGATGCCGGCCAGTCTGCGTCAGTGAGGCGATCGGTCTCGGATGCTTCGACGCGAGGTTGAGATCATCAACAAGCTCGGCCTGCATGCTCGGGCGGCGGCCAAGCTTACGCAGCTGGCCAGTCGCTTCGACTGCGAGATTGCGCTCGAACGCAACGGCCGGCGCGTCAACGCGAAAAGCATCATGGGCGTGATGATGCTTGCCGCCGGAAAGGGTTCGGTGATTGCCATCGAAACCGAGGGCTCGGACGAAGCGGCCGCGCTCGAAGAGCTCGTTGCGCTCATCAACGACCGCTTCGGGGAAGGCGAGTAACGAGCGCCGCGGCCTCGCGCCGCAGCGAGCGACCGCTTACCGAGGCCCGGTGCGGCTCAGGACGAGGCGGATGCGCTCACCCTCGAGGCCTTCACGATCGACGGCGCTCGCCCAAAGGCGCTCCGGCACGCCTGGTTCGGCTTCGACGCGCAGCCTCACGCGCTCGATCGAGGCGCCTTGGATCGCCCAGCGCCAACGGCCTTCTGTCGCTTCGCGCCAGGCAAGCACGTGACGAAACGCAGCCCGATCCTCGCGTTGCAGATGAAGTTCAACGAGGCCGTTTTCTGCCCGTGAGACAAGCTCGACGCGGGGCGGACGTGGGCCCTTGCGTGGCTGCTGCAAGCGCGCCGGCTCGAGCCACGGATAGCGCGGCGCAAGCGCCCCATCGCGGTAGGGTTCGCGAAGCAGCGCCTCGCCGATTCCGCTGCGGTTCTCAACGAAGGCGCGGGCGCTAAAGTGGACGTGCCCCAGTGCACGGCCCGGCACTTCGCCAAGCACGATGCGCGACAGCGCAATTTGCCCGAGGATCTCTTCGGGCGGCCACGCCGACTGAGCGTTTGCGGGCGCCGCGGAGGAGGCCAGTCGCGACAGAAACAGCCCCGGAAAGAGATGCCGAGCGCGCGCGTTGGCTGAAAGCCAAGTGCGCAGAAGCGGCTCGAAGGGCTGTCCTGGCTGGGCGCGGGGCCAGTAGAGTTGCGGCACGAGATAGTCAAGCCAGCCCTCTTCGAGCCAACGTTCGACGTTTGCGTACAAACGGTCGTACTGGCTAAAGCCGGTGATCTCCGGCGGTCGGCGATCGGGGCGCGGCAAGCCGAACGGCGAGATACCAAAGCGGGCCTCGGGCCGCAGCTGACGCACCAGTTGGTAGAGCTCGCGTACCATCTGATCGACCTGGGCTCGTCGCCAGTCGGCACGAGCCAGCGTGCCACCGGCGGCAAGGTAACGCTGCCACGGCCCTTCGTCGGGAAAGTCGAGCTCCTCGCCGTCGCGTCCGCGCACCGGGTAGGGATAGAAGTAATCGTCGAGGTGCAGGCCGTCGACGTCGTAGCGTCGCAGAATGTCTTCGGCAACGGCCAGTGTATGTGCTTGGGCGCGCGGCTCTGCGGGATCGAGCCAAAGCTGGTCGCCGTAGTGGCGTACGAGCTCGGGCGCGCGACGTGCGATGTGCGTTTGCGCTTCCGCGCTGCGGGCCGCGGAAGCGCGGGCACGAAACGGGTTGATCCAGGCGTGCAATTCCAGTCCGCGAGCGTGGGCCTCATCGATCCAGCGCTCAAGCGGATCGAATCCGGGCTCCGGGGCTTTGCCCTGTGTGCCCGTGAGATATTCGGACCACGGCTCAAGGGCAGACGGATAGAACGCATCGGCACTCGGCCGCACTTGCAAGATCACGGCGTTCAGATGGAGGGCGGCGAGGCGATCGAGCAGACGAGCGATTTCCGTTTCAAGGGCTGCACGAGACAAGCCCGGCCGCGAGGGCCAGTCGATGTTGGCCACCGTCGCCACCCACACCGCGCGCCACTCGCGTGGAGCGGGCGGAGGCGGCGCTTCCTCCTCCTCGCGCCTTGGCCCTGAGGCGCAGCCCGAGGCCAACGAAAGCAAGGTTGACACGCCCAAGGCCTGCATCAAAAACGCGCGCCGGCTTGGCTCCATCGAGCACGTTTGCTCCGCGTCGCGCGCACGCGCAACCGCGCGGGCCGCCTCGGCCCGCGCGGCGGTCAGCGCTGCAACGAGTTGCGCACTCGGGTAGCGGTCGAGAGTCCCAGGCGAGGCGGCGATCGCTTCGGTGGCTGGAACCTCCTCTGCAGGCGGCAGGCTCATTCCAGAACTCGACGCAGCGCATCGCTACACTCGGTCATCATGACCGGCAGTGTAGTCACGAAGCCCGAGCGGGCACGCATCAAGCTCGCTTGGCGATCAAGGCGCATGGCTCGCGTACTTGCCAAGACGGCGGCCAGGCTCGAGCGGCCCTGCGAGCCCTGGCCCGGCGCATTGGAAATGCGGGTTCATGCCGCAGGGCCGATGGGCGCTCTGCGAACCGCCGTGACTGATCGCGCTGCCCGGCGCGGCGCTCGAGGGCAATCGAGCGTATGCCGGAGCGTTTGTGCCCTCCGCGCAAAGACGTGGGCCTGGGGCGTGGCTCGCTGCGGGGCGCGTCCAGGGGCCGGCTCACGGTGGCCAGAGACGGCCAGGCCAAGCTGCGGCAAGGGCTTTGGGGCCCCTGCGCGGCCCGGGCTCCGCCTTGCGCCCGTGATCGCGCCTGCGAGTGTGGCGACGCCGCAAGCGCGGCGCTTGCGCGTTCGCGCCCGAGGGGATGCGGATCATCGGCCGTATCGCTTCAAGCTCACTGGCACGCGCTCGCTGAGGGGATCGAAGCGATGAGGACGCTGGAGGCCAGTTCGCACAAGATTTCCTTCGTGCTGCACGGTGTGGCAGCGGCGCCCGGCATCGCCATTGCGGAGGCGCAGCTTGTCTCCCACGCCACACTCGAGGTGGCGCATTACGACATCGCCCCGGAGGAAGTGCCCGCCGAGCTCGAGCGTTTCGATCGGGCCGTGGCGGCCGTTCGCGCCGAGTTCGAGTCGCTGCATGAGCGCATGAAGCAAGAGGATGCGCCGGCTGAGTTCGCCGCCTTTCTCGACGTGCATTGGATGATCCTGACCGACGCGCAGATCTCGCGCGAGCCGAAGCGCATTATCGAAGCCGAACGCTGCAACGCCGAATGGGCGATCACGCGGCAGATGCGAAGCCTCGTCGAGCAGTTCGAGGCCTTTGAGGATTCCTACCTGCGCGAACGCTCGCAGGATGTCGTGCAAGTGGTCGAACGCATCGTCAAGGCGCTCACGGGAACGGGCAGCGCGCTTCCAGCCCCGGATCGCTCGCGTGCCACGGCCCTTGTGGCGCACGACATCTCGCCGGCCGATGCGATTCACCTGCGGGATGGCGGCTTTTCGGCCTTGGTGACCGACGTGGGCGGGGCGACCTCGCACACCTCGATTGTGGCGCGCTCGCTCGGCATTCCCGCGGTGGTGGCGCTGCACAACGCGCGGTCGCTCATCCGCGAGGGCGAGTGCCTGATTGTCGATGGCAACAACGGGCTGGTCATCGTCAACCCCGATCAAGCCGTGCTGGCCGAGTATCAGCTGCGCCGCGATGCCGAGCGCCTTGAGGCGCAGAAGCTGCGTCGGCTGGTCGGGAAGGCGGCCATCACCTTGGATGGAACGCCCATCGAACTGCTGGCCAACATCGAACTGCCCGAGGACGTGAGCGCCTGCGAGGCCAACGGCGCAGGCGGTGTGGGTCTGTTTCGCACGGAGTTTCTCTTTCTGCATCGGGCCGATCTGCCGAGCGAGGAGGAGCAATTCGAGGCGTATCGAGCGGTGGTGGAGCGCATGGCCGGGCGACCCGTCGTGATACGTACCTTCGATCTCGGGGCCGATAAACGGCTGCCGGGACTCGGCGATCGCCGCTGCGACAATCCCGCGCTGAGCCTGCGCGCGATTCGGTTATGCCTCGCGGAGCCGCAGTTGTTTCTCACGCAGCTGCGCGCCATCCTTCGCGCGAGCGCGTTCGGACGCGTGCAGATTCTTGTGCCGATGCTCGCCACCGCGCAAGAGATTGCGCAGACGCTCGCCTTCATCGAACGCGCCAAAGCGGAGCTTGCGACCCGTGGCGAGCCCTTCGACGCCCACATTCCCGTGGGCGCGATGATCGAAGTGCCGGCGAGTGTCCTGGCGCTCGGCTACTTTATCGAGCAGCTCGACTTCTTTTCGATCGGCACGAACGACCTGATCCAGTACACGCTGGCAATCGATCGGACCGATGATGCGGTTGCGCATATGTACGATCCGCTACATCCGGCGGTGCTCAAACTGGTCGCTCAAGCGATCCGCTTGGCCAACCGCGCCGGCAAACCGATCGCGATCTGCGGCGAGATGGCCGGTGAGGTAGAGCTCACGCGCCTGCTGCTTGGCTTCGGCCTGCGGCACTTTTCCATGCATCCGTCGCGCCTGCTGGCAATCAAGCAGCGCGTGCTGACCTCGCAGCTGTCGGAGTGCGAGCGCTTTGCGGCCCGAATTCTCAAAAGTGACGATCCTGAGCGCGTTCGCGCGCTGCTTGCCAAGTTGAATGCGCTCTAGTCCGGACGGACGCGCGGCGCGGTTTTTTGGGGATCCGATGTCCGCTGCGGCCTAAGGCCTGGCCTGCCCTTGTCGATAATCCGCTCATGAACCCAATGCCTAACTCGGTCGGTTTCGTGACGCCGCAGACTTTGACGTTCAATGAGCCGCTTGAGCTGCGCTCGGGGGCGAGGCTTCCGGGCTACGAGCTCGTGGTGGAAACCTACGGAGAGCTCAACGCCGCGCGTACGAACGCCGTGCTCGTCTGTCATGCGCTCTCCGGGCATCACCACGTGGCCGGCTACTACCGCGATCAGCCCAAGAGCGAGGGCTGGTGGGAGAATCTCGTCGGTCCTGGCAAGCCGCTCGATACGCGCAAATTTTTCGTGGTCGGCGTCAACAACCTGGGCGGCTGTCACGGCTCGACGGGACCGCGTTCGCTCAACCCGGCAACCGGTAAGCCTTACGGAGCGGACTTTCCGGTGGTGACGGTCGAGGACTGGGTTGCAACCCAGGCGCGCCTAGCCGACCGCCTCGGCATCGAGGCCTTCGCGGCCGTCATCGGCGGATCGCTCGGCGGCATGCAGGCCCTGCAATGGGCGATTGATTTTCCCGAGCGGGTTCGGCACGTGATCGCGATTGCGGCAGCGCCGCGGCTGTCGGCGGAAAACATCGGCTTCAACGAGGTGGCGCGGCAGGCAATCCTGACCGATCCGGATTTCCATGGCGGTCACTATTACGAACATCAGGTCGTTCCGCGGCGCGGACTGCGCCTTGCACGCATGCTCGGTCATATCACGTATCTGTCGGACGACCACATGGGCGAAAAATTCGGCCGCGATTTACGGGACGGGGAAGAGTTCAAGTTCGGGTTCGATGTGGAGTTTCAGGTCGAAAGTTACCTGCGTTATCAAGGCGACAAGTTCGCAAGCTATTTCGACGCCAATACGTATCTGCTCATGACGCGGGCGCTTGATTATTTTGACCCCGCACGAGCGCACGGCGGCGATCTTGAAGCTGCGTTTCGCGCGGCGAAGGCGCGTTTTTTCATCGCCGCGTTTACGAGCGACTGGCGTTTTCCCCCCCAGCGCTCGAAGGAAATCGTGCGCGCACTGGTCGCCAATCGCTTGGACGTGAGCTTCGCCGAAATTGCCTCGGTCGAGGGGCATGACTCGTTCCTCTTGCCCTTGCCTGAATACCATGCTCTGCTGCGCACGGTGTTTGAACAGATTCGCGTATGAACCGCACCAGTCTGTCCTCGGCTCGGCCGGACTTCGATATCGTCTGCAGTTGGGTGCCGATGGGTGCCTCGGTACTCGATCTCGGCTGTGGCGACGGCGCGCTTCTGGCGCAGCTTGCGGCGACGCGGGGCACGCGGGGTTACGGCGTCGAAATTGATCCGGCCGAAGTGCTCGCAGCACTTGAGCGCGGCGTCAACGTCATTCAGAGCGACATCGAAAGCGGACTGTCGTTCTTCGGCACGCAATCCTTCGATGTGGTGATCCTCTCGCAAACGCTTCAGGTCACGCGCCGGACCGAGGCGCTCATCGAGGAAGTCTTGCGTATTGGCCGCTCAGCCATCGTGACGCTGCCCAACTTCGGGCACTGGCTCGTGCGCTGGCAACTGGGCGTCGGTGGCCGAATGCCGGTTTCGAAGCGCTTGCCGTATCAGTGGTACAACACGCCTAACATCCACTTCTCGACGCTCAAAGACTTCGAGATCTTTTGCGCTGAGCGCGGCATTCGCGTGCTCAAACGTCAGGCGCTCAACAACGGCAAAGCCATCCGCTGGTTGCCTAATCTGCGCGCTGACATCGCTGTGTTCCATCTGTGCCGTTTCGCTCCGTGAATGCACTCGGAATGCGGCCGACTGCCTAAGTTTTGGGCAGAGCCGGTATACTCGGCTCAGCGTGTCCGGCGATCAACGGCCACGACCTTACGGGCCACGCCACGAGCGTGTCGCCTTGCCCCGCATCCCGCTAGTTCGTCGCTTGCTCGTTTGCAAGCGTTGCCGAATGTTTTCGTTGGGTCCGTATCGTTTTGCCAATCGCCTCGTGGTTGCACCGATGGCAGGCGTGACCGACCGACCGTTTCGGCGCCTCTGCCGCCGGCTCGGTGCCGCGCATGCCATCTCCGAGATGGTGGCCTCTCGCCCCGAGTTGTGGCAGACGCCCAAGTCCATGTGGCGCCGCGACCATTCGGGCGAAGACGGGGTGATCACCGTGCAGATCGTCGGGTCGGATCCGCAAATGCTTGCCGAGGCGGCGCGCTTCAATGTCGATCGCGGCGCGCAAGTGATCGACATCAACATGGGCTGCCCGAAAAAGAAGGTCTGTCGTGCTGAGGCTGGGTCGGCCCTGTTGCGAGATGAGGCCCTTGTGGCGCGCATTCTTGAGGCGGTGGTGCGAGCCGTGCCCGTGCCGGTGACGCTCAAGATGCGCACGGGCTGGAGCAAAAGTCAGCGCAACGCGCTTGCGATCGCAAAATGTGCCGAGGCGGCCGGGATCGCAGCCATCACCCTTCATGGACGCACGCGCGAGTGCGGATTCGAGCCTGGTACGGTCGAATATGACACCATTCGTGCGGTCAAGCAGGCGGTCAAGATCCCGGTGATTGCCAACGGCGACATCGATTCGCCGGCCAAAGCGCAGGCCGTGCTCGACTACACCGGCGCCGATGCGGTGATGATCGGACGCGCGGCACTGGGCCGTCCCTGGATTTTTCGCGACACCGCGGGCTTGTTTGCCGAGGGACGCGTTCCACCGCCGCTACGCTTGACGACGGTGCGTGAGCTGCTTTTTGAGCATCTTGACGATCACTACGGGCTCTATGGCGAAGAGGTCGGCGTGCGCAGTGCTCGCAAGCACCTCGGCTGGTATCTCAAGTCTTTGCCGGGTGGTGAGGCGTGGCGTGAGCGCTTGATGGGGGCCGAGACCGCTAAAGGGCAGATTGCGATCCTGCGTTCCTACTTCGGAGCGCTCGCATGCCATCATGAGGTGTTGCCCGCGCTGCCTTATCCCGAGGTGAAGATGCCGCTGACATCGAACCACGACGTTGCGAGGGGAGCAGTTCCGGCATGAACAAAAGCAAGGAATTTGGACACGCCGTGATCGCTGCCTGCGTGACGGCGTCGCTCGATGCCTATCTGAAGCACCTCGACGGCGAGCGCGTGAGCAACTTGCACGAATTGGTCATGAGTACCGTCGAAAAAACGCTTATTGAGGACGTCTTGGCGCGTGCTGGTCACAACCAGTCCAAGGCGGCCGCGATGCTGGGCATCAACCGCAACACGCTGCGCAGCAAACTCGAAAAGTACCGGATCAAGCTCGGATGAATCGAAAAATCAAGCGCGCCCTGCTGTCGGTTTCCGACAAGACGGGCCTGACCGAATTCGCGCGCACGCTCGCGCAGCAGGGCGTGGAGCTTCTCTCCACGGGCGGCACCGCCAAACTGCTGCGCGATGCTGGGCTGACCGTGGTCGATGTGGGGGACTACACCGGCTTTCCCGAAATGCTCGATGGTCGGGTCAAAACGCTTCATCCGAAGATTCACGGGGGCATCCTCGCGGACCGTCGGGAGCCCAAGCACATGCAGGCGATCGAAGCGGCCGGGATTGCGCCGATCGATCTGGTGGTGGTCAACCTCTATCCGTTTCGGCAAACCGTGGCCCGTGCGGATTGCACGCTCGACCTGGCGGTTGAAAACATCGACATTGGCGGGCCGGCCCTGGTGCGTGCAGCGGCAAAGAACTGGGAAGGGGTTGCCGTGGTCGTCGATCCGGGCGATTACGCCTGGCTTGCCGAAGAGCTTGCCGCACAGGGCGGCGCGCTTGCCCGAGCCACCCGCTTCAGCCTCGCACGAAAGGCCTTTGCCCATACGGCCGCTTATGATGCGGCGGTGGCCAACTACTTGACCGCGCAAACACTCGAGGGCGGGCGCGAGAGCTATCCCGAGGTGCTCACGCTTCAGTGGCGCAAGCGCGAGACGCTGCGCTACGGCGAAAACCCGCATCAGCGCGCGGCCTTTTACGTGGATGAGGCCCCGGCCGCAGGCACGCTGGCGCAGTATCGGATGCTTCAGGGCAAGGCGCTTTCCTACAACAACCTGGCCGATGCCGATGCGGCTTGGGAGTGTGTGCGAAGTTTCCACTCTACCTGCTGTGTCATTGTCAAACACGCCAATCCGTGCGGGGTGGCCTTGGGGCCAAGCGCAGTGGCCGCCTATCGGCGCGCCTTTGCCACCGATCCGACCTCTGCCTTCGGCGGCATCATCGCGTTCAACACGACGGTCGATGCCGAGGCGGCCGAGGCGGTCACCGCGCAATTCCTCGAAGTGCTGATTGCGCCCGACTACACCCCCGAGGCGCGAGCGCTCCTGGCCAAAAAGCCCAATGTCCGGGTCCTGGCAGTACCCTTGCAGGCGCTCGATGCATCGGCCAATGCGCTTGAGCTCAAGCGGATCGGCGGCGGGCTGCTCGTGCAGGAGGCCGACACCGTGCAGCTCGATGCCTCGGCGCTACAGGTGGTGACCCGGGTGCAGCCGAGCCAGCGGCAGCTCGAAGACTTGCTGTTTGCCTGGCGTGTGGTGCGTTTTGTCAAGTCCAATGCGATTGTGTTTGCCCGCGATGGGCAAACGCTTGGGATCGGTGCCGGCCAAATGTCGCGGCTTGACAGTGCCCGAATCGCGCGAATGAAGGCCGAGGCGGCGGGGTTTTCTCTTGCCGGTGCGGTGGCCGCAAGCGATGCGTTTTTTCCCTTCCGCGATGGGCTGGATGTGCTTGCGGAAGCGGGGGCCTGCGCCATCATCCAGCCGGGCGGCAGCGTGCGGGATGCCGAAGTGATCGCTGCCGCCGATGAGCACGGGGTGGCCATGGTGTTGACGGGTGTGCGGCATTTCCGCCATTAGGAACGAGCATGAAGATTCTCGTGATCGGCTCCGGAGGGCGCGAACATGCGCTTGCCTGGAAGCTTGCGCAAAGCCCGCGGGTGCAGAAGGTGTTGGTGGCGCCGGGCAATGCGGGGATCGCGCAGGAAGCCAGTGTCGAGCTGGCCCTTGCGCGCACGATCGAGCAGTGGCTTGCGCTGGCCAAAAACGAAGGGGTTGCCTTCACCGTGGTGGGGCCTGAAGCGCCGCTTGCCGAAGGGATCGTGGATCGCTTCCGTGCCGAGGGGCTCGCGATCTTCGGCCCGACCCAGGCCGCGGCACGGCTTGAATCCTCAAAGGCCTTCGCCAAAGCGTTCATGCAGCGGCACGGCATTCCCACCGCGCGCTACGCGGTTTTCTCCGAGCGAGCGGCGGCGCATGCCTACGTGCGCGAGCATGGCGTTCCGATCGTTGTGAAAGCCGATGGACTGGCCGCCGGTAAAGGCGTGACCGTGGCAAGCACGCTCGAGCAGGCCCTTGCCGCCATCGATGCGCTTTTGCCGCCACCGGGCGCCCCGGAGGCTGCGGATGCTCGCATCGTCATCGAAGAATTTCTGCCGGGCGAAGAGGCCTCCTTCATCGTGCTTTGCGATGGCAAAAACGTTCTGCCGCTTGCAAGCGCGCAGGACCACAAACGCCTGCTCGAGGGCGATCAGGGCCCGAACACCGGCGGCATGGGGGCGTATTCGCCCGCACCGGTGGTGACCCCGAGCGTGCATGCGCGCGTGATGCGGGAGATCATCACACCCACCGTCCAGGCCCTTGCCTACGAGGGGATGCCCTTTACCGGCTTTCTCTACGCCGGGCTCATGATTGCTCCGGATGGGGCACCGCGGGTTGTTGAGTTCAACGTCCGCCTGGGCGATCCGGAGACCCAACCGATCCTCATGCGACTCAAGACCGATCTGGTCGATCTCATCGAAGCGGCGCTCGAAGGACGGCTCGACCAAGCCGAAATCGAATGGGATCGGCGGGTGGCGCTCGCTGTGGTGCTGGCGGCGGCAGGCTATCCGCAGGAGCCGCGCAAGGGCGATCCGATCACCGGGCTACCGGCCGCGGCCGAAGAGGATGTGCATGTGTTCCATGCCGGCACGGCGCTTGATGCCTCGGGGCGGCTGGTCACGGCCGGCGGGCGTGTGCTTTGCGTGACCGCGCTCGCGGACACGCTACGCGCGGCACACAAACGCGCCTACGAGGTCGCCGATCGCATCCACTTTGCCGGGCTGCAAATGCGTCGTGACATCGGCCATCGGGCTTTGAAGCGATGAACCGTCATTCGATGAACGAAACAGTCACACTCGAACAGGTCAACGCCGTACGCTTGTTTCTGCTTGAGCTTCAGCAGCGCATCGTGGCCGGGCTCGAGGCGGTCGACGGCGGGCGGTTTTTGCACGATGCCTGGGAGCGTCCGGAAGGCGGCGGGGGCATCTCGCGGCTTCTGGAAGACGGTGCCGTGATCGAGCGCGGCGGGGTCAACTTCTCGCATGTGATCGGTGAGCGCATGCCGAAGAGCGCCACCGCCGCGCGGCCCGAGCTCGAAGGGGCGCCGTGGGAGGCGATGGGGGTATCGCTTGTGATTCATCCGCGCAACCCCTACGCCCCGACGACGCACATGAATGTGCGCTTCTTCATCGCGCGGCCCGAGGGGCGTGCGCCGGTGTGGTGGTTCGGCGGCGGCATGGACTTGACGCCGTACTACGGCTTCGAAGAGGACTGTGTGCACTGGCACCGCAGCGCCCGTGCCGCCGTGGAGCCCTTCGGCGATGCGCTCTGGCCGCGGTTCAAAGCCGACTGCGACCGTTATTTCTTCCTCAAGCACCGCGGCGAGCCGCGCGGCATCGGCGGCACGTTCTACGACGATTTCACCGAGCTCGGTTTTGAGGGGAGCTTTGCCCTCACCCGATCGGTCGGCGAACACTTCCTGCCCGGATACCTCCCAATCCTCGAGCGCCGCAAAGACAGCCCCTACGGCGAGCGCGAACGCGACTGGCAACTCTACCGCCGCGGCCGCTATGTGGAATTCAACCTGGTCTGGGACCGTGGTACCCACTTTGGCCTGCACTCGAACGGCCGCACCGAGGCCATCCTGATGAGTCTGCCGCCGCTGGTGAAGTGGCAGTACATGCGAAAGCCTGAGCCCGGCAGCCCTGAGGCGCGGCTGCTCGAGTATTTCCTCGTGCCGCGCGATTGGGCGTAAAGGCTGGCCGTGGACCTCAAGCCGCTGACCGCCGAGGCGATCGAGCGCGCAAGCGAACGGCTGCGCGAGCGTTGCATCCGTCGCGAGGAGATTTTTCGCGGGCGGTTGCTCACGCTCGTTTGCGACGAGGTGCGCTTGCCCAACGGCCGCACGAGCGGACGCGAGTGGGTGATGCACCCTGGAGCGGCCTGCATCGTGCCGGAGTTCGACGACGGGCGCTTGCTGGTGGAGCTTCAGTATCGCTATCCGGTCGGCCGGGCGATGGTTGAGTTTCCGGCCGGCAAGCTCGATCCGGGCGAGCATCCGCTTCTTTGCGCGCAGCGTGAACTCAAAGAAGAGACCGGCTTTTGGGCGCGTTCGTGGCATACGCTTGGGTATTTGAATCAAGCGATCGCCTTTTGCGATGAGGTGATCCACATCTTTCATGCCCAGGGGCTCGTTGCGGGCGATGCTGCGCTTGATCCGGACGAGCTGCTTGAGCTCTATGCCGCCACCCCCGAGCAAATCGAGCAGATGATCCGCGACAACCTGATCACGGACACCAAAACGGTCACCGCCTACTGTCGCTGGCGGCTAGCCCGCGAGCAAGCGCGGTAGCGCTCGCTCGTCCGGTGCGAGCGGCTGCCGGACCGGGCCGAGCACTTCCCGGAAGAGGCCGCGGCCACACCCCCGCGACAGCGGTTGAGGCGGAAAGCGAGGCAAGCGGCCGCTTGAACGCGTGTTGCCTCCGATCCAGGCCATCGGGAAACGGCGTACGCTCGCGCGAGCGGTTGCGTCGAACCCATCAAAGAACCAAGCGCCGGCTGGTGTGCGAAGGCTTCCGGCGTACGGGCTTGATGCTGTCACCAGAGGTCAAGAAAATTCCTCGGTCATGTTGGACACCGTCCTGCGAATGGTCGAAGGCGCAGCCGACTGGCGATCAGCCCTGGAACAGTTTCCGCTTGTGGCCTACGCGGTCGACGACGAGGGGTGCTTTGCGTGGTTGAACGTGGAAGCGCAGCGCCTGTTCGAACGTCCTGGCGAGAGCCTGCTCGGGCGGCCCTACTTCGAGCGGGTGCATCCCGACGATCGTGAGGGCGCCTTGCAGCGCTACAAGAAGCTGCGCAGCCAGCAGGTGCGTGCCTATCGCGTGGATGTGCGCTACCTGGACGCCTACGACAAACCCCTGTGGTTGCGTGTTGCGATTCAGCGCATTGACGGCCAGGCTGGGCTTGAGCGGCCGCTCTATCTGGCCATTGCTCAGGCAATTGTCGACGTTGAAGCCAAGCACGGGGTGCTTGAGCGCAGCGAACGGCAATTGCGGCTTGCACTTGAGGCAAGCCGTGCGGGTGCGTGGGACTGGGACTTGCTCACCGATGTGGTCGAGTATTCGCACGGCTTCATGAAGTTGCTGCGCTACCCAGGGGGAGACTTTCACGTCGACTTCGTCTTTCGCGAGCGGCTGCATGAAGACGACCGTGAGCGAGTCACCGCCGCGGTTCGTGCTTCGATTGCGAGCGACACCGAATTTGACGAGACCTACCGGCTGCTTTGTTTTGATGGCTGCTATCGCTGGTTTCACGCGCGCGGACGGGCGGTCTATGACTCAAGCGGCCGGCCCGTGCGCTTTTCCGGCGTCCTGTTTGATTGGGAACAACAGCATTCGCTGCACGAGGCGCTTGAACAAAGCGAGCGGCGCATGCGCTATCTTGCTTTCCACGATCCGCTCACAGGTCTCAACAACCGTCGCGGCTGGCGCGAAGCACTCGAGCAGCGGCTTGCTCAGCTTGCCCCGCGCAGGTGCCGTTTGGCCGTGCTCTTCGTTGACCTCGATGGGTTCAAGCATGTCAACGATAGTTTGGGCCATGCGGTCGGGGATCTCTTTCTGATTGAGGCGGCTGCGCGCATGCGGCAAATCCTCGGCGCTCGCGCGGATCTGGCGCGTCTGGGCGGTGATGAGTTTGCCGCTCATGTGGAAGTCCAGGACGGCCTCGAGGGCGTACTCGGGCTCGCGCGCACGTTGATCCGGGTGATTGCCGCCCCATGGCGTTTGGGCTCCGGCATTGAACTGATGCTTGGGGCGAGCGTCGGCGTGGCCGTGTATCCGGAGCACGGCGAGGCGGCCGAGGAGCTTTTGGCCGCGGCCGACGCCGCTCTCTACGCTGCCAAAGCGGCGGGGCGTAACCAGGTGCGTCTGTTCGACGCGGAGCTTCGCCGCGCGGCCGATCGGCGGGTGGCGGTCGAGGTGCGGCTGCGTCGCGCACTTCAGGAAGGACGCTTGCGGCTTGCGTATCAGCCCATGCGGGCCGCGGCCTCTTCGCGCTGGTTCGCCGTGGAAGCGCTGTCGCGCTGGAACGATCCCGAGTTGGGTTCGGTTCCTCCCGCGCAGTTTGTTCCGGTGGCCGAAGCAGCGGGGCTTATGCCCGAGCTCGGGCGATGGGTTCGCGAGCAAGCCTTCGCAGATCTGGCGCGCTGGAGGGCTGAAGCGGGCGTTGAGTTCGGACTGGCGCTCAACTTCTCCGCGCAGGAGTTACTCACTAGCGAGGCCGTCGACCATGTGGCGCAGTTGCTCGAACGTTATGGCTTGCCGCCGCAGCTTCTGACGTTTGAGATTACCGAAAGCGCGCTGATTGACACGCTGAGCCCGGCGCGCTTGCACGCTGAGCAGCTGCGCGCCCTCGGTTTGCGCCTGGCCATCGATGACTTCGGTACGGGCTATTCCTCCCTCGGCCTGCTCAAGCGCATTCGTGTGGATCAGATCAAAATCGATCGCTCCTTTGTCAGTGGCGTCGATCAGCACGAGGACGACCGCGCGATCTGCACAGCCATGGTGTCGATGGCGCGACAGCTCGGGCTTGAGGTGGTCGCCGAGGGTGTGGAGCGCTCCACGCAGCGCGAGGCGCTCAATGCGCTCGGTTGCCACCTCTTTCAGGGTTTCATCGACGGTGGCGAGCCGATCGAGGCCGATCGCGTCCTCCGGCGCTGGGCCGAGAACGCCGAGTAAGGCCTTGTTCTGCGACGGGCGGCGCAAGGAAGTCCGCTTGCAGCGCTCCTCGAGCGCCCTCGGGTCAAGCCGCTCGAGAATATCGGAAGCAAGCCGCTTGTGAATGCGCGCACTCGTAGGCGGTGCGCTTGAGCCACCGCTGCTCTCCGGCCGGTGCTTCATGTTCGGTGGCGAACACGCGTCGCGCTTCAACGGTCACGTGCCGAGCAGGCGCCGCTTGGCTTCAGCGTAACGCCGTGCGGTGCGCTCAATGACCTCCTGCGGCAAGGCCGGCGGCGGGGGCTGTTTGTTCCACGGCCTGCCGTCGACCGTGGCCGTTTCGAGCCAGTCGCGCAGCGATTGCTTGTCGAAGGAGGGCGGGTTGCGCCCGGCACGGCGCGCCGCTTCGTAGTCCTCAACCGGCCAGAAGCGTGAGCTGTCGGGCGTGAGCACCTCATCCATCAGGGTGAGCGTGCCGGCCTCATCGAGGCCAAACTCGAACTTGGTGTCGGCGATGATGATGCCGCGCAAGCGCGCATACTCGGCCGCGCGGCGATAAAGCGCCAGGGCCGTGGCGCGCATCTGCTCGGCAAGCGCGGGCCCAATGAGCGCGACCACCTGATCGAAGGAGATGTTTTCATCATGCGCGCCGGCCTCGGCTTTGGTGGCCGGGGTGAAGATCGGCTCCGGCAGCGGATCGGCATTGCCAAGTCCGGAAGGCAGCTTGAGGCCACAAACGGCGCCGGTTCTGCGGTATTCGGCCCAACCCGATCCGGCCAGATAGCCGCGCACGACCGCTTCGACCGGCAGCGGCCGCAGTCGTTTGACCAGCATCGCCCGGCCTTCGACCTGAGGCACTTCATCGGCTGAGACGGCCGACTCAGGTGGCTCGCCGGTCAAATGATTCGGCACGATGTCCCGGAGCCGCTCGAACCAGAAAAGCGCCATTTGCGTGAGCAGCACGCCCTTGCCGGGGATCGGTTCATTCATGACCACATCGAAGGCGCTCACACGGTCGGTGGCGATCATGAGCAGCCGGTCGCGGCCAACGGCGTAGTTGTCTCGCACCTTGCCACGCGCGAAGAGCGGAAGGCTTTTCAAGTGAGTCGTGTGCACGGTAGAGCTCATGGTGTGAAAGACGGTTGCATCAGCCTCGCGCAACCTCGGCAATCAGGGCGCGCAGCCAGCGCGCGGCCGCGCTGTGGTGGGTGCGTTCATGCCAGAGTTGATAGAAGCGAAGCGGCGGGAACTCAAGCGGCGCGCGCCGCAGCACGAGCGGCAAGAGACGCGTGAAGGGCTCAGCAAAACGTCGACCGGTGGTGAAGATCAGGTCGCTTTGCGCGACCACGTAGGGCGCCACATGAAAATACGGCAGCGCCATCCGAATGTCCCGCCGCAGTCCGAGCCGGTAGAGGTGCTCATCGATTGCGCCGCGTACCCCCCCGGCATAAGGCACCGGTGCAAGATGCTTCGCGGCAAGATAGTCCTCGCCGGTGAGGACGCTTTTTTTGGCCAGTGGATGGCTTTGCGCCAGAAGACACACCACCTCATCATCGAAGAGCGGCGAGGTGCGCAAGTACGGCGGCGGATGCGGCCAGTTGCCAATGACCACATCGAGCTCGCCCTCTTCCAGGAGCCGCTCGAAGTCCACATCGAGCGAAAGGGCTCGGATCGTAAGCCGTGCCTGCGGAGCCTGTCGGCGCAGCTCGGCCGACAGCCGCGAGAGAAAAAATGCGTCGAAGTAATCCGGCGCTCCCACGCCGAAGGTACGCGTGCTGGCGGCAGCCTCGAAGCGTTCTGCAAGGTCGAAGATCCGGTCCACCCCCTCGAGCACCTGGCGCAGGGGCTCGATGAGCGAGAGCGCACGTTCGGTTGGTGTCATGCCGCTGCGTGTGCGCACGATCAAGTCATCGCCCGTCAGTTCGCGTAGACGTTTGAGGCTGGCCGAGACTGCCGGCTGGCTAATCCCAAGGCGATCCGCGGCGCGCGAGACGCTGCGCTCGGTGAGCACGAGATAGAGCACTCGCAGCAGATGCAGATCAAACCGGTCGCCGCGCGCTGCTTCAGACATAAAGGGAGGCAATGGCGGACATAAAGCCTGCGAGGCTTCGGTTATAGCGTGTTCACGTACGCTGCCCGAGCGACGGCGGAGGTCGCTCGCAAGGCGTATGTCTCGGCCCATTCGTTTTCTGCTCAATGGCGAGCCCTGTGAGGTGCGCGGTGTCGATCCGCACACCTCGGTGCTTGCCTGGTTGCGCGAGCAGGCGCGGCTCGTCGGCACCAAGGAGGGCTGTAACGAAGGCGACTGCGGCGCCTGCACGGTGGTGCTCGGACAGCGCCGCGGCACCGCGCTCAAGCTGAGCCCGATCAATGCCTGCCTGCGGCTTTTGCCCACGATCGACGGCTGCGCGCTCTTTACGGTCGAGGGGCTCCAGGCGCTCTCAGGCGGCGCGCTGCATCCGGTGCAGCAGGCGATGGTCGAAGCGCATGCGAGCCAGTGCGGCTTCTGTACGCCCGGCTTCGTGATGACGCTGTTCGCGCTCTTCAAGACGACCGAGGCGCCGCTTGCGCGGGAGGCGATCTGCGCAGCGATCTCGGGCAATCTTTGCCGCTGCACGGGCTATCGGCCCATCCTCGAGGCGGCGCAAACGATGCACAGCCTGGCCGCGGGCCACTCGCCCGACGATCCGATTGCCCGCTGGGCGTGCACGCCCGGGCACGCCTCGGCGGCCGAGGCTGGGCAGCGAATGCTTCTTGAGCGCTTGGCCGCGCTCGAGACCGCCGAGCCGCTCGACTACCGGGCTTCCGGCACACGCTTTGTTGCGCCGCACACCCTCGAGGCCTTTTCCGCGCTTGTGGCCGAGGCGCCGCACGCATGGATCGTGGCCGGCACAACCGACGTCGGCCTCTGGATCAATAAGGCGCTGCGCCGCGCCGACACCTTGATCTCGCCGGCTTGCGTGCCGGCGCTTGCAAGGGTTGAAGAGGGGGAACGGGCGCTCACGATCGGTGCAGCGGTCACGCTTGAGGAGGCCTTCCGTGCGCTCGATCGCCACTATCCGGAATTTCTCCACCTGTGGCAGCGTTTTGCCTCGTGGCCGATCCGCTCGGCGGCAACGCTTGTGGGCAATGTGGCCAACGGCTCGCCGATCGGGGATTCGCTGCCCGTGCTCATCGCCCTTGGGGCTGAGGTTGTGCTGCAACACGGCGCAGTGACGCGCCGCCTGCCCCTGGAGGCGCTCTACCTCGACTACCGCAAGCAAGCGCGCGCGCCAGGCGAATGGCTTCGTGCGATCGTGGTGCCCACGCGAGCCTGCTGGGCTGAGCGCGGGGCGCGACTCATCTTCGCCGCCTACAAAAACGCCAAGCGCAACGAGCAGGACATCTCGGCCGTGTGTAGCGCCCTTGCGCTTGCGCTCGATGAGGCCGGGCGGGTGGTTGCGGCGCGTGTGGCCTGCGGCGGCATGGCCCCGATTGTCAAGCGGGCGCGCGCGGTTGAGGCCGCCCTCATCGGCGCGCCTTGGAGCGAGGCGACGGTGGAGGCGGCAGGCTCGGCGCTTGAGCGCGATTTCGCGCCGATCAGCGATCTGCGTGCCAGCGCCGGGTATCGCCTGCGCGTGGCGCGTGCGCATGTGCGCCGCGCCTGGCTCGAATCGCAGGTCGAGTCAAACACGGAGGCGTTTCGCGTATGTTGATGCAAGCCGCAAGTCTGACCGCGCAGCGACCCGGCACGGGCGTGGTCGGACGGCCGCTTGCGCATGAGTCTGCGCATTTACACGTGAGCGGGGAGGCGCGCTACGTCGACGATTTGCCCCTGCCCGAGGGCACGCTCCATGCAGCGATCGGCTACGCGCCGTGCGCGCACGCCCGGCTCGTCCAGCTCGATCTGACGCCGGTGCTTGCTTGCCCGGAGGTGGTCGCGGTATTCACCGCGCGCGATATCCCCGGCGAGAACAACTACGGCAGCATCGTGCATGATGATCCGCTGCTGGCAAGCGGGGAGATCGCCTACTGGGGGCAGCCGCTTTTTCTCGTAGTGGCGCGCTCGCATGGGGCGGCGCGCAAGGCCGCGCGCCAGGCACGAATCGAGTTTGAAGTGCTGCCGGCGATTCTCACAGTCGAAGAGGCGATGCGGGCCGGCAGTTATGTGCTGCCGCCTGTGGAGGTGCGCCGAGGCGAGCCGGAGGCCGCACTTGAGCGCGCGCCACACCGCCTGAGTGGCCAACTCGCCTGCGGCGGGCAGGAGCACTTCTACCTCGAAGGCCAGGTGGCCGTGGCCCTGCCGGAGGAGGACGGGCAGATGCGTGTGCTTTCGAGCACACAGCATCCAAGCGAAGTGCAGGCGATCGTTGCCCGCGCGCTCGCCCGTCCGAGCGCCATGGTGCGCGTCGAATGCCGACGCATTGGCGGGGGCTTCGGCGGCAAGGAGAGTCAGCCGGCGCTCTTTGCCGCGCTTGCCGCGGTTGCGGCCGATCGGCTTGGGCGGCCGGTCAAGCTGCGGCTCGACCGCGACGATGATTTCGTGATCACCGGAAAGCGCCATCCGTTTGCCTACGACTACACGGTTGGCTTCGATGAGCGTGGGCGGATCCTCGTGCTGGTTGCCACGCTCATGAGCGATTGCGGCTATTCGGCGGATCTCTCCGGTCCGGTGGCTGATCGAGCGCTTGCGCATGTGGACAACGCCTACTTCCTCGAGCATGTGCATCTGAAGAGCTACCGGCTCAAGACGCACAAAGCCTCGAACACGGCCTTTCGCGGCTTCGGCGGGCCGCAGGGGATGTTCCTGATCGAACACGTGATCGATGCGATTGCGCGGCGGCTTGGGCTCGATCCGCTTTCCGTGCGCACGCTCAACTTCTACGGCCAGAGGACGCGCAACATGACCCACTACGGTCAGAGGGTCGAAGCCAACCGCCTGCACACGATCGTGCCGGAGCTTGCGCGGCGCGCCGACTATGCCGCGCGCCGCCGTGAGATTGAAGCGCACAACGCCCGTTTCCCCATCGTCCGGCGCGGAATCGCGCTCACGCCGGTGAAGTTCGGCATCTCCTTCAATTCCCCTCACCTCAATCAGGCGGGGGCGCTCGTGCACCTCTATTTGGATGGTTCCGTGCTTGTGAATCACGGCGGTACCGAGATGGGTCAGGGCCTCTACACCAAGGTGCAGCAGGTGGTGGCCGAGGAGCTTGGCCTTTCGCGCCAGCGGGTGCGTGTGAGCGCGGCCGACACAAGCAAAGTGGCCAACACGAGCGCCACCGCGGCCTCCAGCGGCAGCGATTTGAACGGCATGGCCGCGCGCGAGGCGTGTCGTGCAATCCGTTTGCGACTGGCGGCGTTTTTGGCCGAGCACTGGGGCTGTCCGGCCGAGGCGCTGCGTTTTTGTGCCGACGGTGTTGAGGCGCAGCTTGGCGACGAGCTCAAGCGCTGGTCGATCGAGCAGGTGATCGAGCGCGCCTACCTCGCGCGCGTGCCGCTCTGGGCCGCAGGCTTCTACAAAACGCCGAAGATCCATTGGGATCGCGAGCGTTTTCGGGGGCGGCCGTTTTATTACTTCGCCTTTGGCGCCGCGGTGAGCGAAGTGGCCGTGGATACGCTCACGGGCGAAACGCGACTGCTGCGTGTGGACATCCTTCATGACTGTGGCCGCTCGCTCAACCCGGCGCTCGACCGCGGCCAGATCGAAGGTGCCTTTGTGCAAGGCATGGGCTGGCTCACCAGCGAGGAGTTAGTCTGGGGGCGTGACGGACGCTTGCTCACCCATGCGCCCTCGACCTACAAGATCCCCACCGCGGGCGACGTGCCACCGGTGTTCAACGTGTGGCTGCTCGATGATGCGCCCAACGCCGAGGAGACGATCTACCGCAGCAAAGCCGTCGGAGAACCCCCGCTTATGCTTGCGCTTTCAGTTCATCGAGCCATCGTTGCTGCGATCGCAGGGCTTGCCCCGCGTGGGACGGTCATCCGGCTCGACGCCCCGGCCACCCCCGAGCGGGTGCTCTCGGTGATCGAGGCTCTGCGCGATCGGCGCGCTGGGTGCGGCCCGTTCGCCGAGGCACCTCCCCGTGCAGACCTCTCGGTCGGCTTCGCCGAGGGGCCTGCGAAGGCCTACAGCGCAGCGCAGGACAGGGCGAGTGCGTCCTTTCCTTCGCCCGAGCACGCGGAGGTGGCGTGCGAAGCACCACCCGGGGCAATCGCTCAAGCCGGCCAAGCCCGCTAAAGGATGAGCGCCGACGAGCCTTTCTATCGCACGCTCGCCCAGAGGCTTTCCGTAGGCGAGCGCTTCGTGCTTGTGCGTGTGTCGCGTGTACGCGGATCGGCGCCGCGTGAGGAAGGCGCGGCGATGGCCGTCGGCGAAGCCGACACGCTCGGAACGATCGGCGGCGGACATCTCGAATGGAAAGCCATCGAGCAGGCGCGCAGCATGCTTGCCTCTGGGACGCGCGTGGGTGGTGTGGTCCAGTATCCCCTCGGGCCGGCGCTCGGGCAATGCTGCGGCGGGCAGGTCGAGCTGCAGTTCATGCCGTTGGCTCAGGAGGACCGGGCCGAGGTCGAACGGCTCGCAGCGGCCGAGGCTGCTGAGCGTGTCACATGCGTTTCGGTGACGCGCCTGTTCGATCACGGCGAGTCGATCGGCTTTACCGTGTGCTTCACACCGTGGAGGATCGCGGTCTTCGGTGCCGGGCACGTCGGGCGAGCGCTCGTGAGCATGCTTGCGGTGCTGCCGTGTCGCGTGCGCTGGATCGATCCGCGCGAGGGGGTGTTTCCCGCGACCCTGCCGCCAAACGTCGAGGCGCTGCCCAGCGAGGCACCGCAAGAGGAAGCTGCGCGACTTCCGGCCGACACCGATGCGCTCGTGATGACCCACTCGCATGCGCTCGATCTGGCGATCTGTGAGGCGCTGGCAGCCCGCGAAGACCTGGGCCTCGTGGGTCTCATCGGCTCGGAGACCAAAGCGGCGCGCTTTCGAGCGCGTCTTGCGGCGCGTCTCGGGGCGGCTGCGGCCGAGCGAATCGTCTGCCCCGTGGGCGAGCGCTCGATTGCCAGCAAGCACCCGGGAATGATCGCCGCCGGGATCGTGGCGCAGCTGGCATCGCATCACGCAAGTCGCCCGCTCGCACCGGCGGCCCGATCCGTGGTTGCCTCGGCAGCTACGACAGGCCCCGCCGCGTAGGGCCACGCTCACCGGCAGGTGCATGGGCGGGGCGACCTTGAGGCTCAGCCAGACCCCGGGCGCGACCAGGCGAAAACCTTGCGGGCGCGTCGATGCATCAAAATGAGCGCTCGTGACACGGCACTCCAGGTCGGCGCCCAGGCGGTGGAAAACCGTGTCGCGGTAAGCCTTTTTGAACGAGCGCCTGGTCGTGCGAGCCCCCGTGACGGCCGCACCCGGCTTGGACGCCGCAGTCGGGGCCGAAACGCTTTCGGCTTGGCGATGGCGCGCACGCACGCTTGGCGCGCTGCCACGGCTGCGCCGGGCGGATCAGGGCGGGCCCGGCGGCAGGCTTTCGCGCAAACGGCGCGCAAGACGAGCTCGCACGGGCGAAGGCCGCTGCCGCGTCCTGCCGCCCGTGGGCGCAGCGGATTTTCTCGTTGCGGGCTCTCGGCCAGGAATGGCTTGTGCATCGGGCCCGCGTGGCTGGATTGGGGCCTGAAATTCGTCTGTCTACGCGGAGCTTCTCAAGCTCATGACGCAGTGTCATCGGCATGCTGATCGTCCCGCTTTCCGCGCTGCCTTCTGACTACCACGTCGTGCACTGGCAAGAGACGAACTACCAGTCGACGCGCGGCGGCTTGGGGCCGCTCAAGGTTAGCGTCTTCTTGCCACCTCTGGGCGCCGCGCGACCGGCCTTTGTGACAACACGCGCGCGGCAGGCCCTCGTGGTGCTGGATGCCTACGGGCGCATGGTCGTGGCGCCCGAGGAGGCCACAGACCTCTGGCCGGCGCTCTTGCGCGTCAAAGCGGCGTTGCGCGACCACGTGACCTGGCGCCGGCTTGACGTCGAGGCAGGCGTGTTTGTTCCGGCGACGACCTATCCGATGCCGCGCTTCGATCCGCGCGAGGCCATGCAGCCGGGACGCGCTGGCGCATCGTGCGCAGGCGATGAGCCGAGCTCATCCCCGTCCGACGAAGGGCATCTTGGTGGCCATCAGGGTCATGAAAAGGATGTTCGCATCAAGCGGTAAGCGGGCCATCTGCACAACCGCCTCGGCCACGAGCTCGACCTCGATGCGCGGTTCGGGGCGGATTGAGCCATCGGCCTGCAGGATGCCCTGTGCCATGCGCTCGGTCATTTCGGTTGCGGCGTTGCCAATGTCGATTTGCCCAACGGCGATGTCATGGGCTCGCCCATCGAGCGCAAGCGCCTTGGTCAGGCCGGCGATGGCGTGTTTGGTCGCCGTGTAGGGGGCTGAGAAGGGCCGCGGCGCGTAGGCGCTGATCGAGCCGTTCATGATGATGCGCCCGCCCTTGGGCTGCTGGGCTTTCATGACGCGAAAGGCTTCGCGTGCGCAGTAGAACATGCCGTTGAGGTTGACTTCGACCACGGCGCGCCATTCATCGAGGGCAAGCTCATCGATGTCGACCGCTCGCGCGCCGCGCCCGGCGTTGTTGAACAGCACATCGAGCCGCCCGAAGCGCTCCACCGCGGCATCGAAGAGTGCGCGCACCGCCACGGGGTCGGTCACATCGCAGGGGTAGGCAAACATCGCGTCGGGAGCGACAGCCGCGCGGGCCGTGGCCTCGAGCGCTGAAGCGCGCCGCGCGGCAAGCACCACGGAAAAACCGGCGCGGTTCAAGGCGAGCGCGGCGGCGCGGCCAATGCCGGAGGAGGCGCCGGTGACCAGGGCGACCGGTTTCATGGTTGGCTCCTTTCTCGCGGTTGCGTGGCAAGTTCCAGGCTCAGCTTCTCAGCCACCGCGGCAAGCACCCCTTGCCAGCGGCGATCCGGGCCTTGGCGAAAGAGCCGCATGCTCGGATACCACGGCGTACGCTCGCCTTCGGTTTGAGCGCGACCGTAGCGCCATTCGCCCGCGTGGCGCAAGAGCACCCAGGTTGGCCGGCCGAGCGCGGCGGCCAGATGCGCACCGGCCGTGTCAACGGTCACAATGAGGTCGAGCGCGTTCATGAGCGCCGCGGTTTCTTCGAACGGCCCAAGTTCCGCGCTCCAATCGAGCAGACCGGGCACATCAAGCGGCGCTGCACCCCATTGCAGCGAACACCAGGCGACCTCGGGCTGTCGGCGAAGCCAGGCAGCGACATACTCCGGCGCAATCGATCGATCCGCGAGATGATGGTCTTGGCCGGCGAACTGGCCTTGCCAAATGAGGCCCACGGTGGGCCGAGCGCCCGCAGCGGCACGAAGGCGGGCGCGCCAGTGCGCCACCCGCTCCGGGTCGGCCGCGAGGTAGCGCGCGGGCGCATACTCGCTGACAAGCTGCGCGCGGGTGAGCTTGAGGCGCGCCGGAAGCGAACAAAGCGCACTCCAGCGGTCGAAGGGGCGCCCCTCATGCGTACCGACGGGGATGACTTCGATGCCCGGGAAGGCGCGCGCAAGCAGCGGCACAAGCGGTGCATGGCAGGCAAGGGTCAGCGTCTCGGCATGTTCGGCAACCGCAGGCAAAAAGCGCGCAAACATGAGGGTGTCGCCGAGACCCTGTTCGGCAAGCACCAGCAAACGCCCGCAGCGCGTGCCATCCCAGCGTGGGCAGGCCGGGATCGGCCCGAGCGGCTGGGTTTGCGGCAGTTCAAGCCGCAGCTCGTAGTCGGCAAAACCCTCCTCGTAGCGCCCAAGCGCAAGCAGCGTGAGGCTGCGGTTCCAGCGTGCGTAGGCTGAGCGCGGCGCAAGCGCGAGCGCCTGATCGAACGCGGCCAGGGAAGCCTCATGCTCGGCGAGCTCACGCAGACACAGCCCCAAATTGGTCCAAGCCCCCGCGTGGGTGCGATCAAGCGCAAGCGCGCGCTCGGCGGCTTGGCGTCCAAGCTCGTAGCGTCCCGCCTGCCAGGCTGCGGCGGCGTGATTCGACCACCACTCGGCCTCATGCGGGACAAGCCGAAGCGAACGCCACATCGCCTCAAGCCCGGTGCTTGGCGCGCCTTGCTGGTAGAGCGCCACCCCGAGGAAGTGAAGCGCCACCGGATGCTCAGGCGCGTGGGCGAGCACGCGTTCATAGCGCTCAAGCGCCGCGGCGATTTGCCCGGCTTCATGCAGACGCACCGCCTCAAGCGCAAGCGCATCCGGATCGACGGCCGCCGTGGCCGAGGGCCCAAGCGCCCCATGGCACTCCTTGTAGCGCCGGCCGCTGCCGCACGGGCAGGGCGCAAGCCGAGAGGCAGGCGGTCGGATCGGTGTCGAGGGGGCGCCTGCTTGCACGGTCGTGGTCGAGATGGCGCGCAAGCGCTCGCGCCAAGGCGCCGCGGCTGCCTCGCCGAGTGTTGCGGCAAGCCGCGCCACAAAGGGCTCGGCGGCACGGGCACGCTTCAGATCGATCAGGTTGCGCGTGAGCGCGGCAAAGCCGGGCAGCCGTACGACGGTCTCCGGGGCCTCGTGGGCAAAGGCGATGAGCTCTTCTTCGCCAAGCACCTGCCAGAAGTTGAACAGCCCGTGAAAACCGAAGGTCGGCCCGACCGGGCGGCCGACATCGAAGCTGAAACGATCGGCCAGGTGCGGCTCGGCAAACACGATCCCGAAGTCGGCTTCCAGGGTCGGGCGCAAGCGGATGCCGATCGCCTCATCCTCGGCCTCCTCTGGGGCAAGCTCGGGTGCGAGGCGAGCCAGCGCCTCCAGCAGGCGCTTCGAGCGCCAGGAAAAGCCGCCGTTTCCGACCACGTAGGGCGGCCTTTTGTGAGGCCAGCGCGCGCCGATGTAGTCACAGTGCCAAAACGCGGGGTCGAATGCTTCGGCATCGAGTACCCAGCCGTCCCACTGGAGGATGAGGGCAAACGCGGTGGGCACATAGGCGCGAAGTTCGCTGAGCATGAAGCGCGAGTAGTCGCTGCGCGAGCGAATCGGCGCGATCGGGATGACCTCGATGCCGAGGCGCTTGGCCTCGTGAAGCGGGCAATCGGTGAGCAGCCGAACCTGCGCGCCGGGAAGCCGCTCGGCCGAGCGCGCGAGCGCTTGGGCCGCCAGCCGCGGCTGCGCGCAGTCCACCGCAAGCAGCGTGAGCTCGCGCAGGCGCGTGGCCTCAGGTGCAGGCATTGCGGAGGAGTTGGCCAAGCCGCGCTCCGACATGCTGGAGTGCAGCGTCGGCGGCGGCGCTGAATTTGGCAAGACGCAGAAAGCCGTGCGGCATGCCCTCGAATGCTTCGTGCGTGACCTCAACGCCGTGTGCGCGCAGTGCTTCGCTCCAGCTTCGCCCGTCGTCGGCGAGTGGATCGCAGCCGCCCGTGACCACATACATCGGCGGAAGACCCGCCAGCGAGGCGGCGCGCGTCGGAGCGATGCGATAGTCGTTGAGCCCGATGTCCGGGCCGGCATACTGCCGCCAGTACCACTGCATTTCGGCGCGGGTGAGCCCGGGCGTTTCCGCGAAGCGCTCGTAGCTTGCCGTTGTGAAATCGGGCTCGATGCAGGGGCAAAACAGCGCCGCCAGCACGACGTGGAAGCTCTCCCGATCCCGTGCAGTGATGGAGGTGACGGCCGCAAGATGCCCGCCCGCGCTGTCGCCGGCAAGCACAAGCGGCGTCGCTGGTGCAGCACGCGCGCGATCGGCGGCAATCGCTTCGGCGGCGGCATGGCAGGTCTCAGTGATCTGCTGCCAGGTGGCCTCGGGGGCTTTCGGCACATCGACGGCTGCCACGAGCGCGTTGGCCTCATAGGCGAGGCGGGCGCAGAGGCTGGCGTGCGTGTCGGGGTTGCCGCACACCCAGCCGCCGCCGGGAAAGTAGACGATCGTGGGCACCGGCTCATCGCGCCCGTCATGGCCGTAAAAAAGCCGCACCGGCACGCGGCCGACCGCAGTGGCCACTGCCACATCGTTGACGGTCACGCGATCGGGCCAGTGCGTGCTCGCATGCGCGGCGAGCCCCCAGTAGCGCAGGCGCCGCACGAGCGGCGAAGCCTCCGGGGCAAGCGGCGGCAGTTCCTGCGCCAGGCGCTCGAAATGACGGGCAAGTTCGGATTCAAGCATCGCCGAAATGCCCTTTAGCGCTCGTGGCGCGCGTGTTCGCGAAACGGCCGCGCGCGGTCATCGAGGCTCTGCGGCGCAAGGTAGCTCGGGGCGATGTCCTCAAGCGCTGCCGGCACGCCGGCAAAGGCAGGAAACGGCGCATCGCTCACACTGGGCACACGCATCGAAGCCAGGTTGTCGGGCGTGAGCGGTTGGGTCGGGACGTGTTGCAGGATCGAAGCAAGCGCTGAGGCGGCGAGGTCCGGCAGGCCGATGATCGGATGGCGCTTTCCCCGAAGCTGCATCACATAGGCCACAAGCTCCCGCAGCCGGTAGCGCTTCGGCCCGACGAGCTCATAGCGCTGGCCGAAGGTCTGCTTGCGTGCGAGGGCATGCGCGAAGGCACGCGCCACATCGTCGACCCACACCGGTTGGAATTGTGCGTCGGCTGCCGGCAACAGCACGGGGGCAAACGGCGGCAGAAGGGAGGTCAAGGCAGCAAAACGGTTGAGAAAACTATCGCCGGCACCGAAGATCACCGAAGGGGCAAAGATCGTCCAGTCAAGACCGCTTGAACGCACGAGCGCCTCGCCTGCGGCTTTGGAACGCAGGTAGGCGCTCGGCGCATCCGGTGCCGCTCCGAGCGCGCTCATGTGTACGAGGCGCCGGCATCGAGCACGCTGCATCGCATCGATCAGGCGCGCGACCAGCTCGACGTGCACGCGGTCAAAGTCGCCGCGTCGCCGCTCGTTCAAAATGCCAATCAGGAACACCACGGCTTCATGCCCGGGCAGATGGCGTGCGAGCGTGTCAGGTTCCTGCACGTTGCCTTCGAGCACCGTGACGGTGGGCAGCAGAAAGAGCTCGCGCGCGCGGTCGCGCCGCCGTGTGAGCACCGTCACGCGGTGGGCATCGCGGGCGAGTTTCGCGATGAGGGCGCGGCCGACAAAGCCGCTGCCGCCAAGGACGAGAACGTTCATAGCGAGGAAGTGGAAGACTTCGGGCTGATCGTTCCGAGGCGTTTTTTGAGCGAGGTTTCGCCTTCGCCGAGCAGGTGCGCGTACCAAACCGCGTTGGCAAGCACCTTCTTGACGTAATCGCGGGTCTCGTTGAAGGGAATCGATTCGGTGTAGATCGCCCCTTCGAGCGCGCGCGTCTCGTGGCGCCACTGCCGCGCGCGTCCAGCGCCGGCATTGTAGGCGGCCGCGGCGCGAACCTCGCTGCCTTCCTGGGTGTTGAGCGCGTTTTTGAGATAGAAGCTGCCGAAGGTGGTCGAGACGGAAACATCGGTCAGCTGGCTCGGCTGAAAGTTGGCCACGCCGAGTTGCTGCGCGATCCAGCGGCCGGTTGCGGGCATCACTTGCATGAGGCCAAGCGCGCCGGCCGAGGAGACCGCCTCGGCCCAAAAGCGCGACTCTTGCCGAATGAGTCCAAACACCAGTGCCGGCTCAAGTCCGAAGGCGGCGGCAGCGCGTCGAATTTCACGCTCGTAGGGCGTCTGAAAGCGCAACCGAAAATCGTGCAGCTCGCGCGTGCGCTCGGCGGTGTTGATCGAACGATCCCAAAAGCCTTTCTGGCGCATCCATTCCGCGGCAAGCAGCGAGTCCAGATCGCCGAAGTCGCGCACGACCGTGAACCATTCGCGCGCCGCCTCAGCGCGCAGGTTCAGCGCGCCGAGCTTGAGCGCACGCTGTGCGGCGGGCGAACGCTCAAAGCGCTCGGCCGCCTCGGGCGTCAAGCGCACGGCGCCGCGCGTGAGTTCGGCCACGGTGGGCAGCGGTTGGCCGATCTCTTCGGCCGCGAGCAGTCCATAGAAATGATGCTCGCGTGCGAGCCGCTGATAGATCTCGCGCGCGGCTTGGGCCTCGCCGAGCGCAGCATGCGCGCGGGCACGCCAGTAGCGCCAGGTGGCCTCCTCACGGCCGCCCGATGCAGACGGGCTCATCGCATCGATCAAGCGCGCCACCTCGCGCCAGGCGCCTTCACGCAGCGCCGCACGCACGAGCCAGGCAAGCTGGGCATCCGAGAGCTTCGGCAGACTCGCCGCATCGGATGCGCGCTTCCACCAGAGCATCGCTTCGGCCGATTCGAGCCGACGCGCGCTTGCGTAGGCGAGCTGAGCGGCCGCGAAGCGCTGCTCCTCGGGGCGCATGCGAGACACCACGCTCGACCAGAGCTGACGCGCTGACGCGACGTCGTTTCGTGCCAAGCGCGCAAGCGCATAGAGGACCACTTCGCGCTGGCTGCGCACAAGCGCGGTGCCGTTGGCTGCGACGCGCAGCACGGCCTCCGGGTGGGCATGGGCGCGGGCGATCGCGTCCTCGCTGGGCCGAAGGTCGGCCGGCAGGGCTTGGGCGACGCTTTGCGCAGCGTAGAGCGTGCCGCCGTCGCCGGCGGTGCGAAAACGCCAGAGGACATCCTCCAGGCTCAGGGGGGCAGGGGTTGCGCGCATGGCGAGCGCTGCAAAGGCCGCTGCGCAGGCATCGCTGAGTCGCTCCGCCCACACGCCGGGCGGAGGCGGCGGCCATTGGCCGCCGCGTACGGCACGCATCGTGACGCGATAGCACGACAGGTCGGCATCATCGTTGTCGGCCTCACGGTCGAGTCGCTCGAAGGCTTCCCAGTGGCCGCGCCGACCGAGCAGTTTGAGCCATTCCCCGCGAAGGCGCTCGCCGATGGCCGTGCCGCGGTGTCGATCGATGAAGGCTTCCACCTCGCCCGCGTCGGCTAGCTCGAGGTTGACGCGCAGGGCCCAGTAATCGACGTATGCTTCAAGCAGGTGCCCACGCGTGGCTGGGATCAGAGCGCGAATGCGGGCAGCATCGCCCGCGCGAAACGCCGCGGCGGCCTCACGCACCGCGGCATCGCTGGCCCGGGCAGGCGTTGCCACTGTCAGCAGGCAGCCAAGCAGGGCGGCGAGCCCCACCCGCATGCACCGCGGGTGAGGCCGCTGCCGCGCGCGATAAACCCCGCCGGATCGAAGCATCGCGATCAGCCCTCGTTGAGTTTGATCTCCACGGTCGCCCGATCGCGCAGTTCGCGAAGCCACGACTGATAGGCCTCCTCGGCCTTGCGATCGCGCACGGCCTGGCGAGCCTGAGCTCGCGTGCGCTCGGCGGTCACATCCTGCATCCGCCGCTCCACGACTTCAATCAGGTGCCAGCCGAACGGCGTTCGCACGGGGCCCGTGACCTCGCCGATCTTGGCGTTTTTGACCGCGGCTTCGAACTCGGGAACCGTGTCGCCCGGCGCGACCCAACCTAAATCGCCTCCCCGGGCCGCCGAGGCGTCTTCGCTCATCGTGCGTGCGACCTCCTCAAAACGCGTTCCGGCCCGGATACGCGCGAGCGCCCGCTCGATCTTGTCACGCGCTTCGCTCTCGCTGACGAGGTCGTTGACGCGCGCGAGGATGTGGCGCGTGCGGTGCTGCTCGACCACGACGCGTTCGGTCTTGTCGCGTTTGTTGAGCAGTCGCACGATGTGAAATCCGTTTGCGCTACGCAGCACCTCACTGGTGGCACCAACCGAGAGCTTGGCCGCTGTTTCGGCATAGAGCGCCGGCAGGCGATCGGCCTCGCGCCAGCCCAGATTGCCGCCCTGCACGGCATCGGCGGCATCGGAGAAGACTGCAGCGACTTGGCCGAACGGGGTGCCGGCGTTGAGTTGCCGCAACGCCTCCTCTGCGCGTTGACGGCGAAGCGCGATCTGCTCGGGGCTGGCTTGCTCGGGCACGAGGATGAGCACATGCGCGAGCTGGTATTCGACGCCACGACCGGCGGCACGCAGGCGCGCCAGTTCCGCTTCGATCTCGGCCTCGGACACGGTCACGCGCGACTCGATCTCGCGCTCGCGTAGCCGCGTCAGCACGATCTCATTGGCGAGCTCGCTGCGGAAACGCTCGAGCGTGAGACCGTCATTGCGCAGCGCCTGGATGAATTGCTGCATCGACATGCCATTGTCGGCGGCGATGCGCTGGAGCGCCGCATTGACCGTCTCCTCGTCGGCGCGGATGCCCGTCTCGCGGGCGTATTGAAGCTGAACCTTTTCGTTGATGAAGCGCTCGAGCACCTGGGCATCGAGCTCGGCCGCCGGCGGGGCCGGAATGCCCTGACGCGCCAGTTGCGTAAGCACCGCGCGGCGCTGCTGATCGAGCTCGTAGCGCGTGATGACCTCGTCGTTGACGATGGCGACGATGCGGTCAAGCAGCTGCAGCCGCGATGCGGCCGCGCCGGCTTGAGCGCACACGGGAGCGCTTGCGCCCCAAGCGCAGACCAGCGCGACCGTCGACAACACCATCGCGCGGAAACAGATGTGAGTTTGCTTCATCGTTGCCTTCTCGGTTAGTTGGGGCGGGATGCCGGCGGATCGAGCCGGCGCCGGGTTGGATTTTCGTAGAGTTGCGTGTAGCCCGGGATGTTGCGTCGCAGGAGGTCGATCGGGTTCGCCCCCACGCGCGCGAGTCCATTGAGCTCGAGCTGAAGAAAAAACGCGTTGTTGACGCGGCGCGTGCCCGTGGCGAGCCGCTGCACGACCGCCCGTACGACGTAGCAGCAGCCGTCGTATTCGAGGCCCGCGACGCCCTCGGTGAGCTGGCGGTCGGCAAGCGAATAGTTGAGGCGGCCGACGGCGTACCAGCCGCCCGCGATCGGCCATTGTCCGGAGACATCGACCTGCTGAACGCGGATCGGGCCCGACAGTGTGACAAGCTCCCGAATCGAGCGGTAGTTGAGGTTGAACGTCTTGGTTGGCTCGGGCCGGTAGCGCAGGGCCACGGCATGCCGCTCGAGGCGGCCGCGGTCGAGGTTGATTTGTGCACCGGCTTCGACGTAGAGCGCGTCGGTGACGCGTCCGGCAAGCGTGGCCAGCACGTCCGAGGTGTTGCGGTCGCGGGGGACTTCGCCCAGCGTGACGCGTTGATTGGTCAGATAGATGCGCTGCCCAAGCGTCAGGGCGAGGCGCTCTTTTTGGCTCTCGGCATCGAACAGACGCGAGGTCACGCCGAGCGCGATCTGCGTGGTGTCGCCGAGCCGGTCCTCGCCGATGTAGCGGTTCTCGCTCCACAGCTGCAAGAGGTTGAAGTCGGCAATCGCGGTGTCGAACACGGGGACGCTGGACTGGTTGCGGTACGGCACGTGCGTGAACATCGCGCGCGGCTCAAGCGTTTGCGTGAAACGTTCGCCAAACAGACGCGTTTCACGTTCGAAGCGCAGCCCCGCATCGAGGCTGCCAAGCGGCACCACGCGCGTTTGGTTTTCAACGTCATCGAAGACATCGAGCAGCCGATAGCGGCTTGCGTGCAGCCGCACGCGCGGCACGACGAACGCGCCGGGGGTTTCGTAGCGCCAAGCAAGCGTGCCGACCCCGAGCCAGCGGTCGCCGGACGGATTGGTGCCGATCGGGTAGAGAAAGCGCGTGGCATCGAGCCGCAAGTGCGCTTCAAAGCGCTGGTCGGGGCCAAAACGCCACAACGGTGAATCAAGCGTCAGCTGCGGCGCGCGATCGTAGGGCGGCAGCACGAAGGCGGCCGGATCCTGAAGCGTCTGAAAACGAAGCACGCGTGCCGTGAAGTGCCAGTCGCCTGCACGATAGCTGAGGGTGGCTTCGCGCGGCAAGGTCGTGATCGAGGTGACCGCCACGCGGTCGGACAGATCGGCGAAATGGCGAGGATCGCCCACGGCCCGATAGCGCAGCGTCAAATCGAGATTGGGCGCAATCTGCTGCGCATGCCTGAGGTCGAGCGCACGTCGCGTGCGGCCGGTCACGCGGTCATCGGGCAGCACTTCGGCTTCGAGCTCGCCGCTTGAACGCCCAAGCGGGCTGTCGACGATGTAGCGCAGCTCGCCGTGCAGCAGAAGCCCGCGTTTGGTCATGAGTCGCGGTGTGAGGGTGGCGTCATAGTTCGGCGCCAAGTTCAGGTAGTAAGGCAGTTGGAGATCGAAGCCGCGCGCTTCGCTCGTGCCGTAGGTGGGCGCGAGAAAGCCGCTCTTTCGTTCATTCGTGAGCGGAAAGCTCAAGCGCGGCAACCAGGCCACCGGCCACTCACCGATCAGCACGCGCGCATCGCGCGCGGTGCCAACGCCGCTTGCTTCGTCGAGGTCGAGTTCCCCGACCTCAAGCCGCCAGGCCGGATGTTCGCCAGCACAGGTGGTGTAGCGAGCCTTGAGCAAGCGGTAGCGATCCGGGCCGGCGAATTCGAGCCGCTCGGCGTAGCCGCGACCTTTGTAGAGGCCGAGCGCAAATGAGGGCGAGCTCATATAGCCGGTCTGAGTCTCGATCCCGTAGCTGAGCTCTGGACCAAAGACCACGTCTTGCCAGGAGCGGATCAGCACATGGCCGCGGGCATTCACGACGTCTTGGGCAAGGTCGTAGCGCATCGCATCGGCGAGGATCTGCCGCGTTGCGGTGCGAAGATCGACGCTTCCGCGCGCCTCGACGAATTCACCCTCACGGCCGAAGACCGCTTCGGCTGTGAGCGTTGTCCGCTCCCGCCCGAAGCCGCGTTCGGGGCGCAGAAGCTGCGCGAGCGGCCGTCCGCGTTCATCGCGCGCTTGCTGACCGAGCTCTCCCGTGAGCGGCACGCCGCCGGGTGCTTCACTGCGCGGGTCGACGCAGATGCGCGGCGTTGCCGAGGCCGCCGAAGCGCTCAGGCAGACGAGCCCGAGCGCGCCCAAAAGGGCAGGCAAGAAGCGTTCAAGGTCAGAGCTCATGCGCGGGGCGAAAGCATGGCGAGCGTTCATCGCGCGCCGCTCGAGCGCTAGCCGCTAGACTTGCGTTGTGATCGAGGATGCGCCACCACGGGCCGAGTGTAGCCCAGGCCACCCGGCGCGCGCCGGCTAGAGGCGCGGGGTGCGGCAGCCGGCGCATCGCTTGCTGATGCTCGGCGAAGGCTCGATCCTGCATCGGGCGCTCCGCGTGTGGCCACGGCTCGTGTTTTGAGGCAAACGTGCGCATCAAGGGTATCGAATCGCGCAGTGATCCCCGGCTCGAAAAGCTTGTGGCCTGGCTGGCCGCGCAGCGGCCGGGCGAATTCGTGGAGCTGGTGCCGGCCTCGGCCGATGCGAGTTTTCGACGGTACTTCCGCCTCACGCGCGGCGACGGCTCGACCGCCATGGCGATGGATGCGCCGCCGCCAGCGGAAGACGTGCGGCCGTTTTTGCGCGTCAACGCACTGCTGCGCAGCGCCGGCGTGCACGCGCCCGAGGTCTACGCAAGCCACGTCGAGGCCGGCTTTTTGTTGCTCGAGGACCTGGGCCATCAGACCTACCTGGAGGCCTTTGCTCGGCTTGCTCCGAGTGAGATCGATGCGGCGATGCGGGCAGCCATTGAGACGCTGCTGCGCCTGCAGCAGATCGCGCTCGAGGCGCTGCCGGCCGATTTCCCGCGCTACGACGCGGCGCTCCTCGAGCGCGAGCTCGCGCTTTTTCCCGAGTGGTATGTCGGGCGACACCGAGGGCTCGAATGGAGCGCTGCCGAGCGGGAGCGGTTCACGGCCGTGGCGCGGCAGCTCGTGGCGTTTGCGCTTGCGCAGCCGCGCGTGTTCGTGCATCGCGACTTCATGCCAAGGAATCTCATCTACCGGCCCGGTAGCGTGCCGGGGGTGCTCGATCATCAGGATGCCGTGATCGGGCCAGTGAGCTACGACATCGCCTCGCTCGTGCGCGATGCCTTTCACTCGTGGGCGGAGGAACAAGTCATCGACTGGGTGGCCCGCTACTGGGACGGTGCACGCCGTGCGCGGCTTCCGGTGCCGGAGGACTTCGCGCAGTTTTACCGTGAGGTGGAGTGGATGGGGCTACAGCGACACTTGAAGGTCCTCGGTATTTTTGCCCGCATCTACTACCGCGACGGCAAGCCGAAGTATTTGGCCGACACGCCGCGCTTTATCGGCTACGTGCGCGCGGTGGCGTTGCGCTACCGGGACTTTGCACCGCTGCTTGCCCTCGTGGATCGGCTCGAAGGGATCGCGCATGAGCACGGTGCGACGTTTTGACGCGCCGTTTGCGCCGACCGCGATGATCCTTGCCGCCGGGCGCGGCGAGCGCATGCGTCCGTTGTCCGATTCCACGCCGAAGCCGCTGTTGCCGGTGCGGGGGCGCGCGCTGATCGAGCACCATCTCGAAAAGCTCGTCGCCTCGGGCGTGCGCCACGTCGTGATCAACGTGAGCTACCGCGCCGAGAGAATCATGGCCGCGCTTGGCGATGGGTCGCGCTACGGTTGTGCGATCGAGTATTCCGTCGAGCCCGAGCCGCTCGAATCGGGCGGTGGTGTGGCCACGGCCGCGGCGCGGTTTCGCTCCGAGGCCGTGCTGCTCATTAGCGCCGACATCTGGAGCGACTTCGACTACGCGCGGCTGATTGAACGGGTGCGCACCGTGGCCGAGGGCCCCGATTGCGCGCATTTGGTGCTCGTGCCAGCGGGCCCCGCAGCGCGGGGGCGGGAGTTCGCGCTTGTCGACGGGCGTCTCACCGAGGGCGAGCCGCGCTCAACGCTGGCCAATATCGCGGTGCTGGCGCGGCGCTGCCTGCGCAACTGGCCGGTCGGCGTACGCTTTCGCCTACTCGAGCACTATCGCGCCTGGGTGGCCGCGGGGCGCGTAAGCGGGGAGTTGCATACCGGCAGCTGGGTCAATGTGACCACGCCCGAGGATCTGCGCGCACTCGAACAGGCGCGCCAATAACCCCCACAAACACACCTTGAGGTCGAAGCCGCTGCCGCAGCGACCCCGTGGCCAAGGCGTTTGCGGCACAATCAGCCGGCAGGTCAAGCGTGATGCCGGGTCAGCGGTGTCGGACACCGGCCAGGCACCGTGGCCACACCGACGAGGAGCCTCACATGAAACCGACCTCCCCTTTGCGGCGCATCTTCTGGGTTTGGACCGCGGGCGTCGCGCTGCTTTTGGGCGCAGCCGAGACGCCGGCTCAGACGGTCTATCGCTACATCGATCCGAGCGGCCGGACGGTCTTTTCCGATCAGCCGCCCCCTCCCGGCGCGCGCGGCGTGGAGGAGCGAAACGTTCGCGCCAACTCGATTCAGAACAACCCCGAGTCGCTTGCGACGCAAGAGGCCGCGCGGCGCAACCCCGTTGTTTTCTATGTGACTGACTGCGGTGAGCCCTGCGATGCAGCGCGCAAATTCCTGCAAGCGCGCGGCGTGCCGCACACGCTCGTCGATCCGACCCGATCGGCCGAGCTCAACAGGCGGTTCCGCGAGGAAACCGGCGGCAACACCGTCCCCGTGCTCAAGATCGGTGGCCGCGTGCTGCGCGGCTTCAACGAGGCGACGTGGGCCGGTGCGCTCGATCAAGCGGGCTATCCGCGCACGCCGGCCTTCGGAGCCCCGCGCGTGGTCGAAGATCGGCGCGGCGTCGATGAGCCGCGCAAGGAGGCTCCGGCAACGGCCGCCGAGGGCGCCGCGACCCAGCCCAGTGTCTCGGTGTCGAGACCTGGCGCGGCCGGGGGAAGTGCCACAGGTCGCTAAGACGCTTTGCGAGTCACGACCTGGAACGTCAACGGTCTGGCCACGCGGCTTGCGCGCGTGCTGCGATGGCTCGAGCGCTCCGGCAGCGAGCTGCTCTGCCTTCAAGAAATCAAGATGGAAGCCTCGCGCTTTCCGTACGAGGCGTTTGCCGCGCTGGGCTATCGCGCGCTGGTGGCCGGACAGAAGGGCTACAACGGCGTAGCGATCCTTGCGCGCGCGAGTTGGCCCGAGCCCTCCGACGTGCAGATCGGCATTCCCGGCTTTGCCGACCCTGCGCAGCGGGCGCTTGCGGCAAGTTTTGGCCCGCTGCGCGTCGTCAACCTCTACGTGGTCAACGGGCAAGCCGTGGGCAGCGCGGCGTATGCGCACAAACTTGCCTGGCTTGAGGCATGCACGCGGTGGCTTGAGCGCGAATGCGCCCAGCACGGGCCTTTGCTCGTCATGGGCGATTTCAACATCGCCCCGACCGATGAGGACGTGCACGATCCGGCAGCCTGGGCCGGCCAGGTGCTTTGCTCCGAGCAAGAGCGGGCCTATTTTCGCCGCTGGCTCGCGCTGGGGCTCGTCGACACGTTCCGTCTGTTTGCTGATCCGCCCGTGCGCTATAGCTGGTGGGATTACCGTCGTCTCGCCTTCCCGAAAAACCACGGTTTGCGCATCGATCACATCCTCGCTTCGCCCGAACTCGCCGAGCGCTGTATCGCCGTGACCATTGACCGCAATGAGCGCAAGGGCAGCGCCGAGGACAAGCCCTCCGATCACGCTCCCGTGACGGCCGTATTCTCGAGCTGAGGCGAGGAGGCCGCCAACGCCCATGCGCGTGATCGTGCTCGGTGCGGGGCTCATCGGCGTGGCGAGCGCCTGGGCGCTGTGGCGCGACGGGCACGAGGTCACGCTCGTGGAGGCGGGCCCCGAGCCTGCGACCGGGACGAGCCAGGCCAATGCCGGCTTGATCGCCGCATCGCGCGCTCTGCCGTGGCCGGCACCGGGTGTTGCACGGCAGCTGCTGGCGGCGTGGTTTGGCCGAAGCGCCTTCTGGCGCATTGAGAGGTTCATCGATGCGGCTTTCTGGCGCTGGGCGTTTGCCTTTCTGAGTCACGCGCATGCGGCGGAGTACGAGCGGCTCGCGCGCGTGAAGCTCGCCCTGGCGCGGCGCGGTCACGAGGCGTTGCGCCGGCTGCTTGCGCAGACCCGCATCGACTGCGGCTACCACCAGGCGGGGCTGCTCTATCTGTGCCGCAGCCGGGCAAGCGAGGCCGAGGCGAGGGCGCGCGCCGAGCGCTTGCAACGCTTTGGGGTGCGCTTGCCCTGTGTGTCGGCGCAGGCGGTGGTGCATCTTGAGCCGGCGCTGGCACGGGCCGTCTCGGCGGGCCAGCTGCGCGCTGCCGCTTACGCGCCCGAGGACGCACAGGGCGATGCGCGCGTTTTCACCTGCCGCCTGGCTGAGTGGCTCGCCGCACGCGGGGTGCAGATGCGCTGGGGTACCCCGGCCCTCGGCGTGGAGGCTCGCGGTGGACGGATCACGGCGATGGTGCTGGGCGACGGGCAGCGCCTGCCCTGCGAGGTGGTCGTGGCCTGCCTTGGGCCTTTTTCCAACGCCTGGGCGGCGCGGCTTGGGCTTGCCGGGCTGCCGATGTTGCCGGTCAAGGGGTTTTCGCTGACGGTGCCGGTGCGCGATCCGGGCGCCGCGCCGCGTCTGGGCGGGCTGTGCGAGGATGCTCGAGTCGCGTGGTGTCCGCTCGAACAAAGGCGCAAGCTGCGCTTGACCACGGGCGCCGTGTTCAATGCCTCTGGCGCAAGCTGGCGCGCGGCTGACTTCGCGCCGCTCGAACGCTTCGCCGAGACGCTCTGGCCCGGGCTGTGCGACTGGAACTCGCCTGCGGTTGAGCGCTGGGCCGGCTTGCGTCCGATGACGCCCTCGACGCTGCCGATCCTTGCTCGCTACGGCTTCGAAAATCTGTGGTGGAACACGGGCCACGGACACCTGGGCTGGACGCTGTGCGCGGCCTCGGCCGAGTGCTTGGCCGATGCGATCGCCGGGCGGGCTCCCGCCTCAGGCTGGGCGGCTTTCGAACCGCTTTGAGCTTTACGCGGACGACTGCGGCCCAGGCTCGGGGGCGCGGGCGCTGCGCAACCGCTCGCGCCACCAAGCGAGCGCCTTGCCGGGTTGTGGGCCGCGGCGCGCCAAGCGCCAGCCCACGACGAGATCGACGGCAGGCTTGGGCTCCTCGATACGGCGCTCGATGAGCTCGCCTTGCGCGATAAGCGGGGCGGCCGTCCAGCGCGGCAAGTACCCCACACCAAAGCCGCGCCGCTGTAGCTCGAGCTTGGCCTCCATGGTCGGCACAACGAGCGTCGGCTGGCCCGGCACAAGCCCGCTGGAGCGCGCCGGCAGGCGGCGCGAACTGTCAGCCACGACGATGGCTCGGTGCGCGAGCAGCTCGGCGGCGCCGATCGGTTCACGCGCGCGAGCCAAGGGGTGCTGCGGCGCCACTGCGAAGACGAACTCGGCGCGAAACAACGGCTGGATCGCGATCGCATGCGCGGGCGGCGGATCGCCCGCGGCGCCAATGGCCAGATCGGCGCGGTCGTCGGCAAGCGCATCCCAACTGCCGCCGAGCGTCTCGCGACTGAGGCGCAACTCTGTCGGGCAGCCGGCGCGGTCCCAGGCGGCCAGATGTTCGATCAGCCACTCAAAGGGCAGGATCGCATCCAGGGCAATCCGAAGCGTCGGCTCCCAGCCACGTTCGGCCTGACGCACAAGCTCGGTCAAACGCGCCGCATCGTCAAGCAAGAGTCGCCCACGCTCCACGAGCAGGCGTCCGGCCGGCGTCAGCGTGGCCCGATAGCCGCGGCGGTCGAACAAAAGCACGTCGAGCTCCTCTTCGAGCTTGCGCACCGCATAGGTGACTGCCGAGGGCGCACGGCCGAGACGCGCTGCCGCGCGCGCAAAGCTGCCCTCGCGAGCAATCGCATCGAGCAGTTCAAGCGCGGCCAGGCTCAGGGCGGGCATTTTCAAAATTATCGAACAACTCGGTCAGTGGCGACCCCTGGTGTCGCGTCTCCGGAACCGCAAAATGCCCGGCTGTCGGCGTCGAAAGCCGCGTTGCGAGTGCAAGGAGGATGCGATGTTGACCCTCAGAAAATCGAACGAGCGTGGCCAAGCCGACCGCGGTTGGCTCCAGAGCCGGTTTTCGTTTTCATTTGCCGAGTATCACGATCCCGAGCACATGCACTTCGGGCCCCTGCGCGTGATCAACGACGACTGGATTGCGCCGGGCGCAGGGTTCGGGATGCACGGGCACCGCGACATGGAGATCGTGACCTACGTGCTCGAAGGGGCGGTCGCACACCGGGATTCCCTGGGCAACGCCTCGATCATTACGCCCGGGGAAGTGCAACGCATGAGCGCGGGCTCGGGCATTTTGCACAGCGAGTTCAATCCCTCCTCAAGCGAGCGCACCCACCTGCTGCAAATTTGGATCCTGCCCGAGCTTGCGGGTGGCCCCCCAAGCTATGAGCAGAAGCGCTTCGCCGAGTCCGAGCTGCGCGGACGACTGCGGCTGGTGGCCTCGCGAGATGGGGCCGAGGGGTCGGTCACGATCAAACAGGCCGTGCGGCTCTACGCCGGGCGTTTTGACGCCGGGGAATCGACGAGTCTGACGCTTGCACCGGGACGGCTCGGCTATGTGCACGTGGCTCGGGGCGAGATTGCGGTCAATGGCGTGCGGCTTGCCGAGGGCGACGCCGCCAAGCTCGAAGGCGAGCCAGCCGTCGTTCTGAGCGAAGGCCGTGGCGCCGAGGTGCTCCTGTTCGATCTGCCCGGGGCTGCGTGGCCGGGCTCGCGCTAGAGGATCCCTCAAACCGTGTTCAACCTCACCAAGGAGTGTCCAGAATGCCCATCGTTTCGATCGTCTATCACTCGGGTTACGGTCATACCAAGGCAATCGCCGAGGCGGTTGCCGAAGGCGCCCGGTCCGTGGCGCACGCGAGCGTGCATCTGATTGCCGTGGCCGAGGCCGAACGGCACTGGGAGACGCTGGCCGCCTCGGATGCGATCATCTTCGGCTCGCCGACCTACATGGGCGGGCCCTCGGGGCCGATGAAGGAGTGGATCGACAAGACCTCGAAAGTCTGGTTTGCGCAGGGTTGGAAAGACAAGCTCGCCGCAGGCTTTACCGTGTCCGGGAGTTGGTACGGCGACAAGCAGCGCACGATCGATGCGTTCTACACGCTTGCGATGCAGCACGGCATGCTCTGGGTCGGAACGGGGCTCATGCCGTCGCACAACTCGAGCAAGCCGCCGAGCCCAGAGGATCTGAACCGCGTCGGCAGCTTCAGCGGCCTGATGGTGCAAGCCAACATTGACCAAGGCGCCGAAGGGATTCCTGCGACCGACTATGCCACGGCTCGCGCCTTTGGCGCCCGTGTGGCCACGATCGCGTCGCGCTGGGCAGGGCGCATCTGAGCACTCCGAGGAGGGCGCGCGTCGACGGCGACCCTCATCGGCGCGCAGAAGGCAGGGCTATACTGCCTTGCATGAATTTTGCAGTCGATTCGGCCGCCGTTTTGCGCCGCGCCCGGAGCGTGCTTTCGATCGAAGCGCGCGCGATTGAGGCGCTCATCGAGCGACTGGACCCGCGTTTCGTGCAGGCGGTTGAAACGATCCTGCGCTGCACGGGCCGCGTGGTCGTCACGGGCATCGGCAAGAGCGGACATGTCGGGCGAAAGCTCGCTGCCACGCTCGCTTCGACCGGCACGCCCGCTTTTTTCGTGCATCCGGCCGAAGCAAGCCATGGCGACCTCGGCATGATTACGTCCGAGGACGTGGTGCTTGCGCTGTCGAATTCGGGCGAGGTCGCTGAGCTGTCGGCCTTGATCGTGCCGCTCAAGCGCGTCGGCGCGAAGCTGATCGCCATCACCGGCAACGAGCGTTCAACCCTTGCGCGTGCCGCCAATGTGGCGCTCGATGCGGCAGTGGCCGAGGAAGCCTGCCCGCTTGGACTGGCTCCCACGGCCAGCACGGCCGCGGCGATGGCGCTCGGCGATGCACTGGCGATGGCCCTGCTCGAGGCGCGCGGGTTTACAGCGGAGGATTTTGCGCGCTCGCATCCGGGCGGCGCGCTCGGGCGGCGGCTCGTCACGCACGTGCGCGACGTGATGCGGACGGGCCAAGCGCTCCCTACGGTCGGGCCGGAGGCGACGCTCGAAGAGGCGCTCTTCGAAATCACGGGCAAAGGCATGGGCATGGTGGCCATCGTGGAAGCCGATGGCCTTCTGTGCGGCGTATTCACCGACGGCGACTTGCGCCGTGCCCTGCCCTCGATCGGCAATCTGCGTGAAGCGCGCGTTGCCGAGTTTATGACGCGAACACCGCTGACTATTTCCGCGGAGGTGCTCGCGGTGGAAGCGCTCACGCGCATGGAGCAGACGCGCAAAAACTTCCTGCTGGTGACCGATGCCGAGGGACGGCTTATCGGCGCGCTCAACATGCATGACCTGCTGGCGGCGAAAGTGGTGTAGCGATGGCGCGGATGCTCACGGTGACCGAACGCATGCAGCGCATCGAGGCGCTCGTGTTCGATGTCGATGGCGTGCTCACGGATGGCTTGCTCGACTACGGAGCCGCCGAGGAAGGCAAGCGCTTTTCGGTGCTCGATGGTTTCGGCTTTACGCTTGCGCGGCAGGTCGGATGGCGCTACGCCTTCGTAACCGCGCGCGGCGGCGCGGCCGTGGAGCGACGCGCCGCGGAGCTCGGCGCGGAGCTGTTGAGTCGTCAACGACGCAAGGACGAGGCGGTGCGTGCGCTGGCGATGCAGTGGCAGCTGCCGCTCGAGCGTATCGCCTACATGGGCGACGATTGGCTCGATCTGCCAGCGATGGCGATCGTCGGACTCGCTGCCAGTGTGCCAAACGCGGCCGCGGCGGTGCGGCAGCGTGCGCACTGGCTCTCAACCGTGCCTGGCGGACAGGGCGCCGCGCGCGAGCTGATCGAGGCGCTCTTGCGTGTGCAGGGGCGGCTCGAGGGCTTGCTTGCGACTTATCTCGACGCGCGAGGAGCATGATGTTTGCCCGCTTGTCGCGACGAAACCAGGATCGGCTGGCGGCGCTCTTCCCGCTCGTGGCGGTCGGCTTTTTCGCTGCGCTGTCGTTTTGGCTGGATGCGCGCGTCTCGGCGAGCGCGCGACCGCCCCGAGCCACGAGCAACGCGCCCGAACAGTTCATGGAGGGCTTTCGCATCGAGCGCAGCGTTGCGGTGGCGCGCGGGCGCGACGCAAGCGCTCCGGTTCAGGATGCGCTGCGCGGCCGGCGCGCGGACTACTATCCCGATGCGGGCAAGGCCGTGATCGCCGAGCCGGTGTTTCGCAGCGAAGCGCCCGGCAAGCCGCGGCTGGATGTGGCAGCCGAGCGCGCCACGATCGAGGGCGCGCCAAGGCGTGGCGAAGTCGAGCGCATCGTTTTCGAGGGCGGCGTGCGGCTCGATCAGGCCGCTGTTGGCAGCCGACCGCCGGTACGCTTCGAGACCGAGTCGATCACCGTTTTTCCGGCCACGCAGGAAGCCGTCACGGATCGGCCGACCCGCACGACGCTTGGCCCGCATGTGCTCGTCACGCAAGGCATCCACATCGATCGCGCGGGCCAGCGCGTCACCAGCTCGCGCGGCGTGCGGCTTGAGTTTTTACCGAAGGAAGGCCCATGAACGTTCGATTCCGGCTGCTCGTGCTCTGGGTTTGTGCCGGTTTGTTGGCTGCGGGTCCGGTCGGGGCCGAGCGCCAGGATCGACGGCAAAAGGTCGTCGTGACAGCGCTTGACCTGGATGGCGAGGTTGGGCCGGGCATCGTGCGCGTGCGGCGCAACGTGGTCATCACGCAGGGGACGTTGCGAATCACGGCCGATCAGGCCGACGTGCGACGCCGCGGCGAGGAGCACTATTCGGCCACGCTGACCGCCAAACCGGTCTGCTTTCGCGAGCGGCTCGACCGCGGCGATTGGGCGCAAGGGGTGGCCGATCGGGTCGAATACGACAGCGCGGAGGGGTTGGTCGAGCTGATCGGCAATGCGATTCTGTACGTTGGCGAAGACGAGATTCGCGCGCAGTACATCCTCTACAGTCTGAGCAAGGGCACCTTCGAGGCGCGTGATAGTCGCGATCGTGCGGCAGCGGCTCCGGCGGGGCGCGGCGTCACGCTGGTTTTCACCCCGCGCGAAAGCGAGACCCCGCCGAGTGCGGATGGCAAAGCCGTCGCCAAGCCTGCCCCGGTCAAACAAGCCACACCGCCAAAGCGCCATGAGCCAGCTTTCAGCCGTTGCTCTTAGGAAGCGCTACAAGGCGCGCACGGTCGTTCACGACGTCTCGCTCAGGGTCGACTCGGGCGAAGTGGTCGGGCTGCTGGGACCCAACGGCGCCGGCAAGACCACGTGCTTCTACATGATCGTCGGCCTCGTGGCGGCTGACGGCGGGATGATCATGCTTGATGGCCACGAGCTCACGCACCTGCCGATTCACCGTCGCGCGCGACTCGGTTTGTCCTATCTGCCGCAGGAAGCCAGCATCTTTCGCAAACTGACAGCCGGCGAAAACGTGCGCGCGATCCTTGAGTTGCACGAACGCGACGAGGCGGTGATCGATCGCGAGCTCGACGCGTTGCTTGAGGACTTGCACATCGCGCATCTGAAAGATTCTCCCGCGGTGGCTCTCTCCGGTGGCGAGCGGCGGCGGCTCGAGATTGCGCGAGCGCTGGCCTCGCGGCCGCGCTTCATCCTGCTTGATGAGCCCTTTGCCGGGGTCGATCCGATTGCGGTCGTGGAAATCCAGCGCATCGTGCGTTTTCTGCGCGAGCGCGGGATCGGCGTGCTCATCACCGACCACAACGTGCGCGAAACCCTCGGCATTTGCGACCGCGCCTACATCATCAGCGAGGGTCGCGTGCTCGCCGACGGTCGCCCCGAGGACATTATCGGCAACGAGTCCGTGCGCAAGGTCTACCTCGGCGAACATTTCCGGCTGTAGCGGGGCAGAGACGTGAAAACCGCGCTGCAACTGCGTCTTGCGCAACACCTGACGCTGACACCCCAGCTGCAGCAATCCATTCGCCTGTTGCAGCTTTCGACGCTTGAGCTGCGCGAAGAGATCGAGCGAGCGGTGCGTGAAAACCCGCTGCTTGAGTTGGAGTCGGCAGAAGAGGACGCGGGGGGCGATGCTGTCGAGTGGGGGACGAGCGCTGCGGTCGCTCGCATGGACGGGCTCGAGGCTGATGCCCCGCTGGATGGCGACGAATATGACTGGGACGGTGAAACCCTTGCGCCTGCGCCGGAGCTGCGCGAGGCGTTCCTCGCGGTCGTGCCGGGCGCGCCGACGGAGAGGGTCGAGCCGCTGGACGGCGTGGCGTTCGAGGAGGCCGAGGAGGGCGAGCATCCCGTGCCGTTGGCCGATTGGTCAGGGGTGAGCGGGGCGCAGGACGGTCGCGAGGAGCTGCCCGAGCGCGAACCGGCACGGCGCGTGACACTGGCCGAGCACTTGCTGATGCAGGTGCCGCTGTTGCGCTTGCCGGCTGCGCTCGAAGGGCTTGTCAAGGCGCTCATCTACTGCCTTGATGAGGACGGATTTCTCGATGCCACGCCCGAGGAGCTCACGCGCGCGCTCGGCTTGACCGAGCCGATCGATCCGAGCACCTGGGAAGCGGCCGTGGCTGCCCTGCAGCGGCTCGAGCCCGCCGGGGTCGGTGCGCGCTCGATCGCCGAGTGTTTGCGCTTGCAATTGGCCCAGCATCCGCCAACGCCAGCGCGTCGGCACGCGGAGTCGATTTTGCGCGACGCCTTCGAGCCGATGTCGCGAGGCGAATGGGCACGGGTCCGCAAGATTTGCCTGCTCGATGACGAGGAACTCGAGCGGGCTCGGCAGCTTCTGCGACAGCTCACGCCGCGCCCGGGGGCGGCCTTTGCCGATGTGAGCATGCATGCGCTTACGCCGGATGTGATTGTGCGGCGGGCAAAAGAGGGTTGGATCGCCGAACTCAATCCGGCCGCGGTGCCGCGTCTCAAGATCAATTCGACGTATGTGGAGCTGTTGCAACGGCACAAAAATGGGCGCAGCGTCCCACTGTCGTCCCAGTTGCAGGAAGCCCGCTGGTTGGTCAAGAATGTGGCGCAACGCTTCGAAACGATTCTCCGGGTCAGCAGCGAAATCGTGCGTCGACAGCAAGCCTTTTTCGAGCACGGGGAGGTGGCCATGCGGCCGCTCGTGCTGCGCGATATTGCTGAGGCGCTCGGGCTGCACGAATCGACCGTCTCGCGCGTGACGAGCCAGAAATATCTCACCTGCCCGCGCGGTACCTACGAGCTCAAGTTCTTCTTCGGCTCCCACGTGGCCACCGACATGGGGGGCGCGGCCTCCTCGACCGCCATCCGGGCCATGATTCGCGAGCTCGTTGCACAAGAGGATCCCGCGCACCCGCTGACCGATCAACGCATCGCCGAATTGTTGGGTCAGCAAGGAATCGTGGTTGCTCGCCGAACCGTGGCGAAGTACCGCGAACAGCTCAACATCGCTCCCGTGAGCGAGCGGCGCGCGAAACGTGCGACCGATGCCCCCACGTGAGCCGTGTGTTGTCCTTGTCTTAGCCCCTTTGCGTGGAGGAAACCCATGAACGTGCAGATCTCCGGCCATCACGTCGAAGTGACGGAAGCCTTGCGCAGCTATGTGATGACCAAGCTGGCGCGCGTGAGTCGGCACTTCGATCACGTCATTGACGTGAACGTGGTTCTGTCCGTGGAGAAGCTCCGACAGAAGGTCGAGGCCAATCTGCACGTGAGCGGACGCGACATCCATGCCGAGTCCGAGGGTGAGAACCTCTATGCGGCGATCGACGAGTTGGCGGATCGTCTCGACCGACAGGTGCTCAAGCACAAGGAACGTCTGCACGTGCATCGTGAGCACGGCTACGATCGCAAGCGGGACGCCCGGAGCTAAGCGAGAAGCAGCTCGCCGAGCGCTCTCGCCGGTCACGGTCCGACGCCGGGCGTGCCAAAGGCTGGCTAGAACAAAGGCTGGCTAGAATCGCGCATCCGAATCGGACGGTGTGATGGTCCTGTGAGTCTGCTCGCCGAATTGCTGACGCCGGAGAGCGTCCTGTTGAATGTCGAGGCCAGCAACAAGCGGCGGCTCTTTGAGATCGTCGCGCTTGCTGCCGAGGCGCAGTTCAACCTCTCGCCGATGGCCACGGTCGAAAGCTTGCTTGCGCGCGAGAAACTGGGCTCAACGGGCCTCGGCCAGGGGATTGCGATTCCGCATGGGCGAATCCGCGGGCTCACGCGCGCGATCGGTTTTTTCGTGCGACCGAAGGAGCCGATTGTGTTCGAGGCGCCGGATCGGCAGCCCGTGCGCGACGTGTTCGTGCTGCTTGTGCCGGAGGCGGCCACCGATGAGCACCTGCAAATTCTCTCCGAGTTGGCGCAGAAGTTTTCAAGCAAGGCATTTCGCGAGGCCCTCGCCAAGGCCGACTCGGGGGCCAGCGTGTATGCGCTCTTTTGCGCGCCCTGAACCACGGGCGCTCAAGCGCCGCGGCCCGGAGAGCCGCTCATGCGAACGATCCCGATTGCACGGTTGATCGCCGACAACGAGGAGCGGCTCGACCTGCGCTGGATCGCCGGACGCAACGGCGGCGATCGCAGCCTCTCCCGTGACACGGGCAATCAGGCCGAGGTGGGCCTGGTGGGCCACATGAATTTCATCCATCCGTTTCGGATCCAGGTCATCGGCCCGGCCGAGATGTCCTATCTCGAGCGACTTCCCGAGGCCGAACGCATGGCCACCTTCGAGCGTCTGCTCGGCGAGGAGCAGGCTGGCGTCTGCGTCTGCGGGGTTGGCGATCCGCGTCCCTACATGGTGGCGCTGTGCGACCAACGGCAGGTGCCGCTCATCACCACGTCGCAGCCGAGTCCGTTCGTCGTTGATGTGCTGCGCCTGTATCTGGCACGCGTGCTGGCCGCCCACACCACGCTGCACGGGGTGTTCCTCGACGTGCTCGAAGTCGGCGTGCTCATTACCGGTGCTTCGGCCATTGGCAAGAGCGAACTGGCGCTTGAGCTCATCACGCGCGGGCATGGGCTCATCGCCGACGACATCGTTGAGGTCTATCGGCTCTCGCCCGATCTGCTCGAAGGACGCTGTCCCGAAGTGCTCAGGGATTTTCTCGAGGTGCGCGGCATCGGGGTGCTCAATATTCGAACCGTGTTCGGTGAGACGGCCGTTCGACCGCGCAAGTCGCTCAAGCTCATCGTGCATCTGGAAGAGCTTGCCGATGAGCAGTTCAAGCGCCTCGATCGCATGAGCGTCAACGCCACCTATCAGGAAATCTTGGGGGTCAAGGTGCGCAAGGTGGTCATTCCCGTGGCAGCGGGTCGCAACCTCGCCGTGCTCGTCGAGGCCGCCGTGCGCAATTTCGTGCTCAATTTGCGCGGCATCGATTCGACGCGCGAATTCATCGAGCGCCAGGCGCGCTACATGGAGCAGGGGTGAACGCCTCGGCGCCAGAGCCGCTCATCGTGCTCGTGGTCGGAGTTTCGGGGGCCGGCAAGAACGTCGCGGTGGGGGCGCTTGAAGACCTGGGTTGCGCCGTGATCAACAACCTGCCGGCAGCGCTGCTGGAGGCGGCGGTGGAGAAGCTGCGCGCAAGCCGCACGCAGCCCATCGCGATCTCGGTCAATGCCCAGGATGCACACTTCGGCGAGGTCTTTGCCGCGGCGTACGCGCGCCTTCGGGCGCGCTATGGCGAGCGTGCGCTTGTGCTGGTGAGGCTTGACGCGCGCGACGAGGTGCTGGTGGCCCGTTTCGTTGAGACGCGGCGGCGGCATCCCTTCGCCGATGATCAGCACACGCTCTTAGAGGCGATTCGCGACGAGCGCGAACGACTGCGAGCGATCGAAGGCCGCGTGGTCGACATCGACACCTCGGGGTCAAGCGCTCATGCGTTACGGCAGCGGATTCGCGCCTTGTTCGCAGCGCTTGAGGCGCGCAGTCTCCGACCGCTCGTGGCCGTTTCGACCTTTGCTTACCGCGGCGGGCTTCCGCAAGATGCGGATCTGGTCTTCGATGCCCGCGTGTTGCCCAATCCGTACTACGAGCCCGAGCTGCGCGCGCTTACGGGCCGTGACGCCGCCGTGGTGGCCTTTCTCGACCGGCAACCCGAGGCGCGGGCACTCATCGAGGCGATCGTGGCCTACCTGCGCGCGCAGATGCCCGGTTTTTTGGCCGACAACCGGGTCCGTGTTCACGTCGCGATCGGCTGCACGGGCGGGCAGCACCGCTCGATCTACGTCGCCGATCGCGTTGCCGCAGCGCTTGCCGCCGACTTCCCCGTGAGTCGCCACGACCGCGAGCACCCGCCAAGCGGTGCGGTGCGCTAAAAAAGATCATGAGCGCTTCGCGCGGACTGTGACCCGCTCGCCCCTGCGCTGCAGGTCGGTTTCGCCCTCGAGGAGATTGAGCATTTTTCCGTTCCGTGCGCGCAGTTCGAGCCCCGCCCATCTTGAGCGATCCGAACTGCCTTTATTTCCACTCCGGGCGACGCTGTTTCCCGACGGCGTTTTATCGCTCAAGGTTTTCGAGCAGCGCTATTGCGCGCTCGTCAAGCGCTGCCTGAAGGAGGCCAGCGGTTTCGGCATCGTGACCCTCACGCAGGGATCCGAGGTCGGTCGCAACCAGCGCTTTGCCGCGGTGGGGACCTACGCGCAGATTGAGTCCTTCGATACCACCGGGCCCGACTTGTTCGTGCTGTCGGTACGCGGCGTGCAGCGTTTCGCGCTGGAGTCGCACGAGACCGACGCTTTGGGGCTTCATACGGCGCGCATCCGCTGGATTCCAAACGAACCGGATGCTCCGGTCGGCCGCGTGCATGTGCCGCTTGCCGAACTATTACGCCATCTCGTCGAACAATGGGGTGAGCCGCACTTTGCTCCGCCATATCGGTTTGAAAGTGCCAGTTGGGTGAGCGGCCGTCTTGCCGAAGTCATGCAGATGCCGCCTTCGATCAAGCAGGCGATGCTCGAAATCAACGATCCGACCCTACGCTTGCAGACTCTGGCCGCGCTGCTTGAGCGCGCGCCGCGGGTCTGAAGCCTCGGGCCGAAGGGCTTGCGCGGCATGAGCCGCCTAAAATGCGCGGATATCTCGAACAACCGAAGCGCATGGCAGCTGCATGGCTGGTCACAGCAAATGGGCCAACATTCAGTACCGCAAGGGACGGCAAGACGCCAAGCGGGGCCGGATTTCTACACGTCTGATTCGCGAAATCACCGTGGCTGCCCGCTTGGGCGGCCCGAGCATCGACGGCAACCCCCGACTGCGTCTGGCGGTTGAAAAGGCGCGCGACAACAACCTCACCAACGAGGCAATCGAGCGCGCGATCAAACGCGGCGCCGGCGAGCAAGACGGCGCCCATTACGAATCGGTGCGCTACGAGGGCTATGGCGTCGGCGGGGCGGCCGTGATCGTCGACTGTCTCACCGACAACCGCACCCGCACCGTGGCCGAAGTTCGGCACGCCTTCTCGAAGCACGGCGGCAACTTGGGCACCGACGGTTCGGTGGCCTACCAGTTCAAGCACTGCGGGGTTTTGCTGTTTCCACCCGGTACCGACGAGGCGCGGCTCATGGAAGTGGCGCTCGAAGCAGGCGCCGATGACATTTTGACCGAGGAAGATGGCTCGATCGAAGTGATCACGCCGCCCTATGAATTCGCGCGCATCAAGGAGGCGCTCATCAAGGCCGGGCTTCAACCGGCGCACGGCGAGGTGACCTGGCGGCCCGACAACCAGGTTGTGTTGACCGGGGCCGATGCCGAGCGCATGCAAAAGCTCTTGGATGCGCTCGATGAGTGCGATGATGTGCAGGAGGTCTACACCTCGGCCGTGCTTCAACTGGGGTAAGCCATGGGCTGGTTTAGCAAAAAAGACGAAGGCTTTTTTCTCTCAACCGTCGTGCCGCGCGAGGGCGAGGTTCGCATCGCGCAGTACTTGGGCATCGTCAACGGCGAGGCGATCATCGGCGCAAACATCTTCCGCGACCTGTTCTCTTCGATCCGGGATGTGGTGGGCGGTCGTGCCGGGGGCTACGAGCGCTCGTTGCGAAGCGCGCGCGAGGCTGCGCTCGAGGACATGATCGCCGATGCCAAAGCGCTCGGAGCCGACGGCGTGATCGGCATCGACTTTGACTACGAGGTGCTCGGCGAGACCAACGGCATGATGCTCGTGGCGGTCTCGGGCACGGCGGTCAAGCTCGGCTGAAAGCGGCGTTGCGCCGTGGCCAGCTCCGCGCGCATCATCCTCGGCATCGATCCCGGGCTGCGCGTGACCGGTTTTGGCGTGATTGCCAGCGCGCATACCAACGGCCGGCTGCTCTACCTGGCCAGTGGCGCAATCCGGAGTGATGAGGCTGAGACGCTGCCCGAGCGGCTGCTCACGATTGCGCGCGACCTGCAGACGGTCATCGCCGAGCATCGGCCGGACGATGTGGTGGTGGAAAAGGTGTTCGTCAATGTCAACCCGCAGTCCACGCTGCTTCTGGGCCAAGCGCGCGGGGCAGCGATCGTGGCCGCAGCGCTTGCGGGGGCAACGATCTACGAATACACCGCGCTTCAAGTCAAGCAGGCGGTGGTGGGCCACGGTAAAGCGGCCAAGGTGCAGGTGCAAGAGATGGTGCGGCGGCTTCTGGGCCTGGCGGTTGCACCCTCGCCGGATGCGGCCGATGCGCTGGCCACCGCCATCACGCATGCTCACGCTCGGCAGGGCTTGGGGGCGGTTGGATCGGAGCTGCTTGCCACGCGCAGGCTACGCCAGCGCGGCGGGCGCTTGATCGCGTAGGCCCGCGCGTGTGGGCCATGGGTCGCGCCAGGCCTTGGCTTGGTCGCTTGTGTGCAGTGTCGCCAGATCTCTTGCCCGGTTGAGCGTTTGAGGCTTCGTCAACCTCGCCTGAGCCGCAGCCTCTGAGGCTGCGGCCGGCCGCCCTGATCGACCAGCGCGTCAGGCGCGGCGGCGACCCTGCCGAGCCGGGTCGTGGTGATATTGCCGATTGCGGGGAACGCTCCCGCCGGGCGCCTGGGGCTTTACCGAGCGGGCAACAGCGGCGCGAACTTTTCGTTGAAGATCGCCATCGTGAGCGGGCCGACATGCTTTGCGCGCACGATGCCTTCGGCGTCGATCAAGAAGGTCTCGGGCGTGCCGTAGACGCCCCAGTCGAAGGCGGCCTTGCCCTCGGGATCGAAGAGATTGATGCGGTAGGGGTCGCCCGATTTGCGCAAGAGCTCAAGCCCGGCCTCGCGCTTGTCTTTGTAGTTGAGCCCCACGATCGGTACACGGCCCGATCGGGCAAGCTCGACCAGCACCGGATGCTCTTGCTTACAAGTCGTGCACCAGCTTGCCCAGACGTTCAAGAGCCAGGCTTGCCCTTTCATCTGCGCCGGAGAGAAGCGCTGCCCCGGCTCATCGAGCCGAGCCACCTCAACCGCCGGGGCGGGTTTGCCGATCAGCGGCGAGGGCACGAGACGCGGGTTTTGGAACAGGCCCCAGTAGAGAAGGCCGGCAAGCAGCAGGAATGCAATCGGGATCCAAAGGCGCCGATAGCGCGTCATCGTGGCGATCCTTTCTTATTTGAGCGATTGTTGCGAGCGTTGGAGCGCTTGCTGGGCGCGTTCAACAGCGCTGGCGGCCTCCGGCGGCATGTAGTTTTCGTCGTGTTTGGCCAGGACCTCCTTGGCGCGAAACACCCCGGTTGAGTCGATTTGGCCTTGGGCGACTACGCCCTTGCCCTCGCGAAACAAGTCCGGCAAGATGCCCCGGTAGACGACCGGGATCGTATGAACCGTGTCGGTAATCCGAAAGCTCACCTCGATGCCGTCGCGGCGTACGCTGCCTTCTTCGACGAGTCCGCCGATCCGAAACACCCGACCCGTCGGGGCTTCGCGGTTGGCAACCTGGGTGGGAGTCAAGAAAAACACGAGGTTTTCGCGGAACGCCACGAGCACAAGCGCGGTGGCAGCCACGATCAGGGCCACGGCGCCGGCAAGCAAGGCAAGGCGTTTTTGGCGCAGGGTCATGGTCAAGCGGATCGATTCGGGTCAGTGAGTTCAGACTCGCGGAACCGTTCAAGCGCACGCTTTCGAGCCCGCGCTAGCGCCCAGAGTTCCGTAACCACGAGCAGCAGCCAAACCCCGTAGCTGCCCCAGACGAAAGCGCCGCGGCCGCCCATCGCCCAAAACGCGCTCCAAGATTCCCAGATCATCGCTTGCGTCCTTCCGCGGCGAGCGCTTGTCCGAGCCAGGCGGCACCCGCCTCGCGTTCGATGATGAGCGTGCGCACGCGGCGCATCGCGGCGGCGATCGAGTAGGCCCAGAAAGCAAAGGTCATGATCAGCATGGCGCTCAGCATGATCGTGGCCATGGAACTGCCCCCGGGCCGTACCGAGGCGCCCTGGTGCAAGGTGTTCCACCACTGCACGCTAAAGTAGATGATCGGCACGTTCACCGCACCGACGATCGCAATGAGCCCAGCGGCACGGTCTCCTTTGCGCCGGTCGTCGAAGGCGGCCACAAGCGCAAGGTAGCCAAGATAGAGGAAAAACAGGATCAGCGTACTGGTAAGCCGCGCATCCCACACCCAGTAAGTACCCCAGGTCGGGCGGCCCCAGAGCGCGCCGGTCCAGAGTGCGAGAAAGGCCATGATTGCACCCGTGGGCGCAAGCGCATGCGACATCATGAACGAAAGCCGCGTGCCAAGCACGAAGCCCACGGCCGACCAAAACGCCATCGCCAGGTAGATGATCATGGCCATCCACGCCGCTGGCACGTGGATGTAGATGATGCGATAGACCTCGCCTTGCTGGAAGTCGCTCGGTGCCCGAAACAATCCGAGGTAGAGCCCAAGCACTGCAAGCACTGCCGCGAGCGCCCAGCACAGCCGCTCGATGCGGCCGGCGAGTGGATAGAAGCTTGCCGGTGAGGCATAGCGCCAGAACCAGCGCCCGGCGAAGCGCTCGTGGCTGCGTTGTTCAGTGGAAAGCACAGTGGCGTCCGCGAGGGTGAATATTCGCAAAAGCCGATCACTCGAGGCTGATGCGAAGCGCGGCGGCTGCCGCAGCAGGGCACAATGCTAGAGCAAGCAGCAAATAGGCGCCCTCAAGCGCGAATTCCGCTAGGGGCGATTCGCCGTAGAGCACTTTGAGGGCCGCTGCGGCGCCGAAAATGAGTGTTGGCACGGCCAGGGGCAGCACGAGCACGGCCAAAAGAAGCGTGCCGCCGCGCGCCGAGATCACCAAGGCCGCGGAAATGCTGCCGATGAGCAGCAGCGTCGGCACCGCCAGGCACACCGCAAGCGCAAGGGCGACAGCCACGTCGACTGGCAGCGCGTAGAACAGGGCAAACACGGGCGTTACTGCCGCAAGCGGGATGCCTAGGGCCACACTCAGTGCAGCCAAGCGCGCAAGCACGAGCGCCGAGAGCGGTTCGGGCGAGGTCAGCCAGGACTCGATGGAGCCGTCGCGACAGTCCTCTTCAAAGAGCCGCGGCAGCGTGACAAGCACCGCGAGCAGGGCCGCCACGAACACCACCCCGACGCCGATCAGGCGCAGTCGTTCGCTTTCGCTGCCGATGCCGAAGGGAAACAGCGAACAGACGATCAGGTAGAAGGCGAGCGGATTGGCCCAGTCGCTCGGCCGCTGCGCAAGCAGCCCGAATTCGCGCCGCACCACGGCGGCCATTGCGCGCCGCAGACTCACAGTCGCACCTCGATCGTCTCGGGCGAGCCGAGCGCGACGTCTTGGTGCGAGCTCAACAGCACGCAGCCGCCCGCGGCGAGCCGTTCTTCGATGAGCCGAGCGAGCACGGCCTGGCTTGCGCGGTCGAGCGCGACGAAGGGCTCATCGAGCAACCACGCGCTCTCGGGTGGGGCCAAAAACAGTCGCGCGAGCGAGACGCGTTTTTTTTGCCCCTGCGAGAGGCTTCCGAAGCGTCTTTGCGCAAGCGCGGCCAGGCCGAGTCGTTCAAGCGCGGCTTCAAGGGCCGCACGTTCGCCCGCCTCGCCAGCGAGCTGCGCCGCGTAGGCGAGGTTCTCAGCCACGCGCAGACTCTCGTTCATCGCAAGGGCATGGCCGATCAGCACACGCGGCACCTCCCAGTGGATGCGTCCTGTAGCGGGTGTGGCCAGCCCCGCCAGCAGCCGCAGAAGCGTGGTTTTGCCCGCCCCGTTGTCGCCCGCGATGCGCACAAGCTGCCCGGCTGCGGCCGTGAAGCTGAGCTCGGAAAAGATCCGGCGGCCACCGCGTTCGGCGGCAAGCGCTTCGACACGCAAGAGCACGCTCACGACACGCTTCTGACGCGATAGGCCACCACGACGCTCGCCGCCGCGAGCGCGCACGCCAGCCAGCCGACTCGCTCGTACCCGAGCAGACGGCCCTCGGCGGTGGTGGTCATCAGGGCGCCTGCGAGCGCGGCGGCTCCGGCCGTGGCCAGATTCATAACAGCCGAGGCAAGCGCCATCAGGCGACCGCGCAGCGCTGGCTGGGTGGCCGCAGTCAGCATCGTGGTCATGGGGATAAAGCGTCCGCTCACGAAAAGGAAAAAGCAGGCCGCAAGCGGCAGTTGTAGCGCAAGCTCGCCGCCCAGCGGGTGCGTGACCAAGACGATCGAGGGCAGCGCCCCGAGCGTCAAGACGAAAAAGACGTGCGCACGCCGGTAGCGGTCGCAGAGCACGCCCACGGCCGGTCGTGTCAGCAGTGTGGCGAGGCCGCCGACGAGATAAAAAAGCGCGAGCGCTTGCTCACTCATGCCCTCGTTGGCCGTGCGCGTCGGTGCCACGAAGGGAATGACAAGCATGCCCGCAAGCGCGGTCAGAGCGCTCAGCGCAAGCGCCCAGCGGTGGTTGGGATCACGTAAGACCTCGAGGTAGCTTTGTGCGAGGCCGCTTGTGCGCCCTGCTGCAAGGTGGTTGGTGAGGCTTGGCAAATAGCGCCACGCCGCAAGCGCCACAGCGAGCGCGAGCGCGGTGAGCACGATAAACGGCGTACGCCAACCGCCCAGAGCGGCGGCCAGGATGCCCAACGGCACACCCAAGACCGAGGCAAACGCGAAGGCCATCAGCACGAAGGCCGTGGCTCGTCCGCGTCGCTCATCGGGCACGACGTCCCCGATCATCGCTTGCGCGACCGAACCGTGCATGCCGCCGAAGAAGCCGCACGTAAAGCGCGCCGCAAGCAGCGCGAGGTAGTCGGGTGCGGCAGCGCTTGCTGCCAGGCCCAGGGCTTGGCCGAGGTAGATCGCAAGCATCAGGCTGCGCCGGTCGTAGCGGTCGGCCACGGCCACGAGGGCGGCGCTCGACAAGGTGGCGGCAAAGGCGTAGGCGGACACGAGCAAGCCAAACTGCGCGCTTGAAAGGCCCCAGGCACGCATGAGCGGCGCAGCAAGCGGCATCACGATCATGAAATCCACGATCGAGGTGCAGCCCATCGCAAGCAGCGTAAGCAAGAGCGCACGCTCGCGCCGCAGCGCACCGCTCGAGCCGGTCGGCTTCGGGGAAGTCGAGGCGCCGCTCATCGCGGCGCCGCGCTGCGGCGAAAGTCGCCCGCGAGCGCCGTGCTCAGGGTCTCAAGCCGCAGGTATTTGCGTACGACCGCATCGAAGTCCGCTTTGCTGAGCGCGGCTAGCCGCTCTTCCAGCGCGGCCACGAAGCCGAAGTCGCGCTCGGCATCGGCGAGGGTGGCCAGCTGCTGGGCCAGCGCCGCGTCTCGCGCGCGACGCAGGGCACGTTGTTCAAGCAGCGAGCGTTTGTGGGCTTCCAGCTCTGCCTCGGAGAGCGCGCCGGCGAGCAGCTGCGCAAGCTCATCGCGCAGAGCGGCTTCGGCGCGCGCGGCATTGTCCGGCGCAGCCGTGAAGGAGAACGTCCAGGTGGCGTGCCGGTCGAAGGTGGGCACCTCGAGGCTGCTCGAGACGTCGTAGGAGAGCCCCTCGCGCTCGCGCAGACGGCTGAACAGACGCGACCCGGCCGAGCCGCCGATGATGTAGTTGGCAAGCACGAGGGCCGGGTAATCGGCCGCGCGGTCATCCAGCTCGAACGAAAGCCGCGCAATAAAGCTCGCGTTTTCGCGATCGGGGGTTTCGATCTGAAAGCGCTGCGGGGGTGGCGCGAAGGGCTCGCGCGTGATGCGTTCGTAGGGCAGCGGCGAGGCCTGCGCGAAGTGCCGTTCGATTGCGTCGCGCACGGCCGACTCGTCGAAGTCGCCAAGGATGACGAGCTCGGCTGCGGAGAAGCCGCGCATGCGTTCGTAGTGCTCGACCACCTGTGCGCGCGTGACGGCTCGCAGATCGGCGATCTGTTCGCTCAGGCTGCGCGCGTGACGAATGTCGCCGCGCGGATAGCGGTTGAAATGGCGAGCCAGTGCTTCGCTTGCCACGGCCTCTGGATCGCGTGCCGATTCTTCAAGCGCCGTGATCAACTCGCGCCGGGCAAGCTCGAGTTCCTCCTCGGGGAAGCTGGGCTCAGCGTAGATGCGTCCGATCAGTTCGAGCAGCCGTGTCAGATAGGGGCGGCGCGTTTGAAAGCTCGCCCCGCCGAGCCCAAGCGCGCCACTTGCGCGCAGGCGGCTCAACTCGTCGTTGATCATCTCGCGCGTGAGCCCGAAAGCGCCTCTGAGCAGCGTGGCGCTGGCAAGCTCCTCGACGGCGGCCTGGCCGTGGCGCGTGAGCACGCTACCGTAGCCGCGTTGAAGCACAACATGGACGGTCTGACCACGCGTGCGCTTGGGCCACAGCACGACTTTGAGACCATTGGCAAGGCGATAACGCTTGGCGCGCGCTTCGATGTTGGCCGGAGTCGGATCGAACGGCTCTGCCGCGGCAAAGGGTGGGGGGGCGCTCCAACCGTCGAGCAGTCTGGCCACGGGCGGCGCCTCCGGAATCGGCACGCGATCGGGTTGGTCTGTTGCAATGAAGCGCCCTAGCGTGCGGTTTTGCGGCTTGAAGTAGGTGGCCGCCACGCGCGCTATGTCCTCAAGCGTCACACGCGCGATCCGGTCGCGCTCGAGGAAGAACGCGCGCCAGTCGCCCAAGGCGATCGCCTCGGAGAGCGCGATGGCAAAGCGCGCGCTGTCGGCGAGGATTTCATCGTAGGTGCGCTCCCAGTGAAGTTTGGCGCGCTCCAGATCGAGCGCAGTAAAGGGGGTGCGCGCTGCCTCTTCGATCGTACGCAGGAGCACCTCCTGGGCACGTTCAACCGATTGCGTGCGATTGAGGGTTGCCCAAATGCCCATCACGTAGGGCTCAAGCGTGGCGATACTTTGCGCCTCAACGCTGACGGCGAGCCCAGAACGCACGAGGGCCTGGTAGAGCCGTCCGGAGGGATCGAGCGTCATCATCGTCAGAAAGAGTTGAAGCGCGGGCGCATCCTCGTGAGTCGCAGCGGGTGTGCGATAGACCACGAAGAGGTGGTGTGCATCGCCCACGCGCCGGACGGTCACTTCGCGTTCGCCGTCCTGGGTCGGCTCGACGGTCCGCGGCGCGGGCAGTTCGCGCCGCGGGCGCGGGATCTCACCGAAATACTGGCTCACCCAGTCGAGCGCGCGCGCCGGGTCGAAACGCCCCGCGATCAGCAACACGGCGTTGTCGGGCCGGTAGTAGGTCTCATAGAAGCGGCGCAGCGCGTCCACCGAGACCGCCTCGATGTCGCTTCGGTTACCGATCGTGGAGCGGCCGTAGTTGTGCCAGGGCAGCGCGGCCGCCACGGTGCGGTCGTAGAGCACCCACTGCGGACGGTTTTCTGCCATTTCAAACTCGTTGCGCACGACGGTCATCTCGGTGGCAAGCTCCTCAGGCAGGAGCCGAGCGTGCGCCATGCGGTCGGCTTCCATCTCAAGCGCCCAGCGCAGGTGCTCCTCACTGGCAGCGAAGCGTTCGAAGTAATTGGTGCGGTCGAGCCAAGTCGTGCCGTTGTTGATGAAGCCGCGGTTTTGCAGGTCCTGCCAGAGGTTCGGGAACTTGCGCGTGGCCTTGAACAGCATGTGCTCAAGCAGGTGGGCTAGGCCCCGCTCGGCGTAGTTTTCGTGACGTGAGCCGACCAGGTAGGTCACGTTGACCGTGATCTGCGGACTGGCCGGCTCGGGAAACAGCAACACGCGCAGCCCGTTCTTGCGCAGCCGGAACTCTTGGATGCCGCCGGCGCTCGGTCCGGGCTCGAAGTCCGCATGAAAAAGGGGGGGCGCGGAGGACTGCGCGGTTGCGGGAGTTGCCACAGCGGGCGTCGCAAAGACCGTCACGGCGAGGGCGGCCAACCATCGAGCCGAGCAAGCAACCGCATGTTCAAGCACGTGGAGTGTTCGCATTGGGATTGACTTTGTCGGTTTTGAACAAAGGGCGGTTTGATTGGGCTGCCGTCGGGCTCGAGGCACCGACCGCGACACTTGCCGCGTGCGAGTCGCGGCGCTGCTCGGTTTGCCGTTTGGCAACGAGGCCGAGCACCTCGGAAAGCCGTGCCGGCTTGGCAAAGAAGCCATCCGCCCCGGCGCGGCGGCTGCGCCAACGAGGCACCCAACCAGGCTTAGTCGAAAGAATGGCGATGATCGGTTGGGCCTTGGGCGATGTCAGTTGCCGCAGCGCGCGAACGGTGGCGGGGCCGTCACGCCCGGGCATATCGTAGTCGACGAGCACTAGATCAAAGCGTGCTTCGCGGGCCCGGGCAAGCGCCTCGGTGGCGTTCGTGACGGCATGGACGCGGTGGCCGTGCCGCTTGAGTACCTGGACGATCGAAGCAAGCGCTTCCGCAGAGTCATCCACCACGAGGATTTCGAGTGTCCCAAGCGGCTCGAATGGCGCAGGCTGGCCGTGCACATCGGCAGCAGCCGCCTTCTCCGCTGTGGCCGCGGGCGTCGAAGGAGCGATGCCTGCCCGGCTCGAGGGCGTCTCGAATTGCGCAAGCGCCTCGGGGGCATTTTGCCTCGGCGCCCAGCCATTGGGTGGCGTCCAGCCGTCGCGGATGCGGGTCAGGCCGCGCGCGATCGCAAGCAGCGGCTCTTCATCGGGTAGCACCTGGTAGTACGGGGCGTCGCGGTGCGCGCGCTGCACAAACACGATGCGCGGGCAGGGCGCCTCAAGCCAGGCCTGCTCGCCTGGAGGCAGCGGCGCCAGTGCATTGATGATCAGCACGTCGGCCTGATCGCTGTCGACGAGGCGGGTCGGATGGAGGCGCGCCTGGGGCCGGTCGAGCAAACGCTCGAGCGCAACGCGATCACGCGCGGAAAAACCGATCAGTCGAACGTTCAGGATCGCCTGTTCGGGAGGGCTTGCGTCGGGGGCGGGCGACATGGCTTGACGGTGTCCTAGGCGTCACGGCGAGGCCCTTGCGCGGTCCCGCTTGGCCTTTGCTTGAGCCGAGCGGTCTCCGGGAGCGCATTCGCCGATGGGGTCGGTCGCGCCGCGCCTGGCGCATCGCCGGGCTCGCGCAAGCCGATCAGACCCATGAGTAGACGCACGCAACCATAGGCGAGCCATTCCAGCGCGCGGCGAGCGTGCGAGCGGACGCGCCAGCCTTCGGAAGTTACCGGGCGACCGCCCTCGCGGACTAATTCTTCGAGCGCCGTGCGCAGTTCACAGGCGAAGTGGCGGTCGCGTACCACGACGTTTGCTTCGCGGGCGAGGAGCAGGCTGATCGGGTCGATGTTTGACGACCCCACGGTTGCCCACTGTCCATCGACGACGGCGACTTTGGCGTGCAGAAAGCTTTTTTCGTACTCGATGATTTCGATGCCGCCAGCGAGCAGCTGGCCATAGAGTGCACGCGAGGCGTGGTGCAAGAGCCAGAACTCGACGCGTCGTTGGAGGATCAGCCGCACCCGCACACCACGTGCGCGCGCCGCAAGCAGCGCTCGGCGCATGCGTCGTCCCGGCAAAAAATAGGCGCAGGCGATCACGACTTCGTCCCGCGCAACGCGCAACGCCGCGCGGTAGGCGCGTTCGATCGAGTGGCGGTAGCGCAGGTTGTCGCGCACGACGAATTTGGCCCGAACGGTGCCGACCGCGTCGGTTCGGGCCGCCAGCGGCGCGTTCGGCAGTTCCGGGCCGCCCATTTGCACGAGCCGCTGGAGGCGCCACAGACGGTTGGCCGCATCGCAGACGGCAGCCAGCAGCGGCCCTTCAACGGCAACAGCGAAGTCGATCCGCGGCGGCGTATGACCCGGTGTGTTCATGTCGTCGATCAGGTTGATGCCGCCGATGAACGCGAGTCGGCCATCGATGATGGCCAGCTTGCGGTGGAGTCGTCTGAGCCGCGCCTGTTTCAGCGAAACGGCTAACAACTCTTTGCGGTAGAAGGAAAAGTGAACCCCGGCGGAGCGCAGCCGCCGAGCCAGTTCACGCGTGTTGTAGGGACGCGTGCCGAAGGCATCGACCACCACGCGCACGTCCACACCGCGAGCGCTCGCACGCATGAGTCGTTCGGCCAAATCGCGTCCCACCGGATCGTCGGCGAAGATGTAGGTCTCGATGTAGATCGAGTGCTCGGCCTGATCGATCGCTTCGGCCAGCGCAGGGAAAAACTCGGTCCCATTGCGCAAAAGGCGGATCCGGTGCCCCGGCAGAAAGCTCTGCATGTGGCGATTGTGCGCAGCACCGCCGAGGCGTCAACTCCAGAGCCGTTCGCATAGCATGCGAAGCATGCCAGCCGTGGCGCCCCAGATATAGCGCTCGCGCCACGGCACGGCCCAATAATGCCGCTCGCGGCCGTTGACGAGCAAATGATCGCGTCGCCAGCGGCGCGTGTCGAGTAGGTGAGAAAGCGGCACTTCAAACACATCGACGACTTCGCTTTCGTCGACGCGCCACACTTGCGGTGGCGTCAGCGCAACAATCGGCGTGATCTCATAGCCCGTTGCCGTGTTGTAGCGCGGCAGCTCAGCCAGGAGTTCGATCGCCTCAACCTTGGCGCCGATTTCTTCGTGTGCTTCGCGCAGCGCCGCCGCGCGAGCGCTGTCATCGGTTGCCTCGATGCGTCCCCCGGGCAGACTGATCTGGCCCGCATGCTCGGAAAGTGCGGCGCTGCGCTGCGTGAGCACCAGGCGCAGATCCGCATCGGCGTGCACGGCCAGAAGCATCAGCACGGCTGCGGGAGACGGGGGCCGACCGAGCCGGGCAAGCGCCCCCGGATGCTCGGCAGGACTTTGATCGCCCGCGGGGGACGCGAGGGGTGGGGTTGGCCGGGCAAGACGCGCGCGAAGCGTGGCAACGTTCATGCGTTTTCGCGCAGCACCCGCCAGGGCGGTGTATCGAGCACGCCTCGGGTGCCGAGCCAACCCGCGGCGAGCGTGAGCAGCCCCGCAAGCACAAAACCGCTCAACCAGACCCCCGGCGAGGCGACGAATTCGATGTTGAGCGCCCGGGTGGCAAGTGCCCAGGTAAGCCCGATCGCCCCGATCACCCCCAGAAGGCCTGCAGTAAAGCCCAAGGTCGAGAACTCCACCAGCATCGTGCGGCGCACCTGATCGCGCGAACCGCCGAAGCTTCGCATGACCGCGGTGTCGTAGCGGCGCTCATCCTGGGTGGCCACCACCGCCGTGTAGAGGGTCAGCAGGCCCGCGAGCAGCGTAAAGCCGAAGACAAACTCAAGCGCCCGTGCGGCCTGTTCGACGATCGCGCGCACACGGCCCATCACCTCCGACACATCGACGGCAAGCACGTTGGGCGCAATGGCCACGATGTCACCGAGGGTCTTGACATCCTCGGCGGGAAGATGAAAAGCGGTGATGTAGCTCTTGGGCAATTCGGCCAGCTCGGGTTCGGGCACGAGCGCGAAGAAATTCACCCGGAAGCTGTCCCAATCGACCCGACGCAAGCTGCTCACCTCGAGGGTGAACTGCGCACTTGCCGCATCGAAGGTGACCCGATCCCCGAGTGCAACGCCCAAGGTTTTTGCGATCCCGTCTTCAAGCGACATCTCGCCGCGGCCGGCCGGGTTCAGGTATCGCCCGGCCACGATTTGGTTTCCGGGTGGCAGCGTTGGGCTCGTTGAGAGATTGAACTCACGGTCGATCAGCCGCTTGGCGCGCTCATCCGCATAGTCCTTGGCCGAAACCGGGCGGCCGTTGATGGCGATCAGGCGGGCCCGCACCATCGGATAGAAGCGGGCTTGCTGGCCGCGTGCGGCAAGCAGCGCCCGAAGCGGCTCGATCTGATCGCTTTGGATGTTGATCAAAAAGCGGTTGGGCGCATCCGGCGGCAGTGAGCGCTGCCACGCGGCAAACAGATCCGTCCGCACGAAGCCCACGGTGATCAGGGTCATCACCCCAAGGCCCAGGCAGGCGATCTGAAGGGTGGTCGAAAGCCGTCGGCGTTCAAGGTTCGCCAGTCCCAACCGTACATGGCGAAGCCGGCCGCTTGCCTCGACCAAGGCGGTCAGGGCCTGACGCACCAGCCACAAAAGCGCAAAGGCGAGCACACTGGCTGCCGCCACGAGCGCCACCAGCGCGGCCGTAAACACAAGCCCCGTGGTTGCATCCTGGGCTTGGAGGGCCACCACCGCGAGGATCGCGGCAGCGCCTGCCGCCACGGCAAAAACGCTTCGCCCTGAAGGGGCGGGAAGCTCCCGGCGTAACGCGCGAAGCGGTGGTGTGGCCGAAAGCGCAACGAGCGGCGGCAGACCAAAGCCTAAAAGAAGCACAAGCCCGATCCCAAAGGCGCGTAGCAGCGGCGCCGTACTGGCCGCCGGCAAGGGCGAGGCGAAAAAGCCCTCCACGGCCTCGGCAAGCGCGGCCTGCGCAAGCCAGGCAAGGAAAAGCCCCAGCAGCGAGGCCAGGGTGGCCAGCAGCAGCAATTGCAGAGAAAAGTGCGCAAGCAGTGTGCGGCCTGTTGCGCCGAAGGTGCGAAACAGCGCAGCCGTGTCGAGCTCACGCTTCAGATAGCGGCGAAGCGCAAGCACAATGGCCACCACTGCCAGAAACACGGCAAAGGAAGCGCTCAGCCCCAAAAACTGCTCGGCGCGAACCAGCGTCGAGCGCACCTCGGGGCGAAGCTCGCGCACCGTCTCCAGGCGCTGGCCGGGCCCGAGCCGCGGCTTGATCTCCGCTTCGAAGGCTGCGCTGCGGGCTCCGGCCACATGGAGCCGGTAGCTTGCCCGACTGCCCGGCCCAAGCAAATCGGCCGCGGCCAGATCGTCACGGTGCATGAGCAGCTTCGGGGCGGAGGAGAGGAAGTTGCCGGCCACTTCCGGCTCTTCCACGAACACCCGAGCCACGCGCGGGCGGATGCGCCCGAGTTCGAGCGTGTCGCCCTCGCGCAGTTTGAGCCGCTCGGCAAGCCGCTCATCGATAAAAACTTCCCCGGGGCGAGGCAGCTCGGTCGTGGGCACCCGGGCGCCACGGCGCTGCGGGTCGTTCGATGCCTCGCGAAGCTCGATTGAGCCGCGAAGGGGATAGGGCGCTGCCACCGCCTTTACATCGACCAGCACCGCCGTTGGGCTTTCGGCCCCGTCGGCACGGGCGCGTGCCACCATGCTGCCGAAGCGGATCGATTCGGTCGTGGCGAGCCCGTAAGCCCGCGCGGTCTCGAGGAAGCTCGCCGGCAGGGGCCGATCGCCTGCAATCATCGCATCGGCACCGAGCAGCACATTGGCCTGCTGGGCGAATGCGGCCTTGACCCGCTCGGCAAAAAGCCCCACGGCGCCCACGCTTGCCACCGCCAAGGCGATTGCGAGCACGAGGATGCGCGCCTCGGCGGTGCGTAGCTCCCGGCGTACAAAAGCGAAGATGAGGGCCGCGTTCATGCCGCCGCCTCGCGGCTGATCCGCCCGCGCGCAAGCCGCAGCAGCGCATCGCAGCGGCGCGCCAGCTCCAGATCATGGGTGACCAAGACCAGGGTGGTGCCTTGCTCGCGGTTCAGGCGAAACATCAGCTCAGCAATATCGTGTCCGGTGTCGGTGTCGAGGTTGCCGGTCGGCTCATCGGCGAAGACGATCTTCGGTTCGGCCACGAAGGCTCGCGCGATGGCCACCCGTTGCTGCTCGCCGCCGGAGAGCTGCCGTGGCAGATGATCGAGCCTTGCCCCGAGCCCGACCCGCTCAAGCCAAGCAACAGCTCGCGCCCGTGCATCGGAGGCGCCAGCCAAGTCAAGCGGAAGCATCACGTTTTCCAGCGCGGTTAGCGCCGGCAGAAGCTGAAACGACTGAAAGACAAAACCGACCGTACCCTGCCGGCGGCGCGCGATTTCATCTTCGGAGAGCTGGCTGACGGGCTCACCGAACCAGCGCACCATGCCCGCATCGGGGCGATCCAGCCCCGCCAGCAGCCCAAGCAGCGTGGTTTTCCCGGAGCCGGAGGCACCCACGATCGCCTGGGTTGCACCGGCGGCCACGGTGAGCGACACATCCTCGAGGATCGTCAGCGAACGCTCGCCAAGCCGCACGATGCGGGTGAGCCCCTGGGCCTCGATGGCCGCAGGGGAGCTTACCGGTGGCAGGTGAGTCGAAGGGGGCGTGCAGGCCGGATGCTCAGCGCTTGAACGCATGTGGGCAGAAGGAAAGCCAAACCTAGAATCAACAAGGGGCAAATGATGCGGACGCACGTGATTGTTTCCTACGGGCTTCGGTGGTGGCGCCATGCGGTTCTGGCACTCCTGCTTGGCTTGGCGGGAGCTTGCGCAGCCAGCGGCGCAACCCTCCTGATCTTGGGGGATTCCCTGAGCGCAGGATACGGACTTTCCCGCGGGGAGGGATGGGTGGAACTGCTTGAGAGAAAGCTTGCAAGCGAAAAAGTTTCCGCCCGGGTCGTCAATGCAAGCGTGAGCGGCGAGACCACCGCTGGCGGGCTGAGTCGCCTGCCGGCACTTTTGCGCGAGCATCGGCCGAGCATTCTGGTGATTGAGCTCGGTGGCAACGACGGCTTGCGCGGCGCACCGCCGGAGACGATCCGCGCCAATCTCGAGAGAATGGCCCGCCTGGGGCGTGAGGCCGGCGCGCGTGTTGTGATCCTCGGCATGCGGCTGCCCCCCAATTACGGGCCAAGCTACACGGCCGCCTTCGAACGCACGTTCCGGGAGGCTGCGCGCGCCACCGGCAGCGAGCTTGTACCCTTCTTCCTCGAGCGGCTCGGCACCGACTTTCGCTACTTCCAGCCCGATCGAATCCATCCGACTGCGGCAGCGCAACCGCTCATGCTGGAGACGGTCTGGCCGACGCTGCGTCGGCTCTTGAACACGCGATGAGCGCGCCGCGCGTGTCGGTCGATGCCCTTGAGGCCTTTCTCGACCGCACCGAGATCGTCGATGTGCGCTCACCCGGCGAATATGCCGAGGACTTTATCCCCGGGGCGGTCAACTATCCGATCCTCGATGATGAGGAGCGCGCCCTCGTGGGCACGATCGATCGGCAGGTTTCCTCCTTCGAGGCGCGGCGCCGCGGGGCGGCCTTGGCCGCGCGCAATATCGCCGAGCTGATCGAAAAGCACTTTCACGACAAACCGCGCGACTGGGCACCGCTCATCTACTGCTGGCGCGGCGGCAAGCGCTCGGGCTTCACGACCCACATGCTGCGCGAGATCGGCTTTCCCGCCGTGCAGCTCGAAGGCGGCTACAAGGCCTACCGTCGGCGCGTGAATGCGGATCTCGAGGCCTGGCCTGCGCGTTTTCGCTTCGTGACGGTGTGTGGTCTCACCGGTTGCGGGAAGACGGCGCTTTTGGCGGCGCTCGCCCGCACCGGGGCGCAGGTCATCGATCTGGAGGGGCTGGCACGTCACCGTGGGTCGCTCTTGGGCGCCACGGCCGAGCCCCAGCCGAGCCAAAAACGCTTCGATTCGCTGCTTTGGGATGCCCTGCGTCGGCTCGATCCCGCCCGGCCGGTCTTCGTCGAAAGCGAGAGCAAAAAGATCGGCCTCGTGCAGATGCCCGAGGCGCTGCGCGCTGCGATGCAGACGGGCGAGACCGTCTGGCTCGAAGCGCCACTCGAAGCGCGCGTGGCGCACATCCGCGCCGAGTACCCACACCTTGCGGCCGATCCGGTCGGCCTCGTCGAGCGGCTCGCGCCGCTCAAGGCCCTCGTGGGTGGCGAGCGGCTCGCGCGTTGGCGCGCGCTTGCCGAGGCCGGAGAGGTCGATCGGCTCTTCGCTTCGCTCATGACCGAGCACTACGACCCGCTCTATAGGCGGACGATCTCCAACAACTATCCGCACCTCGATCGCGGGACGGCGCTTCGGCTCGATCGGATCGAGCCCGAGGCGCTCACTTCGGCAGCGAGTGCACTTCTCGAACGGTTCGTCTCGAAGCCCTGAACAGGGAGCGCCCTTGCGCTTGGGCGGGTTCTGATTCAGCCGAGGAACGGGTTTCGTACCTCAAGCGCGCCGTAACGCCGCCCGTGCGCGAGTTCTTCGCTGTAGAGCGTTGCGGCGCGGGCTTCCAACGCCGCCTGCACGATGAGGGCATCGAACCAGGCAAGCTGCTCACGCGCCGCGAGGAGCCAAGCGGCCTGCACGGTGTCGAGGGTTGTGGCCTGGCAGCGAAAGAGCGTGAGCGCCTCGCGCCGACGCTCGCGGGCAAGCATATCGGCGCCCGAGCGTCGACTCCAATGCAAAAACTCGATCGCCACCTGGGTTGAGATCCAGACCGGTTCGTCGCCCGCCAGTAAGCGCTCGACGAGCGCGCTCGCACGCGCTTGCTTGTCCGCCTCGCGGGCGTCGAAGCAGTAGACGAGGATGTTTGTGTCGAGAAACGCGCTCAAGCGAAAGCTGCGGCGACCGGCGCTACGGGTTCAGGTCGGCGCGTGAGCGCTGCCCCGGCCATCGACGGGCTTGGGCTCCTGAATGGTCGTTGGCGCAGAGGGTTCGATCGCCGCGTAGCGCCGCTCGCTGCGGTAGAGCGCTTCCCGCCCGTCCCAGCGCGCGCCCTCCTCGGTGGGGCCGATGCTTGCGCTTGCAACGAGTGCCGCGAAGCGCTGCGCGCGACTCGATGCTTGGTCGGCTTCGTTGACCGTGCGCTCGAGGAATTCGCGCACCATGGCATTCACGCTCGTGCCGCGTTCAAGCGCAAGGATGCGCGCCCGACGCAGCGTGTTTTCATCAACGGTGAAGGTGACGTTGCTCATGACAGAGACGACCGCGGCGAGGACGCCCGTGAGAGCGAGGTCGGGAAAACGGCTTTTTGGTTAGACGAGCACACGATCTTCGTGTAACGCGGAGATCGTGTCAACCAGGGCGTACGATGGATCGGTTGAAAAGGTCGGCCGCGTGACCCTCGCCGGGGTTTGCGGCGGTCGAAAGGCGCACCGGCACCCCGGCGGCCGCGAGGGCGGCCTTTGCCTCGGCGATCGTGTGCTCGCCGTAGTGAAAGATCGAGGCCGCAAGCACCGCATCGGCGCCACCGAGCGTGATGCCCTCGACCAGATGGGTGAGAGTGCCCACACCGCCGGAGGCGATCACCGGAATGGAGACGGCCTCGACCACTGCGCGGGTCAGCGCAAGGTCGTAGCCGGTTTTGGCGCCGTCACGGTCCATGCTGGTGAGCAGGATTTCGCCGGCGCCGCGCGCTTCAACCTCGCGCGCCCAGGCCACGGCGTCCAGGCCGGTCGGTGTGCGCCCGCCGTGGATGAAAACTTCAAATCGCCCTGGAGCGGTGGCCTTGGCATCGATGGCCGCCACCACGCATTGGGCGCCGAAGTGCCGCGCGGCGCGGTCAAAGAGGCTCGGGTCGCGCACGCCCGCCGTGTTGATGCTCACCTTGTCGGCGCCTGCGTTCAGAAGCGCCCGAATGTCCTCGAGCGTGCGCACACCGCCGCCCACCGTGAGCGGAATGAAGACCTGATCGCTCACGCGCTCGATCAGCTCAAAAAGCAGGCTGCGCGCCTCGACACTGGCCGTGATGTCGAGAAAGCAAAGCTCATCGGCCCCTTCATCGTTGTAGCGCCTGGCCACTTCGACCGGGTCGCCGGCATCGCGAAGGCCAACGAAGTTCACGCCCTTGACAACCCGCCCGTCCTTGATGTCGAGGCAGGGAATGATGCGTTTGGCAAGCACGGCAAGCAGGCCAGCTGGGCGCGCTCAGGCAAGTGCCGCCACCGCGGCTTTGAAGTCGAGGGTGCCTTCGTAGAGGGCGCGCCCGCAAATCACCCCGGCGATGCCTTCGCTTTCGTAGGGCTTGAGCGCGGCCACATCGTCGACGGTCCGTACCCCGCCGGAGGCGTAGACCGGCACGCGAAGCGGGCTTGCAAGCCGCACGGTGGCCTCGATGTTCAAGCCCGTGCCCATGCCGTCGCGGCCGATGTCGGTGTAGATGATGCCTTCGATGCCATAGTCCTCGAACCGCCGTCCAAGGTCGAGCGCATCGTGACCGGTGAGCTTGCTCCAGCCGTCGGTGGCGATCTTGCCGTCTTTGGCATCGAGCCCGACAAGCACATGGCCCGGGAAGGCGTTGCACGCATCGTGCAGGAAGCCCGGGTTTTTGACGGCCGCCGTACCGATGATGACGTAATTGACGCCATCATCGAGATAGCGCTCGATGATCTCGAGCGTGCGAATGCCGCCGCCGAGCTGGATTTCGATCTCCTCGCCGACTTCGGCGAGGATTTCCTTGATGGCGCTTTCATTGACCGGACGTCCGGCCACCGCACCGTTCAAATCGACTAAGTGCAGCCGCTTGGCGCCTTGGTCGACCCAGTGTCGTGCCATGGCGGCAGGGTCTTCCGAAAAGACCGTGGTTTGGTTCATGTCGCCTTGGCGCAAGCGCACACAGCGACCGTCTTTGAGATCGATGGCGGGAATGACCAGCATAGGGGGAATCAGGTCGAGAGCAGCCAATGACGATTAGGCGCGACCATCCCAGTGAAGGAAGTTGTAGAGCACACGAAGGCCCGCTTCGGCACTTTTTTCCGGGTGGAACTGTACCGCAAAGATGTTCGCTCGCGCGAGGGCTGCCGGGAAGGGCCAAGGGTAGGAGGATTCGCCCGCCACAAGGTCTGCGTCGCTCGGCGCACAGTAGTAGCTGTGCGCAAAGTAAAACCAGCTCCGATCCGGCACGCCATGCCAGAGGGGATGATCGAAACGCTGCCGGACGCAGTTCCAGCCCATGTGCGGTACCTTGAGTGCGCCTCCCGCCGCGTCGCGGTGCTCGTGCGGGAAGCGCCGCACACGCCCCGCAATCAGACCGAGCGCGGGGACGTCGCCTTCTTCGCTGTGCTCGAGCAGCATCTGCATGCCGAGGCAGACGCCGAAAAACGGCCGGTCGCGCGCCGCGCGCTCGACGGCACTGCGCAAGCCCGAGCCTTCCAGCGCGGCCATGCTCTCAGGCATCGCGGCTTGACCGGGCAAAACCACGCGATCGGCCGCCTCGATGTCAGCGGCCGCTTGGGTGATCAGCACACGCTGTTTCGGCGCGACGTGCGCAAGCGCCTTGGCGAGGGAACGCAGGTTACCCATGCCGTAGTCGACTATGGCCACGGTCGACATCTTGCTTCGGAAGCGCGCAAATGCTGGGATGGCGGCGCTAGAGCACACCTTTGGTTGAGGCCACGGCGCCGCGCGTGCGCGGGTCGAACGCAACGGCCATCGCGAGCGCACGGGCGACAGCCTTAAACGCCGTCTCACACTGGTGGTGAGCGTTTTTTCCTCGCAGGCTATCGATGTGCAGCGTCACGCGCGCGTGGTTCACGAACCCTTGGAAAAATTCATGCGCCAGCTGCGTGTCGAACTCACCGATCCGGGCCGCAGTGAAGGATACGTGAAATTCAAGCCCGGGCCGGCCCGACAAATCGACCACCGCACGCGAGAGCGCCTCATCGAGGGGCACGTAGGCGTGCCCGAAGCGCGTCAGCCCCGCCTTGTCGCCAACCGCCTGCGCAAAAGCCATCCCGAGCGTGATGCCCACGTCTTCGACGGTGTGATGACCGTCGATGTGTAGATCTCCTTTGGCCTCGACGAGGAGGTCGAAGCCGCTGTGCCGTGCCAGCTGTTCGAGCATGTGATCGAAAAAGCCGATGCCCGTATGCACGCGTGCGTTGCCCGCGCCATCGAGTGTCAGCTCGACCGTGATGTCGGTTTCCTTAGTCGTACGGTGGATACGAGCGGTTCGTGCAGTCATGGCGTGAGGATCTCGCGCAGCGCGCCGATCAGGGCTTCGATTTCCTCGGGAGTGCCGATCGACAGGCGCAAGGTATTGTGCATGAGCGGATGCGAACGCGACAGGTCTCGCACCAGGATGCCGCGCGCTTTGAGCGCTTCAAACACCTTCGGTGAGTCCGGAAAACGGGCCAGTACGAAGTTCGCGTGCGACGGAAACGGGATGACGCCGGGCAGCTCGGCAAGTGCCGCGGTGAGCCGCTCGCGGCTCATGATGATCGTGCGAGCCTGCTCTTCAAGCAGCGCATGAGCCTCGAGCAAGACTTCGCCAGCCGTCTGTGCAAGTACGCTCACGTTGAACGGCCCGCGCAGCTTGTCGATCGCGTTGAGCCACTCGCCACGGCCGATCAGGTAGCCGAGCCGCACGCCGGCCAGCCCGATCTTCGAGAGGGTGCGCATGACCAGAAGCTGCGGGTAGCGCGCAAGCTCGGGCAGGAAACTCGCCCCGCCGGAAAAGGCTTCGTAGGCCTCATCAATCACCACGAGCCCTGGCGCTGCGGCGATGACGCGCTCGATGGCGTCGCGGGCGTAGAGGTTGCCGGTCGGGTTGTTCGGATAGACAAGCCAAATGAGCTCGGGCTCTTCGCGTTCGACGGCTGCCAGAAGGGCTTGTTCGTCGAGCGAGAAGTCCGGCCGCAGACTCACGCCAACAAAGCGCGCACCGCAGGCGAGCGCCGCATGGCGAAACACGGAAAAAGTCGGCTCAGGGGCCAGGACCGTGCCGCCGCAGGCCGCCGTGGCACGGGTGATGAGCTCGATGATCTCATCCGAGCCGTTGCCGAGCAGAATTTCCCAGGCCGGATCGATCTTGAAGCGCTCACGCAGAAGCGCTTTGAGCCGCGGCGCTTGGGGATCCGGGTAGCGGTTGAATGCCGCGTGGGAAATTCGCTCGGCAAGGCGTGCGCGCAGGGCAAGCAGCTCGGGCGTGCGATGCACGGGGTCGAGCAGGTTGTTCTCCATGAGCTCGAGCTTGATGCCTGGCCACGGTGGCGAGACGGGGTAAGGCGCAAGCTCGGCCAGCACCGGCCGAAGCGTGCGCTCAACCCTTTCGCGCAGCTCGCGTGAGGGCAGGCTACCTGCGGCCTCACTCATGCCTCATCCTCGACGCGCAGTTCGGCCGCGCGGGCATGGGCGGGCAGCCCTTCGGCTTGAGCAAGCACGGCTGCGGCGCGTCCCAAACGGCGAGCGCCTTCGGGCGAGACGCGCAGGATGCTCGTGCGCTTTTGAAAGTCGTAGACGCCGAGCGGCGAGGCGTAGCGCGCGGCGCGCGAAGTCGGCAGCACGTGATTGGTCCCCGCCACGTAGTCGCCGAGCGCCTCGCTCGAGGCATGCCCGAGAAAGATCGCCCCGGCATGTCGGATCTGAGGCAGAAGCGCCTCGGGATCGGCCACGGCGAGCTCGAGGTGCTCGGGAGCGATCGCGTTGGCCACGGCGCAGGCTTCCTCGAGGCTGCGCGTCTCGATGGCCAAGCCGCGCTGCGCGAGCGAGGCCGCGATCGTGGCCCGCCGCGGCTGATCGGGCAGGAGCCGCTCGATCGCCTCGAGCACCGCCTCGATGAGCGCGCGGCTCGGACTGACAAGGATCGCCTGCGCGAGCTCATCGTGCTCGGCTTGCGAGAAAAGATCCATCGTCACCCAGTCGATGCGCGCGCTCTCATCGGCAAGCACCAGGATTTCCGAGGGCCCGGCGATCATGTCGATGCCGACCGTGCCGAAGACTCGGCGCTTGGCCGCGGCCACGTAGGCGTTTCCGGGGCCGACGATCTTGTCGACGGGCGGGATCGTTTCGGTACCGTAAGCGAGAGCCGCAATGGCTTGCGCCCCGCCGACCGTAAAGACGCGATCGACCCCGGCCAGATAGGCCGCGGCAAGCACGCTGTGGTTGCGCGCCCCATCCGGCGTCGGCACGACCATGATGATTTCAGCAACACCTGCGACCTTCGCTGGCACCGCGTTCATGAGCACCGAGGATGGATACGCGGCCCGTCCGCCGGGGACGTAGAGTCCGACGCGATCGAGCGGGGTGATTTGGACTCCAAGTTCGGTGCCATCGGCCTCGCGGATGCGCCACGCGCTTGGCAGTTGTCGCCGGTGGTAGGCCTCGATGCGCTCGCGCGCGAGTCCGAGCGCCTCGGCAAGCGTTGCGGGCAAGGCCGCGTACGCGGCTTCTAGCTCGTCGCGCGCAATCTCGAGCTCGGCCACCGAGGCGGCGTGCACGCGATCAAAGCGCGCCGTGTAGTCAAGCAGTGCGCGATCGCCGCGCGTGCGCACGGCTTCGATGATTTCGGCCACGGCGGCATCGATCTGCGGATCCAGAGCGGCGACGTGCTGTGTTGCCTCCTGAAGGAGGCGCCAGAAGTGGGGCTCAGAGGTCGACAAGCGTTTCATCGGCGATGTGCATGCGCGGCGAGCGCTTCGATGATCGGCAGAATGGTCGCACGCTTGAGTTTGAGCGCGGCCTGGTGGACGATGAGCCGCGCGCTGATCGGCGCAATGAGCTCCACCTCGCGCAGCCGATTGGCCCGCAGCGTGCTGCCGGTTGAGACGATGTCAACGATCGCATCGGCCATGCCCACCAGTGGGGCGAGCTCCATCGAGCCGTAGAGCTTGATCGCATCGACGTGCACGCCTTTTTCCGTGAAGTGCCGGCGCGCGCTCTGCACGTATTTGGTGGCCACGCGTAGCCGTTGACCGCGCTCGATGAGCCGCGCGTAATCGGTCTCTTCGGGGACGGCCACAACGAGACGGCAGGATGCGATACCGAGGTCAAGCGGCTCGTAAAGCCCGTCGAGGTCTGTTTCCAGAAGCACATCTTTGCCTGCGACGCCGAGGTCGGCACCGCCCAAGCGAACGTAGGTCGGCACATCCGCGGCTCGCACGAGCAGGATGCGCACGCCAGGTTGCGTGGTCTCGAGAATGAGTTTGCGCGATCGCTCGGGGTCTTCGAGCAAGTCAATGCCTGCTGCGGCCAGGAGCGGGCGCGTTTCCTCGAGGATGCGTCCCTTCGACAGCGCCAGCGTGATCACGTTGTGATTCTCCGGATCTGAGCGCCCAGACCGATCAGCTTGTCTTCGATGTGCTCGTAGCCTCGATCGAGGTGATAGATGCGGTCGATGAGCGTTTCACCCTCGGCGCACAGGCCGGCAATCACAAGGCAGGCGGAGGCCCGCAGATCGGTGGCCATGACATGCGCGCCGGTGAGCCGCGCGACGCCGCGGACCACGGCCGTGTTGCCGGAGAGGGTGATATCGGCGCCGAGCCGGCGCAGCTCGGCCACGTGCATCATGCGGTTTTCAAACACGGTTTCGGTCATGACCGCGGTGCCCTCGGCCACCACGTTGGTGGCCATCATCTGGGCCTGCATGTCGGTCGGAAAGGCGGGGTAGGGGGCGGTCTGCACATCGACCGCCTTGAGGCCGCCCCGCCGCGAGATGGTGAGCTGGGTGCCGCCGTGGGCGCTGCGCTGCTCGTGGATCGAACAGCCGGCTTCGGCGAGCTTTTTGAGCACGGCGTCCATGCAGGCGACCGGCGCATCAAGCAGCGTGATCTCACCGCCTGCGGCGGCCACGGCGCAGGCGAAGGTTCCGGCTTCGATGCGATCGGGCATCACGCGGTGCGTTGTGCCATGCAACGCGCTGACACCCTCGACAACCATCGTCGGTGTGCCCGCTCCGCGGATGCGCGCACCCATGGCCGTCAGGCAATTGGCCAGATCGACGATTTCGGGCTCGCGGGCGGCGTTTTCGATCACCGTGGTGCCGTCGGCCAACGTTGCCGCCATGAGCAGGTTCTCGGTGCCACCCACGGTGACCCGGTCGAATACGATGCGCGCGCCGCGAAGGCGGGCACCGGCCGGTGCCCGAGCGTGGATGTAGCCGCCCTCGATCGAGATGGTGGCACCCATCGCCTCGAGGCCCTTGAGGTGCTGGTCGACCGGTCGCTCGCCGATCGCACAGCCGCCGGGCAGCGACACGCGGGCCTCGCCGAGGCGAGCAAGCAGCGGCCCAAGCACGAGCACCGAGGCGCGCATGGTCTTCACCAGCTCGTACGGCGCAAGGGGGTGGGTCAGTGTGGACGCGTCAATTTCGATGCGGTGCGTTTCGGTGCGTGCGGCCTGCACGCCCATCTGGTTGAGCAGTCGCACCATCGTGCGCGTGTCGTTGAGCTGCGGCACGTTGGTGAGCGTGACCGGCTCGCGTGTCAAAAGCGCCGCACACAACATCGGCAACGCGGCGTTTTTCGCTCCGGAGATGCGTACCGCGCCGCGTAGCGGGCCGTTACCCGTAATCGCGAACTTATCCACCGCGCGCCTTCCATTCCTGCGGCGTGAGCGTGCTCATCGACAGCGCGTGGATCTCGGTGCCCATGCGCGCGCCAAGCGCCGCGTAGACGCGCTGCTGACGGCGCACGAGCGGCAAACCCTCAAAGGCCGAACTCACGATCGTGGCGTAGAAATGCTGCCCGTCGCCGGTGACCTCGAGGTGCTCGCACGGCAGTGCTTGGGCGATGTAGCTTCGGACTTGTTCGGGGGTGGGCAGACTCATGAGCGCAATTTGTAACCGCTTGCGAGCATCGCCAGCGCGGTGGCGGCGAGCAGGCCCGCAAAGCCGAGCGTGACCGCGAGCGCCCGCCAAGGCGAACCGTCAGCCACGCCAAAGAAGCCATAGCGAAAGCCATCGATCATGAAGAAAAACGGGTTGGCTTGGGACAGCGCTTGCCAGAACGGCGGCAGCGAGTGAATCGAATAAAACACCCCGGCCAAAAACGTCAGCGGTACGATCAGAAAGTTTTGGAAGGCCGCCAGGTGATCGAACTTCTCGCTCCAGAGTCCGGCGATGAGACCGAGCGTGCCAAGCGCAAAGCTGCCAAGGAGCGCGAACACGCTCGCCCACAGCGGCTCGCGCGGCAGGAGTTCGGCTCCGGGCACAAGCGGCAGCGTCGCCAGCCAGACGCCCAGTCCGACCACCAAACCGCGCACCACCGAGGCAAGCACATAGGCGAGAAACAGCTCGAGGGTGGTCAGCGGCGGCAGTAGGATGAAGATCACGTTGCGCATGATCTTCGATTGGATCAGCGAAGAGGAGCTGTTGGCAAAAGCATTTTGCAGCACGCTCATCATGATGAGTCCGGGCACGAGAAAGCCCGTGTAGCTCACGCGCCCGTCGTAAACGCGCACGTGTTCGGCCAGCACGTGGGCAAAGATGAGCAGGTAGAGCAGCGTCGTGACCACGGGCGCGACAATCGTCTGGATCGCAACCTTCCAGAAGCGCAGAAGCTCCTTGCCCAGAAGCGCACGAAAGCCGGCTCCGAGGTGTAACGCGCGAAGACGCCGTTGCTGCGCCAAGTCTGGTCGCGCAGCCGGTGGGGCATCGGCGCTTACGCGCGCCGAGGGGGGCTCAAGCGGCATGGGCGTGCGGGGTTGCGTGGCGCCCGGTCAGGCGCAAAAAGGCAGTTTCTAGATCGGCCCCGCCGACGCGCAGTTCGCGCACGGCGATGCCCGCTTCGCGAAATGCCGCGAGCAGCGGCTCGAGCGCGGCCGGCTCAGGCAAGGTAAAGCCGAATGCTCCCGAGGCCTGCGCGATCGCCCGCCCGGCAAGCGATTCCGGCACGCGCTCGGCCACGACTTCGACCTGAATGCCGCCGAGGTTCCTGAGCAGTCGCTCGGTGGCATCCAGGGCAACCACGCGGCCTGCCTTGAGCATCGCGACGCGCGTGCACAGTGACTCGGCCTCTTCGAGGTAGTGGGTGGTCAGCACGATCGTATGCCCTTCGGCGTTGAGCCGCTTGATAAAGCGCCACAACCCCTGGCGCAGCTCGACATCGACCCCGGCGGTCGGCTCATCGAGCACGATCACGGGCGGCTTGTGCACAAGGGCCTGTCCGACCATGACCCGGCGCTTTTGCCCGCCTGAGAGCGCACGCAGATTCGTGTCGGCTTTGGCTTCGAGCCCGAGCTCGGCGAGCAGCTCCTCGATCCACGCACGCGAGGGGCGCAAGCCGTAGTAACGCGCTTGCAGTTCGAGCGTTTCGCGCACCGTAAAAAACGGATCAAAGACGAGCTCCTGCGGCACCACGCCGAGTCGGGCCCGCGCTTCGAGCGGTTCGCGCACGACGTCCCAGCCAAGCACGAAAGCCCGGCCGCTGCTCGGCCGCACGAGCCCTGCCAGGATTGAGATGAGCGTGGTTTTACCGGCGCCGTTCGGGCCGAGCAAGGCAAAAAATTCGCCCTGCTCGACGGAAAAACTGACCTGGTCGAGCGCAGCCAGGGAACCGAAGCGCTTGCTCACCCGCTCAAACGCGAGCGCGGGTAGGCAGCTCATAGAAGCGGTTGGGACGCGATGCCGCCCTCAGCTCTGGCGGCTGGGTTGAACGATTGAACGGATTTTAGGGAAGCAGCGCCTGGACACCGTAGGTGCGTGCAAGCGCGCGGGCTTTCTCCGGGACGCACATTAGCCGTGCACGACGAACGCGCGCCAGTGCCGTCAGAAACGCTAGCCCCGCGGAATCGATCTCGGTGACGGCTGAGGCGTCGATGAACGGGGCGCTGTGGCTTGATGACGGAGCGTTTGGATCGCCGGCCAGACGCGCCCAAAGTTCGGGCACCGTGTCGACCGTGAGCGGACCCTCGAGTCGAATCGACATGGCGGTGTGTGCCTTGAGCCGCAGTCAGCCGCGATTTCGCTGCTGAAGTTGCCGGATCAGGGCCTCGACCCCTTGGTCTCGCACGACGGTGTTGAATTCCTCACGGTAGTTGGTGACGAGGCTGACGCCGCCCACGGTCACATCATAGGCCTGCCAGCGGCCGTCCGGCTGGCGTTCCAGTGCATAGTCAATCGGGATCGACTGGCCGTTTGGCTGGAGCACGAGCGTACGCACCGTGACTTCGGTTTCGTTCGGTGAAACGCGGACCGGTCGAACCTCGATTTGCTGATTGCGAAAGTTGGCAAGCGCCCCCGAGTAAGTGCGCACGAGCAGCGTTTGAAATTCACGCGTGAGCGTGGCTTGCTGCTCGGGCGTGGCGCGCGCCCAATTGCGGCCCATGGCCAGCTGCGTCATGCGGGTGAAGTTGAAGTGGGGCAGCAGCTTGCTTTCGATCAATTCGCGCAACTTGGCCGGGTTGTTGAGAATGCCCGGATCGGCGCGCAGGATTGCGGTCACTTCGCTCGAGACGCGTCGCACCTGCTCATCCGGGGCCATGGGCATCGCAACCGAGAGTGCGGTGGCGAGCACGGCTGCGGCGATCACCAGCGGACGCACGAGACCAAACCTGAGGGCAAACATCTGAACGGCCTTACTCCGAAACGCGTCGCCCGTCGAGCACGAGACTCTGGCGACGTTGTAGATACGCCGATCGCGTGAAGGTGTACTTGTCCAGCGCAGCCTGGGCAAGCAGCTGATCGAACGGGAAGAGCTGCACGCGGGCATCGACGAAGCGCAAGCCCTGTAACGCATTGCGTGCCGAAACGGGAGACAGGTAGCCAAGCGGATCAAGCGGTCCATCGACAAGGCGTCCGCCGAGGTCGCGGAGCGTCGTGGGACCCAGGAAGGGCAAGACGAGGTACGGACCGGGGCCGAGGCCCCAGTGACCGAGGGTTTGCCCGAAGTCCTCATTGCCGCGTTCGAGACCCAGGGCGCTTGCGTGGTCGAAGATTCCGCCAAGGCCGAAGGTGGTGTTGATCAGGACGCGACCGAGGTCATCTCCGGCTTTTTTCCCCTTGCCTTGGAGCGCGCTGTTGATCGCCGACTGCGCATCGGCCATGTTTTGAAACACGTTTGCGACGCCTTGTTTGACGGGGGTTGGCGTCACGTGGTCATAGGCCCGTGCGATTGGCCGGAACAGATAGTGATCGAAGGTTGCGTTGAAGGAGTAAAGCCCGCGGTTGATCGGCTCAAGCGGATCGCCCGGCGAAGCGGCGCGAAACGACGCGCAACCGGCAAGCAGGAGTGCGCCGGCCGCTGCGGCGATCAGGGGCAAACGGCTCATGGTTTGGCTCCTGCGGCAGGTGCTGTTGCTGCCGCGGAAGGACCCTCCTGCGCTTTGTTGAACAGGAACTGCGAGACGAGCTTTTCGAGTTGCATGGCCGACTGCGTCTTGCGTAAGCGCTCGCCGTCTTTGAGCACGGCCGGGTCGCCGCCCGGTTCGAGCCCGACGAATTGCTCGCCGAGCAGCCCCGAAGTGTAGATCGCCGCGATCGTATCGCGTGAGAACTGGTAGCGGTGGTCGATGCGTAGTCGCACGACGGCCTCGAAGGTCTTGTCGTCGAGACTGATCGATTCGACGCGGCCGACGACCACGCCGGCGCTTCGCACTGGCGCGCGCACTTTGAGGTTGCCGATGTTGTCAAAGCGTGCTTCGATGAGGTAGCCCCGTGCCTCGTCGTTGAACTTGAGCAAATTGCCGACTTTGAGGGCCAGAAACAGTAGCGCCGCGAGCCCCATCGCGACGAAGAGTCCGACCCAGAGGTCGATGCTGCGTTGGCTCACGATCAGGCACCTCCGCGAAACATGAACACGGTGAGCACAAAGTCAAGCGCAAGGATCACGATGGCCGAGGTCACGACCGTTCGGGTCGTGGCCGCGGAGACGCCTTCGGCGGTCGGCTTGCAGTCGTAGCCCTCGAACACCGCGATGAGGGAGACCGCCACGGCAAACACGATGCTCTTGATGACGCCATTGAGCACATCGTAGCGCCAGTCCACAGCGGCCTGCATCTGGCTCCAGAAAGCGCCCGCATCGATGCCGAGCAGAGGCACTGCGACGACGTAACCGCCGTAGATACCCAGGGTCGAGAAGATCGCGGCAAGCAACGGCATCGAGATCACCCCGGCCCAGAAGCGCGGCGCGACCACGCGCGCGAGGGGATCGACGGCCATCACTTCCATGGCCGCGAGTTGCTCGGTGGTTTTCATGAGCCCGATCTCGGCCGTCATGGCTGACCCGGCCCGGCTGGCAAACAGCAGCCCGGTGACCACGGGTCCAAGCTCGCGCACGAGCGAAAGGGCGACCAGCACGCCCATCGATTCGCTTGCGCCGAAGCGCACAAGCGTCTCATAGCCCTGAAGCGCGAGCACCATCCCGATGAAGGTTCCGCTCACGCCAACGATCACGAGCGAGAGCACGCCGCCGAAGTAAATTTCCCGGATCACCAGGCGAGGCCGTTTGAGTGCTGTTGCGCTGTGGGCTAGGATGGCAGCCAGAAAACGCGCGGCAAAGCCGAGACGGCCGATCGCTCGGCGGGAGGCGGCGCCGAGCCGCTCAGCGGCGTGGGCGAGGGTGGCCAACGGCATCAGGCGGGCGCTCCGAGCGAAGGCACTGAGAACTGCGTCTCGAGCGCCGGGGCGGGATAATGAAAGCGCACCGGCCCATCGATTTCACCATCGACGAACTGCCGCACAAACGGATCGGTTGAAGCGCGGATTGCTTCCGGCGTTCCTTCGGCCACAACGCGGCCCTCGGAGATGAAGTAGAGGTAATCGACGATCTTGAGCGACTCAACGATATCGTGCGTGACCAGAATCGAGGTCATGCCCAGTGCGTCGTTCAACTTGCGGATGAGTTGTCCGACCACCGAGAGCGAAATCGGATCGAGTCCGGCGAAGGGCTCGTCGTAAAGCACAAGCTCCGGGTCGAGCGCGATCGAGCGCGCGAGCGCGACACGCCGAGCCATGCCGCCGGAGAGCTCGGCCGGACGCATCTGCGCGGTGCCCCGCAGCCCCACGGCGTTGAGCTTCATGAGCACGATGTCGCGGATCACGGGCTCGGGCAGCCTCGTGTGCTCACGCAGCGGGAAGGCCACGTTGTCGAACACGCTCATGTCGGTGAACAGCGCTCCGAACTGAAACAGCATGCCGAGGCGACGCCGGTGGGCTCGAAGGGCCTCGCGCGACATGTCGGCCACGGACTCACCGTTGACAAGCACCCTGCCGCGGTCCGGACGATATTGACCGCAGATGAGCCGCAGGACGGTTGTCTTGCCGCAGCCGGAGCCGCCCATCACCGCGACCAGTTTGCCGCGAGGCACGGTCAGCGAAATGCCTGACAGAACGGGGCGCGAAGGCTCATAGCCGAAGCTCACCTCGGCCAACTCGACGAAGGCGGTCATGGACGGCGCGCGTCGGGCAAACTCCTTTCGCGCAGACTCTCGCAAGAAAGAGGGGTCGAAAAAGACGGACCTACGGACGGACCCGAGGACCAAGCTCCGATTGTATCGAGCCGCGCTGGTTGCTTGCACCAGCGCGCCTCGCGGTCGTTCGCGCGCACCGGGCGCTCAAGCTTTCCGCGAACGTAAGGGTCGTGTGCGCAAGGCCTCGGCGAGCGCATAGAGGCGTTCGCGCGGCGCGCCGGTCGCACGGGCGGCCACGCGCGCCGCACGACTCGGCGGCAATTCCTCGAGGAGGGCTCCAAGAAGCCGCTCGAGCTGCTCGTCGTGTGGGGCTGACGCTTCTGCCGCTTCGCGATTGCCGGCGAGCACCAGTACGCATTCGCCGCGAATCGGTTCGGGCAAGTGGCGGCGCCAGTCGCGCAGTTCGCCAGCGTGCAGGCACAAGGTTTGCTCAAAGTGTTTGGTGAGTTCACGTCCGATGAAGAGCGTGCGCTCACGGTGTCCGTCCGCCAGCGCTTGCGCAAGCGCATCGAGGGTGGTGGCCAGCCGGTGCGGCGCCTCGAAAAAAACCGACGCCTCACGTCGGCCCACGATCTCGCGTACGAAATTCGCAAGCGCCGAGGGGCTGCGTGGGGCGAAGCCGTAAAACGTAAAGGTCGGATCTGCAAGCCCTGCGACAGCCAGGGCAGCCGTGAGCGCGGAGGGACCCGGCAGCGGTACCACAGGCAAACCTGCGCCGCGCACTGCGCGCACAAGTTCCGCGCCGGGATCGCTTACGCCTGGGGTGCCCGCGTCGGTCAGGTAGGCGATGGCTTGAGCGCGCGCGATGCGCTCGACGATGTGTCGAGCCGCGACGCGTTCGTTGTGTTCGCGGACCGAGATGAGCTCGACGCTCGGTAGCCCCAGCGCGCGAAGCAGCCTTGCGGTCACCCGCGTGTCTTCACAGGCGATCGCGTGAACGCTCTCTAGCGTCTCAAGCGCCCTCAGCGTGATGTCGCCGAGGTTTCCGATCGGCGTGGCCACCACATACAATCCCGGAGCCAAGACGGGCAGCGTGGGAGGCTCGGCAGCGGAAAGTGCTCGGCGGGGCATGGGCCTGAAAGTGTAGGCGTGTGGCGGGGCTCTACTCGACAAAGGCGCCGCCGCGGGCAATCGAGCCGTCGCTTGCTTCGGGTCAGTGACCGGAAGCATTCGCGTCCAGCCCACGCGATTCGTACCGTGCGCGATGCGATTCGAAGTCAAGCAGTGGCACAACGGGCGGGGCAACTCGGTGCAGCGGCGGAGGAGGAGGTGGCCCGGCTCGTCAGCGCGCGCGGCTGGAGGTTGCTCGAGCGTAACTGGCGTTGCCGCTTCGGCGAGATCGACCTGATCGCTCGCGATGGTGACACCGTCGTGTTTATCGAAGTCCGGCACCGTTCGGACGACCGCTTCGGCGGGGCCGCGGCAAGCATCGATCGGGCGAAGCAAAGGCGCTTGAGTCGCGCGGCGCAGCTCTATCTGTCGGGCTACTCCGATATTCCGCCGTGCCGCTTCGACGTGGTCGTACGCGGCGCGGGCAGCGGTCGTTACGAATGGATCGAGGCCGCCTTCGAACTGGTCGCGAACTGAGTTGCCTCGCACGGGTCGAAGCCACTAGTCGGTCAGGGCGGCAATAATCCAACAGCCGAGTGCCGAAAGGATGAGTGTGTGAGACCGCTGCAACCAAGATTGCTCGTTTGGGTCGTGCTTGCCGTGATGGGGATCGCTCTGAGCGGTTGTGCGGCCCTTGTGGTGGGCGGTGCGCTCACCGCGGTGGCCGTGGCCGAAGACCGGCGCACGCCGGGCACGATGCTCGACGATCAAACCATCGAAACCCGCGCGCTGTTTCGTATCAAGAACCGTTTCGGCGATCAGGCGCATGTGAACGTCACGAGCTTCAATCGGCACGTGCTGCTAAGCGGCGAAGCCATTTCGCAAGCGGTCAAGGAAGCGGTTGAGGCGGAACTGCGGGCGGTTGCGCCGAACATCGTGCGTCTGCACAACGAGCTCGTGGTGGGGCCGCTTGCATCGTTGCGGTCGGTTGCCAACGATGCACGCCTGACCGCGCTCATCAAGACACGCTTCTTGGCCGATGGCCGGTTTCAGGCCAATCACGTCAAAGTGGTGACCGAGGCCGGAACCGTTTTCTTGATGGGACTGGTCAGCCGCGCTGAAGCAGCGGCGGCCTCGGAAGTGGCGGCGAGCACAGCCGGGGTCCGGCGAGTCGTGACGCTATTTGAGTATCTCGACTAGCTGAACGACTGGCGCGTCGAGACGGAGCGGTCGCTGGGCGATATACTCGCAGGCCGTTTCCCTTCGTCATTCAGCTAAACGGAGTCAGGGAACTCGCGTGAAGATCGAAGTTGCCAAGGAAGTCGACGCTCGCGGTTTGAACTGCCCGCTCCCGATTCTTCGTGCCAAGAAGGCGTTGAGCGAGATGAAGTCGGGCGAGGTGTTGCGCGTTCTGGCAACCGATCCCGCAAGCGTTCGCGATTTCGAAGCTTTTGCGCGGCAGACCGGGAACGCGCTACTCGAGTCGTCGCAGGCAGGCTCGACCTACACCTATCTGTTGCAGCGCAAGTAAGCGCCGCCGAGCCCTCGGGCGAGGGCTGCGTTGCACTGGAGCGCCTCTTTCATTGCGGGCGCAGGATATCGAGGATCGCGCGTTCGAGCTCAGGGTCGCGGGCGCCGAGACGAAGCGCGTTGCGAAGGGCGGGCAGGGCCGCGGTGCCGGCGCCGTTTCGGTACTGTGCGAGGCCATAGCAGCGCCACGCCTCGGCACTGCCGGGCTGATCTTGCGTCCAACGACGACAGATCGATTCAAGCATGCTGAGGTCTCGCTCACCGCGCAGCGCTGCGGCAAATGCGGCTTGGGCGAGCTCGATGCGCTCGCGGCGACTTTGGGCGCGCGCAACCTGCGCGAGGACAGGATCGGCCGCCGGCTCGCGTTTCGCACCGCTTGCTTGCCGGGCGGGCGATGCCTTCGCCGCGGTTTCGTCTTGGTCGGGGGGCTGCGGCTCCGTGGCCGCGCGTGTTTTCGAGGCGGCTGCGCTTGGCTCGCCGGGCATCGACGTCGTGGCCGGGCGAACCTCTTCTTCTGACACGGAGGTCGTAAACCAATGCGCTTGAAGCGTCGGCAGCGAAACGGCTTCGAACGAACGGATCCAGGCGCTCAGCACCATTGCACTGGTTGCAGCAAGGGTCAACAGCGCGCTCGCAGCCGGCAGCCAAGCTGAGGAACGAACCAGCACGACCGTGTCGGATAGGGCATCCCAGGAGGGTTCGTCGTCTTCAAGCGTGCGCCAAAAGCGCCACACACACACAAGCGTCAGCGGCAGAAAACCCAGGGCGAGACCGCGCAGAGCAACCTCGCGAGCACGTCTTCGAGCCGAGGCGAGCGCGACCGAATGCGTTCGCGCACCGACGTGCGTGACGCCCGAGACGACCACAAGCCCAAGCAATCGTTTGCCGGGGGTCGTCCGAAACCGGGCTGTGAACCATGCTTCAAGCGGAATCCCTAAGACGACGACGACCGAAGGCAAGAGAAGCGGTGAGCGCAACCAGGCGGTCAGGGTCGCCACGGGCCCAGTCGGGGCAAGTTCGTCAACGAGGGCCAGGATGCCGAGCAGCGCAAGCCCGAGGAGGCTGTAGTCAAAAGCACGTGCGAGCATTCGGCGCCCGGGCACGGCAAGCGCAAGGTAGCCGTTGTTACTGCGCGTCAGTTCGGCCACGCGCAGCCGAAACAGCCATGCCGGATCCTGTTCGGGGGGCGGTAATCCAACAAACACCGAGGCATCGCGACGCCACTTGGTGACCGCAAGATCGGAGAGGTTTGACCGCAAGTCGCGCAGCTTCAAGGGTTTTGCGATCCAGGCGCCGCCGAGCGCGGCAAGCGCAACGAGAAGCACAACCACGCTCCAAAACGGTGCATTCCCGCCCGGCATCACGGTTGTCAATCGAGAGGCCGCAAGGCCAGCGAGCACTACGGCAAGGAGAGCCAACAAGCCGAGCCACCCGAGCGGTTGCTTTCGGTGGTCGGGGAAGTGTTCGGCCAGGGTTTCCACGCTCGGCAGTTTCTTGGTTGTTTGCACCTCAACCGAGGAATGAGGCAGCGACCAAAAGCCCTCGCCTTGGGCGCTGCTTCGTTCATGGCCGAGAGGTTTCGGGGGGCTGATCGTGGCCAGCCGCCACGTACTGCCGCCGAGACTGGGGGAGAGTTGTGCGTCGTAATAGTCGCGGCGTCGATCCTCGGTTAGGATTGCCGAGGCAAGCGAGACAAAGCGAAGCGCTTCCTCAACATCGCCCGCCGCATCGCGTGGCAGTGACCAAAATCGCCGAAGAAGCGCTCGCAGCGCACGGCGGATCGCAGCCGTTGAGTCGCCGGGGCTCACGCCCAAAGCATCGTAGAGACTCGTGCGCATAAGCGCGAATGTAAGCGAGCCGCATCAGAATCGTTCGCCCCCTGTTGCTTGAGCCAGTGGACCGGGTCGAGATGCGACGGCCAAAACGCGCTTCAGAGACGCGGCTGAGCCGCGGACCACAGGCCAAGTACGGGCAAAAACAAACCCGCCGCCGCGAGACGGCGGCAACTGGCGGCTCAGGCAAGACGCCTGCTCGTAATGGCGCTGCGGCGAGGCCGGTGAATGCTGCCGATTACTCGGTCGCGGCGTTGAGCTTTTCGCGGATGCGCGCCGACTTTCCGGAGCGTTCACGCAAATAGTAGAGCTTGGCGCGTCGAACGTCGCCTTTTCGCTTGACGATGATCGACGCGATTGCGGGCGAATAGGTCTGGAACGTTCGCTCGACGCCCTCGCCACTTGAAATCTTGCGCACCACGAACGAGCTGTTGAGCCCGCGGTTGCGCTTCGCGATGACGATGCCCTCGAAGGCCTGCACTCGTTTCTTGTCGCCTTCGACCACGTTGACGTTGACGACGACCGTGTCGCCCGGTCCGAAGTCTGGAATGGTTTTACCTAGGCGGGCGATCTCTTCTCGTTCGAGCTCGGCGATGATCGGATTCATAGTTGCGACTGGAGGCTGTTTGGAGGACTTCGGCGCAAGCGGTGGGTGGCGGCTCGGGGGAACTTGCGGACGGAGGCGCTTTGCCACCGCTACACAACCCGCCGGCGTCGCTGGCAAACGCTGACGAATGCTGACAAACGGCGGCCCCACACGCCGGGGCGCTTGATTGCTTGCATCCCACATTCGCGCGTGGAAAAGGCCTAAATTCTAAACCGAGTCGGAGCCTCGCGCGAGTGCAGCGCGTAAGGCGCATCGATCTGCGGCTGTCAGGCGGGCTTGCGCAAGTACGTCGGGTCGGCGCTCGAGCGTGCGAAGGAGCGCCTGGAGGCGCCGCCACCTGGCGATCGCCGAGTGGTTGCCAGAGAACCGCTCCAAGGCTGTGGCGGCCTGCTCTGCCCCCTCGCTCGCGAAGTTCGGGTAGTCGAGCAACCCGGTCGAAAAGGAGTCGAGCTCAGCTGATTCCGCATCCCCAAGCACGCCGGGGAGAATCCGGACGATCGCGTCGAGCAAGACCGCCGCCGCAAGCTCGCCGCCGGAGAGCACGAAGTCGCCAATTGAAACGAGTTCCGCGCCGCAATGCCTGAGCCAATGGTCGTCGAATCCTTCGTAGCGACCGGCGATGATGGTGAGCGCTCGCTCGCGGGAGAGCGTTTCGACCGTCTTTTGCTTGAGCGGCGCGCCATCGGCGCTCAACACGACACGCTTTGCGCGCCGCCCGTGCCACTGCTCTGCACGAGCGATGGCGGCATCGAGTACATCGGGCCTGAGCAGCATTCCGGGCCCTCCGCCGCGTGGACGGGTGTCGAGACGCACGCCGAGGCGCTCCGCCTCGGTTCGAAGCGAGATCGACTGAAACCGCCAGCGATTGCTCGAACGGGCCCGTCCAACCACACCGGCCGCTAGCGCCGTGTCGACGATTTCGGGGTAGACGGCGACAACGGCGTAGGAGGGAACCTCAGTCGACTCCAGCCCAGTCGACTCGGATCTGGCGCCTTGCCACATCGACTTCGAGAATGATGGCGTCGACAAAGGGTATCAGTTCTTCGCTTCCCGAATCCGCCCGCACGCGCAAAATCGGCTGTGCACCGGCTTCGAAGACCTCGTGTACGAGGCCAAAGTCGCGCGTGGCACTCACGCAGCGCATCCCAATCAGATCGATCCAGTAAAACTCGCCAGGCTTGAGCGGGGGCAGCGCCGCGCGGGGAACGCCAACGTGCCGATGAGTCAGGGCTCGTGCTGCCTCGGGGGAGTCGATGCCTCCGAACTTAATCAGAAAGCAGTCGTGTGCGGCACGGATGTGTTCGACCGCGAGCCGTTGCCCGGCGACCCACAGTTCCTTGGCCAGACGCAACGTTTCCCCATCGGAGAACGGATAGAGGCGTAGAAGCCCGGAGACGCCATGCGGGCGCCCGAGTCGACCCAGTTTGACAAATTTTTCCTGAGGAGAAGGCTCGGCGGGGGTCCACATCCCGCCTTCTCCGGCAGCGGTGCGCGGCCCCTGTGTCGAGCCGAAGCGCTCGGAGGTTGCAGCGTGTTGCCTACGCGGCGACGGCGCAGCCGCCGAGCGCGGCTGCGATTGATGGTTCATGCGGCGGCGGCTCACCCGCTCTTCGTGCCGTTCGCCTTTGCACGCTTGACCAAGCGCGCGACCGTATCCGAAAGCTGAGCGCCCTGGCTTACCCAGTACTCGAGGCGGTCCTGGGCGATCCGAAGCTCTTCGGTGCCTTCTTTGGCGACCGGGTTGTAAAAGCCAATTCGTTCGATAAACCGTCCATCCCGACGGTTCCGAGAATCGGCCACGACGATGTTGTAGAACGGGGCGCCCTTGGCGCCCCCGCGGCTGAGTCGGACGACAACCATGGGTGCTTTGCAAACAATTGTCTTTTGTCTCGTGAAGCTCTCGAGTATAGCTTGATGAGGCTTGAGAAAAGTCGCCCGGTGTCGGCGCCCTTGAATTCGAGCCGCTGCAACCCACCTAGCCTTGAGGTCCTGACATGGTGAACGAAACTGACATGACTCATCCGGACGAGAGATCCAGGCAGCAGGAATCATCAGGCGAGTTGTCCGCCGGTCCTGCCGACCCAATCAAGAAACCTGCCGATGGGGAGACTGAGAGGCTGGCGCCCGAGTCAACGCAGGAGGCAGATTCTGCGGCACTGACCGCGGAGCTTGCCTCGTTGAAGGACCAACTCCTGCGCGCGCTGGCTGAGCAGCAAAACATGCAGCGTCGGCATGCGCAGGAGCTAGCCAATGCGCGCGACTACGCCATGCGCGATTTCGCCTTTGATTTACTGGCGGTCAAAGACACGCTTGAGCGGATTCTCGACGATCGACTCGGAACGATCGAGCAGATCAAGACCGGCGCGGAGATGACCCTTCGCCAACTTGTGACCACGTTCGAACGCTACAAAATCGTCGAGGTACCCGCGCGTGGCGAGAAGTTCGATCCGAATCTGCATGAGGCGCTGAGCCACGTCGAATCGGACGCGCCGCCGGGTACAGTCGTGGAGGTCTTTCGGAAGGGGTATTTGATCGCGGGGCGTTGCCTGCGGCCGGCGCTCGTCTCGGTGGCCAAGGCCAAGGCCTCCAATCCGCCGGCGGACAGCCCGGCGGCGGAGGCTGCAACCGGCCCGACCGGACCGGGAGCCCCGTGAAGCCGGCCGAATCGGCGACGGGCCGCGCGCTCGGCGCCGTCACAGCGCCCCTCGGCTGCCGAGGCTTAGCGGCCGTGGACTCTGAAAGGCGGGGTCAAGCACTCTGACAGCTGAGCGCTTGGCTTACCCTTGAAGGCGGGCAAAACGTCGCCACATCGGGACTCAGGGAAACGCCGGCGCCAAACCGGGATATCGGAACAAGGATAGGCATTATGAAAAAGATCATCGGCATCGATCTGGGAACGACCAATAGCTGCGTGGCGATCGTCGAGGGCGGTCAGCCCAAGGTGATCGAAAACAGCGAAGGCGCGCGCACGACACCGTCGATTGTTGCCTACATGGACGACGGCGAAATTCTCGTTGGCGCGCCCGCCAAGCGCCAAGCGGTCACGAATCCGAAAAACACGCTCTACGCCGTCAAGCGGCTAATTGGTCGTCGTTTTGACGAGAAAGAGGTGCAAAAAGGCATTGGCCTGATGCCCTACAAGATCGTGCGCGCCGACAACGGCGATGCCTGGGTCGAGGTCCGGGGCAGGAAAATCGCTCCTCCGGCGGTGTCGGCTGAGGTTCTGCGCAAGATGAAAAAGACCGCCGAAGACTACCTCGGCCATGAGGTGACCGAGGCGGTCATTACGGTGCCCGCGTACTTCAACGATAGCCAGCGTCAGGCTACTAAGGATGCAGGGCGGATCGCCGGTTTGGAGGTCAAGCGCATCATCAATGAGCCCACGGCCGCAGCCCTGGCCTTCGGACTCGACAAGATCAAAAAGGACGCGAAGATTGCGGTGTATGACCTCGGCGGCGGCACGTTCGACATCTCGATCATCGAAATTGCCGACGTCGACGGCGAAAAGCAGTTTGAGGTACTGGCCACCAACGGCGACACTTTCCTGGGCGGCGAAGACTTCGACCAGCGCCTGATCGACTACATCTGCGAGGAGTTCAAAAAGAGCTCCGGCATCGATCTCACGCGCGATCCGATCGCGTTGCAACGCGTCAAAGCGGCCGCCGAACGGGCCAAGATCGAGCTGTCGTCGAGCCAGCAGACCGAGATCAACGAGCCCTACATCGCCATGGATGCCACGGGACCGAAGCACCTGGCGATGAAGATCACGCGCGCCAAACTTGAGTCGCTCGTCGAGGATTTGATTGAGCGCACCATCGAGCCGTGCCGGATTGCGCTCAAGGATGCGAATCTGTCTGTCACGGATATCGACGATGTGATTCTCGTGGGCGGACAGACGCGCATGCCAAAAGTGATCGAGGCGGTCAAGAACTTCTTTGGCCGTGAGCCGCGAAAGGACGTCAACCCCGACGAAGCCGTCGCGTTGGGCGCGGCCATTCAGGGCGCCGTGCTTGCCGGGGATCGCAAGGATGTGCTCTTGCTCGACGTGACGCCGCTGTCGCTCGGCATCGAAACGCTTGGCGGGGTGATGACGAAGCTGATCAAGAAGAACACCACGATTCCGACCCGGGCGTCGCAGGTGTTCTCGACGGCCGAGGACAATCAGACCGCGGTGACCATTCACGTGCTCCAGGGCGAACGTGAGATGGCCGCGGGCAACAAGAGTCTCGGACAGTTCAATCTCGAGGGTATCCCGCCCGCGCCGCGTGGTGTGCCGCAGATCGAGGTGCAATTCGACATCGACGCGAACGGCATCTTGCACGTTTCGGCACGCGATAAAGGCACCGGTAAGGAAAACAAAATCACGATCAAGGCCAACAGCGGTCTCACCGAGGAAGAGATCCAGCGCATGATCGACGACGCCAAAGCGCACGAGGCTGCCGACAAGGCGCGTCTCGAAGTTGTCCAGGCGCGAAACAATCTCGATGCCCTCGTGCACAGTGTTCGTCGAACGCTCAAGGAGCATGGCGAGAAGCTCGACGCCGCCGACAAGAACCAAATCGAAGCGGCGCTCAAGGAAGCCGACGAGCTGCTCAAGGACAGCTCGGCCACAAAGGTGGCACTAGAGGCGAAGTCGGAGGCGCTTGCCTCAGCGGCCCACAAGTTGAGCGAAAAGCTCTACGCGAGCGCGCACGCCTCGACCGGCAGTTCAGGCACGAGCGCGGGGCCACAAGCGGGCAGCGACGCCAAAGTCGTCGATGCGGAATTCAAAGAAGTACGAGACGACAAAGCCTAAACGCAACGCTGCACGCTCGTGTGCGTGGGGCCCCCGGCGGGGGCCTTCCCTTTTTGGGTGAGCGCGTGTTGGACCGCGTGTGGCTTGAGGGGGTCTGGCGCACGTCTGGTCCGACGAGCCGCTATATTCCTCAGTGCAGACCGAGCGCCGTTTTCCCCTTGCGTGCAGTTCGGGTCTCGCCTCTTGCCTGGCCAAACGGATGTCTGCCGTCTCGAATCGAGCGCTGCCACAAGGCTATAAGCTGCATAACTACCGCATCGACCGTACGATCAGCCGCGGTGGATTCTCGATCGTCTATCGGGCGGTCGACGAGAACGGACAATTCGTCGCCATCAAGGAGTATTTGCCGAGCGGACTCGTCCTTCGCACCGAGGGCTCGCGTGTCCAGGTTAGCTCAAGCGAGAACCTCGATTCGTTCCGCTTTGGCATGAAGTGTTTTTTCGAGGAAGGCAAGGCGCTTGCGAGCATCAACCACCCGAATGTCGTACGCGTGCTGAACTTCTTTCGCGCGAACGAGACTGTCTATATGGTCATGCGCTATGAGCGCGGACGCACGTTGCAGCAGTACATTCAGGGTAACCAGGGCATGTTGCCGGAGAGTCTGATCCGGCACGTTTTCACGCAGCTGCTCAACGGTTTGCGCGAGGTGCACGCACGGCGTCTGCTGCATCTCGATATCAAACCGGCAAATGTTTTTATTCGTAGCGATGGTTCGCCGGTGTTGCTTGACTTCGGGGCCGCGCGTCAAGTGCTCGCTAGCCGGGGCCGCAAGATCGCGCCGATGTACACGCCCGGCTTCGCGGCCCCGGAACAGTACCGCGATTCGGAGCCCGAGCAGTTAGGGCCCTGGACCGATCTGTACGGCGTCGGCGCGACGCTGTTTGCCTGTTTTGCCGCATTTGCGCCCCAGGCGGCCGACAGCCGCATGCGCGAGGATCACTACGTGCCGGCGAGCAAACTCTGGGCGGGGAAGTACTCCCCCGAGTTGCTTTCGCTTGTCGATGAGTGCCTCAAACTCGACATCATGGCTCGACCGCAGTCGGTGTTGCAGGTGCAAAAGATGCTGCAAAAATCGGCTGAGCGGCCTCAAAAGGCCTTCTTGTCGCGTCTTGGTGAACGGCTGGTTGACCTGGTTCGGGGATAAGTCGCGGCATCGTTGAGCGCGTGCCTCGAGCGGTTGGCCCATGGAATTTTCGATCTATCAAGAATCGCGGCGCGGCACGCGCAAAGTCAATCAAGACCGGGTTGGCTACGTCTACACGAGCGATGCCATGCTCATGGTCGTCTGTGACGGCATGGGGGGGCATGTCGGTGGCGAGATCGCGGCGCACCTCACCGTACGCCTACTGATCGAACGCTTTCAAAGCGAAGCAAAGCCCATTCTGATGTCTCCTGTGCTTTTTTTGCAGCGCAGTCTGTTAGCGGCACATTCTGCGCTGGCCGACTATGCCGAGCGTTTTCGCTTGCCGGATACACCGCGCACGACCTGTGTGGCGTGCGTCATCCAGGATGAGGCCGCGTACTGGGCGCATGCGGGCGATGCACGCCTCTATCACCTGCGTCACGGGCGGATCCTGGCGCGTACGCGGGACCATTCGAAAGTGCAATACTTGCTCGACAGTCATCTGATTTCGAGTCAAGAGGCGGTCAATCATCCTGATCGGCACAAGGTTTTCAGTTGTCTCGGCGGAGACATCGAGCCGACGATCGATTTTTCGCCACGCGTGCCTTTGTTGCGCGGAGATGTGCTCGTGCTGTGTACCGATGGACTCTGGAGCGCGTTTTCCGACAACGAGTTTGCGCAACGCATGACTGCGGGCCCGCTCGCGACGGTCGTTCCGGAGGCATTGACGGAATCAGAGCGCCGGTCAGTCGAGGACTGTGACAATCTGAGCGTGATCGCGTTGGCCTGGGCGGGCGAGTCCGATGACTGGTCTGATGCCCAGACGACCACGACGACCGACACGCTCGCGTTGGGCGAATTTTCGACACAACTGGATCGCACGATCACTCTTCTGGATCCTGAGACGGGCGAGCGCGCGCTCTCGGAGGAAGAAATCCAGAAAGCGATTCAGGAAATCCAGGAGGCACTCAAGCGCTATGGCGGATCGTGAGCGTTTGATTTTTCTTGATACCGAGACAACCGGCCTTGATCCGCGGCAAGGCCATCGTCTCATCGAAGTCGCTGCGGTGGAGGCGGTCGAACGACGCTTGACGGGACGGGCCTTCCATCGTTACCTCAATCCGGGCCGCGACATCGATGCCGCAGCGCTCGAAGTACACGGAATCAGTGCTGAATCGCTCCAAGACAAACCGACCTTCAGTCAAATTGCGCCGGAGTTGATCGAATTCATCGCGGGCAGCCGCCTCTGTATTCACAATGCCGCATTCGATGTGGCGTTTCTCGACGCCGAATTGCGCCTTGCAGGCTTTGCGGAATTGCAAGCCTACTGCCCGGAGATCATCGATACCCTAGAGCTCGCCCGTTCGCTGTTCCCGGGGAAGAGAAACTCGCTTGATGCACTCTGCGAGCGGCTGGGCATCAACCATGCGCAGCGGGTGCTTCACGGGGCGCTTGTCGACGCGCGGTTGCTTGCGGAGGCCTATTTCGCGATGACCCGGGGCCAAGCCGCGCTCGACATCGATTCGGCAGTGAGCCCCATGGTCCTCGACTCGTGCCTGTGCTCGTCGGTTGATGCTCAAACACCGACCGCGAGCCGAGTGGGGCGCCCGAGGTTGCGGCGAATCTGCGTCTCGGAGGCGCAACGCCTTCGCCACTTGGCGTATCTGGATGGCCTTGACCGGACAAGCCGCAGCGGAAGTCTGTGGCGGCGCTAGAGGTCAGCGCGCTTCACGCTCCGGCGTGTGTAGGCGCGCGGCTACATTAGAAACCCGATCGATTCGCCGAGACTTCTAACCCTGGCTGAGAACCGCTCGTGGACTATTTGACTCGCATTTTGAATGCGCGCGTCTATGACGTGGCCATCGAAACCTCGCTTACGCGCGCTCCGATGTTGTCGGCCCGAACAGGGGCGACGGTGCTTATCAAGCGAGAGGATGAGCAGCCGGTTTTTTCCTTCAAGCTGCGAGGCGCCTACAACAAAATGGTGCATTTGTCCAAGGCGCAGCTCAAACGCGGGGTCATTGCGGCCAGTAGCGGTAACCATGCGCAAGGGGTTGCGCTGTCGGCGCAACGCTTGGGCGTCAAGGCTATGATCGTTATGCCTTCGACCACGCCGCGCATCAAGATCGAGGCTGTCCGCGCGTGGGGGGCTCGCGTGCTCTTGCATGGCGAAACTTACAGCGAGGCCTACGAACACGCGATCGCGCTTGCCAAGCGGCGCGGCATGACCTTTATCCACCCGTACGACGATCCGGACGTCATTGCGGGGCAAGGCACGATCGGGATGGAAATCCTGCGTCAATGGCAAGGACCGCTTGATGCGATTTTCGTCGCGGTCGGCGGCGGAGGACTCATCGCCGGCATCGGCAGTTACGTGAAGGCCGTACGGCCTGAGGTCAAGATCGTCGCGGTTCAGCCAGCCGATTCCTCGGCCATGATTCAGTCGCTGCGGGTGGGCAGGCGCGTGCGACTCGACTCGGTCGGATTGTTTGCAGACGGCGTTGCCGTGAGGCAGGTCGGCGAAGAGACCTTTCGCATCTGTCGTGAGGTGGTCGATGACATGATCACCGTTTCGACGGACGAAATCTGTGCTGCGATCAAGGACGTCTACGTCGATTGCCGTTCGTTGCTTGAGCCCGCCGGCGCGGTATCGATCGCAGGATTGACCAAATACGCCGAGCGCCATCGTGCACTCGATCGGACCTATGTTGCGGTTGCCTGCGGCTCGAACATGAACTTCGATCGGTTGCGCTTCGTTGCCGAACGCGCGATGGTTGGTGAACATCGTGAGGCCGTGCTTGCGGTGACGTTACCGGAGCGGCCGGGCAGCTTGCGCCGGTTTTGCGAGTTACTCGGTCCGCGTTCGGTCACCGAGTTCAATTACCGGTATGCGGGTCCCGGGGATGCGCACGTCTTTGTCGGCATTGAGGTCGGTGGACGTCACGAGGTCAAGGAGGTCATCCGGGCGTTTCGTGCCGGCGGTCTCAAGGCCCTCGATCTGACGGATAACGAGCTCGCGAAACTGCACGTCCGGCACATGGTGGGCGGACATGCCATCGGAGCACGCGGCGAGCGGGTGTTTCGCTTCGATTTTCCCGAGCGTCCTGGAGCGCTCGCGCGATTCCTGGCCGTGTTGCGCAGCGATTGGAATATCTCGCTGTTTCACTATCGCAACCACGGTTCCGATATCGGGCGCGTCTTGGTCGGACTGCAGATCCCCCCGGGTGAGGAACGCTACCTGCCCGACTTCCTCAAGACCCTTGCTGAGCAGGGCTACGCCTCGATCGAAGAGACAGCCAACCCCGCTTATCGGCTTTTTCTTGGTCGGTGAATGCGGCTTCGAGCCGGGCAACGAGCCGATCGAGGTGCGGGAGAATTGGGTCTGACGGTGCGGAGCAAAACCGATGCGCGCGGGTCTGCCCTAGCGCGGGTTCCGATGCCGTCACACAAAACGCCTCGGCCTGCTGTGCACGGCCGCGTGACTGGAAGCGACGTTCGCGCTTCAATGGATTCGGGAAAAGAGCATGACTCGTTTTCCTCCCCAGTGAATTGCGCGCACGAGCGTGGCAAACTACGGATTATTCTGGTTTTGAAGATGCACGAGCGCCCATGAATTCCGCCCAGGCAGAACGTCCGATCCCGTCGGCCGGGCCGCTGGCGGGCAAAAAGGTGATGGTCATCGATGACAGCAACACGATTCGGCGTAGCGCGGAGATTTTTCTCTTGCAGGCCGGCTGCCAAGTGATTCTGGCCGAAGACGGCTTCGACGCGTTGGCAAAGATCGCAGATCATGCGCCGGATGTCATTTTCGTCGACATCGTGATGCCGCGGCTGGATGGGTATCTCACCTGTGCGCTCATCAAGAAAAACCAACGCTTCCGGAAAACGCCGGTCGTGATGCTGTCGTCAAAGGACGGCCTGTTTGATCGCGCGCGGGGTCGCATGGTGGGCTCGGATCACTATCTGACCAAGCCGTTCACCAAAGAGTCCTTGATTGCGACCGTGCAGGCGCTCACGGCAGCCCAAGACACGCTACAGGAGTGACCAACCATGCCTATCCGAAAAATTCTCGTCGTCGACGACTCGCCGACAGAGCGACATTTCCTTTCGAGCATCCTGACGAAAGCAGGCTACGAAGTCGCGGGGGTGGAAAGCGGAGAGCGGGCCATTGAACTTGCGCGCACGCTCAAGCCGGATTTGATTCTCATGGATATCGTCATGCCTGGGCTCAATGGCTTCCAGGCGACACGGATGCTTGCACGCGCGCCCGATACCGCGGGGATTCCCATCGTGATCTGCACGACCAAGGGTCAAGAAACCGACAAGATTTGGGGATTGCGACAGGGGGCGCGGGACTATCTCGTCAAACCGATCAAGCCGGATGAACTTTTGGCGTTGATCCAGCGGCTCGACGTCGAGACGCCGTGAGCCGGGAAGGGAGCGGCTGAGTGACCCGTCGTTCGAAGACCACGCTTCGCGAATTCCAGGCAGCACTGGCCGAGCGGCTCAAAGCGGCAAGCCGACAAAGTGGTCGCGAGTCTCGCTTGGCCGTGCAGGCCGGGCAGCGCCACCTCCTGCTGCGGCTCGATCAGGTGGCCGAAGTCGCTCCTCTGACGGCACCCGTTGTGCGGGTTGCAAGGACGCAGCTGTGGTTTCTAGGGGTCTGCAACGTGCGTGGCGCGCTCTACGCCGTGACGGACCTCTCGTGGTGGCTGACCGGCAAGCCAACGGCCACGCAGCCCGAGGTACGGCTCATCCTCTGGGGCGGGGCGCTCAGTCGTCTTCGCACCGCGGTGCTCGTCGAACGGGTGATTGGGTTGTGCCTTCTTGATTCGCTGCGTCTGGTCGAGAGGCGCGACGAAAGTGCATTCGTGGCTGACTGGATCGACGATCAAGGAACAACGTGGAGCGAGGTCGATTTTCAACGCTTGATCACCGACGCGGCGTTTTTGCACGTTGCGGCGTAATTCCGCGTCATTCGTAGCGGGGGAACCAGGGCATGAAACTCAAACTCGGAACACTGTTCGGTCGTAGGCAAACGCAGCCCGAGGCGAGCGCACGATCGGCCCAACAGGGGCCCCTGACCGTGGCCGCTGCGCCCGAACCGGGCTATGACCCCAACGCGACGGTTGCCGTCATGGAGCGTATGCGCGCCGCCGTGGCCGGGGCCGCGCCGGTACGAAAACTGCCGTTGATCGGGCATCTGCCGACTGCACGGCAGTACCAAATCCTTGGGGTTGCGCTTGCGACGTTTTTCGTGCTGATGCTCGTCAGTTTCGGGCTCTATGTGCTCGAAGCGCGGCGTTCAAACGCGCAGATTTCGGCCTCGATCGAATTGCAGACGCTGTCACAGGGTCTGGTGTTGGGTGCGGCGCAGGCCGAGTCGGGCGTCCAGAGTGCGTTTCCCCTTCTTCGCACGAGCCGCGACTCCTTCTCAGGCATTCTGCGCGCGCTGCTACAGGGGGGCGACTACGCCGGGGTGAAGCTCGTCGAGCCGCAAAACCAAGCAGTTCGCGATGCCGTCGAAAAGGTCAACCAGCGCTGGTCGGCCGTCGAGACCAAAGTCAACGAAGTTCTCTCGGCCGAAGACGTGTTTCGCACGTTGGCGCAGGCGGTCGCGCGGGTCAACGAGGGCAATCAAACCTTGCTCGAATTGAGCGAGCAGCTGGCCACGCAGATCGGCGGCGGGCGCGAAGGCGCGCTGGCCGGGACGCTCGTGATGCTGACCCAACGCATTGCCAAGAACGCCAATGCGCTGCTTGGCAGTGAAGTGAGCTCGGATGTGGCTTTTCTTCTCGGCAAGGACACGGCGACGTTTCGCGACATCATCAACGGGCTGCTTCAGGGCAGCGACGCCTTGCGCATCGCGCCGGTGCGCGACAGCGCCGCGCGCCAAACGCTCACCGAGCTTGCCGCGAAGTTTGAAGACTCCGAGCCGGCGCTCGTCCGAGTGCTGCGCGCCATGCCCCGCTTGCTTGCGGGCAAGCAAGCGGCGCGCGCGGTCATTCAAGATGGAGAGCCCTTGCTTGCGGCCACGCGCGAGCTCACGAGCATCTATCAGGGAGAAGGTGACGCAAGCTACATCCCGATCGTCTTGGCCGTCCTGTTTGGTCTGTTGACGCTGCTCACGGCGGTTCTGATCGGGCTTTTGTTTGTGGGTGAGGCCCGCGAGCGTGCGCTTGAGAGCGAGCGCGAAAACCAGCGTAACCAGGAAGCCATTCTGCGTTTGCTCAACGAGATGGGAACGCTCGCCGACGGGGATCTGACCGTTCGTGCGAGCGTGACCGAGGATGTGACGGGCGCGATCGCCGATTCGATCAATTTCACGGTCGAAGAGCTTCGCAAACTCGTCCTAGGCATCAACGCAACCACCGCGAATGTGGCCAGTGCAACCCAATCCGCGCAAGCGCTTTCGCAGCGCCTGTATCAGGCGTCACAACGGCAATCAGAGGAAATTCAGCGAGCCAGTGCTCGCGTTTTGCAGATGGCGCAGTCGATTTCGGAGGTGTCCAACGCGGCAACGCAAGGAGCCGCGGTGGCTCAACAGTCGCTTGCGGCTGCGCAGCGAGGCGTGGCGGCAGTTCAAAACCAGATTGCCGGCATGAATGAAATTCGTGCGCAAATCCAGGAAAGTGCCAAGCGCATCAAACGCCTCGGTGAGAGCTCCCAGGAGATTGGCGAAATCGTCGAACTGATCTCGGACATCACCGAGCAGACCAACGTTCTTGCGTTGAACGCGGCCATTCAGGCGGCCTCAGCCGGGGAGGCTGGACGAGGCTTTACCGTCGTCGCGGAGGAGGTTCAGCGTTTGGCTGAACGCTCGGCTCAGGCCACTCGGCAGATCGAAGCGCTTGTGCGGACAATTCAAACCGACACCCAAGATGCCGTGAGCGCCATGGAGCGAACGACGCAGGGGGTGGTCGAGGGTACGCGGCTATCCGATGCGGCAGGCCAAGCGCTTGAAGAAATCGCCCGAGTCTCTCAAGAGCTTGCCGAGATCGTGCATAACATCTCGAATCAGGCGCAATCTCAGGCGGCCTCCGTGACCGAGGTCACACGGGGAATGCAGGACATTCTCGCCGTGACCGAAGAGACGGCGCGTGGTACGCAACAGAGCAACAAGGCGATCGAGGAACTCGCTCGACTCGCGCAGTCGTTACGCATGTCCGTAGCGGGCTTCAAGGTTTAGTGGGGGGCTCAGCCCGTGGCGATCGATATTCCGCTTGAGCTCGATCCAGGCCCGATCACTTGGGTCAAGGCGGAGATTGAAGCCTCGCTCGGACGCGTCCTCGAGGCCATTGCGACCTTGCGCTCGAGCCACGATGTCGAACAGCAGCGTTTGATCGCGCGCGAGCTGCACGCCGTGGCCGGGGCCTTCGAGTTGGTCGGGATCGACGGGCTAGCGGTGCTCGTGCGCGAGTTTGAGTGGCATTTCGCGCAGGCTGAGGCGCCTCCGAGCACACAGGCGCTCGACATCGTCGAGCGCGGGGTTCGTCGCCTGCTCGCCCACCTCCAGGAAGTGGCCGGCGGTGCTCCCGCGGTTCCGGTCCGCTTTCTCCCCGAGTACCTTGAGCTGGGTCGTCTTCGCGACGCACAGCTAAGGGCAACGGACTTGTTCTTTCCCGATTTGTCGCGCAAACCGCCGCGAGGCGCGCCCTCCAGCCTTCCCGCGGAGCAGGTCTCGGCCCACTTGCTTCGCCAACGGCGGCAATTCCAGCGAGCCCTGTTGAGCTGGCTGCGCGGGGACCCGACGGGACTCACCGAGATGGGCAAAGCGCTCAAGGCGATCGAGGAGGTTTATCCGTTGCCGGCACAGCGGGCGTTTTGGTGGACGAGCCGGGCGCTTGTGCGTGCCCTTGAAGTCGGCTTGCTCGAGCCGGCCAATGTGGTCAAGCAGCTTTTGGCTCGTATCGATTTGCAAATCCGACGCTTCGTCGAGGGATCCACTCGCGTGGCGGATCGTCTGCGGCGCGAGGTGCTGTTTCACATCGCTCGTGGTCAGGGGGGCGATCCGCTCGTCGATGAGGTCAAGGCGCTCTATGAGCTTGACGTTCTTCTTCCTAAACGCGTCCCGGTCGAGCTCGACTACGTGGCTATTCAGCCGATCCTCGAGCGCTTGCGTAGTGCCGTGGCGATCGCCAAGGAGCGCTGGAGTGGCTTCTACCTGACGACCGAGGATCGAAACGAGTTTGCATCGGCGGTATCGGCCATCGCCGAGGAGACGCGCCGGCTGGGGCGGCCAGAATTTGCGCGCCTCGGCGAGGGTCTCCTTCAAGTGCTTCCCCTGTTGCAGCAGGATCGGCCGAGCGACGACCTGTCGATCGAAGTTGCCTTGATTCTCATCTTGCTCGAAACGGCCACGGAGCAGATTGCCACGCTGCCGCGCAACTTTTCGCGTCAGGTCGAAGTCGCGCTTGCCCGGCTCGATCATGCCCGACGCGGGGAGCCTATCCCGCCCGCCTTGCGCGAGGACCGCGAAGCCGACAGCCTTACGCGCAAAGCGCAAGAGCGCGCAACGGTTGCTCAGGTGGTGCGGGAGATTCGCGTCAACCTGCGTGCCGTGGAGCAGGCGCTTGATGCGGTGTTTCGTGACCGATCGGCAACCGAAGAATTGGCCAACGTGCCTGCGCTGCTGGCCCAAGTCTCCGGCGCGATGCAGATTCTCGGGTGGACTCATGCGAACGAAATCCTCACCGAGATCTCAACGCGGTTGATGCGCTTGTTACGTTCGGAAGAACCCGTGGAAGAAGCCGCGATCAACGAGCATGCCGACGTGCTGGCCGGGATCGCTTTCTACATCGACGCGCGCGCGCAGCGCGACGAAGAGCTTCCGGGGCTGCTCGCGGACCTCGAGCGTCGGTTGCGGGGCGAGCGGCGCGAGGAGCCCCCCGCGCAGGAGAGCGTCGAGGAAGCCCTTGATGCGAAGCGGCGTAAGTTACGAACCGAGCTTGGCGAGGGCGGGGACGAGGCTTCCGTGGAAGCCGCGCGCGATACGCTCCTCCAGATCAAGCAAGACGCGCAACTCATCGCTGACGAACAGCTTGTGCGCGCTGCGGACTCGGCGCTTGCCGCCCTCGACCAAGGTCAGATGCAGCCGCAGGTGCTCGATCGGCTGTTCGAAGGTCAGGGCCGCGAGGTCCCCGTCCCTGAACCATCGGTTCGTGCCCGGCAACTTGCTTCCGCGGAAGCCGATGTCCGCGATGAGGCTTTGCTTGACATCTTTCGCGAGGAGGCGGGCGAGGTCATTGTCGCACTCGATGGCGCTGTTGCCGCGTTGCATCAAGATGCCGGAGACCGGCAGGCGCTACTCTCCATACGGCGTAGTTTCCACACGCTCAAAGGCAGCGCACGAATGGTCGGTTTGGCGGCGTTCGGTGAGGCGGCGTGGCAGGTCGAGAAAGTGTTGAACCGGATCTTGGAGTCCGAGCGGCCCGTTACGGCTGAGGAACGTCAGTTCATCGCGTCGGCGTCGGAGTGCTTCACGCGGTGGGTAGACGATCTCAGGCAAGGGAGCGCAGGTGAGGTTGATCCCGAGTTGATTGGGCGACTGGTTGCGACGTTGGAAGAGGCGTCGCACGCACGCGCAACGAGGCAGCCAACATCCATGCCGCGAGGCGAGGCGGCGGAACAGCCTGCCGCGGCGGCACAACGCAGCGATGGATCGCTTGGCCTTGCTGCGACCGAGGCGATCGTGCATGCTGGGCTTGAGCGCGAGACGGCCGACGCCGATCAGGGGTCTGTGCCAGGCGTGTCGGCTGCTCCCGAGACGGCGACTCTCGTGCCCACGGCGGAGGCGACGGCGACTCCCGAGGAGCCGATCGAAATCGCTTATCCGCCCCATGCGTGGTCCGGCGAAAGCGAGGAGGTGGTCGTCGAAGGGGTCAGCATCGCGCGACCGTTGTTTGCGATTTTGGTCGATGAAGCGCGAGTGCACCTTCAAACGCTTGAACAGGAGCTGGCCGAGCTGCAATTTGACCCGAGCGCACGGCCAAGCGCTGCCATGATTCGCGCCGCGCACACCCTGTGTGGCATTCATCGAACGGCCGGGCTTGCCTCCATCGGCGATTTGGCCGGCGAGATCGAACGCGTCCTTGTAGCGTTGCGCAACGAAGAAGGGGTGAGCTCCGAGGTGTATTCGACGCTTGCTTCGGCAGTGGCTGCGCTTCGGACTGCGTCGCTGCGCATCCAGACACAAACACCTTCTCCTGAGCAAGAGCGGCGTCTGTTCACTCAGGCGCTCGAAGCCATGCGTTCCCTGACGGCTCGCTTGGGCGCGCGAAGTCAGGACGCGGTCAGCGCGGCGATGGCCGATGCGGACAACTGGCCTGAGTCACCAACGATCGCGCCGGCCGAGACGACGAGCTCTCCGATCGAGTCTGCAGATGATCGGATCCCAGAACCGGCTGCCGAGTCGAGGCCAAAGGCGATGTTGCCGAGCGAGCCTGGCGAGGCCAAGGCAGAGTCATCATGGGTCGTCTCCCAGATCGCTGAAGCCGCAGCAGCGCAACGTCCCAGCAACGTCATTCCGATCGAGATCGGTCGGCGCGAGGGTCCGGCGGCGAGTGCGACGCGACGCAGTGGCGCCACCTCGGCGCAATCGCGGCCTGGGTTGGGGCTTGCGTCAACGGTTGAGGCGCCGCAAGGGGGCTTCACGGCCGATCCGCTTGCCGATGTACGCGACGACATTGATGAGCAAATCCTGCCGATTTTTCTCAATGAGGCCCAGGAGCTCTATCCGCTTGCCACTGAGCAGGCGCGTGCCATGCGCGCCAACCCGACCGATGCGACTGTGCGGGCCGCGATCAAACGCACGCTGCATACGCTCAAAGGTAGTGCGCGCATGGCCGGGGCGATGCGATTGGGCGAGCTCACGCATCAACTCGAGACCCGCATTGTCGAGGCCCCCGAGCGACCCGACGAGCACTTTTTTGAGAGCGTCGAAGAGACGCTCGACGACATGGCCTACTTGCTCGAGCGTCACACGCGCGGCGAGCACAACGTGGTCTTGCCGCGGTATTTGGCACCCGTCTCGGAGACTCCCTGGGCAGAGGGTGGGCGGACCGCGGGTTCGATGGCGCTCGCCGAAGCCGCTCAACCGGCTGCCCACGGCGGGCCGGAGGTCGCTGCGGCATCTAGGCCCCCAAGCGCGGGCGTCTTGACGCTGGAGCGCGAGGCGACGGCGGGGCCCGAGTCGGCGTTTGTCCGTGTACGAAGCGACACGCTCGAGACGGTGGCCGATGAAGCCGGCGAAGTGGCCATTTCAAGAGCGCGAATCGAGAACGAGCTCAAGGACATCAGGACGGGGCTCAGCGATTTGACCGCCGCGGTTGTTCGGCTTCGGGCGCAGTTGCGTGAGCTGGAAATCCAGGGAGAGTCGCAAATCCAGTCGCGTCTCGATAGCGAATCGCCCTTCGATCCGCTCGAGTTCGACCGTTACACGCGATTCCAGGAATTGACGCGTAGTCTGGTCGAGGGCGTCAACGACGTGGCCACGGTTCAGCAAAACCTGGTGAAGAACCTTGCCAGCGTCGACAGTGCACTTGCGGCTCAGATGCGGCTGCTGCGCTCCGTACAAATGCGGCTGCAGGCCCTGCGGACGGTGCCGTTTTCCACGGTGGCGGATCGGTTGTACCGCGTGCTTCGGCAGACGGCCAAAGAGCTTGGCAAGCGAGCCAACCTCGACATCCGAGGCGAACGCATCGAGATTGACCGTGGGGTGCTCGATCGGCTAAGCCCGCTACTCGACCATTTGGTGCGTAACGCCGTAGCGCACGGCATCGAAGCGCCGAGCGAGCGCGAAGCGCTCGGCAAGCCGGTGACGGGCGAGCTGGCGCTCACGGTTGCCCAGCAGGGCAACGAAATCGTGATCGAGCTGGCCGACGATGGCGCCGGGTTGCCGTTTGAGCGCATCGAAGCCAGAGCGCGCGCCTTGGGTCTGATTGCGCCCGATGCCCAGCCGACCGAGGCGGATTTGGTGGAGCTGATTTTCCAGGCGGGTTTCTCCACGGCCGAGACGGTCAGCGCGATCGCGGGGCGCGGCGTGGGCATGGACATCGTGCGCAGCGAAGTGACCGCCTTAGGGGGAAGAATCGAAGTTCATTCGGAGCGCAACCGTGGCACACGCTTCGTGCTGCGCGTGCCTGTGTCGCTTGCGGTGACTCAGGCGCTGCTTGTGCGCACGGGCGATTCGATCGTCGGGCTTCCCGCGGCGCTTGTCGAAACCGTTCGCCGGGTGCCGCTTGCCGAATGCGAGCGTGCACGGCAAAGCGGGAGTATCGAACACGCCGGCCAGCCGATTCGGTACGCCTTGCTCACGCCGCTGTACGACAAAACGCCGCTTGACGCGGGGGATCAGCGGATGCGCTCCGTGGTGATTGTGCGCTCGGGCGAGCAGGTAGCGGCCTTTGAAGTCGATGCCGTGATCGGCAACCAGGAGATCGTGGCCAAACCTTATGGGCCACAGCTCGCCCGCGTGCGCGGCTTGGCCGGTCTCACGGTGCTTGGCGACGGCACGATCGTGATGCTGTCGAACCCACTACAGCTTCTGCCAGCCGCGCGCAGCGCGGAGTCCGTTGTGCCCGAGCGCGCTCAGGCCGGCGCTCGTGCGACCTCTGCGAAAGTCTCGATCCAGGCTGCCCCGGCATCCCCGCCGCAGCCCTCCGTCGAGCCGCCGAGGGCGCCGCTTGTGCTCGTCGTCGATGATTCGCTCACCGTCCGCAAGATCACGAGTCGCTTGCTCGAACGCGAGGGCTATCGGGTTTTGACCGCCAAGGACGGGCTCGATGCGCTGGAGGTGCTCACGGAACACGAACCGCAGGTGATTCTGCTCGACATCGAGATGCCGCGCATGGACGGTTTTGAATTCACGCGGACGATTCGCTCGAGCGAGCGCGAGCGGCGCATCCCGATCATCATGATCACCTCGCGCACTGCGGACAAGCACCGGACGCATGCGCGCGAACTCGGCGTCGATGAATATCTCGGCAAGCCCTACCAGGACGAACAATTGCTCGATCTGGTGGCGCGCTACACGGGCCGGGGGCAAAACCTCATGCCATGATCGGCGGTTCGCACCGGTGTAAACGGTGCACAACGCTCGACTTCCCCTCCATGACAATCCGAAACAGCCGCGACCGATTTTTGGCAGTTCCAAGCGAAGACGCATCGGGGTAGGGCAGGGGCCGGATCATGGCAAGTCAACGCGACGTGGCGCTCGGCAGAATCGTTCGTGGCGCCTGCCCGCACGACTGTCCGGACACCTGTGCGCTCGAATATCGCGTGGCCGACGGGCGGCTCGTCGAGGTGCGCGGTGCGCGTGACCACTCGGTGACCGACGGAACGCTGTGCACGAAAGTGGCTCGCTACCCGCTTCGTCTTTACCACCGGGAGCGCGTGCTCTACCCCTTGCGTCGGATCGGACCGAAGGGCGTTCAAACGCCGCGCTGGCAACGCGTCACGTGGGAGGAAGCCCTGGCCGACATTGCGCGACGTTTGCGCGTGATCCTTCGAGACCACGGCGCCGAGTCGATCCTGCCGTACAGCTACGCGGGCAATATGGGGCTGATCCAAAACGCCTCGCTTGACCGGCGCTTTTTTCACGCGCTTGGGGCCAGCCGCTTGGACCGCACGATCTGCTCTTCCGCCGGCTCGGCGGGGCTTGCCGTCACGCTCGGCAGCCGCTTGGGAATGGACATCGAGGGCTTTTCGGCCGCCAAGCTCATCATTTTCTGGGGCGCGAACCCAATTACCTCGAATCTGCACCTCTGGAGCCGCTGTCAAGAGGCCAAGCGGCGCGGAGCTACCCTCATTGCGATCGATCCGTACTGCTCCCTCACGGCGAAACACTGTCATGAGTGGTTGCCGATCCGCCCGGGCACCGACGCGGCGCTTGCGCTCGGCCTCATGCACGTACTCGTGCGCGAGGATTTGCTCGATCACGACTACATCGCGCGCTATACGCTTGGCTTCGAAGCCTTGCGCGAACGGCTCGCGACATGGCCACCGGAGCGTGCCGCCGCTGTGTGCGGGGTGCCGGCTGCCACGATCGAAGCGCTTGCGCGTCGCTATGGCGCCACTCGGGCAAGTGCTATTCGCTTGAACTACGGCCTGCAGCGGCATGGCGGGGGGGCGATGGCGGTGCGCACGATTGCTTGCTTGCCGGCCCTGACGGGCGCTTGGCGAAGCGGCGCCGGAGGGCTTTTGCTGTCGACCTCGGGCGCCTATCCGGTGCGGACGGACTACCTCGAGCGCCCCGATCTGATGCCGCGCGGGTCCCATGGCGGCTTGCCCCGTATCGTCAACATGAGCGCCCTTGGCGATGCGCTGTCGCCCGAAGGCGTGCCGGCAACGGCGCTGACCGGCGAGGGCAGCCGCACGCCGATCTACGCGCTGTTTGTCTACAACTCAAATCCCGCCGCCGTGGCGCCGGAGGCGCAAAAGGTGCTTGCGGGGCTCAGGCGCGAAGACCTCTTGACGGTCGTTCACGAGCACTTCATCACCGACACGGCACGCTATGCCGACTACGTGCTGCCGGCCACGATGCAGCCTGAGCACGAAGACATCCATCGCAGCTACGGCCACTACGATGTGCTTCTCAACCGCCAGGCGCTTCCGGCCCCCGGGGAGTGTGTGCCCAACACCGAGTTTTTTCGCCGCCTCGCGCACGCACTTGACCTGACCGACCCAGCGCTTTTTGAAAGCGATCGCTCACTCATCGAACACGCGCTTGACTGGCAGCACCCGAGCCTTGCGCACACGAGCTTTGCCGAGCTCTGGGAGCGAGGTCACGTGCGTTTGAACTTGCCGCGCGCAGACGGATTCATCGCGCCGTTTGCTGCGGGCGGCTTCGGCACTGCGTCGGGCAAGTGCGAGTTTTACTCGCCCATGCTGGCGGCACGTGGGCTCGATCCGCTCCCCAATTACGTCGCACCGCACGAAAGCGACGATGAAGCGCTGGCGGCGCGCTATCCGCTCGCGCTGATTTCACCGCCCGAGCGGCACTTCATGAACTCGACTTTTGCCAACGTCGCGGAGCTGTCCAAATTCCATGAACCCGCCCGGCTCAAGCTGCATCCTCGCGATGCGGCGGCGCGCGGACTGGCCGCGGGCGAACGCGTGCGGGTCTGGAACGATCGCGGTGCGATCACGCTTGAGCTCGAGATTACGGCCGACGTGCGCCCCGGTGTCGCGGTGCTGCTGTGGGGTCACTGGCGCGACCAAGCGGGTGTTGAGGGACACGTCAATGACCTCACGTCGCAGGCCCTCACTGACTGGGGCGGCGGGGCCACGTTCTACGACTGCCGCGTCGAGGTCGCGCGAGCGTGAGCGTTTGACAAAGGAGCCGATGGAAAAAATCGTCAAGACCGATGCCGAGTGGCGCGCGTTGCTGACCCCCGAGCAGTATCGGGTGACGCGTTGCCATGGGACGGAGCCCGCCTTCTGTGGCGGTTATTGGGACCACCACGAGGAAGGCACCTACCACTGTGTCTGTTGCGATCTGCCGCTTTTTTCCAGTCGCACGAAGTTTGATTCAGGCACGGGTTGGCCAAGCTACTTTGCGCCGATCGATCCAGCGCATCTTGCCACGCGTATCGACCGCTCCTGGGGCATGGTACGCACCGAGGTGCTCTGCGCTCGCTGCGATGCCCACCTGGGACACGTGTTCGACGATGGCCCGCCGCCCACGGGGCTGCGCTACTGCATCAACTCGGCTGCACTTCGCTTCCATCCGGCGCGCTGAAGGTCGGCGCCGCGCCGCGTGCCCGGACCGTGCAGAAGGACTCCCGCCGTTTACGAGAGCGTCGCACTGTCGAGCCAGATCGTGACCGGTCCGTCGTTGATCAGGTGCACTTGCATGTCGGCGCCAAAGCGTCCGGTCGGGACGCGGTGGCCGAGCTGTTCCTCGAGCAGCGCAACGAACCGCTCAAAGAGCGCCTGCGCCCGTTCGGGTCGCGCGGCTTCGGTGAAGCTCGGGCGGTTGCCACCGCGCGCGTCGGCGTAGAGCGTAAATTGGCTGACCACGAGCACTTCGCCGCGAAGATCGAGCACGGAGCGGTTCATCTTGCCCACCTCGTCCTCGAAGATGCGAAGCTTGACCAGTTTGGCCGCCATACGTGCAAGGGTGGGTTCATCATCGCTGTGGGTAAGACCAACGAGCGCGAGCAGGCCAGGCCCGATTGCCCCGACAGTTTCTCCGGCAACCTCAACATGCGCTTGTCGAACCCGCTGGACGAGAAGCCGCATCCGTGCCTGCGCCGACTCAGCTCAGGTGCGCGCGCAGCATCCAGGCCATCTTCTGGTGCCGCTCGGCGAGGCTCACGAGGAAGTCCTCGCTCACCGAATCGTCGGCTTCATCGGCAAGATCGGCCGCCGCAAGCAGCTCGCGCGCCAGGGCCTCGTGCCCGGCCAACAAGCCTGCGAGCATCTCCTTCGCCTCGGAGGCCTCTCCGGCCGCATCCTCAATCGTGCAGCTTTTCGCGTAACCGCCGAGAGTGGCCGGGGCGCGATGTCCGAGCGCGCGCAAGCGCTCGGCAAGCTCATCGATGATCTCATCGAGCGCCTCGTATTGCTGTTCGAACAAGGCATGCAAGGCGCCAAACTGCAGGCCGGTGACGTTCCAGTGCGCGCCGCGTGTGGCCACATAAAGGGCAAATTCATTGGCCAGTGCCCGGCCGAGCGCCTGGCCGAGCGCGTCGGTGGGTTGGTCGTGCCGTTTGCTTTGACGTTTCATGGCAATATCCGATCGCGGTGTGGAAAAGACAGGCGAGATTATGGGCTCGATGCTGCCTTGGCAGCGTGAAGCTTTTTTGCGACGGTGATTGATCGAATCGATCGCGCCGAGACGCTCCCGCAGCCGAAGCGGTTCGTCCGGGCGTGCGCCCCGCATACACTGGCCGGGTCCGAGCCCCGCGGGGTTCCGGCGCTTTGCACCTGTTGATATGCCCGCTTTGCCCACAATTGCTCAGCTGCGCTACCTGATCGCGCTACACGAAGAGGGTCACTTCGGACGCGCGGCCGAGCGCGTGTTCGTCACGCAGAGCACACTCTCGGCCGCGCTGCGTGAGCTTGAGGAGACGCTCGATGTCGTGCTCGTTGAGCGCGATCGACGGCACGTGGCATTCACAGCGATTGGGGAGACCGTCGTCGCACGTGCGCGTGAGATCGTCTCGCAGGTTCACGATCTTGTCGAAGTGTGTGCCTCGGCACGCCATCCGCTCACGGGAGAATTCCGCTTGGGGGTGATTCCGACCATCGCCCCCTTTGCGCTGCCCAAGGCGCTCGCGCGGCTGCGCGTGGATTATCCGAAGCTCAAGCTGCTTCTGCGCGAGGATTTGACCGCGGTGTGCCTCGAACGCTTGCTTTCGGGGCAGCTCGATGCGGCGCTGATGGCCTTGCCTTACGAACTGCCTCCGCAGATCGAGACGCTTGCGCTGTTCGACGATGAGTTTTTGTTCGTCACTGCCGAAGCGAAACTCGGGGCTGCGAGTTCGCCGCTGCCGATCGAACGCATCGATCCGGATCGACTGCTTCTGCTCGAAGATGGCCACTGCTTGCGCGAGCATGCCTTGGCGGCCTGCTCGATGAAGGATGCGCGTCACCCCCAGACCTTCGCGGCCACGAGCCTCATCACGCTCACGCAGATGGTCGAGTCGGGCCTTGGCAACACGCTGCTGCCCGAACTGGCCATTGCCGGCGGGGTGCTTTCCGGCACAAGCCTGTATGCGCGGCGCTTTACCCCGCGCGGTCCGGCGCGCACGATTTCCCTTGCCTTCCGGCGCACCTCGGCACGCAAACACGAGATCGCGCTGCTCGGCGAGGTTTTCACGCAGACGCGGCTTGTGATGGGTCAGGCTCGGCGCAAGACCGAACGGCGCGCGCGCCGGCCGCACTAACCGGTGTTGCGCAAGCCGGCGGCGAGACCATTGATGGTCAGGTGCAGCGCGCGGCGCGTGCGCTCGTCGGTTTCGCCGGCCCGGACGCGGCGCAGGAGCTCGATCTGCACGTGATTGAGTGGATCGAGGTAGGGGTAGCGGTTGCGGATCGAGCGCGCCAGCACGGGGTTGTCGGCGAGCGGCTCATGTCCAGTGAGCTCGCGGTAGGCTTGAAGCGTGCGCCCGTGTTCGGCGGCGATGCGCGACCAGATGCGCGCACGTAGCGTCCGGTCGCGTACGAGCTCCGCGTAAGCGGCGCCAATGTTCAAGTCCGTTTTCGCGAGCACCATGCCCAGGTTCGACAAAACGGTTCGGAAGAACGGCCACTCGCGAGCCATGGTGCGAAGCGTCGACCGCGTATGCGGTTTGTGCGTAACCAAGCCCGCCACCGCAGTGCCAAAGCCGTACCAGCCGGGCAACGCCACACGCGTTTGCGCCCAGCCGAACACCCAGGGAATCGCGCGCAGCTCTTCGATGCGCCGTGAGCCGGTGCGCGAAGCGGGCCGTGAGCCGATGTTGAGCTCGGCGATTTCGGCGATGGGTGTGGACTCCCAGAAGTAGGTCGCAAACTCGGGTTCCCCGTAGACGAGCGAGCGGTATTCGGCGTAGGCAAGCGCCGAAAGCTCTTCTGCGAGGGCTTCGAACTCGCTTAGGCGCTCGGCTGGTCCGAGTGGCGGCAGAAGCGAGCTTTCAAGCACGGCCGCGAGCAGGGCTTCCAGATTGCGTTCGGCTTGTTCGGGATCGCTGTATTTGCTTGCAATCACCTCACCTTGCTCGGTCAAGCGCAAAAAGCCGTTCACGGCGCCGGGGGGCTGCGCGCGGATCGCCTCGTAGCTCGGTCCGCCGCCACGGCCGACGCTGCCGCCGCGGCCATGAAACAGACACAGTCGTACGCCATGCTCGGCGCAGCAGGCCACCAGCGCTTGCTGCGCGCGGTAGAGGGCCCAGTTCGCCGTGAAATAGCCGCCGTCTTTGTTCGAGTCGCTGTAGCCGAGCATGACCTCCTGCGCCTCGCCACGCACGTGTAACCAGCGCCGATAGAGTGGATGTTTGAACGCGGCGTTCAACACGGCCGGCGCGCGCGCGAGATCCTCGATCGTTTCGAAGAGCGGCACGATGCCCACCGCCAAGTGCGGCGCCTCACCGCCGCGTGCGAGGCCGACTTCTTTGCACAGCGCGGCCACTTCGAGCAGATCGGAGAGCGACTCGCACTTTGAGATGATCATGCGCGGAAGGGCACCGGCCCCGAGCCGCGCATGCCACTGCGCCGCGCGGCGGAAGATCGAGAGCTCGGCGAGTGTCGTCTCGGACAGACGCATGTACGGCGACGCAAGCAGCCGCGGATGTTCGAGCTCGCGCGTGAGGAGCTCAACCCGCGCGGTCTCATCCAGGGCGCGATAGTCCGCGCACACGCCTGCTCCCGAAAGCAGCTCCGCGACCACGGCTTCGTGTACGGCGCTGTTTTGTCGCAAATCGAGCGGCGCCAAGTGAAAGCCAAACACATCGACCGCGCGCTCCAGCGGCTCCACCAGGTCCTCGGCGATGAGCGCTCCGCCATGCGATTCAAGCGAGGTGCGAAGAATCGCCAAATCCTCGGCCAGCTCATCAGGCGTGGCATAGGGCGTAGCGGCCGTGCGCTGCGGTGGTCGCGGCGGATCGCGCCCGAGCAACGCACGATAGGTCGCGGCCAGACGACTGTACATGCCGATGAGCGCACGGCGGTAAGGCTCATCGCGGCGAAACGGCGACTCATCGCCGCTGGCATCGGCCAGGGCCTGCAGTTCGCGCGACACCGTCACCACGCGCGAGGACATCGAAAGCTCCGCACCGAGGGCGTGCAATTGTGCGAGGTAGTGCTCGAGGATGAGCGAGCACTGTGCAGTCAGGGCATAGTCGAGCGTGTCAGCATTGACGTGCGGGTTGCCGTCGCGATCGCCACCGATCCACATGCCGATGCGAAAAAACGGCGGTAGATCTGCGCAGGTGCGATCGTGCGCTTCGATCGCACGCGCCGTTGTTGTGATGAGCTTCGGCACCTCGGTCAGAAAGCTCACGCGGAAATAAGTGAGCGCGTGATCGATTTCGTCGCGCACGCGCAGCTTGGCCAGGCGTAGCATGGCCGTTTGCCAAAGCTGCAGGATGAGCCGTCTGAGCCGACGTTCGCGTTGTGCCGAGGGCAGCTCGCTTGCCGCGAGCGTGGAGGCAATGGCCCGTTCGAGCGCAAGCACGCTGGCGCGTTTGATCTCGGTGGGATGCGCCGTCAGGGTCGGAGAGATGAGCGCTCGGGCGAGCAGACCCCAGATCTCCATGCCGCTGACGCCGGCTTGCTTGAGGGCGTCAAAGGCGGCCGCAAGCGAGCCCGGTTGAGGCGGTGATCCGATGGCTCGATGGTGGCGGCGCCGGCGGTTCTGATGCACATCCTCGGCGATATTGGCCAGATGCGAAAAGAAGCTGAAGGCGCGCACCACATCGAGCGTCTGCTCGATCGTCAGATCTGAAAGAAGGGCCTCCAGCGGCCGATGCGACGCCCCCTCTCGATGAAAGCGCACCGACTCCTGACGGATCGATTCAATGAGCTCAAAGGCCGCCTCGCCGCGCTGGGTGCGAATGGTCTCGCCGAGCAGACGGCCAAGCAGGCGTGTGTCTTCGCGAAGCGGCTCAAGCTTGCGGTCGGAATCATCGTCCGCGAGGGTCATGGGTTGGTGCAGCAAAGGGCGATCGAGAACGTCGGTTGATTATGTGGCATCGCAGCAGGGTGCTCAGCTGGGCGCCGACGCGCAAGATCGAAACGTGTGGGTGCGGGGTGTGCGTGTGGTGTGTACCCGGTGCGGCCTTCCTCAAAGGCGCCTGAGCCGACCGCGCGCAACCTCCGTGCGATCGTGCTTAGTAGGCAGCGAAACGTCTGTGCGGCTCTGGTAAGATAGTAAGATAGTAAGGAATCCTACCTCACGTTTTTCCCGGTTCACGATGCTTGCCAAGCTCACCGCCAAGAACCAACTTACGCTGCCCAAGGCGGCCATCGAAGGCGTGGGGGCCACCGAGTATTTCGAGGTCGAGGTCCGCGCCGGGCAGATCGTGCTCACGCCGGTGCGGCTCCAGCGCGCCGATGCGGTGCGTGCCAAGCTCGCCGCACTCGGGATCAAAGAGACCGATATTGCCGCCGCGGTCGCCTGGGCGCGGAAGGGCGGACCGACCGCGCCTGCTTTCGCCGCACAGGAGCCCGCCGCAACGTACGGCGCGACACGGCCTGACGCTTCGGCGGTAGCCGCGTCTGATAGCGGCGGGAAGCGCCC
>JANWWI010000029.1 GCA_025056355.1 Casimicrobiaceae bacterium | reverse complement strand
GAGCCGAAACAAAACTTCGACTAACCTTCAACCCCGGGCTTCTCCAATCCGTTGGTACGGCAAATGGGGGCAGGTCAGGGCGCAGCAATGAGCGTGGCATCCACCAGCGTGCCCTGCTTCATCATCAGCCCGCGCGCCACAAGCCGCTCATTGACCCGCTTGAGAATCTGCTCGGGCAGCCCATGCCGCTCCAGCAGATGCCGAAAGCGAAGAATCGTGCTCTCGTCGGGCAGCGCAGTGCTGCCCGCATCCAGCCGGGCAAACTCACGAAACAGCGCCATGTCGTAGAGCGCCTCCTCCATCGCTGGATCGGAGAGGTTGAACCACTGCTGCAAACAGTGAATGCGCAGCATCGTCTCGGCCGCAAACGGCGGACGCCCCGTACGGCCCGCAGGCATGTGCGGCTCGATGAGCGCAAGCAGCTCCGCCCAAGGCACCACGCGCTCCATCTGCTCAAGAAACACCTGCTTGCGCGTACGCTTCACGCGCAGCTCAAATCCCGTGACCATCGCAAAACTCATCTGTCGGTTGCGCCTCATGACCCCTCAACGCAACAACCACTCACGCGGTGGACTTATGCAGACCTTCCTTAGGACGCCAAGGACAGCTCATCAAGTAATGCACGCGTGGCCGGCGCTGGTTTTCGCGTGCAGTACCTACGGCAGCTCAAAGGGCTTGGCCTCCGAGTTCTCCATAAACCCCAAGCGGGTATGCATCAGCCGCGCATCGAGCAGAAGCGATGCAGCGGGCGCCTCTCGGCAGGCGATGAATTGGGTCCGGCGCTTAGGCTGCTCGACGGCCACGCCTGCCTGGCGCTGCCAGGCGCTGCCCGTGCGCGTGTTGCCCTCGTAGACGACATAGGCGGTCGAGCCATGGTGAAAGCGCAGGTAGCCAGCCGCAGAACCGTTGCCAAAGGTTTCGAGCCGGGCCTCGGTGGCGCCCCCCTTTGAGCGGTCGCGCGGGAGCTCGATTTCGATCTGTCCGGGCGCGCCGAAGCGGTAGTGCAGATGTCCGCGCTGTGCCGAGTAGTCGGGGCTCATGCAGACCGAGACCCGCTTCGCGCCGGTGCTGCAATCGAAGACGACCACTTCGCCTGCGCGGCAGTGCCCGTGGGGCTGCGTAAGCGCCGACTGACCGGCGGCTGGACCGCAACCGACCAGCGCGGCAAGGAGCAGGGCGGGGCAAAGGCGGGACATGGGCGCAATCTTACTCCGGATTGAGCAGCGTTGACCGGACAGGCCGCCCATGGCAGCTTCAGGCGCGTTGACCTTCGCTCGGGCGCCGACTTTCGTTACGTCCCCGAGTGCATTCCCTCACCTGGCCCTTCGGGCCATTCTCTCCCAGGGGGAGAGAAAGATCCCTTGGGCTCTGGGCTTTCCGCGCCGCTAGCCGCGTGAGTGATGCAGCCTTCCCGGTTGTTTGTGCCGTTTTGCGGCACTAAGGGGCCACATGAGCATCGCCCACGCACGGACAGCGCCTGACGGCGCTGGGCCTTACAGGCCCGCTGCGGCACGAAGTGCCGCAGCCTTGTCCGTGCGTTCCCATGTGAATTCGGGTTCGTCGCGGCCGAAATGTCCGTAGGCGGCGGTTTTGGAATAGATCGGCCGCTGCAGGTCGAGCATTTCGATGATGCCGCGCGGTCGAAGGTCGAAGTGGGCGTTGACGAGTTCGGCGATGCGCTCATCCGGCAGCACGCCGGTGCCTTCGGTTTGCACCGTCACATTCATCGGGCGGGCTACGCCGATCGCATAAGCCACCTGCACCTTGCACTTGCGCGCAAGGCCCGCCGCGACGATGTTTTTGGCCACATAGCGAGCCGCGTAGGCCGCCGAGCGATCGACCTTGGTCGGGTCCTTGCCGGAGAAGGCTCCGCCGCCATGCGGACAGGCGCCCCCGTAAGTGTCCACGATGATCTTGCGGCCAGTGAGGCCGCAGTCACCCTGCGGCCCGCCGATGACAAAGCGACCGGTCGGGTTGACCAGATAGCGGGTGTTGACCAGCCACTGCTTCGGCAGCACCGGTTTGATGATCTCCTCGATCACCGCTTCGATGAAGCTCGCCTTCAGCTTGGTCGGCGTTTCGCTCTGATCGGGGCTGTGCTGGGTGGAAAGCACCACGGTGTCGATCGAATGCGGTTTGCCGTCGACATAGCGCATGGTGATTTGGCTCTTGGCATCGGGCCGCAGGAAGGGCAAGCGACCGTCCTTGCGCAGCATGGCCTGGCGCTCAACCAGCCGATGCGCGTAGTAGATCGGTGCGGGCATGAAGGCCGGCGTTTCGTCGCAGGCGTAACCGAACATCAGGCCCTGGTCACCAGCGCCCGTGTTGAGATAGTCGTCGCTGGCCCGGTCGACGCCCTGTGCGATGTCGTTGGACTGCTTGTCGTAGCAGACCATCACCGCACAGCCTTTGTAGTCGATGCCATACTCGGTGTTGTCGTAGCCGATGCGCTTGATGGTTTCGCGCGCTACCTCGATGTAGTCAACATGGGCGTTGGTGGTGATTTCGCCTGCCAGGACGACCAGCCCGGTGTTGCAGAGCGTTTCAGCCGCCACACGCGAACGCGGGTCCTGGGCGAGGATGGCATCGAGGATGGCGTCCGAGATTTGGTCGGCCACTTTATCCGGGTGGCCTTCGGAGACGGATTCCGAGGTGAAAAGATAGTCGCTCATGAGACGTGGCTGACTCCACAGGTTTTCACTTCGACTCCCTCAGCGAGCCGATGTGAAAAAACTTCCACGGCCGGCGACGCTTTAGCGGTTGAGAGGCGGCGCGCTACGCTGCGCCGTGGCGGCCCCCGCAAGTAGTCGAATAACTCGGGCCGGCCAAAGGATCCAAAATCTAGAATTCTGCCATGAGATGATGGGCGTTGTCGGTACGAACCCTGGGCTTTCGGTTCGGACGAGGCTGGCGTTTGCGCTTGCCGATGCGCTTGCTCGTCGCTCCCTCGTGTTTCAGTACCGCCTGGGCGGCTGGCTTGGGCGTCTGGCGCTTTTTGCGTCTCATCGCCTGAGGCAGCGTCTGAGCGAAAACCTGGCGCGCGCCGGCTACGCCACGCGGGTTTCGCCCTCCGCGGTGGCGGCCAATTTGGGCCGCATGGCGATCGAGACCCTCGCGCTCTGGCGCACGCCCGATACGGTGGCACTGTCGCGGGTAATTGAGGTGACCGGCTGGGACGAGGTGCGTGAGGCACGTCGGTGCAGCCGGGGCATCGTGTTTTTGACGCCGCATCTGGCCACGTTTGAATACGCTGCCTGCTTCGTGGCCCACGAGATGCCGCTGACGGTGATGTACCGGCCGCCGAAGCTTCGTTGGGCCGAACCCTTGATGCGTGCCGGTCGCACGCGCATGGGCATGCGCGCGGTCCCGGCCGACTTATCCGGCGTTCGCGCGATGTATGCGGCTCTCAAACGCGGCGAGGCCATTGGCATCTTGCCGGATCAGGTGCCCGATGTGGCGCGCGGCGCCGAGGGGGTTTGGGCGCCCTTTTTCGGCCAGCCAGCGCTGACGATGACGCTTGCACAGACGCTCGCACAGCGAACCGACGCAGCGGTTTTTATGGTCAGCACACGGCGTTTCAAGGGCGGCCGCGGTTTTGCCCTCGACTTTGCACCGGTGGAGATGAGCGCCAAGGCGCCGCAGGAGGCCGCGCGTCTTTTGAACGGCGCGATCGAACGCGCCGTGGCCACGGCCCCCGAGCAGTATTTGTGGAGCTACAACCGCTTCAAGATTCCCTCCGGGGTGAGGGCAGCCACGATCGAGGGTCACCTGCGATGAGTCTGGCCGGTGTTGCGCTCGATCTCGGGGTCCGACTGCTTGCGAGCCTTCCGCCGACCTGGATGCGACCCCTGTCGCAGGCGCTTGTGGTGTTGGCCGCACCGCTGGCACGGGCACGGCGAAGGATTGCGCTCACCAACCTTCGGCTCTGCTTCCCGAACCTGACCGAGGCCGAGCGCAAGCGGCTCGTGCGCGAGCATCTTCGAGCCTATCTTCAGGCTGCGCTTGAGCACGGGCTTCTCTGGCGCGGCAGTGCCGAGGCGATCCGGCGCTATGTGCGCTTGCATGATGAGCACCACTGGCGGCGTTTTTACGAGGGGCCTGCCTCGCAGCGCCGGCCGGTGATCTGGCTCTGTCCGCATTTTGTGGGGCTGGATGCCGCCGCCATTCGGATTTCGGTCGACACCTCGGGCTGTTCGCTTTACTCCACGCAGTCGAATGCTGAGTTCGATCGCCGGCTGCTTGCGGGGCGCACCCGCTTCGGTCACTCGAAAATCATTGCCCGCACCGAAGGCGTGCGACCCATCATCCGCGCGATGCGCGAGGGGCTGCCGCTTTACTATCTCCCCGACATGGACTTTGGTGCGCGCGACTCGGTGTTCGTGCCTTTTTTCAATGTGCCGGCGGCAACGATTACCGGCGTGTCGCGAATTGCCAAACTCACCGGCGCGGCGGTGGTGCCGGTGGTGGCCACCCAACGCGCCGACGGTACTGGCTACGACGTGCGCTTCCACCCGGCTTGGGAGGATTTCCCCTCCGGAGATGATGCGGCCGATGCGCGCCGTGTGAACGCCTTCATCGAATCGCAGATCACCGGCGACAACGGCGTGCGGCTTGCGCAATACCTTTGGACGCATCGACGCTTCAAAACCCGCCCGCCAGGGATGAAAGGCGTCTACTGATGGCGCGCCTGACTCAGGACCTGGATGAGGCGGTGGCCGCGCTGTCGGAGGGGCGGCTCGTGGCCATTCCGACCGAAACCGTCTACGGGCTCGCTGGCGATGCGACGCGGCCTGAGGTCGTGCGGCGTATCTTCGCCCTCAAGCGTCGGCCGGCGGATCATCCGCTCATCGTGCACGTGCCTTCGATCGAAGGCGCGCGGTCGCTCGCCGCGCACTGGCCCGAGGCCGCCGAGCGACTCGCGCGCGCGTTCTGGCCAGGGCCGCTCACGCTGATCGTTCCGAAAGCGGAGATGATCGATCCGGTGGTGACCGGCGGCCAGGCGAGCGTCGGTCTGCGCGTGCCCGCGCACCGGCTCGCGCGCAGGCTGCTTGAGCGTCTTGGGCGACCGCTGGCGGCGCCATCGGCTAATCGCTTCGGGCACGTGAGTCCGACCACCGCGGCGCACGTGCTCGATGAGTTTTGCGACGAGTCGGATCTGCTCGTGCTCGATGGCGGCGCCTGCGAGGTCGGCGTGGAATCCACAATCGTCGATCTCACCACGACTCGGGTGCGAATCCTGCGGCCGGGGCGCATCCGCGGGCCTGAGATCGAAGCGCTGCTCGCGGTGCCCCTTGAGCAGTCGCTCAGCGGCGCACCACGGGCTTCGGGCAGCTTGGCCGTGCACTATGCTCCCAAGCGACCCATGCGCTGCCTCGTCACTTCAGCGCTTGCGGGCGAGCTGCTCGAACATGCGCAGGCCGGGCGGCGCGTCGGGTTGATTCATCACAGCGTCCTCGAGGAGGCGCTTCCGGGCGTTTCCGAGCGCATCAGCCTGCCTGGTGACCGGCCCGAGCTCTGGGAGCACCATCTCTACGCGGCGCTTCGTGCGCTCGATCGTCCAGGCATCGATGTCATTGTCGTCGAGACCCCGCCGCAGGGTGTTGAGTGGGACGCGGTGCAGGATCGCCTTCGGCGAGCCAGCGCGACCTTGAGGCCGTCTTGACGATGAAACTGGTGATCGCGCCGGACTCCTTCAAAGGCTCGCTGTCAGCCCCGCGCGTGGCCTCGGCCATCGCGCGTGGGGTGCGAGCCGTGAGACCGGAGACGCAAATTCTCGAGCGGCCGATGGCCGACGGCGGCGAAGGCACGCTGGAGGCGGTGCTCGGGGCGCTCGGAGGCAAAAGCGCACGATGCCGCCAAGCCCTCGTGCGAAACGCTGCGGGGCAGAGTGTGGAGGTGACCTACGCGCTGTTCCGCGAGGGTCCGTATGAGGCAGCCCTGATTGAAGTGGCGCGGATCGTCGGCATCGAATCGGCCGAGAATCTCGCCGTGCCGGTCGAGGCGCGTTCGACGGTCGGCGTTGGCGAGTTGGTGCGCTTGTTGCTCGATGAGGGCATTCGACACTTCTATATCGGTCTCGGCGGTACGAGTACCAACGACGGGGGCGCGGGGCTGCTCGCGGCGCTCGGCGTGCGCTTTACGGGCACCTTTCGGCGCAGCGTCGAACCGACCCCGGCAGGCCTCGCGCGGCTCATCTCCGTCGACGCCACGGGGCTCGACCGGCGGTTGTCGGAGTGCACGATTCGGCTACTCACCGATGTCGACAACCCCTTTCTCGGCCCGCGGGGCGCCACGGCCACGTTTGGACCGCAGAAAGGCGTACCCGTCGGCCAGATCGAACGGCTTGATGCCGTGCTTGAAAACTACGCCGATCGGCTCGAGGCGGCACTGGGTCGCTCGGCGCGTCACGCCCCCGGCACCGGTGCGGCAGGGGGACTTGGTTATGCCTTGCAACTCGTCGGCGGGCGTTTTGAATCGGGTGCAGCTACGGTGGCGCGACTGATCGGGCTCGAGACAGCCTGCGCGGGGGCAGACTGGCTTATCACCGGGGAAGGTCGAAGCGATGCACAGACGCTTGCCGGCAAGACTCCGTACGTGGCTGCGCAGTGCTTCCGCGCGGTGGCAGCAGCTGGCGCGCGCGCGACCTTGCTCTCGGGGGGGCTTGCCGCGGAGGATTTGCCGGCCCTCGAAATGGTCTTCGATGGCGGATGCTTTTCGATCACCGATCGGCCAATGTCGCTTGAGGAAGCGCTGGCCGAAGCCGAGCTGCTCATCGAGCGCACGGCCCGCCAGCTCGCGCGGTTGCGTCAGTGAAAGTAACGGGCGAGCGCCGATTCCCATCGTGCGCCCGAACCGGGCTTCCATGCCGGCGCAGATTCGTCGGGCCGTTCATGAGCTTCAAGCGCCGCGCACGAACTCGCGCTGTCCGAGACACTGCCGACGGTGCTTGACAGGCCGTTTTGCATCTTGCACTTCCGAGGCAAACCTGAGCTTGCCGCGGCGGAGGCGCGCTTGGCATCGCCGGGGGGCGGCCGTTCGGGGGCGATCAGACAGCAAAGCCCACGTGGTTGCAGGCTCTGAGAGCCGGACTTGAAACACCGGCCGGCGTTCTCTATCTAAGCGGGTGTGGAGGTGGTTAGCAATGTCCCGTGGTTCAAGCCGAGTCCGTCGTCGGCATGAAAGTGCACAAGAGGCTGCCTTTACGGGCATGCTTGCAGCCGCCATGCAGGATGCCTCGCATGTGCTCGTGGGTGGAGAGGTTTTTAGCGCCGATTATTTGCAACTGCCCGACGAGTTCACGCAGCCCGACGATGTCCTCGTCGAGGGTAGCGGCGTCGGGCACGATTTGCTGTTGACGCGCCGAGATTTCGACGGCGCGCGGCGGGTGGGGCCGTCGGACATCGTGTTGGCCGATGGCACGCTTGTGCGCTTCCTGCGAGCCGCTTCGGTGCACTGAGCAAACCCCGTGCGCCTGCTTTGAGGCCGGAGTCCCGGCAAGGGATCGCCTAACGCGATCGAACCCGGGCGAATGGCGCGACGGAACGCGCGGCCTCGGTCGCACCCGGCGTCTGCCGAGGCGCCTCCCTACGGAGGCAGCACGATTTCGACGTCGCTTGGGCGATCGTTTCGGTGCCAGGTGCGCTCGAAAAAGCGCGCACGACTCGAGGCTTCGATCGACACGAGCGAGGAGCAGCGTGTGCCGTACTCCGCCCGATCGATAAAGATCGCCGAGAGCGCGCGTTCCCAGTCGAGGGGAACTCCCGTGCTCGGAAGCGCGGCATCCGGAGCGCGCTGCGTATCAGCGAGGACACGCAGCAGGCGCTGATCGCGCTCGGCGCGCTGGCTTGGCGCCAGCGCATGAGCGAGAGCTTGCTTGAGGCGCACGAGCTTCGGCCACGGCGTGTCGAGGTTTGCGTTCGAGACGCCATAGAGTCCGGGCCCGAGCCGGCGGGCCGCGCCGCTTGGACTGTGGAGGAAGGCGAGCTCGACGGCGCGCGGTGAAATCTCGCCAAGTAAAAGATTGAACTCGTCGAAGGCGCCGGCCTCGCGAGCAAGTCTCACGGCAAACTCAAGCGGCGTGTCCGCCCCGAGTAGAAACGAGGGCACTAACGTGCCGCGCGAGGGTGCGCCGGCCTTGCGTGGGCGTGCGCTTCGGACGTTGGTCACGAAGCCGAAGCGAAGCCCGGCCGGCTCCCCTCGATGGGTCGGGCGCGGGGACAGCGCAAGCCAGGTTCCCCCGCGGGCAAGATCGCGCCCCGCAACGATGTTGCCGTCGCTCCAACGCGCCAGCGGCTGGGCTGGCCGAGCGCGGTATTCATCGCGGTTGGCCGCGAGGAAAAAACGGCTCCTCTGAGCCGGGCGCCCAGCGAAACACGGCGATGCACATGCCCGAGCATTTTGTGCGAGCTGTTGCGGCTCGGGGTCCCGGTCGCTGGCCGAGGCTTGCTGGAGCACAGCGACTGCGGCGCTTGCGCGACGAGAATCCGCAGCTCGGCGAGTTTGCAGGCAAGCAAGCGCACGGACCACCGATGCACAGGCTTCCATTATTGAAACTTGCCGCATAATCCCGGGAAGCCGGTTACGGGCGAGCATTTGCCGCGCGGAGCTTTCGTGATTCTTCCGCGTTGTGCTTCGCAAGGTCGAACCGGTTCAGACGGCAAATATCGATAAGGAGGGATGGAAAGCTCGTGTTGGAGACTCGTGTCGGAGAGGAAGGCCGGGAGGGAGGTTCGGCGGCGTTACGGTCACTGGCGGTCATGGAGTTCGTTGCCAACAGCGAGCGCTCCGTCAGCCTCACAGAGATTATGCAGGCGCTACGGTTACCGAAGGCGACCGTGTTTCGCATTCTGAACATGCTCGAGGAGGCGGGCATTCTTCTGCGCGAACCGAACGCGAAGCGTTACTTGCCCGGAGAGCGGCTCACCACGCTTGCTGGCAATGTCCTGCTCAATTCCCCGTGGCGTTCGGCACGACTGGCCATCCTCGAGGAGCTGGTCGAAAAAATCGGCGAGACCTGCAATCTCGCCATTCCGAATGGCCATCATGTGATGTATCTGGAACGCGTGGAAGCTGACTGGCCGCTGCGCATCAACTTCCACGCGGGCTCCAAAATCCCGCTCTATGCGAGCGCAAGCGGCAAGATCTTCCTCGCGCATGCGACGAAACGGGCGCGTGATCGGCTCCTCACGGCCGCACCACTCGTGGCGCAAACGCGAAACACCATCACCTCGGTCACGGCGCTCGAAGCCGAATTTGCGCGGATTCGGCGCCAGGGCTTCGCGGTTGACAACGAGGAGTATCTGCCCGGGATTTTCTGCCTCGCCGTGCCGATTGCAAACGATCAGGGCAAAGTCGTTGCGGCGGTCGCGGCCCACGGCCCGACCTCACGCATGAACCTGGCCAACGTCGAGGAATTTCTTCCCGCGCTACGCGAGGCGGCCGAGCAAATCGCTCAGACGCTCGATTGGTAGCGTGCCCCTGGAACGCGCGTGCGCAGCGTGCGTCAGTCTTGCTTGGGCCGCTTCGCGTCGGGATGCCTGCGCATCGACCTGAGCTTCTGCATCTCATCGGCCGTGAGCACCTGCGCGAGTTGGGCGCGCGTACGTTCGCGGATCGACTGAAGCTGCGCGCGCGCGGCCTCGCGCGCCGCGGGGTCATGGTGGTCCTTCAGGTCAGCCCAGACCGCGCGGCGCTCTTCGAACGAACGGCGCATGATCGAGCGAACCTGTTCCGCGCGCGCCCCATCGAGGTTGAGCGCCTGCACGATTCGTTCGCCGGGCGGCATCTGCCCCATACGGGCGGGCGCGTCGACATCACGCGCCGGGGCGGCCGAGGCGAACAAGACAAACGTTGCCGTGGCCAAGAAAGCCGAGGCGAAGTGTTGTAATGGTTTCATCGATGGAACGTCCTTTTTCTCTTCGAGGCGAAGCGAAGTACCCGCCCGGAACCGCGAAACAGTCGCGGGCCGGGTGTGCCGTTTGACCCAGCAATATCCACAGCGGCTTCGTTGCGAGCTCGATGCCGATGTAACCGTTTGTAAGCGCAAAACACCTCCGGACCGCTCCTTGGCTTCGCACGAATCGCAGCGAGCCTGCTGCAAGCGCCGACGCTGCGGCTAGGCGCTTGGCGTGAATAGCGCCGTAAGCAGCGCCTCAAAATCGCGCGTGAAAGCATCCGTATCAAACAGCGCTAGCCGATCGCGGCGGAGGTTGAGCTCGGCTTTTGCCTCGGCGAGAAGCTGGGGATTTGTGAGCAGTTGGTCGAGCTTGCGCGCGTAGGCCTCGCGGTCATCGACCACGAAGCGATCCAGACCGGCCGCACGAGCCACGCTTGCGCCGACGCGTCCCGCGAAGCGCGCGCCCGCACAGGTCAGCAGCGGCACCCCGGCCCACAACGCATCGGCGGCCGTGGTATGGCTTGAGCAGGGCAGCTGGTCGAGGGCGAGGTCGGCGAGCGCCAAGCGGTCGATATGGGCCTCGGGTTCGGCGCGTGCGGCGAAGATGAGCCGGCGCTCGGGCTCGGGGAGGCCCACTTGCGCGGCCAAGCGAAGGGCCTCGGTGCGTGCCCGTTCACCCGGATCGAGCAGCCACAGACATGCGCGCGGATGCCGCGCAAGCGCCTCAAGCCAAATGCGCATGAAAGGCTCGGTGATTTTCCAGCTCTGGTTGAAGTTCGCCAGGACGATGGCCTCCTCCGGCAAGCCGTGGGCCTGGCGCAAGGCCGGTTTCGGCCGCGGGCGGCGACTGTCGTTGACCTGATAGCAGCGCGGCAAGCGAAGCACCGTCTCCGGGAATTCGCCTTCGGCCCCGGGCGGCACCGTGACCTCATCTGCGATAAAGCCGTCGATCCCGTAGCCGCCAATCGGGCCCGGAAAGCCCAAATAGTGAAGCTGTATCGGACAGGGACGCCGCGCGGTGATGCCGAGCCGCGTGCCGTAGGTATGACCCTTCAGTTCGATCAGCACGTCGAGCCGGTCGCGGCGGATGCGTTCGCTTGCCGCCTCATCGTCGAGCTCGTTCAAGTCGCACCAGTGTTCGGCGGCTGCGCGCAGGCGGTTTCGGTATGCATCCTCGCCGCGGGGACCGTAGCTGTAGAGAAAGCATTCGAAGCGCGTGCGGTCGTGTCGTTCGAAGAGCCCCGCCATCAGGATCGCCGTGGCGTGGGTGTGAAAATCGCTTGAAAGATACCCCACGCGCAGCCGGCCCGCATGCGTGCGCGGACGGGCTCGCAAGGGCGGCGCGGGACGTACCCCCGGAAAAAGCGCCGGCGGGTCGTCGCCATAGACCATGAGCAGCTGATGCCAAGGCAGCTTGCGCACTTCGCCGCGCTTGGCCGCAAGCGCACGCACCTGCGCTCGCGCGCGCTCGGCTTCGGCCCAGCGCCATTGCGACAGCGCGAGAAAAAAGAGCCCGCAATGGGCCTCGAGCTGCTCGGGGGCCTGCTCAAGCACCCGCCGATACAGCGCTTCGGCGCGTTCGTAGTCGCGTTCGAGTAACTCAAGCGAGGCAAGCGACAAAAGCACATCGGCAGCCTCCACGCCGCGCTCGACTGCTGCGCGTAGCGGTTTGCGCGCTGTCGTGGCGGCGGCGGTGTCCAGGAGCGCTCGGCCGAGGGCCACCAGCGCCTGCGGATCCTCGGGGCGAAGCCCCGCGCGCAGGTTGAGCGCTCGGAGGCGAAGCGGATGCGCAGGCCGGGCGGCCAAGGCGCGGATCATGAACTGAAGCAGCGGCTCCGGGTCGCGCACCCGCGCGAGCACCCGCTCGAGGGTCTGAGCCGCAGCTTCGGGCCCTTGCCGGGGCTCGAGCCACTGTGCAACTGCGATCCAGGCAAGTGGGTCGGAGGGATCGCGCCGCAGCGCGGCCTCGATCGAGGCGGGTAGAGGTTCGCTTGGCGCAGCAGGCCTCATCATGTCGACTTCGTGACAGTCAGGCTCTTGAACTGGAAGCTACCGTGCCTATAATTAGCACTCAATAGCGGCGAGTGCTAACAATCATCGTCGTACTCGGGCGGCGCAACCGGCCGTTGCTCGGTCGAGTTCAGAGCGCCGGGCCAAGGTCGTTACAAGCTTTTGATTTTGCATCGCTTTCTACACGAAGGAGCGTATTCATGAAACTTCGTCCCCTGCATGATCGAGTGATCGTCAAGCGGCTTGAGGAGGAGCGCAAAACCGCCTCTGGGATTGTCATTCCGGACACCGCGGCGGAGAAGCCCGATCAGGGTGAAGTTCTGGCTGTCGGTCCGGGCAAACGTGACGACAGCGGCAAACAGATTCCGCTGGATGTGAAAGTCGGCGACCGTGTTCTCTTCGGCAAGTATGCCGGTCAGACAGTCAAGGTCGACGGCGAAGAGCTGCTCGTGATGCGTGAAGAAGACATCATGGCCGTCATTGAGGGCAAGAGTGCCGTCAAAGCGGTCGCCTGAGTCGAGTAAGCCAACGCTGAGCATTTCGAGGAGTTAGATCATGGCAGCCAAAGACGTTCGTTTTGGTGAAGTCGCGCGCGCCGGCATGGTGCGCGGCGTGAACATTCTTGCCAACGCCGTGAAGGTGACCTTGGGTCCGAAGGGCCGCAACGTCGTGCTCGAGCGAAGCTTCGGTGCTCCGACGATCACGAAGGACGGTGTGTCGGTGGCTAAAGAAATCGAACTCAAGGACAAGTTCGAGAACATGGGCGCCCAGATGGTCAAAGAGGTGGCGTCCAAGACGAGCGATGTGGCCGGCGACGGGACGACGACCGCCACCGTGCTCGCTCAGGCCATCGTGCAGGAAGGCATGAAGTACGTTGCCGCGGGCATGAATCCGATGGATTTGAAGCGCGGCATCGACAAAGCGGTCTCGGCGCTGGTCGATGAGCTCAAGAAGATTTCCAAGCCCTGCACCACGGCCAAGGAAATCGCGCAAGTGGGTGCGATCTCGGCCAACAGCGACCAGGCGATCGGCAAGATCATCGCCGATGCGATGGAGAAAGTGGGCAAGGAGGGCGTCATCACGGTTGAGGATGGCAAGAGCCTCGAAAACGAGCTCGAACTCGTCGAGGGCATGCAATTCGACCGTGGCTACATCAGCCCCTACTTCATCAACAACCCGGACAAGCAGCTCGCCGTCCTTGAAAATCCCTACATCCTGCTGCACGACAAGAAGATCTCCAACATCCGCGATCTTTTGCCGGTGCTCGAGCAGGTGGCCAAGGCCGGTCGCCCGCTTCTCATCATTGCTGAGGAGGTGGAGGGTGAGGCGCTTGCCACCCTCGTGGTCAACAACATCCGCGGCATCCTGAAGACGGTTGCGGTCAAGGCGCCGGGCTTCGGTGACCGTCGCAAGGCGATGCTCGAAGACATCGCGATCCTGACGGGGGGCACGGTCATCAGCGACGAAGTGGGTCTGAAGCTCGAGAACGTTCAGCTTGCGGATCTCGGTCAGGCCAAGAAGGTCGAGGTGGCCAAAGAGAACACCACGATCATCGATGGTGCCGGCAAAGAAGAGGCGATCAAGGCCCGCGTGGCGCAGATCAAGAAGCAGATCGAAGAGGCCACGAGCGACTACGACCGCGAGAAGCTGCAAGAGCGTGTGGCCAAACTCGCAGGCGGCGTGGCGGTCATCAAGGTTGGCGCGGCCACCGAGGTCGAGATGAAGGAGAAGAAAGCCCGCGTCGAAGACGCCCTGCATGCCACGCGCGCGGCGGTCGAAGAAGGCATCGTGCCGGGTGGTGGTGTCGCGCTTCTGCGTGCGCGTCAAGCGGTCGGCGAGCTCAAGGGCGAAAACCCGGATCAGGACGCCGGCATCAAGATCGTCATGCGTGCCGTGGAAGAGCCGCTTCGCATCATCGTCGACAACGCGGGTCACGAGCCCTCGGTGGTGGTGGCCAAGGTGCTCGAGGGCAAGGGTGCCTTTGGCTTCAACGCGGCCACCGACACCTATGGCGATCTGATGGAGATGGGTGTGATCGACCCGACCAAAGTCACTCGCTGCGCGCTGCAGAACGCGGCCTCGGTGGCCGGTCTCATGCTCACAACTGACGCCATGGTCGCCGAGCTGCCCAAGGATGAAACGCCCTCGAAGGGCGGTGGCATGGGCAGCGGCATGGACATGGACATGTAAGCCGCTTTCCGCGCGAGCGATTGTCCCAGAGCCTTGCGCGACCAAGCCGCACGAGCCCTGGGACGGATGTATCAAGCAGCGGGCCGCCTATTCGCGGCCCGTTTTTGTTTCGTCCGACGTCCTCCGAAGCGTCTTCGGAGGGCGCCTGCGCATCATCCCCCATAATGGCCTCATGCAGCGAGAAGCACTGATCGAGCGGCTTGAAGCCGCCGTAGAACAAGCCTTCGGCGAGAGCTGTGCAGCCCCCGTGGCGCTCGAGCGGCCGCGCAACCCGGAACACGGCGACTGGGCGACCAATATCGCGCTCCAACTGGCCAAATCGCAGGGCCGGCCTCCCCGCGATATCGCCACAGCGATCGTTCAGGCCCTGCAAAAGCAAGAAGTAGCTGGCATCGAGAAGGTCGAGATCGCCGGTCCCGGCTTCATCAATATTCGACTCGACCGCGCGGCACGCTTTGCCGCCGTGCGTGCAGCCCTGGAGCAGGGGGAACACTACGGCCGCGGCACGGCACTGGCGGGTCAGAACATCATGGTCGAATTCGTCTCGGCCAACCCGACCGGGCCGCTACACACCGGGCATGCGCGCCAGGCGGCCCTCGGCGACACGCTGTGCAACCTGCTTGAGGCGCAAGGCGCGCACGTCCACCGGGAGTTCTATTACAACGACGCCGGCAATCAAATCGAACAGCTGGCGCGTTCGGTGCAACTGCGCGCGCGCGGCATCGGACCCGAGCATCCCGACTGGCCCGAAGATGGCTATCGGGGCGAATACGTCGTCGAGATTGCGCGCGACTACCTCGCACAAGGCGGCGACCTTGACGACTTGGAGGCCGTGCGCCGCTTCGCCGTCGAGCGCTTGCGCGCCGAGCAGGATCGCGATCTGCAGGCCTTTGGCGTGCGACCCTTCGATTGCTACTACCTCGAAAGCTCGCTCTACACCGATGGACGTGTCGAGCGGGTGGTCGATGCCCTCCAAGCCTCGGGCTACACCTACGAAGCCGAGGGGGCGCTCTGGCTCAAAACGACGGTCTTCGGCGACGACAAAGACCGGGTGATGCGTAAAGCAAACGGGGGCTACACCTATTTCGTGCCGGATGTGGCCTACCATGTGACCAAGTGGGAGCGCGGCTTCCGGCGCGTCATCAACATCCAAGGCACGGATCATCACGGCACGATCGCTCGAGTGCGCGCGGGGCTGCAAGCACTCGGCCTCGGCATCCCCGCCGACTATCCAAGTTACTTGCTGCACTCGATGGTGCGTGTCGTGCGTGGCGGGCAAGAGGTCAAAGTCTCCAAGCGCGCCGGATCCTATGTCACGCTCGGGGATTTGATTCAATGGGTTGGCAAGGATGCCGCGCGCTTTTTCCTCGTCTCACGCAAAGCCGATAGCGAATTTGTCTTCGATCTCGATCTGGCGGTAGCGGAAAGCGAGGACAACCCGGTCTACTACGTGCAATATGCCCACGCGCGGATTTGCTCGGTGCTGCGCGAGGCAGAGCTTGCTCCAGCGGCCCTGCAATCGGCCGCGTTGACCTTGCTTGTGCACGAGAAGGCGCAAGCGCTCGCGGCCAAGATCGCCGACTATCCGATTCTTCTGGCCACGGCCGCGCGCGAGCTGGCGCCGCATCTACTGCCCTTTTATTTACGCGAACTTGCGGCGGCCTTTCATGCTTACTACGTCGCCGAGCGTGTCCGAGTCGAGGATCCGGCGCTGCGTGCCGCGCGTGCCGCGCTGTGTGCCGCCACTGCGCAAGTGCTAAAAAACGGCCTCGCACTGATGGGTGTGTCGGCTCCGGAGAGGATGTAAGTGCAGGCTCAAGGCTCTACACCACGCGGCGTGATCTTCCTCTTCGGCGCGATGATCGGGTTCGTGTTCGGTGCGATAACGGCCGGTCTACTTGCGATTTGGATCTACCAAGCCTTGCCGTACCGTCCCGAAGTGTTTGCCTCGACTCGCTCGGAGACAAAGGCCCAGTCCCAAGGGCTCAGCAGGCCGGCGGCCTCGGCTCCTCCAGTCGCCTCGGAGGGCAAAGGGGAAGCGCAGCGCGGCGCCTCGGGGGCGGAAGGAGCCGCTGCGGGGTCCTCAGGCAAGGCTGCCTCCGGCCAGACCGACTCGGCGGCAACCGCCAAGGCCGGGGCGCCGGAGCCAGCGGGGCGGCGCGCGGCGCCGCGCGAGGAGGTCGAGCCTGCTCCCACGGCAGAGGTTCGCGGCCGTTTTTGGCTGCAAGCGGGAGCCTATGCGCAGCGTGGCGAAGCTGATGCCCAACGGGCGCGGATTGCCATTCTCGGCTACGAGGCGCAGGTTTACGTGAGCGAGAGTCCGGAAAAGGGAACCTTGCATCGGGTTCGCCTCGGTCCGTTTCGCGATCCCGAGGAAGCGGCACGGATTCGCTCTGAGCTGGCGCGCGAGGGGATCGAGGTCTCGGTGGTTCGAGCGTCGTCGAACTGACGTGCACGCGCGTTATCCAAAGCACAACTGGGTTTGAGGGAATCATCATTCATGAGTGAACTGTCTCGTCGCGACTGGTTGCGTTTGAGCCTGTCGGTGCTGGTCACGGCCTCTCCGTTGGCCGCCGTCCACGCACTTCAGCAATTCGTCGAAGGCAAGCACTACACACTGCTCAGTCCGCCACAACCGACCGACAGTGGCACGCGGATCGAAGTGCTCGAGTTTTTCAGCTACGCCTGTCCGCATTGCCGTGACCTCGAAGTGCACCTCGAGCCGTGGAAGGCCAAATTACCGGCGGACGTGGCTTTTCGGCGCGTGCCGGTGGCGTTTCAGCCCGCCTGGGTGAACCTTGGCAAGATTTATTACGTGCTCGAAGCGCTCGACCGCGATGACCTCACGACCAAGGTGTTTCAGGCGATTCATGGAGCCAATCTTCGCCTGCATGAGGAGAAGGTGTTTTTTGAATGGGCGGCCAACAACGGACTTGACGGCAAAAAGGTGCAGGAGCTCTGGGCCTCGTTCGGCCTCAACAGTAAGATGAACCGGGCCCGAACGCTGGCGGCCAACTACAAAGTCGACAGCGTGCCGATGATCTTCGTTGAGGGGCGCTACCGCGTGCAGTCGCACTTGCTGCCGAATAGTCACAAGGACGTGCCAGTGCTGCTCGATTTTTTGATTGCACGCGTGAGGAGCGAACGTCGGCGCTAAGTGAGGGCCGGCTGCGTCTTGAGCGCCGCAGCCGGCACTCCTGAGCGCCACGGTCGACCGCGTTAGCGCACTCCGAGCAAGCGCTCGAGAGCTTCGATGTCCAGCCGCGTGCGTCCCGCGGGGGGACGTTCGCGGGCAGAGGTAAAGACAAGCAGGCTGATCGGCCAGGTCATGTCGAGCACGCGATAGCGATGTGTTCCGCCCGGTCGGGACGTCACGTCGTAGCGCAGCCGCAGTTCGATGAGCGCGTAGTCGATCAACTTCTCGCTCGCGCAACGAAGTTCGATGCAGATCTCGCTGCCCCGATGGGCCCACCCCTCGGCAACGGGGCCAGACAGCCGCGGCTCGAATTGTCGAAGGGCGTGCATGAGGCCAAGTGCTGTCGCGCGCTGCTGACGCAGTGTTTCTTCATGTTCGGCGCCACCGAACAGTCGCTGATGCTCGGTGATGGCCCGTACGATTTGCTCGTCGGTCGGTAGTGGAACGCCGCGCGAGGGCAGCCGGAGTTCGGCAAGTGCCTTGCGGCGTGCGAGCTGCCAGTCGGTGAGCTCGCCTTCGACGATGATCCGGGCCGCCGTCGCGGCGATCTTTTGTGCCAGTGTCACTTGAGCTCAGAACAGTTGTTGCCGAACCTCATCGTCTTGACGCGAGCGCGGGGGGTCGTTGCCGCTTAGCGGATCGACGAACCGTCGCGGAGGAAACTCGGCGTAGAACCAGTCGCCATGCCCGGCGTCGACGCTGGTTGCATCTTCGATTCCGGCGGAGTTGACGACCCCCGGCGGTGGCTTGAGCGGCACCTCAGGCACACCGCGCAAGGCCACGCGCATGAAGTTGATCCAAATCGGCAGCGCGACACCCCCGCCTGTTTCGCGTTCTCCGAGGGACCGCGGCTGGTCGTAACCCACCCAAACCACCGCGACGAGGGCATGGTTGTAGCCGGCAAACCAGGCATCGTGCGCGTCGTTGGTCGTGCCGGTCTTGCCGGCCAGATCGTTCCTGCCCAACGCGAGGGCGCGTGTCGCCGTGCCCGAGCGAATGACCTCGCGCATCATCGTGGTCATGATGAAGGCGTTGCGCGGATCGATCGCTTGTTCGGCATCCACCCCGGCACGAGGGGGACGCTCTTCAAAAATGACGTTGCCTCGAGCGTCCTCGATGCGGCGGATGAGGTGTGGCTTGATGCGATAACCGCCGTTGGCAAACACGCTGTAGGCAGCGGCCATCTGCAGCGGATTGGTTTGTCCGGCGCCGAGCGCGAGCGTCAGATACGGCGGGTGTTGTTTCGGATCGAAGCCGAAGCGCGAGATGTAGTCTTGCACATACGCTGGGCCGATTGCGCGCAGCACACGGATCGACACCATGTTTTTGCTCTTGGCCAAGGCGGTGCGAACACGCATCGGCCCGTCGTAGCGACCATCGTAATTCTTCGGCTCCCACTCCTCGCTACCGGTTTGCGCCGCGGTGAAGTAAAGCGGCGCGTCGTTGATGATCGTGGCCGGCGTAATCCCCTTTTCCAGGGCCGCCGAATAGACGAACGGTTTGAACGCCGAACCCGGTTGCCGGGATGCCTGAGTGACGTGGTTGAACTGGTTGCGCGAGAACTCGAAGCCGCCTACGAGTGCCCGGATCGCCCCGTCCTGAGGGTCGAGCGCCACAAGACCCGCTTCGACCTGAGGAAGCTGCGCGACGCGCCAGGCGCCCTTTTCATCTTGGAGGATGCGAATGACGGCTCCGCGCCGCAACCGATGGGGACCGGCGGCTTCGGTAAGCGCGTGGCGCACGAGTCGAAGCCCCTCCCCTTCGATGGTGTAGGTTTCATTTTCGCCCCGCGAGACGACGAGCTTTCGTGGCGTGGCTTCGAGGACGACCGCGGCTAGCAGGTTGTCGCTGTCGGGGTAGCGCTCAAGCGCCGCATCAACGGTCTCGGCAAGCCCTGGTTTGCCCGGCGGCGGGAGCTCGACCATGCCCTCGGGGCCGCGAAATGGCTGGCGTCGATCGTAATCGAGCACGCCCTTGCGCAGGGCGGCATAGGCCGCTTCTTGGTCCTTTGCCCGCAGCGTCGTCGTGACCTTGAAGCCACGCACGTAGGCGGCTTGGCCCACCAGGTCGACGACGAACTGGCGCACCATTTCGTTTGCAAACTCGGCATGGATCTCGGGACCGAGGTTCGTCCGAAGCGTCGAGGGTGCGGAGAGAGCCGCCTTGTGCTGCGCCTCGGTGATGTAGCCAAGCTCAAGCATTCGGCGAAGCACGTACTGTTGGCGAAGCGCGGCTCGCTTCGGATTGACGAAGGGGTTGAACGCCGATGGCGCCTTGGGAAGTCCCGCAAGCATCGCCGCCTCGGCAAGGGTCAGATCCGAGAGCGCCTTGCCGTAGTACGTTTGCGCCGCCGCCGAGAAGCCGTAGGCTCTTTGCCCAAGAAAGATCTGGTTGATGTAGAGCTCGAGGATCTGATCCTTCGTGAGCTCGCGCTCGATCTTGAACGTCAGAGCCACCTCGTTGAGCTTGCGCAGGAACGTTTGTTCGCGCGTCAGGAAGAAATTGCGCGCGACCTGCATCGTGATCGTTCCTGCCCCCTGGCGAGACCCGGTCGTCGCGTTGGTGTAGGCTGCCCGAAGCACGGCCAGCCAATCAACCCCAGAGTGCTCGTAGAAATTTGAATCCTCGGCAGCAAGGATGGCCTGCTTCAAGTGCGTGGGCACCTCGGAGAGCTTGACCACCGTCCGCCGCTCTTCGCCGAATTCGCCAAGGAGCACGCCGTCTTCGGAGAAAATTCGAAGCGGGAGCTTTGGCTGGTAGTCTGTGAGCACTTCCAAGCTCGGGAGACGAGCGTTGATGAGCGCCCACAAAAGGCTTGCGACGACCGTGCCGATGATCAGAAGACCCGCGGCGACGGAAAGGGTATAAACAGCCCAGCGTTTCAACACGTGCGGCTTACCTTTCCTTCTGTCCGGCCGAGATGGAGGGCAACTCGACGGGGCAGCCGGGGCGGCCTCGCCGCGCGGTCCGCGTTGCCACAGCGATGACCGCAACGGCAATTATAAGAATTTGACCGGTGCGCGCTGGATTTGCTTGCCAGGGGCTTGCGCTTGTGAAACACTTTGCCTACGAGTTAAAGTTCCAGGCCAGAAATGCAGGCTAAACGCTGAATGCGTAAAGATTTTTTAGGTCCGCTTGCGGGCTTGTTCCGGTCCCGTTCGACGCCGCTGATCGGTGTGGATATCAGCACGACCGCGGTCAAGATGGTTGAGCTCGGCGGGACGCGCGAAAAACCCGAGCTCGTGCGCTACACGATCGAGGCGTTGCCGAAGGACTCGGTTACCGACGGCAACATCGGCAACATGGAGGCTGTGGCCGAGACGGTCGCACGAGCCTACCGGAAGCTCGGAGCTCGTACCCGATCCGCGGCCGCGGCGCTGCCGTCGAATATGGTCATTACCAAGCGGATCAAACTGCCCGCCGCGCAGCGAGAGGAAGATCTCGAGGCCACGGTCGAGGCGGAGGCGAACCAGTACATCCCGTTTGCCCTCGACGAGGTCAACCTCGACTTCTATGTTATCGGCCCGGTCGCTGACGATGCGACGCAGGTGGATGTCCTGATCGCCGCAGCGCGGAAGGAAAAAGTCGATGACCGGGTCGAGGCGCTCGAGTCAGGGGGGCTCAAGGCCGTGATTGTGGACGTCGATTCCCTGGCGGTGGCGAGTGCCTGCGAGCTGCTCGCTGAGGGTTTGCCGGGTCGCGGCGTCGATCAAAACATCGGGATTCTCGACATCGGCGCCAATTCGACGCGGTTTTATGTCTTTCGTAACGGCGAGCAGATTTTCATGCGCGAAAGTCCCATCGGCGGGCAGCAACTGACGCAGGAGATTCAGCGCACCTACAACATGACGGCTGAGGAGGCCGAGGCGGCCAAACGAGCGGGGAATCTGCCGGCCAACTACGAAAGCGATGTGTTGCGCGCCTATGTGGACACCCTCGCGATCGAAGCCGCGCGCGCGCTGCAGTTCTTCTTGACCTCGACCAACCGAGGGCAGCTCGACTGCATTTTGCTCGCCGGGGGCGGCGCAACGCTCGTCGGACTGCCTGAGGCGGTGTCGCGCCGCACCAGCGTGGCGGCCTCCGTTGCCAATCCGTTTGCGGGCATGTCCCTGGGCTCGGGGGTTCGCCAGCGGCAACTGGCCCAGGATGCCCCGTCGCTGTTGATCGCCTGTGGGCTGGCCATGCGGAGGTTTGACGCATGATCCGCATCAACCTGCTGCCGCACCGCGCCCTGAAGCGCGCCGCCAAGAAGCGCGAGTTCGCTGTGATGGCTGTCGGTACGGTTGTGTTTGCCGGGGCCGTCTGGTACGCCGGCAAGCTTTATCTTGACGAACGGATCGCGGCCCAGGATCGTCGCAATCAGCTGCTGAGCGCGGAAATCAAAAAGCTAGACGCACAGATCGAGGAGATCAAGCGGCTCAAAGAGCAAACCGCGGCATTGCTTGCGCGCAAACAGGTCGTCGAAACGCTTCAGGTCAATCGTGCCGCTTCAGTCAAGCTCCTCGACCAGCTCGCGCGCCAGTTGCCCGAGGGGGTTTATCTGAAGTCCATCAAGCAAACGGGCAACAAAGTGTCCCTGGTGGGGATCACGCAATCGAACGCGAGGGTGTCCTCGCTCATGCGCAATATTGAGTCTTCGCCGTTTCTCGAGCGGCCGGAGTTGGTCGAGATCAAGGCCGTGACCGAGCGCAATCAGCGCGCCAATGAGTTCACCCTGAATTTGTATTTGAAATCGCATGAGGGGCAAACAAATGCGGCTTCTGGGTCGACCCCGCGTACCGCAGCGTCAACTCCGGCCCCGACCATGCGTGAAAAAGTGATGCAGGCGATTACGAAATAGCTTCCGACTGGAGCGAAGGATGACATTGGACGAACTGCGCCGCTTAAACCTCAACGACGTTGGCATCTGGCCAGCACCCGCTAAGTTCGTCGTTTTGCTCATGCTCTTCCTCGTCCTTGTATTCTTTGGTTGGTACCTGGGTTGGTCTGAGCAAATCAACCAATTAGAGGGTAAAGAGCGCGAGGAAGCGAACCTGCGGACCCAATACTCGACAAAAAAGGCACAAGCGATCAACCTCGATCTCTACGTCCAGCAGCTCAAAGAGGTCGAACAACAGTTTGGCGCCTTGCTGCGTCAGCTGCCCAGTCGCAGCGAAATGGACTCCTTGCTGTCTGATATCAACCAGGCCGGGCTCGGTCGCGGACTACAGTTCGAGCTGTTCAAGCCGGGCGGGGAACGCTTACAAGAGTTCTACGCCGAATTACCGGTCGAGATTCGGGTCACGGGCAACTATCACGACTTTGGCGCATTTGCGAGCGACGTAGCGCAGCTGCCGCGAATCGTGATGCTCAGTGATCTGAACATCGTTGGTCGCGAGAAAGAAGGGATCCTTGTGCTCGACGCGGTGGCTCGGACCTTTCGCTACCTCGATGAGGAGGAGCTTGCTGCTCAGCGCAAGGCCAAGGATGCTCAGAAGGCGGCGAAGAAATGAATCGCGGGCTCTGCGTTTCAGCTGTGTTGTTTGCCGTCGGGCTTACGGCGTGCGCCGGGTCGGACGAACAGGAGCTGCGCGCTTGGATGGAACAGCAGGGGCAAAACATGCGCGGCCGCATCGAGCCGATTCCCTCCGTTCGCACCTACGAGACCTTTACCTACACGGCAGCTGCCCTGCCCGATCCGTTCAAGCCGCGAAAGCTCGAGACCGGCAAAGGCAGCATGCGTGGTCCTGACCTGACGCGGCGGCGCGAGGCGCTCGAAGCCTATCCGTTGGAGACATTGACCATGGTGGGCACCATCCAACAGGGGTCAACTACCATCGGCCTCGTTCGCACGAAGGAGAACCGAGTGTTTCAGGTGCGCCCCGGTAATTACATGGGGCAGAACTTCGGCGTGATCACCGCCATTACCGACAATGAAATCACGCTCAAAGAGCTGTATCAGGACGGGGCCGGAGATTGGGTCGAACGGCAGACGAAGCTGCAGTTGCAGCAGCAGGAGCAGAAAAAGTGACTTCGCGATCGACTTTACCCGCGCTGCCGGGGCGCTGGCTTCGGATCATCGGCGCTGTGATGGTGATGACGCTTGCCGGGTATGCGCAAGCGCAAAACGTGATCGAGGACGTGGTCGTTTCCAAGGCGCAGGGCGGCCGAACGGTGGTGACTTTCTCGATCAAAGGCGGGGCGGTCACGCCGAACGTCTTCTCGATCGCTGCCCCGCCGCGCCTCGTGCTTGACTTTGTCAATACGACCGTCGCCGGGCGGCCCTCTGGCGAGATTTCGGATGCTGTCGTTCGCAGCTACAACCTTGTGCAGGCGCCGGGACGTACCCGAGCCGTGCTCAATCTGAACCGGGCGCAGGCCTATGACATCCGGACCGAGGGCGAACGCACCATTGTGACTTTGACTGACCCCGTCGGTCCAAGTGTGGCCGCTGCCGGTCCGGAAGCCGGGCGCTTCTCACCGCCTGTGCCAAGCGAGACGCGGGCGGTGAGTGTGCGCGACGTGGACTTTCGTCGCGGACCAAACGGCGAAGGCCGCCTGATCATCGATCTTTCCGATCCGGCCGCGAGTGTGGAGATCAAGCCGCAAGGCCGCGTTTTGTTGATCGATTTGTTCCGCACCAGTCTTCCGCGCAGCCTCGAGCGCAAACTCGACGTCACGGATTTCGGCACGCCGGTGCAGACGATCGACACGATCGTCCAGGGCGGCAACGTGCGATTCGTCGTGGAACCGAAGGGCTTATGGGAACACTCGGCATATCAGACCGACACGCGACTGATCGTTGAAGTCAAGCAAGTCCTAGAAGATCCGAACAAACTGACCCAGGGCACTCAGCCCGGCTATCGGGGCGAGAAGCTCTCGCTCAACTTTCAGGACATCGCCGTGCGTTCGGTGTTGCAGGTCATCGGCGACTTCACCGGCTTGAACATCATCGTCTCGGACACCGTGACAGGTAACGTGACCTTGCGCTTGAAAGACGTGCCGTGGGATCAGGCGCTTGATCTGGTGATGCAGGCGCGCTCGCTCGGCATGCGCAAAAGCGGCAACGTGGTCTGGATCGCCCCGAAGGAGGAGCTCGCGCTCAAGGAAAAGCAAGAGCTCGAAGCCAAAGCCCAGGTGGCAGAGATTGAGCCCCTGCGAACGGAAATTTTCCAGCTCAACTACCAGAAAGCCGAAGAAGTTCGCCGCTTGTTGCTGTCGGGCAGCAGCGGCGCTGGGGGCGGCGGCGCAAGTAGCGCCGAGCCGCCGGCGGCAGGCACCGCCGCGCGCGGCGCGGGCGGCGCTGCCCCCTCTGGCGGCGGAATCCTCTCGCGGCGCGGCACGGTGACCGTCGATGCCCGGACCAATATTGTCGTTGTGACCGACACCCCGTCGAAGCTCGACGAGGTGCGCCGTCTCTTGCAACGCATCGACATTCCGGTCAAACAGGTGCTCATCGAAGCTCGCGTGGTCATTGCCGATGACAAGTTCAGTCGTCAACTGGGGGCGCGATTCGGTATCGGGGCTGGAATGTTTCGTAACGGTCGCAACATCGGCATCGACGGACGGCCAAGCGGGGATCCAAACCAGGCCAACGTTTCCTCGACCGGGACCGCGACCGGCTTCCCGCCGTGGAGCTATTACTGGCGCGTGAGGCCGGACCAGCAAACCGGCGGGCGGGTTGGCGAATACATCAACTCAGTTCCCTACAACGTCAATCTGCCGGTGAGTAACGCTGCCGGGACACTTGCGCTGACCTTCCTCAATCTCGGCAACAACAATCTGGTCAATCTTGAACTCTCCGCCGCCGAGGCGGCCAACCGCGGCAAGGTCATTTCCAGTCCTCGTGTCGTGACGGCCGACAATCAAAAAGCCTCGATCGAACAAGGTCAGGAAATCAAATTGCGTGTTGCGGGCGGGGTCGGTGGCCAGAGCCAGGTCGTCACCGTCAATGCGAAACTGGGTCTCGAAGTCACGCCGCAGATTACACCCGACAACCGAATCATTCTCGATGTGGCCATCACGAAGGATTCGATCGCCGGCTTCACCGACGGCAATCCGATCGTCAACACCCGCCGCGTGTTCACGAAGGTGATTGCGAACAACGGCGACACGGTCGTTTTGGGCGGCATCTACGAAGAAAACATCACCGATTCCGTCGACAAGGTGCCGGTGCTTGGAGACGCGCCGCTCCTCGGGCCTCTGTTTCGCCGGACCAACCGTGGCTCGGACAAACAGGAGCTGCTGATCTTTCTCACGCCGCGCGTGCTGACCGAAACGGTCGGAGCGCTCAAGTAGAGCAAGCTCGCGTCGCAGGCGGCACGCCCGTCGATGTTTACCCAGTGTTTGGGCAGTAAGCGTTGGCAAGGCCTGCGCCACGTACTAGCAAGCGCCAGGCGAGGCTGAAGTCGGGCCCTTTCTCCGTTTCCACAACAAGGCGTGCGTCGTTTTCGTCGTTGACGAGGCAGCCTGCTCCGGTCAAACGATTAGTAGCATTCGAGGGTTGAGGAAGACGGCTTCGTCCGTGCCGTGACTTGCAAGGCCGGTGGCGATGCTGCGACCTCGAAGCGACGATCGGGGCTCATGTGGGAGACACCGGATACAGGACTGGCAGCGGCGCGAGCGAGTGGTCGACCCTCGTCTTGACCGGCCCTCTTGCGCTCGTAGGGCTGATGGGTGCCGGCAAGACCACCGTCGGTCAGCTGCTCGCACGCCGCTTGCGGGTGCCATTTGTCGATAGCGATCGACTGCTCGAAGAGCGTACCGGCGTGAGCATCGCCACGATTTTCGAGCTCGAAGGCGAGGCCCGATTTCGCGAGCGCGAAGCGGCACTGATCGATGAGTTGCTCGATGGGACGCCGAAGGTTCTGGCCACGGGTGGCGGGGCGGTGCTGAGCGAGGCGACGCGCCGCGCGCTTCGCACACGTGCCGTCACGGTGTACTTGCACACGAGGCCCGAGACAAGCTATGCCCGCGTGCGCCGCTGCCGTGATCGGCCGCTTTTGCGCGTTGCGGACCCGCTCGATCGCCTGCGCACGCTCTACAGCCTGCGCGACCCGCTCTACCGCGAAGTCGCCTCAACGGTGGTTGAATCAAACGAGGCCCATCCCTCGGCAACCGCGAAAAAAATTGCGGCCTGGCTTTCATCCGCAACAGCCGCATCGCCTGAATTGGAGCGTGAAAGGCGCGAAGCGTCGACTTGCGTGCCCTCAACTGCCGAGCTGCGCAACCTGGCTATTGACAGCTGACCGTGGCAGAGGCGATCTTGCCGGCGCTGTCAAGGACCGAGACGGTCACCGAATTGCCCGGAGTAAAAGCGGTACTTGTTGTGAATGTCACCGGATTTCCGGCCACGGAGGCCGGAGATAGAAGCGCGGGTTCGCTGCTTGAAAAAGAAACATAAGGGGGGGTGCCGCCGGCAGCCCGGAACTGCAAGGACCGACCGCCGCAGTTGCCGGCCGCAGCCAGCGTCACACTCCCCGGCACAATCACCAGTGCATCCGGGGCTGGTGGGGTCGGTCGGGCGTTGGTTCCCGCTTTCTCCTCATACGTGACCTCGACCTTCCGCCCGGTCGCATCGAGCACCACGATCGTGGCTTTATAGCCCACGCAGCTGCTCGAGAAGCTCGTCGAGGCGGTAAAACGATCTCCCGAAACGGGAACGGTGACTGCCTCGGAGGTCACACCGCGGTAGGACAGGCGCACAAGGTTGGGCAATGTCGATTGCGCGGTGTAGGGCGGGGTGCCGCCATAGATCAAGAAGTCGCCCGCTGTGCCGCCACACTCGCCTGTGAAAAAACCTTGAGCCGCGTAGCCGCTCGGCACGACGGACAGCACCGGCCGACCATCGATTTGCTGCACGATCGTGAAAGCCGTTTCAACGCGGTTGTTCGTGACGGTGTCCACGGCGCGAACAAGGGCCACCTGCGAGGCTGCGCCCGCCACCGCGCGCAACACTGCCGTCGCCTGGCCGGTTGCGTCGGTGGTGGTGGTCACGCTTGTGGCCGTCGTGCCGTTCGGAAGCAAAAACGCAAAGGCCCCCTGCACGACTTCAAAGCGCACCAAGCGGCCCGGTACTGGCGTGACGCCGGCGTTCCGAACAATCGTGCTGATATTGGCCGTATCGCCCGAGCACACGGGGGTGGGTGCTCCAGCCGAGGCAGTGCCGCACTGCGAACCGACCAGCGGCGTGATCGTGATCGGCGCGAGCACCGAGCCGGGGTTGACATTGAGTGTGACCGATTGCTCGCGACCGAGCGCGTCGCGAACGGTCAGGGTGACCGGTGTTACGGAAGAGACGGCCGTGGGCGTGACCGTGATGGAGGTTCCTGATACCGCGTTGGTCACCGGTACGACAACAGGGTTACTCGAAAACACCGCGAACGGCCCGACGCCGCTCAACACGCTGATCGTGATCGGATTGCCGGAATAGGCCTCGACCTGCCCTGGGCGCACGACAAGCGCCGGAGGCGCCGGCGCCGCAGCGAAGGGATCGGCTGCTCCGCCGCCTCCGCAGCCCGACACGCCGAGGGCAAGCGCAATCGCGCCGGCCAGACCTTTGAGAGGCACAGAACAGTTCATCGTGGGACGACTCCTTCGCTCAACTTCGATTAACAACCCGAACGCCGCGGAAAATCAACGCTCTACAAGAGATTCTTGCGATTAGATCGCAACATCGAGGGGTCGCGCAAGCTCAAGGCGCTGACCTGAAACACGGCGTCGCGTTGATGCAACCGCAACCCGCCCGGACGCCCGACGCGCGCGACTCAAGCCGTCGATCCGGTCCTTTCGCATGCTAGACTATGCGGCTCGCACATTGGCTTATACCGATTCGGCATTAGATGGTCCGCCCGGCGAGATCGTCCGCCCGGCAGGCCTGACAAGGCCGAGGGAGCATTTTGCCGTGACGTCGACCCCTCTGCGCACTTCTTCGCTTGCTGACCCGCTCTCTGGTGGCCTCGTGCCGCCGATTCCGGAGGCCTCCGCGCGTGGTTTGTACGACCCGCGTCACGAACGCGATGCCTGTGGGATGGGCTTTGTGGCTCACATCAAGGGCAAGAAGAGCCACGACATCGTGCAAAAGGGGCTGGAGATCCTCAAAAACCTCACCCATCGCGGCGCGGTCGGGGCCGATAAGCTCCAGGGGGACGGTGCGGGCATTCTGATCCAAATCCCCGACACCTTTTTCCGCCGGGAATGCGGCAAGTTGAAGATCACGCTGCCGGCGGCCGGGCAGTACGGGGTTGGCATGATCTTTTTGCCGCAGGAACCTGCCTCGAGAATGGCTTGCGAGCAGGAGATCGAGCGCGCCATTGCCGCCGAAGGCCAAGTGCTCCTTGGCTGGCGCGATGTGCCGGTCGATCCGACCGGCCTTGGTGAAGGGGTCAAAAAGCTCCAGCCGGTCATCCGGCAGGTCTTCATCGGGCGCGGCTCGAAGGACATGGATCAAGATGCGCTCGAGCGCAAGCTCTACGTGATCCGCAAGTCGGCCGGGCATGCCATCCAGGCGCTCAAACTGCGCCATGGGCGTGAGTTTTACGTGCCTTCGATGTCCACGCGCACGATCGTCTATAAAGGGATGCTGCTTGCGCACCAGGTGGGCACGTTCTATCGCGACTTGCAGGATCCGATGCTCACCTCGGCGCTCGCGATGGTGCATCAGCGCTTTTCGACCAACACCTTCCCGACCTGGGATCTGGCCCATCCGTTCCGGCTGGTCTGCCACAACGGCGAGATCAACACCCTGCGCGGCAACTGCAACTGGATGCGCGCGCGCGAGGGGGCGATTTCCTCAACCCTGCTCGGCGATGACCTCAAAAAGCTCTGGCCGCTCATCTACGACGGGCAGTCAGATACGGCCTCCTTCGACAACTGTCTCGAGCTGCTCGTCATGAGCGGCTATTCGCTCGCGCATGCGGCGATGCTCATGATCCCGGAGGCCTGGGCCGGCAATCCGCTCATGGATGAGGACCGGCGCGCCTTCTACGAATACCACGCGGCACTCATGGAGCCGTGGGACGGTCCCGCCGCAATCGCCTTTACCAACGGCCGGCAGATCGGCGCCACACTCGACCGCAACGGCCTTCGTCCCGCGCGCTACGTGGTCACCAGCGACGACCTGATCGTGATGGCCTCCGAGGTCGGCGTGCTCGACATTCCCGAGGAGAAGATCGTCAAGAAGTGGCGGCTTCAGCCGGGCAAGATGCTGCTGGTCGATCTCGAGCGCGGTGAGATCGTCGACGATGAGGTGCTCAAGCGGGAACTGGCCACGGCCAAACCCTACCGCCAGTGGCTTGAGCGCTCGCGCATCGAGCTCGAAGAGCTGCCCGAGCCCGCGCCCGCGGATCGCTCGCCGGTGCCGCTGCTGGATCGGCAGCAGGCCTTTGGCTACACGCAGGAAGACCTCAAGGTCATCCTCGCCCCGATGATCGAAACCGGCGAAGAGGCAGTCGGCTCGATGGGCAACGATGCCGCGCTCTCGGTGCTTTCGAACCGTCCGAAGCCGCTCTACAACTACTTCCGCCAGCTCTTTGCCCAGGTGACCAACCCGCCGATCGACCCGATCCGCGAAGAGCTGGTGATGTCGCTAGTGACCTTCATCGGTCCGCGGCCGAACCTGCTTGCGCACGATGCCACCGAGCCGCAACCACGGCTCGAGGCCGCGCATCCGATCCTGACCGAAGAGAACATGGAGCGCATCCGCCACATCGAGCTCTTCTCAAGCGGTGTGTTTCGCTCCAAGGAGCTCGACATCACCTACCCGGCCGCCTGGGGCGCGGAGGGGATCGAGGCGGTCGTGGCAAGTCTGTGCGCGCAGGCCGTCGATGCGATCAAACTCGGCTACAACATTTTGATCCTCTCCGACCGGGCGGTCTCGCCCGAGCGGGTGCCGATTCCGGCGCTTCTTGCCGTGTCGGCGGTGCATCAGCATCTGGTGCGCAAAGGCCTTCGCACCTCGACCGGACTGGTCGTTGAAACCGGTTCGGCGCGCGAGGTCCATCACTTTGCGCTGCTTGGTGGCTATGGGGCCGAGGCCATTCACCCGTATCTGGCGCTTGAGACGATTGCGCAGCTCAGCGCGGTTGTGCCGCAAATTTCGGTGGCCGAGAGCCAAAAGCGCTTCGTGAAGGCGATCTGCAAGGGGCTCTACAAGGTCATGTCCAAGATGGGCATTTCGACCTACCAGAGCTACTGCGGCGCGCAAATCTTTGAGGCGGTGGGCCTCAACCGCGAATTTCTCGACAAATACTTCACCGGCACCGCAAGCGCGGTCGAGGGTATCGGGATCTTCGAGGTGGCCGAAGAACAGATGCGCATGCATCGCGCGGCCTTCAGCGACGATCCGGTTCTCGCGCATGACCTCGATGCGGGTGGCGAATACGCGCTTCGCACGCGTGGCGAGGTGCACATGTGGACGCCCGAGTCGATCTCCAAGCTCCAGCACGCCACGCGCTCGGGCAACTACCGCACCTACAAGGAATACGCGCAGCACATCAACGAACAGGCCGGCGCGCTCAAGACGCTGCGCGGGCTCTTCACGTTCAAGCCGAGCCTGCCGCCGGTGCCGATTGAAGAGGTCGAACCGGCCAGCGAGATCGTCAAACGCTTCGCCACCGGCGCGATGTCGCTGGGCTCGATCTCGACGGAGGCGCACACCACCCTTGCCATCGCCATGAACCGGATCGGCGGCAAATCAAACACCGGCGAGGGCGGTGAGGACCGCAACCGCTACGCGCCGCTCAAGCCCGGTGAGACGCTCAAGAGCCGATTGGGTGCCCATCGGGTCGAGGTCGACATTCCGCTGCGCGAAGGCGATGATTTGCGCTCGCGCATCAAGCAGGTCGCCTCGGGGCGCTTCGGGGTCACGGCCGAATACCTCGCCAGTGCCGATCAGATCCAAATCAAGATGGCCCAGGGCGCAAAGCCCGGCGAAGGTGGACAGCTGCCGGGCCACAAAGTGAGCGAATACATCGCCGAGCTTCGCTTCTCGGTGCCGGGTGTGGGGCTCATCTCGCCGCCGCCGCACCATGACATCTACTCGATCGAGGATCTTGCGCAGCTCATTCACGACCTCAAGAACGCCAACCCGAAGGCCTCGGTGAGCGTCAAGCTCGTCTCCGAGGTCGGCGTGGGCACGATTGCGGCGGGTGTGGCCAAGTGCAAAGCCGATCATGTTGTGATCGCCGGCCACGATGGCGGCACGGGCGCTTCACCGGTCTCCTCGATCAAGCATGCCGGCACACCGTGGGAGATTGGCCTCGCCGAGACGCAGCAGACGCTGGTGCTCAATCGCCTGCGCGGCCGCATCCGCGTGCAGGTGGACGGCCAGATGAAGACGGGTCGCGATGTGGTGATCGCCGCACTGCTCGGTGCCGATGAGTTTGGCTTTGCCACGGCACCGCTTGTGGTCGAGGGCTGCATCATGATGCGCAAGTGCCACCTGAACACCTGTCCGGTCGGCATTGCGACCCAGGATCCCGTGCTGCGCGCCAAATTCACCGGGCATCCGGACCATGTGGTCAACTACTTCTTCTTCGTGGCCGAAGAGGTGCGAGAACTGATGGCGCAGCTCGGGGTGCGCAAGTTCGACGAGCTGATCGGCCGCAGCGACTGGCTCGATGTGCGTGCGGGGGTGGATCATTGGAAGGCGCGCGGGCTCGACTTCTCGCGGATCTTCTACAGCCCGCCGATGCCGCCCGAGGTGGCGCGCTACCACTGCGAAGCGCAGGACCATGGGCTCGAACGCGCGCTCGATCACCGTTTGATGGCCGAGGCGGCTCCGGCATTGGAAAGCAAGCGCAAAGTCGAAATCGAAAGCCCGATCACCAACCGCAACCGCTCGGTCGGGGCAATGCTCTCAAACGCGGTGGTCACCCGCTACACCCATGCCGGGCTCCCGGAGGACACGATCCATGTGCGCTTCAAGGGCGTGGCCGGGCAGAGCTTTGGTGCTTTTCTCGCGCGAGGCATCACCTTCGAGCTCGAAGGGGTCACCAACGACTACACCGGCAAAGGTCTCTCGGGCGGGCGCATCATCGTCTACCCCGACGCACGCTGCCCGGCCAAGCCCGAGGAGAACATCGTGGTTGGCAACACGGTGCTCTATGGCGCCATTGAAGGCGAGGTGTTTTTCCGCGGCGTGGCCGGCGAGCGCTTCTGTGTGCGCAACTCCGGGGCGACGGCCGTCGTCGAGGGCACCGGCGATCATGGCTGCGAGTACATGACCGGTGGCACGGTCGTTGTGCTCGGGCCTACCGGGCGAAACTTTGCCGCTGGCATGTCCGGCGGCATCGCGTATGTCTATGATCCGCAGGGCCGCTTCCGCGAGCGCTGCAACCTCGCGATGGTCGCGCTCGAGCCGCTGTTGAGCGAAATCGAGCAGATCGGTGTCGAGCAAGAGCTGATCGCCCAAGGCAAAGGGCGCGTGCGCCATCGCGACCAAAGCGATGAGGCGCTCGTGAAGAGTTTGATCGAGCGCCATCTGCGCTACACCGGCTCGACGGTGGCGCTTGCGATCCTCGATGACTGGGAGCGTGCACGCAAGCACTTCATCAAGGTCTTCCCGCACGAGTACAAGCGTGCACTCACCGAGCTTTATGCGCAGCGCCTGAGGGAAAGCGCAACCGCGCGCGAAGCGGTGGCCAAGTAACCAAGGCTTTCTTCTCGACCATGGGCAAGATCACCGGCTTTCTCGAATACCAGCGTCTCGCGGAAGCGGCCGAAGCGCCACAGTCGCGCATTCAGCACTATCGCGAATTCGTCTTTACCTTGAAGCCCGAAGAGGCCAAGGTGCAGGGCGCGCGCTGCATGGATTGCGGCATTCCGTTTTGCCAGACCGGCTGTCCGATCAACAACATCATTCCGGACTGGAACGATCTGGTCTACCGGGGGAATTTTCGCCAAGCGCTTGACACGCTGCATTCGACGAATAACTTCCCGGAGTTCACCGGTCGGGTGTGTCCCGCGCCGTGCGAAGCGGCCTGTACGCTCAACATCAACTCCGACCCGGTGGGCATCAAGTCGATCGAGCACTTCATCATCGACTACGGATGGGAGCAGGGCTGGGTGGTGCCGCAGCCGCCCGCGCGCAAGACCGGAAAACGGGTGGCGATCGTGGGCTCAGGCCCTGCGGGCCTGGCTGCGGCGCAGCAGCTTGCGCGTGCGGGTCATGAGGTCACCGTGTTCGAAAAGAACGATCGCATCGGCGGCCTCTTGCGCTACGGCATTCCGGACTTCAAGATGGAAAAGCACCTGATCGACCGGCGCCTGGCGCAGATGGAGGCCGAGGGCGTGCGTTTCCGGCCGGGGGTGTTCGTCGGCCGCGGGCCGCTGCCGCCCGGGGTCACGAATCTTGCCACCGAGACGGTCGAGCCTGAGCTGCTCATCAAGGAATTCGACGCTGTGCTGCTCGCCGGCGGCGCCGAGCACCCGCGCGATTTGCCGGTGCCCGGCCGCGAGCTCAAGGGCGTGCACTTTGCGATGGAGTTTTTGCCGCTTCAGAATCGCCGGGTGGCCGGTGACCCTGTGGAAGTCATCTCGGCCAAAGGCAAGCATGTGGTCGTCATCGGCGGCGGCGACACCGGCAGCGACTGTGTGGGCACCTCGAACCGCCATGGAGCGGCAAGCGTCACGCAGTTCGAACTGCTGCCGCAACCGCCCGAGAAAGAAAACAAGGCACTCACCTGGCCCAACTGGCCGCTCAAGCTGCGCACCTCCACGAGTCACGAGGAGGGGGCGATTCGCGATTGGTCGGTCATGACCAAGGAACTCATCGGCCGCGACGGCCAGGTGGTTGGCTTGCGCGCGGTGCGTCTGGACTGGAAAGACGGCAAGATGAGCGAAATCCCCGGCAGCGAGTTCGAGATCAAGGCCGATCTTGTGCTGCTCGCCATGGGCTTTCTGCATCCGGTCTCGCCTGTGCTCGAAGCCTTTGGGGTCGAACGTGATGCGCGCGGCAATGCCAAGGCATCCACCGATGATGTTCCCCACGGCTACGCGACCAACGTGCCGAAGGTGTTCGCCGCGGGCGACATGCGCCGTGGGCAGAGCCTCGTGGTCTGGGCCATTCGTGAAGGGCGTCAAGCGGCGCGTGCGATCGATGCCTATCTGATGGGCTCGAGCAACCTGCCGCGCTGACAGGCTAAAGCGCATGCGCGCGCCCCATGGGCTCGTACCTCTGGGATCCGGTTGCGCTGCGACCACGCATGGCGCGGTCCGCAAGTGCAAGCGGCGGTGAGCGTTCTGGAGCCTCCGAATGCTTTGAACTGCCGATAACTGGCCTCGCCCGCGAATGGAAGTCTTGCCTTCATCGAAACGCACACCGAGACCCCCTGCCGTACGTTTCGAGCGCGGGGCAGCCAACTTCTCCCACCGGGAGAGGGTGGCCCGAAGCGCCGGGTGAGGGCGCTGAGGGTGGCTGCCCTCACCCCTGCCGCTCTCCCAGAGGGAGAGGGAAACAGCATCAGGCCCGCAGGCGAGGAATCGAAAGATCGCGGTGCTTTTTTCCCTCTCCCACCGGGAAAGGGTCGCCCGAAGGCCCGGGTGAAAGCGCAGACACTAGCCACCCTCACTGCTGCCTCTCTTGCCAAGCGAAGCGGGGACAATTGTGACTGGTCTAGTGAGAATTGCCGCGAAAGTCGTTCGCCCCGCGGTTTGGCGCTGGCAGTACGTTGTGCAAGCTGTCGGTGCCGCATCTAAGGTGCTGTGCGCTGTTTGAAAGGATTTTGGATGGATCGAGGTTTTTTCTGGGTTGCCGGGTGGTTGCGAGCGTTTAGCGTGTTGGGTGTAGTTGTGCTGTCTTGGCTGTCTGGGGTGGCATTTGCCAAGGCTGCTGCGGTGGGGGCATGGGCTGATGCGGTGTCGCTGGATGCTGCGAGCAAGGCGGCTGTGGTGGCGCAGATTGCGGCGGATCGTGAGGCGCGTGCTTATGCGGTG
>JANWWI010000028.1 GCA_025056355.1 Casimicrobiaceae bacterium | reverse complement strand
TCGGCGGTCAAGAGGACGAGATCATGTCTGCGGCAGAGCTGGATGAGCAGCGCGTCGATGGTTCCGATCTGCACGCCACGTCTGCGGCAGGCGTTACGCACCTCCGCGGCCTCGATGTGATCGTCCCGATCCGGCTGAAGAAAAGCGAGCGCCGAGAATCGTTCCAATAGTTGTGCCCGCGCTTTCGGCCCGGCGAATCCTTGCAGTAGCTCTTGAAGGATGAGCCCAGTGGTGAAGACCTGATCCGAGCCAAGAAGCGCGCCTCGAAGCGCCGAGACGTGGGGTGCCGTGTGTTCTGCGTCGCGGCGCAGCGCCAGGGACCAGACGCTCGTGTCGACGAGCAAGCTCACCGCTTTCGCGACCTTTCAGTCTTGTAGTCGAACGACGCGTCCCACTCGAGCTTGCCGAAGAGCTCGGCCACCCGCCGCTGCTCGCGGCGTGCGATGAACTCCTGGAGCGCCCGCGTCACGGCCGCCTTCTTCGTGCGCTCCCCACTCAAGCGGAAGGCCCGCTCCAAAAGCTCTTGATCAAGGGCGAGGTTGGTGGCCATGTGTGACTTACGCGATGAGTTTTATGTGTAAAGACGACTTGTTGATACTACATAAGGCTCGATCTGCGCAACAACCATGTGGCGCCGTGCCCGCTTTCGTGCCCGCCCCCAGTCGGTTGCGGCGCAGCGCCCCGTCCGACGTGTTCGAGCGTGAAGAGAAGGCGTCTGCGTGGCAGCGGTTCATGGCGAGTGCTGATGGGCGTTTCTTCGGTGCAACGCGCGCTCTGGACCCGTCATCCCGGGCGGGGCCAGGCACGTTGCTTGCTCAGAAAAGTTTGTGAATTTGTGTCATAGTCTTTACGGTTGCGTCCAACGGAAGGGAGTTGCAATGTCCGCGGGTCACGCTCTGGTTCAGACTTCAGGCTTCCACATGCCGATCGCGAATGTGCGAAAGATCTACGACGCCGAGCGGGTCGAGCAGAAGCTGGGCAAACTCAAGGACCGCGATTGCGAGGCGCTTCGCAGTACTTACGAGACGATGATCGAGCGCGGCGAGCTCCGTTTCGACGTGAAGCCTCACGGCATGCCCAGCATGGCCGAGCTCTACGACGAACTGCCGAATTTCGCTGAGGTGCTCGATGACGTGAAACGTCACGTCGTGCTCAATCAGGACAGCGCTGAAGGGCTCGAGCTTACGCCGATGCTGCTGCTTGGGCCGCCCGGCGTCGGCAAGACGCACTTCGCCAAGCGCCTTGCGGAGATGCTTGGCACCCAAATGGTGCTTGCGCCGATGAGTTCGATGACGGCGGGTTGGTTGATTTCGGGAGCCTCGTCGCAGTGGAAGGGCGCTCGTCCCGGCAAGGTGTTTGAGGCTTTGGTCGAGGGCGAGTACGCGAACCCCGTCATCGTCGTCGATGAAATCGACAAGGCCAATCACGAGGCGCAGTACGACCCGCTCGGGGCGCTCTACGGCTTGCTCGAAAAAGAGACGGCGCGCGAATTCGTCGATGAGTTTGCCGATGTGCCGATCGATGCGAGTCGGGTGATCTGGGTAACCACCGCCAATGACGAACGGGCGATCCCGGAGCCGATCCTCAACCGCATGAATGTGTTTGAGATCTCGCCGCCGTCGCCCGAGGCGGCGCGCCGGATTGCGGCCAACCTCTACCGTACGATTCGACGTGAGCACGACTGGGGCCGTTTCTTCGACGAGGAAGCGCCGGAGGAGGTGCTCGATCTGTTGGCGACCCTCGCGCCGCGCGAGATGCGCCGCGCCCTGATGACGGCGTTCGGCAATGCCCGGCTCGATGGGCGAAGCACCCTGCGTAGTGAGGATCTCCCGAAACTCGGGCGTAAACGCGCGCCGATCGGCTTTGCAAGCAGTTGACGAGGGGGGCCGCGCCTCGCGGCAAAGGGGGCGTGAGGGCGGTCAGTGTGCCGAGGCCGAGTCAGCCTCGGCACAGAACGTGCGCAGATATGCCAAACGCTTGTTGCTTGCCTTTCCGGAGGCGACGGCCTCCTGCAGGGCGCAGCCGGGCTCGTGTCGGTGGCCACAGTTGCGATACCGGCACTGTCCGAGCCAGGGACGAAATTCCGGGAAAGCGGCTTCGATCTGAGCGCGGCTCAAGTGGGCCAGACCAAAGAGCTGCATGCCCGGCGAGTCGATGACCCAGCCGCCTTCCGGAAGCGTAAACAGCCGTGTGAACGTGGTCGTGTGGCGACCGGTTTCGAGTGCCGCTGAGATTTCGCCCGTGCGTTGCACCTCCTGGCCCAGTAGGGCATTGAGCAGTTTGCTTTTGCCCATACCGGACTGGCCGATCAGTACCGATCGCTCTCCGATCAGGCTTGTGCGGATCGGGTTCGCATTGAACTTGGCCGAAAACGCAATCACGGGGTAGCCGAGCGTTGGGTAGAGCGCGAGCGCTTCGAGCGCCTGCGAAGCTTCGGGCAAATCGATCTTGTTGAGGCCGATCCTGGCTTTGACGCCACTGGCTTCGGCACAGACGAGCCAGCGATTGAGCAACTCTTCCGACCATGGCGGCACCGGTGCAACCACGGCGACGATCTGCGTGACGTTGGCGGCCACCGCTTTTTGCCGCTGACCATCGAAGCGGTAGATCAGGGTCGAACGCGGCTCGACCGAATCGATGACGCCCTCGCATGGGCCGAGACGACGCAGCTTGACCTGGTCTCCGCAAACCACAAGCAGATCGCGACCGCGGCTCAGGCAGGAGAGCTCTTCACCAGTTGCAAGCCGAACGCGACTTCGGCGCCGCTGCGTTTCGACGACAAGGCCCGATAGCGTTTCGCTCATGTCGAGAGACGAAGCGCAAGATCGATGCGTGCAGCGCAGATCAAATCGTTGATCGTGACCCCGCCGGAGCCGTTGTCAGCATCATGCGTGCTGTAGCGCACAACCACGCGGTTGTAGTGCACGGACAGATCGGGGTGGTGATTCGTCGCCCGTGCGATCGCGGCAATCATGTTCACGAAGGCGATCGTTTGGTCGTAGTTGTCGAAGCGATAGATGCGCTCGATGTGGCGCCCGAAATACGCCCACTCAGGCAGTGCCGTCAGATGAGCGCGCACCTTTGCTTCATTGAGCGAAACGCTGCCAACGGTCTGGATGAGGGGCAGGTTGGCCAAGGCGACCAGCGCGTCAGGGGCAGGGCTGCTCATCGAAGGGCTCCGGTGAGGTGAGCGATTCGGATCGCGGCGGGCGGATGGCTGTGATACCAGGCTGAGTACAAGGGATCGGGCGTGAGCGTGCTCGCATTGTCGCGGTAGAGCTTTACGAGTGCGCTGATGAGCGATTTGGCCGAGGTCAGCTCCGCGGCATAGCGATCGGCTTCGAACTCATGACGGCGTGAATACCAGGCAACCACGGGCGTCAGCCAGAAAAAAAGCGGCGGCAGGATCGTACCGAGAATGACCAGGGCGAGTCCCGGCGCATCGCGCCCTTCCTCTGGGGCGATACCGACGGCCGTGTACAAGCTCGGCGAGGGCAGTACCCAGGCGACGGCGGCGAGAAAGACGCCGCCTGCGAGCACAAGCAAGGCGAGTCGTTTGCCGATGTGACGATGTCGGTAGTGACCGAGCTCGTGCGCAAGCACAGCGAGGATCTCTTCCGTGGAGAGCCGTTCAAGCAGGGTGTCGAAAAAGACGATCCGGCGGTTGTGACCGAGACCCGCGAAGTAGGCGTTGCCATGCGTCGAACGACGCGAGCCGTCGGCCACGTAGAGCCCGTGCGCGCTAAAGCCTGCCTTCGCGAGCAGCTGCTCGATCGCCGCTTTCACATCGGGTCGATCCAATGGCATGAAGCGGTTGAACAGCGGCGCGATGACCGTCGGATAAAGCCCGACCAGCGCGAGCTCGAGTGCGACCAGTGCACCCCAGGCCCACAGCCACCAGGACGGTCCCGCTTGCCGCATCAGCCAAAAGGCCAGAGCGAGCGCGGGGCCGAGAATGGCCACCGAAAGTAGTGTCGATTTGACAACATCGCTCCAAAACAGCGCCGCGCTCATCCGGTTGAATCCAAAACGCGCCTCGACCCGAAAGGTTGAAAACCAGGCAAACGGCAGTCCGACGATGCCACTGACGAGGGCCATCAAGGCGACCAGGCAGAGTTCGCGGGCGATCGGGCCGAGACCGAGGGTGTGTGTGATGGCGCCTGCAACCTGCCAGGCCAAGGCAAGTCCGCCCGCGACCCAGAGCGCCGAGAGGGCTGCCGAGGCCGTTGTTTCCGCGAGGGCGAGACGGGCACGTGCGGCCGTATAGTCGGCTGCGCGCTCGTGATCGGCGCGCGTGAAGCCGCCGGCAAAAAGCGTCGGAACCGAAGCGCGATGGGCCAGCACGTGGCGCATCTGGCGCAGAATCAGCAGCGCCTCGACCGCCCAAGCGACCGCGATCGCTGCCAGGACCAGGAACGTGAGGGTGGTCGGAAACACCGTCGAACCGCCGTCCAGTGGGGCGCTATGAAAGAATCGAGCCGTGATTGTTTCACGGGCTGCCGGTGCCGTTGGCAGGACGTGCCCGAGCTGAAAAATGCCTGCGAACCAGAATCACCTTGTCTGGCTTGACATGGAGATGTCGGGCCTCGATCCGGAGACCTGTCGCGTCCTCGAAGTGGCGGTAGTTGTCACCGATTCGAATCTCGAAACGGTCGCGGAGGGACCCGTGCTGGCGATTCATCAGCCTGAGTCCGTGCTCGAGGCGATGGATCAATGGAACCGCGAGACGCACAGCCGAACAGGGCTGATCGAACGCGTGCGCGCCTCGACCATCGACGAAGAGCGTGCCACCGACCTATTGCTTGAGTTTTTGATGCAGCACGTGCCGAAAGGCGCCTCTCCGCTATGCGGAAACAGCGTGCATCAGGATCGCCGCTTCATGGCCAAGTACATGCCCCGGCTTGAAGCATACTTTCACTACCGCAACCTCGATGTGAGCACCCTCAAGGAGCTTGCCGCGCGGTGGGCGCCCGAGGTCAAGAAGGCATTCCAGAAGAAGACGCGCCACACGGCGCTCGCCGACATCTACGAGTCGATCGAGGAATTGCGCCACTATCGGGACCACTTCATTCGTCTGCCGAACGCGGCGACGGGCCAAGCGCCGGCGGCAGCGGCGGAGTCGGCCGGGTGAAATTCTGTTCCCAGTGCGGCAGCGGCCGCGTTGCTCTGCGGGTCCCAGAGGGCGACCATCGCGAGCGCTGGGTGTGCGCTGATTGCGGCGCGATTCATTACTCAAATCCCCGGGTCGTCTGCGGCGTGGTGGCGCGCTGGGACGGGCGCATCCTGCTCGCGCGGCGCGGGATCGAACCGCGCTACGGGCAGTGGACGCTACCTGCGGGCTTCATGGAAAACGGCGAAACGCTCGAGGAAGGCGCCATGCGCGAGCTCTGGGAAGAGACGCGCGCTCGGGTGCGACTCGGTCCGCTCGTGGCCGTCATCTCCGTGCCGCACATCGACCAAGTGCACATGATGTTTCTTGGCGACCTCATCGAACCGGTTTGGCAGCCGACCCCCGAGAGCATCGAGGTCGCGCTGTTTGCGCCCGAGGAGATTCCCTGGGATCGACTGGCTTTTCGCACCGTCCGGTTGACGCTCGAGCATCTGCGCTCAGAAGCAACGGCAAGCATCCCTAGACAGCTCGTGGCGACCATTCGCTGAGCGCGTGCGGCGACACGGCTTCGATTGCCATGGATTTTGGCTCCCGGTCGTGGGGAGCCATCGAGCAACGCCACGGCACGTGCCTCGAGCGCGATCCTGATCGAGCACGTTGGCGTGTTCGGATGGGCAGTCATCCATGCAAGGCGGCATAGATACGCTCAGCCAGTTCGTCGGAAATCCCGGGTACTTGGGCGAGGTCCTCAACCGAAGCGGCCGCAATGCCGCGCACGCTGCCGAAGCGTCGTAAGAGGGCGGCTTTTTTACGCGGCCCGATGCCGTCGATTTCATCGAGCAGCGAGTGCTCGCGCGCCTTGGCACGACGCGCGCGGTGGCCGGTGATCGCGAAGCGGTGTGCCTCATCCTGCAGCTGCTGGATGAGATGCAGCCCTGGATGGTCGGAAGGCAGCGTCAGCGCCGGGCGAACCACACCGTCGGCATCGGGCGGAAAGACGATTTGTTCCTGCCCTTTTTTGCGCGCTTGCCCCTTGGCCGAGCCGATGAGGGCGATGTCGTGAAGCCCCGCCTCGGCAAGCACCCGCGCGGCGACGTTGACTTGCCCCTGTCCGCCGTCGATGATCCACAGATCCGGGCGCGGCACCTCTCCGGCGGCGATGCGCGCGGCGCGGCGTGTGAGCGCTTCGCGCAAGGCGGCGTAATCGTCGCCGCGATCGGTCACCGCGATGTTCATGCGTCGATACTGAGCCGGCACCAGGGCGTGGCCATCGAAGACCACGCAGCTTGCGACCGTGGCCTCGCCCATGGTGTGGGAGACATCGAAGCATTCGATGCGCTGTGTACTCTCGGGAAGCTCGAGCGCGTCGATGAGCGCCTGAAGGCGCGCTGCGCCAGTTTCTGCGGCACGCAGACGTTGGGCGATGGCAAGGCGCGCGTTTTCCTGCGCCATGTCCAGCCAGGCGCGGCGCAACCCGCTCGGATGGGCGTTGACCTCGATCGGTCGTTGGGTGTCGCCGGCCAGCGCACTGGCCAGGGCCTCGCTTGCGATCGCGTGGCTTACGACAAGCTCGGCCGGGACGTCGCGCCCGAGGTAATGCTGGAGCAAAAATCGCTCAAGCAGCTCGGCGAGCTCTTCCTCGGGCAGTGGCTCGCTCGGCGCGTTCTTGACTGGAAAATGCGACCGATCGCCCACATGCTGCCCGCCGCGGATCATGGTCACATTGACCGCGATGAGGCCTTGCGCTTGCACAAGCGCAATGACATCCACATCGTGCTCGCGCAGGCTTGAGACGAACTGCCGGCTCTGTAGCCGAGCCAGGCGCGCGATCTTGTCGCGCAGGCGGGCGGCGCGTTCAAAGGCAAGCGCTGCGGCAGCCTCTTCCATGGCCTGTTGCAGGTCGCTGAGCACTTCATCGCCACGGCCCGAGAGAAAGCGAAGCGCATCGGCCACGTCGCGCGCATAGTCGGCCTCACTGATCGCACCGACACACGGAGCGCTGCAACGACCGATTTGCGCGAGCATGCACGGCCGCGAGCGGTGTGCAAAGACGGTGTTTTCGCAGGTGCGCAGTTGAAAGAGCTTTTGCAGCGTCTGAATGCCCTCGCGCACCGCGGCGGCGCTCGGAAAGGGGCCAAAGTACCGATGACGCTTGTCCGGCTTGCCGCGAAAGAAACGAAGCTGCGGGAAGGCCTCGCCGGTCAGGCACAGGTACGGGTAGCTCTTGTCGTCGCGAAAAAGAATGTTGTAGCGCGGCTCAAGCGTCTTGATCAGGTTGTTCTCAAGCAGGAGCGCTTCGGCTTCGGAGCGTGTCACGGTGACTTCGATCCGCTCGACCTGCTCGAGCATGCGCGCAATCCGCGGCCCGTGCTGCCCTTTGACGAAATAGGAGCTCACACGCGCTTTCAAATTCTTGGCCTTGCCGACATAGAGCACGATTTCGCCTCCGTCGGCCGCCCGCCCGAGCATGCGGTAGACGCCGGGCCGTGTGGGCAGCGTGCGCAAGGTCTCGGCGATGGCCGGGGCAAGCGTTTCGCTCATGAGCTGCGGTCGGCTTCGCGCGCGAGGCGCTCTTCGGTAAAGGCGCAGCGCCGGCCGCCGGCCAGCCTCACAAGCGCCTGCCCAAAGATGCTCTCGGGACCGGCCACACCGGCAAAAAGTGTCATCGAGGAGATGAACTTCAAATCATCCGGCGGCGGAAAGAGCCGCTCTAGCGGACGCCCCGCATGGCGTAGGGCCAGCTCAGTGCACTCGATGAGCCGCGGCCCGAGCAACGGATGGGAAAGGTACGCCCGCGCGGCCGCCGGGTCGGGCAAGGCGTAGCGTTGAGCCGTCCAACTCCGCCCGAGCCCTTTGAGTTGCGGAAAGATGAACCACATCCAGTGGCTGCGCTTGGCCCCGGCGGCCAGTTCGCTGCGCACGCTCGCGTAGATTTCGGCCTGAGCGGTGACGAAGTGTTCGAAAGGATCGCTCTGCATGGTGTGTGCCTTGTCAGCGGCGATGACCCGGCGGGTGCTTGCGTAGCCGCTCCCACTTGGCGGCAAGCGCGGCCGAGGGCTCAGGCCGCCAGCGCTCAAGCAGCTCGATGAGTCCGGGCCGATCGTTGCATGGCAAGACGATGTCGGCGCCGGCCGCAAGGGCGGCCTCGGCTCGAGCGACCAGATCGCCAACGCGATGAGCGGCCACCATTCCAAGGTCATCGGTGAAGATCGCGCCCCGAAAACCAAGCCGCCCGCGTAACACCTCTTGCAACCAGAAGCGCGAAAAACCTGCCAAGTGCGGATCGATCTTCGGAAAGATCAAGTGTGCAGCCATCACGCCCTCAAGCCCGGCAGCCACCGCTTCGCGAAACGGGACCAGATCCGCAGCCTCCAGTTGGGCATAGTCACGCTCATCCTCGGGCTGCTCCCAGTGGGTGTCGCCGCGCACATAGCCGTGGCCGGGAAAGTGCTTGCCCACGGCCGCCATGCCTTCCGAGCACAGACCCTGCATCAAGCTGATGGCCAGTGCTGCCACGGCAAGCGGATCGCGGTGGAAGGCGCGATCGCCGATGACGGTCGATTCGCCGTAGTCCAAATCAAGCACCGGGGTGAAGCTGAAGTCGACTCCAACTTCGCCCAACTCGCGTGCAAGCGTGGCACCGAGCTCGAAGGCGCGTGCAAGGGCGTTTGGCGGGTCGCTGTCCCAGAGCACCCCAAGCGAGCGCATCGGCGGGATCGGCGTAAAGCCGTCGCGAAAGCGCTGCACGCGCCCGCCTTCCTGATCGACCGCAATCACGAGCGGCGGATCGCGCAGGGCCCGAATCGCCGCCGTCAGGGCCGTGAGCTGCGCCCGATCGGCATAGTTGCGCGCAAACAGGATCACCCCCCCTAAGAGCGGGTGACAAAGCAGCTCGCGCTCTTCGGCGGAGAGTTCCAGCCCATCGATCGAGGTCATGATCGGGCCGAGCGGGCGCCTCACCCCGCTGCGCGGTTCAGCCATCGCTTCGCTCCAGAATCACCACGGCGAAAGCGTAGTGGCCATCGTCGGTCAGCGCCAGGTGCGCCTGGTGGATACCCCGGGCGCGAAGCGCCGTCTCGGCCTCGGGCGAAAGCGCAAAGCGCGGCTGACCTTCGGCGCTTGCGGTGGTGCCGATGGCCGAGAGGGTGAAGGGGGCGCGAATGCCGGTGCCGAGCGCCTTCGCGAAGGCCTCCTTGGCGGCCCAGCGCTTGGCGAGCCAGCTGGCGCGAAGCGCCGGTGCGATCTGCTCATAGCGGGTGCGCTCCTCACGCGTCAGCAGCCGCGCGAGGAAACGCTCGCCGTGACGGCGGAAGGCAGCCTCGATGCGTCCGATTGCGACGAGGTCAGCGCCGATGCCGAAGATCATGTGTGCAAACCCTCGGTTTTGCTTCGGCGCCGCACGGGCGATGTCGTCTCCAGACGAAACGCGAGATCGCGCAGTTCGGCCGCGACGTCGGCTGAGCGCAGCCGACGCCATTCAAGATGCATGTCGATGATGCGCCGCACAAAGCGGCGCGCTTCTTCGGCCAACGTTGGCGAAGCGAAGCGACCCTCGGCCAGGGCAAGTAGGACGGCCCCTGAGACGACTTCGCCGCTGCCTTCCCGAGACGGTCCGCGCAGGGGGTGATAACGGTAAAGCGCATCGGCGCGCAACGGCTCGCCCGTGATGACGTCGTGCCTGAGTTCGAGTCCGTAGCCCAACTCGGCCAGCAGCGTGACCTCGAAATCGCGCAGCACGGCCGCCTGCTCAGCGTCCTGACCGAGTTCACCAAGGGTGAGCAGCGCCGCTGCATAGGCTTCGAAGAGGTGCGGGTGCGGATCCTCTCGCGGCAGCAGCTTGAGAATGAGCTCGTTCAAGTAGAGTCCGCACAGCAGCGCCCGGCCCGTCAACCAAGCCTGACCGGGTACCCAGTGCGCCTGGGTGAGGGTGCGTACCTCGCCGCGCCCGCTCCACACGACCTCGAGTGGCTGTAACGTGAGCAAAACAGCGCGTAGCTTCGACCCTGGGCGCTTTGCTCCCTTGGCCACCACCGGGAGCCGGCCGTGCCGTGCCGTGAATAGTTCGGCAACCAGACTTGTCTCCCGGTACGGATAGCCGTGCAGGACGAACGCCCGATCCGGTGCCGAGAGTTTGGCGGCGGTGCCCATGCGGTCCGTGCACGCGATTGAGACCTCACGCGAGCCCTAGCTCACGCAGCACGGTCAGGTTGTCTGACCAGCCGGTTTTGACTTTGACGAACAGCTCCAGGTAGACGCGCCCGCCGAAGAGACGTTCCATATCGAGCCGCGCTTCGGTGCCGATACGCTTGAGGCGCTCGCCGCCTGCACCGATTAAAAGTGGCCGCTGCGAAGGTTTGTCGACCAAAATCGTGGCGCAGATGCGCCGAAGTGCGCCGCGCTGCTCGAAACGGTCAATGAGGACCGCCGTGCGGTAGGGAATCTCGTCGCCGGTCAGGCGAAACACCTTTTCGCGGATCAGTTCCGCGGCGAGCACGCGCTCGGACCGGTCGGTCAGGGTATCTGGCTCGTAGAGCGCCTCGCCCGGCGGCAAGCGTTGACGCAGCTCTTCGAGTAGGGCATCGATTTGCGTGCCCTCCGTGGCCGAGACCGGGACAAAAGCCACAAAGCGCACCTCCTGGGCAAGCTCGCGCACGGTTTCGGCGAGCGTCGCGCGTGCCTCATCCCCCCGTAGCTGGTCGATTTTGTTCGGCACGACCACGATCGGCTTATTTTGGGGCAGGAGTTCGAGCACCGCGCGGTCACCTGGCGTCAGGCGAGGGGCTTCCCAGACCCAGAGGACCACATCGACCTCGTCGAGCACGCGACGCACGCTCGCATTGAGTCGGCGATTCAACTCGCCACCGTGCCGCGTTTGGTAGCCTGGCGTGTCGACGAAGATGAACTGCGCATCGCCGCGGGTGAGAACGCCGCGAATCGGCAGGCGCGTCGTTTGTGCTTTGCGCGAGGTGATCGAAATCTTTTCCCCGACGAGTCGGTTGAGCAGCGTGCTTTTGCCGACGTTGGGGCGTCCCACCACCGCAATCTGGCCGCAGCGCGTGACGACGGGGGCAGAGGACATATCGGTGGGTCCGATCACTGACCGAGCAGCTTGAGCAGCGCCTCCGCGGCTTGTTGCTCGGCGGCTCGGCGCGAAGAGCCTCGGCCCTGAGTTTCATGGCCGAGCGAGGTCACGCTACAGCGCACCGTGAAGAGCTGTGCGTGAGCTTCCCCCTCGATCCGCTCGACTCGGTAAACCGGCAAGGGCAAATGCCGGCCTTGCAAGTACTCCTGAAGACGCGTTTTCGGATCCTTGCCGCCCTCGCGCGGGTCGATGGCAGCGAGACGGTGTTCGTAGAGACGAAGGACGACGCGATGTGCGGCTTCAAATCCGCCATCGAGCGCGATGGCCCCGATAATGGCTTCGAGGGCATCGGCCAGCATCGAGGGCCGTTCGCGGCCGCCGCTTTTTTCCTCGCCTTCGCCGATGCGCAGGTGCTGCGGTAAATCGAGCCGCAGCGCCAGCGCGTGTAGCGTGGGCTGGCTCACGAGGTTGGCGCGAATGCGCGAAAGCTGTCCTTCGGGCAGCGCGGGAAAGCGCTCGAAAAGCGCCAGAGCGATCACGCAGTTGAGCACACTGTCGCCAATAAATTCGAGCCGTTCGTTATGCGGCTGGCCAAAGCTGCGATGCGTGAGCGCCTCGGTGAGGCGTTTCGGTTCGATAAAGACGTAGCCGAGTTCGGATTCGAGACTCAAGGAGACAACGCCTGGGAGATCTACTTGCTGCTGGTTGCGGTGGCGTCGAACTCAAACAGCAGGCTCATGTTGCCGACGACGGGAACCTGCTTCGAGTACGTGGCGCGCAGGACGATGCGGCCGTTGACTTTGTTGATTTCGAGATCCTTGCCCTGCACGGAGCGGATGTCATCGATTTGCGCGCGACGGTCGAACGCATGGCGGATGGCGGGCGGCTGAGCCGCCACCGTGAATTCGTCGGCGGTTGCCTGCAAGACCTTGCGGATCGCGAAATACTCGGACCACGCCGGCAGCGCCCGAGCCGCGATGAACAACACGAAGGCGACGAGACCGCCGACAAACACGAAACCGATGAGCGACAAACCACGCTCACGAAGGGGTGCTCGCATGCTTGTCTCGTTGGGATGGTTCACGAAGCCGAAGTTCGCCTGCCATTCATTCTATGCCGCGAAAGATGCGGCGAAAGGACAGCGAGGAGACGTCTTCCCAGTTGAACCAGATGAAAAATGCGCGGCCTCGCAAGTGGCTGTCCGGCACGAAGCCCCAGTAGCGGCTGTCGAGACTATTGTCGCGATTGTCGCCCATGACCATGTAGTGCCCAGGCGGGATGCGACAGACGAGCGTGTTTTCCCGATCCGAAATGTCGCAGCCGGGCACCGCCGCTGCGGCACTGCGCGGCGTCGGTACGATCGAGGGGGCAGCATCGTCTTTAGCGATCGCGTAGCGGCGCCCATCGAGCGATTCAATGAAGCGCTGCGCCGTGATGAAGCGATCGAATTCCAGATAGCTGTAGCTGCCATCGGGGATTTGCTCGATCGGCTTGCCGTTGAGCGTGATGCGCTTGTTCTGGTAGATGAGCACGTCGCCGGGGATCGCCACGACGCGCTTGATGTAGTCCTTGTCCGGTTCGTGGGGGGCTTTGAAGACGACCACATCGCCGCGCGCTGGCTGACCGACGTCGACGATTTTGAAATCGATCACGGGCAAACGGATCCCGTAGTCAAACTTGTTGACCAGAATGAAATCGCCCGTGACCAAGCCGGGCCGCATCGAACCCGAAGGAATGCGAAACGGTTCGACCAAAAACGAGCGCAACAGAAAAACGACAAGCAGCACCCAAAAGATCGAGGCGGGAAACTCGATGGCCCAGTGTGCGACTTCCCCCGGTCCGCGACGCTTGGCAAGCCAAAAGCGATCCCACGTCCACGAAATACCACAGACCACGACAGCCAGCAACAGCAAGAGCGGAAAGTTCATCGGCTCTCCGCTCCACATGCCGCGCAGGGCAAGGGCGCCGAGGGCTAGGAGGGCAAGAAACGGTAGATAGATCATGATTCAGGGCGCGGCGTCGAAAGCAACACAAGCGGCCTCTGGGCGAAGGGGACTCGTGGCGAGCGGGCGCGCTCAGGCGGGCACATTATTTCTCGCCGGTTTGCAGGATCGCGAGGAAGGCCTCCTGAGGAATGTCGACCGAGCCGATGGCTTTCATTCGTTTTTTGCCTTCCTTTTGTTTTTCGAGCAGTTTTTTCTTGCGCGTGACATCGCCACCGTAACACTTGGCCAAAACGTCCTTGCGTAACGCCTTGACGGTTTCCCGCGCGATGATCTGGGACCCGATTGCGGCCTGAATGGCGACATCGAACATCTGCCGCGGGATGAGTTCGCGCATCTTGGCTGCGACTTGACGTCCGCGATACTGCGCCTGCGAGCGATGCACCATGACCGACAAGGCATCGACTCGCTCGCCATTGATCAGGATGTCGAGCTTGACCACGTCTGCCGCGCGGAATTCGCGGAATTCATAGTCGAGCGAGGCATAGCCGCGCGAGACGCTTTTGAGCCGATCGAAAAAGTCCATGACCACCTCGGCCATCGGTAGGTCGTAGGTCAGCACGACCTGGCGGCCGAGGTATTGCATGTTGACTTGGCTGCCGCGCTTTTCCGTGCAAAGCGTGATGATCGGACCGACGTAGTCGTGAGGCGCGAGGATCGTGGCCCGGATGACCGGTTCACGAATTTCGGCGATCTTGGATGGCTCGGGCAGCTTGGCGGGGTTTTCGACCAGCACCACGGAGCCATCGCGAAGGAGAACTTCGTAGACCACGGTCGGCGCTGTCGTGACGAGCTCCATGCCGTATTCGCGTTCGAGGCGCTCTTGCACGACGTCCATGTGCAACAGCCCGAGAAAGCCGCAGCGAAAACCGAAGCCGAGCGCCTGCGAGACCTCCGGCTCGAAGCGCAGCGATGCATCGTTGAGGCGGAGTTTTTCGAGCGCCTCGCGCAGCGCCTCGTACTGATTCGCTTCGACCGGATAGAGACCGGCAAATACCTGTGGCTTGACTTCCTTGAATCCGGGCAAGGCTTCGCGCGCGGGGCGTTGCGCGTGCGTGATGGTGTCGCCGACTTTCGCCGAATCGAGCTCCTTGATGCCCGCGATCACGAAGCCCACTTCACCTGCCGCGAGTTGCTCGCGCGGAGTCGACCGCGGAGAGAACACGCCGACTTGTTCGCACAAGTGGGTGCGGCCGGTGGCCATAAGCAGCAACTTGTCTTTCGGGCGGATTGTCCCATCGACCACGCGCACAAGCATCACAACACCGACATAGTTGTCAAACCAGCTGTCGATGATCAGGGCTTTGAGTGGGGCCTGCGGATCGCCCTTCGGCGGGGGAATGCGGGCGATGATCGATTCGAGGATGTCCTCGACACCGGCTCCCGTCTTGGCCGAACAAAGGATCGCATCGCGGGCGTCGACGCCAATGACCTCCTCGATTTCGCGCTTGACGCGCTCGGGATCGGCACTCGGAAGATCGATTTTGTTGAGCACGGGCACGATCTCCACACCGAGCTCAATGGCGGTGTAGCAGTTCGCCACCGTTTGCGCTTCAACGCCTTGAGAAGCGTCGACGACCAGAAGCGCGCCTTCGCAGGCCGAAAGGGATCGAGAGACCTCGTAGCTGAAGTCCACATGGCCCGGTGTGTCGATCAGGTTGAATTCATAGGTTTCACCATTGCGCGCCGTGTACCGCAGTGCAGCCGTTTGAGCCTTGATCGTGATGCCGCGCTCTTTCTCGATCTCCATCGAGTCGAGCACCTGTTCCGTCATCTCGCGTTCCGAGAGACCGCCGCAGCGCTCGATGAACCGATCGGCAAGCGTCGACTTGCCGTGATCGATGTGCGCAATGATTGAGAAGTTGCGGATGTGTTGCATGAGCCGACGGGGGCTTCGCGACCACGAAGCCCCCACAAAAACGAGCGGCGATCGAAACGGGTTCGCTTCGCACGTTGCGCACAAACACCGCGCAGGTTCGGGCAGCGCGGCCTCGAGCGCGCAAGCCCGAGATTGTACGAAGCTAATCGGGGATCCGTTCGGTCAGAAAGAGTTCGACGTATTCGCCGCTGAGGGTGGGACGTTTGACGCGGAAGGCGATCGTCGAACCTTTCTCGGCCTGGCCGATGATTTCAGCTAGCTGTGCTGCGCTGTCGATGGTGGTTGTACGACCCTTGATCGTGACCGCCGTGACGATGTCGCCCTCGTTCAGGTTGCGCAGGCGCGCGCCCTCCAGGATGTCTTCGACGACCGCCCCGCCGCGCTCGAGCTTGCTCGCGCTGCGTTCGCGCTCGTTCGGGGCGCGTAACTCGAGCCCAAGCCGTTGCGCTTTCGAGGAAGAGCTTTTGGCGCTGCGTGCGGAGTCTTGGGTCGGGGCGGCGGAGACGGCATTCGGTTCGTTCCACTCGTCGAGCGTCACGTTGAGTTCGACGGGACGCCCGTCGCGCCACAGCTGGACCTTGACGGTCGTCCCAGGCCGAACGGCCGTGACGAGGCGCGGCAGATCGCTCGATTCTTCGACCGTGCGGTCATTGAACTTCAGTATGACGTCACCGGGCTTGATACCGGCTTTTTCGGCCGCGCTGCCCTTGTTGACCTGCGACACAAGCGCCCCCTGACTACGGGGCAAGCCGAACGCTTCGGCCAAGTCACGCGTGACCGGGCCAATCGAAACACCGAGCATCCCGCGCCGGATCGCGCCCCCCGTGCGAAGCTGGTTGACCACGTCCATGGCCAGGTCGATCGGGATGGCAAAGGAGATCCCTTGATAACCGCCGCTGAAGGTGGCAATCATTGAGTTGACCGCAACCACTTCGCCGCGACTGTTGAACAGCGGCCCGCCCGAGTTGCCGGGATTGACCGCAGCGTCGTGCTGGATGAACGGCACAAGGTCGCCCGTGCGGTCCGCGCCGCGGCTTGCACGAGCCTTCGCGCTGACAACGCCCGTCGTGAGCGTCGTTTCGAAGCCGAGCGGCTGGCCGATCGCGGCCACCCACTCACCGACGCGCAGAGCGCTCGGATCGCCAATCTTGACCGGGCGCAAGCCGCGTGCCTCGATTTTGAGCAGCGCGATATCGGTGCGCTGATCCTTGCCGATCACCTTGGCTTTGAACTCGCGCTTGTCGGTCAGACGCACGATGACTTCATCGGCCTCATCGACGACGTGGTGGTTGGTGACGATGTAGCCGTCGGAGGAAATGATGAACCCGGAGCCTCCGCCTTGACGGCGAAATTCGCGCGGGAAGAAGCGTCCCGGTCCACCAGGGCCGAAAAAGCGACGGAAAAACTCCTCCATGTCCTCGGGTCCGCTGCCTTCTCCGCGTGGGTTGTTGCGCGGCGCGCGCCGCGTGATCGTTTGCGTCACGCTAATCGAGACGACCGACGGTGCGTTTTCTTCGTACAAGCGCACGAAATCGGGCAGATCACGTGCCGCCCCGATCAGCGGGGCGAATCCGACCCAAAGCGCAAGGAGCCACAGGAGTGCAAAAAACCGGATAGAAACGCGGGATTGAGCAGTCTGTGCCATGGCCGTATCCAATCTCCGAAGATGAGTGTGGAGTCGTGCCTTTCCTCAGCGGCGAGTGACCGCGTGGGCGATCGCGCGAACCGCTGCGGGCCGCGCGTCGCCGAAGGCGGTGATGATCTGATCGCCCGCTTGGCGGGCGAACACGTGGTGAACACCTTGCACCGATGGCCCTGTGGGGATTTGCTCCCCTGGAAGGGCGCTCGATGCATACACCGACACCGAGCTCAGGCCATCTGAGACGAGGATGTGCGTCACCGGCTCGGAGCGTCCCGGTAGGCTGCGCAGCGTGCTCTCGCGTACTTTGACGAACCCTGGCGGCAGCCCGCGCAACAGCCACGGCGATTCGCTTCGCGTCAGCGCTGAGGGAGCCGACCGGTCGATGCGCCACTGCGCAATCTTGTTCGCGAGGGTCGGCTTGACCAGCTCGCGGTCGATGCGGCCTCCGATGGTCAAGTCGGTAAAGGTGATCTCTTCAATCACCTGTCCGCGCTCATCGAGCACTCGGCCCCGCAGCCACAGTCCGGTTTTGAGCTCGGTCCAGAGTTTGTGCCAGAAACGATATTCGTCGTTGGGTTCAAACAGCCAGACCTGCGCCTCGTGGCCGGCCACGCGCTCGATCTCGAGCCGCCGAACCGTGAAGTACTGCGCCAGGGTGCTCTGCTGGCGCGGCAGAAGCGCGGGAAAGCCTTGCCGTCCCGTGCGCGGTTCGATCCGCTTGACCTTGCTGTCGGGCAGGTAGCAGGTGAGCTCGTCGTTGACGCGCACCACCTCCACCGGCGGCCCGTCGAGGGTAACGATGCGCTCCATCTCGATGCCGTTCTCGTAGAGATGGACGATGCGCGATGTCTCCGAGACACCTCGCCGCGTGTAGACGATCGTGCCCGTGTAGTTGAGGGTGGCGGCGGCTTGCGCAGCCTGGGCGAGCAGTTGCGAGACCACCGAACTGGGCACGATCGGACCGGCTGCCGATGCTGGGTTGGACTGCGCGAGGGCTTGTGCGCTGACCAGCAAGGCCAAAGGCGGCGCGAGCCATGCGCTCCAGAGCCCGAGCAGCCAAACGGGCGCCGAACCGAGTGAACGGGCCAAAATCTTCATTCCGACGCGACGTTCACGGCAGGGCGCAAGTACTGCCGGACAGCGTAAACACTGGTTGCATCAGCGCTTTCTTGATGGACGCGCAGAAACGCGTTCCATTGGGCCGGGGGCAGCACGTGGGCGTTGGTTGAGGCCGCCGGGGGGACGTTGACCGAGGCCGCGGGCAGGAGGGCCACGCCGGGCGCCGAGGCGTCCGTGCCGCCCAGGCCACGCCAGGCCACAGTCACGACGAGCCCGACCGCAGCAAGCGAGGCAACCGCCAGCCAGGCGCGGCCACCTCGACCCAGTTGTCCCCAGCCAAGCGAGCGGGCAGATTCGCGCGCAAGGCGCTTGCGCCGGGCAGCCGGGACAAGGATTGGCGGCTCTTTCGCGAGCGCCGCGCAGATGCGAGCGGCCGCGTCCGCGCGCCCGGGTGGGAGCCCGCGCACGCAGTCTCCGATCAGATGAAGCTCGGCCCAGATGGCTCGGCCTTCCTCCGTCAGAAGCGCTTCCATCATGCGCTCGCGTTCGTCCTCGCGCAGCTCGCCGTCCATCCAGCGGGAAATGTCTTCCCGCAATCGATCGGCGCGCTGCTGCGCATCAAAGTGCGACGCAGCTTTCATGTTTACCATCGTTTGCCTTCTCGTGTTCCCAAAAGGGGTCTTAGCCGGGCCGCGATGGCTTCTCGGGCCCTGAAGATGCGGCTTCTTACGGTGCCAATCGGACAGTCCATCGCAGCGGCGATTTCTTCGTAACTGAGTCCCTCGATTTCGCGTAGCGTCACGGCCGTGCGCAAATCCTCGGGCAACTCGGCCATGGCGCGATTGACCGTTTCAGCGATTTGTTTGCTCGCGTATTCGGCATCCGGGGTTGCTACGTCCTGTAGACCGGCCGAACGCTCGAAAGATTCCGTGTCCTCTTCGGAGTCGGTCTCAATCTCGCTGATGGGCACGATTCGGCGCGCGGGGCTTGCCAGGTAATTCTTGGCGCAGTTGATCGCGATTCGGTAGAGCCAGGTGTAGAACGCCGAATCGCCGCGAAAGCTGCCGAGCGCCCGGTAGGCCTTGATAAAGGTTTCCTGCGTGACGTCATCGATGTCGCCGCTGTCGTGGATGTAGCGAGAAATGAGACGCTGGACTTTGCGCTCATACTTGAGAACGAGCAGGTCGAATGCCCGTCGGTCACCAGCCTGCGCACGTTCAACGAGTTCTTGATCGATCGCGCGGTCGTTCATGGTAGTCCGCGCCCCGACCCAAGGACGCCTTTGAGACCCGACATCGTAGCGCGTGCCCGCGGGCCGCGTCGGCCGTCTTCCCCGCTCAATGACAGGCCTCGGGTGCGAGAGTTCAACCGCTCAGATGAGGGCGCGGTAGCGTCCCACCGTCTCGCCCCGGACCGAGCGAACCGGGATGTCTGCCCAGCGAAGCACCGCAGCGCGCGCGCCCGGGTCGAGCCAGCCGAGGCGCTCAAGCAGGGCACAGGTGACCACCGTAAGTGCTCTCGGGTTGCCATCGGCGATCTTGATCGCCAGGGCTTGGCCGCGTCGGCGCGAGGCGAGCAGTTGCATGCCCTCTGCACCGCCCTTGGCAATCCAGTCTCCCTGGCCAGCCCGCGCCAGGTCGAGGTCATGGCGGCCCTCGCCGGAGACCATCTCGGGATAACGGGACATCGCGTCAAAAATCTGGCGTGGCGCATGGCCGTAGCAGGGATCGGGTTCGCAACGGGTCAGCCAGGCCGCTGCCCTTGCAAGCGCCGGCAACGGCAAAGCATAGTTGGGCGCCGAGCAGCCATCGGTCGCCCACGGCAAGCGGGTTGGGTCGCCGACACCGCTTGCGTAGGCCACAGCCTCGGCGATGGCGGCTTGCACCGGGTGGTTGCGGTCGAGGTAGTTCTCGGTCGGTGCCCCGAGCAGGCGCGCCAGCAGCAGCATGCCGGCATGTTTGCCCGAACAGTTGTGGTGAAGCGTCGTCCAACGCGCGCTTTCCGGGGGCCGACGATCGTTGTGCGTATACCAGTATGGCGTATGCACGCCACAGTGCAGGGCGCCTTCATCGAGCGCTGCACGCGCAAGCAGACGCCGCACGGCCTCGACGTGACGCTCTTCGCCGTTGTGGCTTGCGCACAGGAGCGCCACTTCGGGCTCGCTCAGGCCGAGCGTGGCGAAGTCCGGATGGGCCAAAAGCGGTAACGCCTGAAACGGCTTGAGAGTACTGCGCGTGAACATCGGCGCGACCGTCTCGCCCGCAGCGGCGAGCAGCCGACCTTCGCGGTCGACGACCGCGTAGGAACCGTAGTGCACGTTTTCTACGAAAGCGCCGCGTTCGGTGACGACCAACGGGGTGTGCTGCGGCAGCTCGTCGGGCAAAGGCATCACGCAATTGTGTCACGGACTTCACGGAGCGGCCGGCGCAAGGCCCCGGGCAATCGGTTAGGCGAGCGCTAGCGCCCGATAGCTGAGTGGATAGGGCCAGGGAGGCAGGATCGGTTCGGGGCGGCCGGTTAGGTAGCCCTGCACGAGGTCGAAGCCCATTTGTCGACAGATGAGCGCTTCTTCACCCCGCTCGACGCCTTCGGCGAGGGCGCGGGCGCCACAGGCGCGTACGATCCGTACGAGCTGGGCAAGTAACTCCTGCTTGCGCGGGCTGGCCTCATGAATGTTGCGTATGAGGGCCATGTCGAACTTGACGTAGTGCGGCGGTACCTCAGCCAGTTCGTTGAGCCGCGCTTGGCCGGCACCGAAGTCGTCGTAGGCGAATCGCACGCTGAGCGCGGCGAGCCGTTGCGCGAGCTCGCGCATATCTTCGATGCGTGCCACAGCCGTTTCATGAACCTCGACCACGAGCTCGGCGGTCGGCATCATTGCACGGAGGAGCCGCAGCGAGGCGAGGAAGCGCTCAGTGAAGAGCTCGGCGGGGTGAGCGTTGAGAAAAAACGTTCCGCCCGGTAACACTTCTGCGATCGCGCGAAAACCGGCCGTGCGAAACGCCTCCGAGAGCTCGATTTCGCTGCCCAGCTGCGACGCCAGGCGAAACAGCGCAATCGGCGAATGGGGCAGCTTTTCGTGTTTGCCTCGACCGAGCAGTTCGAAAGCGTGCAAGCGCCCGTCCTCGATGTGGACGATCGGTTGCAGCGCTGCGGCGAGCGACTGAAACCGCAGCATCTCACGAAATGGCTTTTCCTCAAGCAGAAAGTGCTCGGAAAGCGGCGGCAGGCGATCGACGAGGACCGTGCGGCCGTCGGCGGGGGCGATGGCTTTGGCATAGGCCTCGGCATCGAGTTTGCGGAAGCGGAATTCCGCGACGCCGAAGTGAATGATGTCGCCGTCGCTGAGCAGGGTCGAGCCGTGAATCTGACGGCGGTTGACAAACGTGCCGTTGCCGCTGTTGAGATCCGTGAGTCGCAGATGACCCTCGAGCTCTTCGTCGAGCCGTGCATGATGGCGCGAGGTCTGGACCGAGGCGATGACCAGCGAGTTGCTCGAGTCGCGTCCGACCGTGTAGGGTGTGGAGACAATCGGGTGAACGATGATGCCACCCGTTTCGTCGCGCTGTTCGAGGATCCAACCTTGCATGCGCGTCGTGGCCTTCAGAAGAACATGACTCCCGCGAGGCAGGAAGTGCCGAGGCGGGGCTCCGAAGCAATCTGCCGCAACGAGCATTATGGCGATGAGCGCTTTCGGAGTCCTGTTTCGGAAACGGACGCCGTGCGGTTCTTCGTCGCGCCCGCTCGAGCCGTGGGTGTATGGGATCGCAGCGCAGGCGCCTGAGCGCAGGGGCGTTCTACCGCGGCGCGTTTGAGAGCCGGGCGAGGATCGCTTCGCTTGCGATCCTGTCGGCCGCTTTCGAGGCGCCGCTTTGGTTGGTCACGACGAGCACCGCGAAGCCGGCCTGCGGGGCGGCCCAGACCAGGGCGAAGTTGAGTGTGTTGTCGCCTGCGTGATGGAGCGCGCGCCCCTGGGCCCAGGGGCGTTGCGGCGCAAGCCAACCGAGCGCGTAGTCCTCGCCCACCGGGGTGTGCAGCCGGCGCCAGCTTTCAGGTTTCAGGAAGCGGCTTTCCCCTCGCGCGCCGCGCAAGTGTTCGGCCACAAAGCGCGCCCAGTCCTCAAGCCGCATGTGCATCCGCCCGGCAGGACTCAGCACGGGCGGATGATCGGCCTCGGGCCCGTTGTGCGGATAGGGTCGGCCCGCGGCATCATGCGGCCAGGGCTGATCGAGCCGCCCGGGCGTTCCGGTTCCGCCGAAACCGGCGGAGGTCATCCCGAGGGGCGCGAAAAGCTCCTCGGCAAGCAGCGTCTCGAAGCTTTTTCCGGTGGCTTGCTCAAGCATGGCCGCCACGATCGTGTAGCCCCAGTTCGAATACTCGAAGCGGCTGCCCGGCGCATCGCGAACACGGCGCGCGGCCTTCACATCCTGCCGGCCTGCGTAGGCGCGCACATCGAAATTGGCGGGCACTCCGCTTCGATGCGCCAGCAACTCGATGAGGGTGGCCCTCGCAAGCGGACTGTCCTGAACGGCCTCGTCCTGAAAGTGCTGGCCGAGGGTGTCTTCCCAACCGATCAGGCCGCGCTCGACCAGCCGCGCAACGAGTGTCGCCGTCATCGCTTTGCCGCAGGAGCCCAGGTGCCAGAGGTCGTGCTCGGTGGCGGCGACTTCTTCGCCGCGCCTGCGTACCCCGGTGACCACGAGCCGCTCCACGCCCTGAGGCGTAACGATGGCCACACCGAGTGCTGGCAAGTCGGCGAGCTGCCGGAGGCGTTCGGTTGCCTGCCGGAGGGTCTCGGGCGTCTGGGCGATCGCGCGCTGAGCGGCAAAGCCAAGCACAAGGGAGGCAAGCACGAGGAGCCCGTAGAGAAACACAAGAGGCGCAAGCCACCGAAGCGCGGTGTGGATCAAGCATCGGAGGGAATGGAGGAGCTCAGGCATGGCGAACTCCGGTGTGGGGTGAGGATTGCGGGGCAGGCGCGGCTTTCTGGCCGATCTCGCAGGCCGACAGGATCACAAGGAGCGGAATCACCCGCTCGGCCAAAACCGCGAACTCGCCGCGCCGAGGTTGGCGTATCCAACCCGCGGCTTCGAGCTCTTTGAGGTGGTGGTAGAGCTGACCGGTCGTGCCAAGCCCGGGCAGGGTGGCAAGCCCAGCGCTGTCGCGGATGCCCGTCAGCAGGGCTTTCAAAAGCGCAAGGCGCACCGGATGGGCGAGCGCGGAAAGCCGCGCTCTAGCGCTTTGCCAATCGGCCTCAAGCAAGTCCTCGGTGAGCGACTCGATTTGCCAGTAAAAGGTCTCACCCGTCGGCAAGGTGGCGCGGCCGCCGAAGGCCACGCCGCCGCCGGCTGTGGCGGCTTGTTCGATTTGTCGAATGAGCCAGAAGCGCTCATCGAGCGGCAAGCCGCCCGGCGCGGCAGCGCCTGATTCAGGCTTGAGTGGGTCGCGAGCAAGCTTGGCTTCGAGCGCCTCGACCCGCTGGCTCAGCGCGGCCATTGCCGCCTGGAGCCGGTCGAGATCGGCCGCCGTCTGCCCACTCCATGCGACCGGGCTGCGCGCGGCAGTCGTTGTCGAGGCGGCAGAAACTGGACGCCGGGTCTTACGAGACATGAAAATACGTTAGCACGTAATTTTGTACTTCTCAAGCGGGCCGGCTGAGACGCCCCGAGGTCCCAGGCGGCAAGGAACACGCGGTCCAGAGACGTCCCGGCTGGCTCACGCACGGTCGCTGGGCTTCACAAAGAAAAAAGGCCGCGCGAAGGCGGCCGGTTGGGTGGGGTGGGTCCCTTGCCCGCGTGCTTCAGGCGCGTTTGCCGTGCTTTTCGATCAAGCTGCGTGCGGTGTCGAAGAGCTGCTTGCCGTTGAAGCCGCGCTTGTTCATGTCTTCGATCCACTCCTGGTAGATCGGCTGCACGAGGCGCCGGAACTCCTCGGCCTCGGTGCGACCGATCGTGTGGATCGTGTTGCCGCGGTCTTGGGCGGCCTTGCGTCCAGCGGGGTCGTTACCCTGCTGGGTCTTGCCGAGCCAGCCGGAGGTCTCGATACCGCTATTGCGGTCGATCACCGCCTTCAACTCCGGCGGCAGGCTTGCGTACTTGGCGCGGTTCATCGCCATCACGAAGGTTGTGGTGTAGAGCGCACCGGCCTCAGGCGCGAATTCGCTGTGGAATTTCGTGAGCTCATGCACCTTGACCGACGGCACCACCTCCCAGGGGATGACGCAGCCATCGATCACGCCCTTTGAGAGGGCATCCGGGATTTGCGGAAGGGGCATCCCCACGGGGCTTGCACCGAGCAGTTGCAACATCTTCGTGATCTGGCGGGTGGGGCCGCGCACCTTTTGCCCTTTGAGGTCGGCCGCCGAGCGCACGAGTTTTTCCTTCATGTGGAACATGCCCGGACCGTGCACGTGGAGGGCAATCATCTGAACGTCCTTGAACTCATCCTGCGCAGCGGTCTGAACATACTCCCAGTAAGCGCGCGAGGTCGCCTCGGCGTTGTTCATCATGAAAGGCAGTTCGAAGACCTCCACACGCGGAAAGCGCCCCGGCGTGTTGCCCGGCAGCGTCCAGACCACATCGGCCACACCGTCGCGCACCTGATCGAAGAGCTGCTGCGGCGTGCCGCCCAGTTGCATGGCGGGGTAGGGCTCGAACTTGATGCGGCCGCCGGAGTCCTTTTCGACCTTGTCCATCCATGGCTTGTGCATGGTCAGCCACACATTCGAAGTGGGCGCCATGAAGGTGTGGAACTTGAGCGTGACGCTTTGCTGAGCCAATCCGATCAACGCCGGCGCACCGAAGGTGGTGGCCGCCGCTGCACCCGCGGCTTTGACGAACATTCGGCGATCCATGGGAACCGATCCTCCTTTGAGAAAAGCGCTTTTCGATTCTCGACGGGCCGGACGGTCGACGCATCGGGGTTAGCACGAGGGCGCGGGATACTCCGAGCCCAAGGCCGAACGGACCAAGCAGCCCGCAGCCTCAGCTTCGTCCGGGGTTGCGAAGCCGGATGTGAAGTTCGCGCAGCTGCTCCTCGGTGACCCGGGCAGGGGTTTCCACCATCAGATCCTGGCCGCGCTGCGTCTTCGGGAAAGCGATCACGTCACGGATCGATTCGGCGCCGCAGAGGATCGCCACCATCCGATCGAGCCCGAAGGCGATGCCCGCATGAGGCGGCGCGCCGTACTTGAGCGCTTCAAGCAGAAAGCCGAACTTCGCGCGCTGTTCTTCTTCGCTGATGCCAAGCACCGCAAACTGCCTGGCTTGAAGTTCAGGGCGATGAATGCGCACCGATCCCCCCGCAATTTCCGAGCCGTTCATGGCGAGGTCGTACGCCTTGGCCAGCACCCGCGCCGGGTCGCTTTCCAGAAGCGGCCAGTGTTCGTCTTTCGGGCTTGTGAAGGGGTGGTGCGCGGCCACGAAGCGCTTGGCTTCCTCATCGTACTCGTAGGCCGGAAAATCCACGACCCAGCACGGTTTGAACCCCTCCTCGAAGAATCCAAGCTTGCGGCCGTGGTCGTGACCGATTTTGACTCGAAGTGCGCCCATGGCATCGTGCACGATCTTTGCGCGATCGGCGCCAAAGAACAAAAGATCACCATTTTGCGCCCCACTTCGCTCAAGGATCGCGCGTAGCACCTCGGCCGGCAGAAATTTGACGATCGGGCTTTGCAAGCCTTCGTCACCAAGCTTGCCCGTATCGTTGACCTTGATCCAGGCCAGGCCCTTTGCGCCGTAGATCGCCACAAACGCGGTGTAGTCATCGATTTCCTTGCGCGAGAGCTGACCGCCGCCGGGAACGCGAAGCGCCACCACACGGCCGTCTTTGAGTTCCGCCGCAGAGCGAAAGACCTTGAACTCGACCGTCTTCATCAGATCGGTGAGCTCGGTCAGTTCGAGCTTCACGCGCAGGTCCGGCTTGTCGCTGCCGAAGCGCTGCATGGCCTCGGCGTAGCTCAACTGGGGGAAGTCCGGCAGCTCCACATCGAGCGCCACCTTCCAGAGATGCTTGACCAGCCCCTCCATGAGCGCGCGCACCTCGCGCTCGTCCAGAAACGAGGTTTCAATGTCGATCTGAGTGAATTCGGGCTGCCGGTCGGCGCGCAAATCCTCGTCGCGGAAGCACTTGACGATCTGGTAGTAGCGGTCGAAGCCCGCAATCATCAAAAGCTGCTTGAACAGTTGCGGCGACTGCGGCAGCGCGTAGAAGTGGCCATCGTGCAGGCGCGAGGGGATCAGGAATTCACGCGCGCCCTCCGGGGTGCTCTTGTAGAGAAACGGGGTTTCGATCTCGATAAAGCCGTGGCGATTCAAGTATTCGCGCGCAGCGGCCGTGACGCGAGCCCGAAGCAGCAGGTTGCGGGTCATCGGCGGACGGCGCAGATCCAGGTAGCGGTACTTGAGCCGCACCTCTTCGCCGATGTGGGTCTCATCCATCTGGAAGGGCGGCGTGGCCGAGGCGTTGTAGACCTCGATCTCGTGGGCGAAGAGCTCGACCTCGCCCGAGTGGAGCTCGCGGTTTTCCGTGCCGGGCGGGCGCTTGCGCACCTGGCCCGTGACACGGATGCAGTATTCGTTGCGCAGCGTCTCGGCGATGCGAAACGCTTCCGGCCGATCCGGATCGACCACGACCTGGGCGATTCCTTCACGGTCGCGCAGGTCGATAAAGATCACACCGCCGTGGTCACGGCGGCGATGCACCCAGCCCGTGAGGGTGACGGTCTGGTTGAGGTAGGTCGAATCAAGGAGGCCGGTGTACGTGGTTCGCATGACAGGCAAGGGAAGGCAAAACAAGCGTTACGGCGCACGACACCTCGGCAAGCGCGTTTATGTGCGCGCAGGCGCTCCGGGCGGTGGCCACGCAGAGATCGGGACTTCGACGCTTCGCGGGCGATTTTGACCCCGGGCGGCTTTCCCGACGTGACGCGGGCGCCGCCGGACCCGGTCACTCTCGAGCGTCGGTGCGCCCAGGCGGGGATGCGGCGGGGAGGCTTCCGGCGACCGCCTTGAGCTCTGACCGCGTGCGCGAAGCCTGGACCGGCGGCGGCGCCACACCCATTGAAATCACATACTTGAGCGCCTGCTCGACCGTCATGTCGAGCTCCTGCACCTTGGCCCGCGGCAGAAGCACCATGTAGCCCGAGGTCGGGTTCGGAGTGGTGGGCACATAGACCGACAGATGCGGCTCGGCGAGCCGTTCGGCCAGTTCGCCGCGGACCTCGTTGGTCAGAAAGGCCACCGTGTGGCTGCCCGGGTGCGGAAATTCGACGAGCACGGCTTTGCTGAAGGCTTGGCCGGAGTCCGAAAGCACTGGGTCGCTGATCTGCTTGACCGACTTGTAGATGCCGCCGACCACCGGAATGCGATGCACGATCGCTTCCCACGCGCGGACCAGTTGCCGCCCGATCACATTGCTGGCGATGGCCCCGGTCACGAACAAGATGGCAAAGGCAAGCAGGATCCCGACGCCGGGGATGTCTTTGCCGTCCCACTTGGGTCGCCACGCCTCAGGCAGAAGCAACGCCGTCTGGTCCAGGGTCGTGATGAGCAGGTGCAGCACCCACACCGTCACGCCAAGCGGCACCCAGACGAGCAGTCCGGCGATGAGGTACTTTTTGATCACGAGGAGTGCGGTCCCGCAGGCTGGCTAAGCGTCGGCGGGATCAGTCCGCACAAGCCGGGCAAGCCCCCGCCCCGCAGGTGGCGGAGGACGTTTCGCTCGTGGCGCCGGTTGGCGTACTCTCGGAGGTGGCCGAGCCGTCTTGCTTCTTGCCGTCCGAGTCGGTTTTGGCCTTCGGCGTGCCGTTTCCCTTGAAGTCGGTCACATACCAGCCGGTGCCTTTGAGCGCAAAGGCTGCCGCCGAGACTCGACGCGCGTAGTTTGCGCTGCTACAGCCAGGGCACTGGGCAATCGGCGCATCCGAGAACTTTTGCATGTGTTCGCCGTGGTACCCACAGTCGGGGCATGCATACTCGTAGATGGGCATGGTCGAACCTACAACAAACTCGCGTCAAACAGGAGGTAACCCAGCAGCAAGCGACAACCACCTTCGTGCCGAGGCCAACACGCCTTCGACCCTCGGGTCATGAGGCCAAAAGCGAAACATTGTGCGCGCAACCGTCGGCCAAACGCAAAGCAGGGTTGTCGTGCCGGCGCAGGATTGAGCCGGCGCAAGTAGCGTGCTGGAACTCTTTGAATTATATTGGAACTCTTTGAATTATATGGTCTTTATGGCCGTTTCCCAGCGTGAGGCGAATCCGCGTGCGTCGGGGCCTCGAGCGCTCCGTCGGGCGAGCTCTGCAAAGTGCCGTGCAACTGGCAAGCTCGCGCGATGGCAGGGCCTCTTGCAAGTCCGTATGATCCCGCGTACCTAAGGCCCGCAAGCAAGGGTGTAGCCGAAGGAGGAGCTGGACATGGCGCTCTATATCTGGTGGTGGATTGCCGCTGCGATTTTGGTGGGTGCGGAGATGCTCACCGGCACGTTCTACCTGCTCGTGGTCGCGCTGGCCTGTGTAGCGGGCGGCGCGGTTGCGTATTTCGGTGGGACGCTTGCCTGGCAGTGGATCGTGGCGGCGGTCGTGCAGGTTGTGGGCACTTTGGTTCTGATCGAGTGGAAAAAACGCCATCGCTCGGTGCCCAAGCTCGAGAGCAACCTCGACCTCGGCCAACGGGTTCGGGTTCAGGAATGGCGGCCCGATGGCACTGCACGGGTCTACTACCGTGGCGCGCAGTGGGAGGCAGTGGCCGAGAGCGAATCCACGCCCCGGCAGGAACAGATGGTGATCGTTGCCATGCGCGGCAACATTCTCGTTCTCGCGCCGGTCGCCCATCCTTGAGCCTCTCGCCGAAGCGATGAGTTTTTCCCGACCGCCGCCCATGCCACCCGGGTGGCCACTGCTCGAATGGCTCGGCCGGGCGCTGCTTGAGCGGCTCGGGCGTGCGCGGTCCCAGGAGATTGGCGCGGTAGACCGGCGCCCGGGCGAAGCGCCCGGTGTTGTGCCGATTGGAAAGCGCGGGCGGGACGGCACTCGAGGCTCGAGGGCGCTGGGTCTCAGCCGTCAGGATCGCTGGTTGCGGCGCGGCATCGTGGCCTTCGTCGCAGCCATCGCGTTGGCCACAGTCCTTGAGCGCTGCGAGCTCGCGATTGATTCGGGGCCGACCCCGGCGACTCCTCGCTCGGCCGAGCGCATCGGTTCCAGTCACCAGAGCTTCTCGTCGATTCGCATTTACCAGGGAGTTGAAGCCATGCTCAGCAGCTTGTTTTCATCGCTTGTTCCGCTTGCGATCTTCATCGTCGGCATCATCTTTGTGGTCAAGTCGATTCGGGTGGTGCCGCAGCAGCGCGCCTTCGTGGTCGAGCGGCTCGGCAAGTTCCACACCGTACTTGAGCCGGGGCTTCGCTTCACGATCCCCTTCATCGACAGCATCGCCGCCAAGCATGACCTGCGCGAGGTGCCGCTCGATGTGCCAAGCCAGGTTTGCATCACCAAGGACAACACCCAGCTGCAAGTCGACGGGGTGCTCTACTACCAGGTCACCGACCCGAAACTGGCCACCTACGGCTCTTCGAACTACATCCTTGCGATCACTCAGCTTGCCCAGACCACACTGCGTAGCGTGATCGGCAAGCTCGAACTCGACAAAACCTTCGAAGAGCGCGAGATGATCAACGCCTCGGTCGTGGGCGTGCTCGACGAGGCAGCGATGAACTGGGGGGTCAAGGTGCTGCGTTACGAGATCAAAGACCTCACGCCCCCGAAGGAAATCCTGCAAGCGATGCAGCAGCAAATCACCGCCGAGCGGGAAAAGCGCGCGGTGATTGCCGCCTCCGAAGGCCGCAAGCAAGAGCAGATCAACATCGCGATGGGGCAAAAAGAGGCGGCCATCGCCAAGTCCGAGGGTGACAAGATCTCCGAGATCAACCAAGCGCAGGGCGAGGCGGCTGCGATCCTGGCCAAGGCCGAGGCCACGGCCGAGGCGATCCGCAAAATCGCCGCGGCCATTGAGGCGCCCGGGGGCATCCAGGCCGTCAACTTGAAGATTGCCGAGCAATATGTGGCGGCCTTCTCGGCCATTGCGAAGGAAGGCAACACGATCGTGGTGCCGCAGAACCTGACCGATATTGCCGCGCTTGTGACGGCGGCCACCTCGGTCATCAAGGCGCAGAAGTCTTCGGGCTAGCGCCTCGCGCGCAAGCGCGGTGGACTTGGCGCGGCGCGCCATCGCGGCGCTTCCGCGGCAGGCGCAGTCACCGTGCACAACCGTTGCATCATCTCGGGCATGCAGACTGCGTGGTTGTCCTCGCCGAGCGTGTCGGTGCCCGAGGCGGCTGCCGTACCCCGCGCGCCTGAAATAGGGTTCGCTCTTGCGCCTTCGCGGCCAGAGTGAGCCCAGGCTGTGTGCGCAGAGGGCTTTGCCGACGGAAAGGGTCGCGGTCTCGACCAATCCATCCGCGGTGGAATCTAGCGCACCCCTTCATGAGGAGGTCGAGACGCTTAAGGGTTTGGCTTGTCTGCTTCACGTGGCTGCAACACGCCAAGCCTAAAAGCACGCGCAAAGGGTGTTTTTGGCATGGGGCTCGGCATGGGCAAACAAGAGGGCATCATCGACACTGCGGCTTTGAATCGGCGGGCATTTTTGTTCCGGGTCGTTGGCACCGGCGCGGCCGGATCGGCGGTTTTGCTGAGCGGTTGCGGAACCGATGACGGTCCGATTCCAGAGTTCAAGTTCGGCGTGGCCAGTGGCGATCCACTGGCCGATCGTGTGGTCATTTGGACGCATGCGCGCTTTCCCGACCGTTTGGATGATGTGCCGCTCGAGTGGGAGGTGGCCACCGATTCGAGCTTTACGTCGCTGGCGGCGAGCGGTCAAGCCGTCGCGCGGGCAGAGCATGGCCACACGGTGAAGGTCGACGTGGGTGGACTTCGCCCGGGCACGAGCTACTTCTATCGTTTTCGCTATGCCGGGGTCCTCTCACCCACCGGTCAGACGCGCACCTTACCGACCGGCCAGGTGGAACGAATTCGCCTGGCGGTTTTCAGCTGCTCAAACTACCCGGCCGGTTTCTTTCATGCCTACGCCGAGGCTGTGCGAAGCGGTGCGGAGTTCGCTCTGCACTTGGGCGACTACATCTACGAGTATGGCGCTTCCGGCTATGCCTCCGCGGATGCTCAGCAACTGGGCCGTGTGGTCGATCCGCCCCATGAGTGCCTGACGCTTTCCGACTATCGGCGTCGCTACGCGCTCTATCGCAGTGACCCGGACTTGCAAGCGCTGCATGCCGCCATGCCGATGATTGCGGTGTGGGATGACCATGAAGTGGCCAACGACGCTTGGCGGGAGGGCGCCGAGAACCACACCGAGGGCAGCGAAGGTCGCTATGTCGAGCGCAGACAAGCGGCCCTGCGTGCATGGCTTGAATGGATGCCCGTACGCGCGCCGAATCCGAACGATCTGCGCGAAGGCTACCGCGCGTTTGACTTCGGCAACTTATTCTCGCTCTACATGCTCGAAACGCGCCACCTGGCGCGCGATTTGCAAGTGCGTTTCTCTGATCTGCTCAACCCGGCAACAGCTGCGAGTGCGCGCTCCACCTTGACCTCGCCGAGTCGGCGCCTCCTGGGCGAGACACAACTCAACTGGCTGCGTGATCGCATGAGTGCCTCCCGGGGCGCCTGGCAGGTCCTCGGTCAGCAAACGCTCATGGCACGCATGTGGTTTCCGGTCAGTGTGTTGCGACACCTCAATCCAGACAACCTGACCCCCGCCGGGGTTGCGGCAGCCCAAGAGGCAGTTGCTGCCTACCTTGCAGCCAAGGCCACCGCGGCTACGAATCCGGCTGCACTCACTGCTGAACAGCGAGCGCTGCTCGATCCAACGCTCAACCCACGGCTGGGATACAACCTCGATGCCTGGGACGGCTACCCAGCCGAGCGTGAACGCGTGCTGATGCTTGCGCGCAGTCTTGGGAAGCGTCTGATCTCGCTGGCCGGCGACACTCACAACGCGTGGGCGAGCGACCTTACCCTTGCCGACGGCTCGGTCGTTGGTCACGAATTCGCCACACCGGCGGTGTCCTCTCCCGGGCTTGAGAATGTGCTGGCCTCGCTGCCGCCCGCTCAAACACGGCAAATCTTCCTGGGCGTGGTCGATGACCTCAAACTCGCCGACACCGAACGGCGCGGCTTTTTGCTGGTGGAGATCACGCCGAGCGCGGTAAGCGGCACCATGCACCTGCTCAGCACGGTCAAGAGCCGAACCTACACGGTCGACCGAACCCTGCGCCGAACCGTCAGCGCAAGCTGAACTCGCCACGAAAAGCGGGCGGTTCGATCCGTCGCAGGATCGCATGTTCGCTCGCAAGAGCGCTCCAAGCGCTGGCTTACCCTTGCGTTGGGCCTCATCGCGCCAAGTCTTCTCGAACGCTGCCTGAGCCGCTCGTTGCGTGAGCGGAAGCCCCCAACCGGGCTTGGGCGGCGATGGCGTGCTCGTTGCTTCGCCTCCCACACCGAGGCAGGCCGCTAACATCTCGGCCATGGCTTACAACTTCTCCGCCGGGCCGGCGATGTTGCCGCCCGAAGTCATCGAGCAAATCCGCGCCGATTTCCCCGTCTGGCACTGGCAAGGGGTGCCGCAAGGCGCAAGTGTCATCGAACTTTCGCATCGTAGCCGCGCCTTTGAGGCGCTCGTCGAAGAGGCCGAAGCGAATCTGCGCGAGCTGCTGGCGATCCCCAACACGCACCGGGTGCTTTTCATGCACGGGGGGGCGTGGGGGCAGTTTTCAGCGGTGCCGCTCAACCTGCTACGCGAGGGAGAGTCGGCGGCTTACCTCGTGAGCGGCTCCTGGAGCGAGGCGGCCGCGCGCGAGGCGGCGCGCTTCGGTCGTGTGGAGATTGTTGCCAGCGGTGCCGAAGGCGGCTACACCGCTGTGCCCGCCCTTGAGTGCTGGCGCAAGCCCGAGGGGCCAGTGGCCTACTACTGGGTTTGCTCCAACGAGACCGTCCACGGCAACGAGGTGCATGAGCTTTCGGCACTGGCCCGTGCGCTCGATGCGCCGCTTGTGCTCGATGCGAGCTCGCACTTTCTCTCGCGCCCGATGCCGGTGGCTCACTGCGGGCTCATCTTCGCCGGCGCGCAGAAAAACGTCGGCCCCTCGGGCGTCACGATCGTCATCGTGCGCGAGGATCTGATCGGCCGCAGCGGTCGCGCGGTGCCTGCAATCCTGGACTACCCGACGGTGGCCAAGGCCAAGTCGCTTGCCAACACGCCTTCGACCTTTGCCATCTACGGGGTGTCGCTTGTGCTGCGCTGGATCAAGGCGCAAGGAGGCCTTGCCGAGATGGAGCGGCGAGCGCTCGCGCGTTCTGAGCACCTCTACGGCGCCATCGATCGCTCGCGGCGGTTTCGGGCACCGGTTGCACCCGCGCATCGCTCGCGCATGAACGTGGTCTTCGACACCGGCGATGCGGCGCTTGACAGCCAATTCGTCTCTTTTTGCGAGACACGTGGGCTCATCGGCCTCAAAGGCCATCGCATCCGCGGTGGGCTGCGCGCCTCGCTCTACAACGCGATGCCGCTGGCCGGGGTGGAGGCCTTGGTGGCGGCCCTTGAAGAATTCGAGCGCCTCCATCCGGCCTGAGACTCGAAATGCCAAGCAACCGGGATCATCCCACCGAGGCCGAGCAAGAGCTCGCCCGACTGCGCCAGGCGATCGATGCGCTCGATGATCGGCTGCTTGAGCTGCTTACCGAGCGCGCCACGCTCGCGCGCCGCATCGGCCATCTGAAGCCGCCCGGCGCACCGCTTTATCGACCCGATCGAGAAGCCTACATCCTCAGGCGCCTGAGCGAGCGCGATGCCGCGCCGCTGTCGCGTTCGGCCGTGGTGAGCATCTTCCGCGAAATCATCAGCCAATGCCTGGCGCTCGAGCAGGCGCTCACGATCGCCTATCTCGGGCCCGAGGGCACCTACAGCCACGCCGCGGCGGTCAAGCACTTCGGCTCCGCGCCCCGCTATGAGCCGTGTCCGACCATCGACGAGGCCTTCCGCGCGGTCGAGGCGGGGCATGCGCACTACGCGGTCGTCCCGGTGGTCAATTCGACCGAGGGCTTTGTGGGCCGCACGCTCGATCTGGTCATCGCTTCGCCGCTGCGCGTCTGTGCCGAGATCGAACTTCGCATCGCGCACAACTTGCTCACCCACGAGCCGACGCTTGCCACCGTGGACCGTGTCTTCGCCCACAGCCAGTCGCTTGGGCAGACGGCGGGCTGGCTCGCACGCCACCTGCCCCATGCCGAGCGGGTGCCGGTGTCAAGCAACGGCGAGGCAGCGCGACTGGCCGCCAAGACCCCGCGCAGCGCGGCAATCGCCGGAGAACTGGCCGCCCAACACCACCAAGTGCCGATCCTCGTGCGGGGCATCGAAGACTCGCCCAACAACACCACCCGCTTCTGGGTGCTGGGCCAGGAGGAGGTCGGGCCTTCCGGCGTCGACAAAACCAGCCTCATTCTCTCCGCCCCGAATCGCGCCGGCGCGCTGGTGGATCTGCTTGAGCCGCTCAAGCGGCACGGCGTGTCGATGACGCATCTGGAGTCGCGGCCATCGCCTGATCGACTCTGGGAGTACTACTTCTTCGTCGACATCGAGGGCCACGCGCGCGATCCGCGGGTGGCCGCCGCGCTTGAGGATGTACGCGCACAGGCGGCTTACCTCAAGGTGATCGGCAGCTACCCGCGTGCCGTCGCATGAGGCAGAGCCCATTTCGTCTCGACCGGCTTGCCGTGGTGGGGGTCGGGTTGATCGGCGGGTCGCTGGCCTTGGCCTTGCGCGAGGCGCGCGCCGTGGGCGAAGTCTGGGGCGTGGGCCGCTCGCAAGCCAATCTCGAGGAGGCGCTTGCGCGCGGCATCATCGATCGGGTCGTCAGCCTTGAAGAGGCAGCGCAGGCCGAGCTCGTCTTCATCGCCACCCCGGTTGCCCAGATGCCCGCGGTTTTTCGCGCGCTCAGACCGCACCTGAGCCCCGCCACGATCCTCACCGACGGCGGCAGCACCAAGCGCGACGTGATTGCCGCCGCGCGTGCCGAGCTCGGATCCGCATTCCCGCGGTTCGTGCCCGGTCATCCGATCGCGGGCACGGAAAAGACCGGCGCAGCTGCGGCCTTCGCCACGCTCTACCGCGAGCGCAAGGTGGTGCTCTGCCCCGAGGCAGAGACCGATCCTCGTGCGATGGCGGAAGTGGCGGCCATGTGGCGGGCAACTGGCGCCAACGTGCATGAGCTCTCGGCAGCAGAGCACGACGATGTCTTCGCGGCGGTGAGCCACCTGCCGCACCTTTTGGCCTTTGCCCTTGTGGACATGCTCGCTGAGGCGCCTGCGGCGGAGCGCTATTTCGCCTATGCTGCAAGCGGCTTTCGCGACTTTACGCGTATCGCTGCCGGCTCGCCGGAGATGTGGCGCGACATCACGCTTGCCAACCGCGATGCGATTCGCGCGCAACTTGCCGCCTACCGCGCGCGGCTTGATGCCTTCGACGCTTGGCTCGCCGCGGGCAATCCGCCGGCACAGTCAGCCATCGAGGGCGCTTTCACTCGTGCCGCACAGGCCCGCCGCGCCTGGCAGCGCATGATCGAGCACGGTGAGCCGATGCCGCCGCTGCCGTCAGAGTAAATCGGTCAGTCGTTGCGTTCGCGGTGAAAGGCGCGCAAGCGGTGCGCGCTTGGCTTTCGTGCGCCACGGTGGCGGAGTTTTGAATTGCACTGACGACTTTTGGCTCAGGTTACGTAACATGGAGAAACTCCTGGACGTGCAGCACGAAGACCGCGATTGATCGATTTATGAACGACGACCTGCCCCACTACCACGGCCATCGACGGCGGCTCCGTGAAAGGTTTATGAAAAATGGGCTAAACGGTTTCGCCGACTATGAGGTCGTTGAGCTTCTTCTCACGCTTGCCGTTCCACGCTCAGATGTAAAACAACCCGCCAAAGCTTTGATTGCCCGCTTTGGCAACCTGCGCGGTATTCTCGATGCGCCTCTGGAACAGCTACGCGCAGTTGACGGTATTGGCGAAGTCACACCAGTAGCGCTTCAAATTATCAAGGCTGCGGCCACGCTTTACCTTCAGCAATGTGCAGAGGGCGACGACGTCCTGAAGGATCCCGTTCGCCTTCGCGACTTTTGGCGCATGCGACTCGGGGCACTGACGCACGAGGTGTTCGAAGTTGCGTACCTTGATTCAAGTTGCCGTCTATTGCGGGATGGAGTCGAGAGGCTGGAGGAAGGGACGATCGATCGGGCAGCTGTCTACCCGCGAAGGGTCGTTGAGGCTGCATTGCGGCGAGGTGCGGCGGGACTTGTGCTGGCGCACAATCACCCGAACGGAGCGGTTGTTTTGGCAGCCGATACGGTCGGGATAAAGATTGTTGACCACCTGATTGTTTCGAAGGCAGAGACTTTTAGCTTTCGTCAGGCAGGGTTGCTGTGACTATTGCCGCAACGATCCTGAAACACTTCCCTCATCTCAGCAATTCGCAGCGTGCGGTCGTCGGTCACCTCGATGGGCCGTTGCTTGTTATTGCGGGGCCAGGGTCTGGCAAAACGCAGAGCATCGTGCTTCGGGCCTTGAATCTC
>JANWWI010000027.1 GCA_025056355.1 Casimicrobiaceae bacterium | reverse complement strand
CGTCGACGATCGTTGATTCCGCCGCGGCGTACGCCAGCTGATAATCGCGCTCGGCACGTGCCATGCGCGTCTGCAAGAACGCATTCGAGCTGCTCATGACGCCGAGCGTCGCAATGGCAACCAACAGCAACAGAACGACCACAAGGGCAAAGCCACGCTCACCCCCGGTCGAGAGCGCTTTCGTGGAATGAGAGGGAAACCGCGATTTCATGTACACACCGCCGCCGTTGAGTTGCGTAGCTCGATGGTCGTTGTGAATGCGCGACGTAGTCGTCGTCGTTGCGAGTCGGACAGGAAGTTCGGGTCGAACGTTCGGCCCGCATCGGCCGTCGCGTAGACCGTGTAGTGCGGATCGAACATGTCGTAATAGGTCTGAGCGGGACTGGGCCCGGTGTCGAGGTCCGAACGTGACCCAACATCGCCACGAATCATCAAGCTCAGCCGCACGGCCACGATGCGCCGCCAGTCGGTGACCTCGTTGGCTGAAAGGAGCCGACGCGGGGCATTAGAGCCAGCAGGAGCTTCAAGAAATAGGACTTGAAACGACTCCACCCCCGGGATGAGCGCCTGAACAGCCTGGCCGACAATCCCGGGACCTTTTACCCCACAAAAGAGGGCCGGCTCGCCGTCGGCATCGTTGGCCACAAAAAACCAGTTCACCGCGTTGCTGCCCACCGCTTGACCCGGCACGCTTACGCCGCGGCAATCGCGGATCGCGCCATCCCCATCGGCTTGAGTTGCAGCGCCGGACCCGTAAAAACGCAAGATCAGGCGATCACTGTTTGCGAAATGGCCACCGCCCGAACGCCCCTCGATGAAAGGACCTTGAATCGGGGGCGCCCCCGCAGAATCGTCCGTGGTGGTTGCTCCGGTCCCGCAAAAATTTTGCGGCGCTTGTCCCTGCCCGTATTCAACGAAGCCGGCATGACGGATTACCCGCTCAAGAACGTTTATCGCAATCCTCGCTGTTTCCTGAAGCCGTGCGGACTCGTCCATGGTCCGACCGCTTGCGTTTTGGACGAGGTAGGCGGAGCCGACAAACGCAACAAGGAGTAACCCAATGACAAGCGAAACGAGTAACTCCACCAGCGTGACGCCCCGCGCACGCGCGAACCCCGAGAAACCGGCGATCGAGTGAAAGCCTTTTCGACTCATTACAACACCCCATCCCGGGCGAACATCGGCATCACGAAACGCTCCTGCGTGGAGGTTTGATTTCCCTTTTCCCACCACCAAACCTTGACGACCAGCGGATCGTTATTTCCGCCCGTACAGGCAGGAGCTGCCGGCGTGCCGTCATCCGGCGTGGCATCGCGGCAGACGCGCCCCTCCCCGGAAGGCAAGCGGTTTGCGACGAGCGCTCGCCAGGCCGCGTAATCGGACGCGAAAAACGTGATCTCCGTACAGGAGCTCGTCGGTCCGACGCAGTTGTTGACCGACGAGGGCACCATGTTGAAGTCGAAGTTCTTGACGGCGACCGCAGAGGTCCTAAGCCGATCGGCCATGTCACGCGCAAGGATTGTGGCGGCCGTGACGTTGCGCGACGTCTGGGTATCGCGAAGGGCCGAGAGTTGCAAACCGGCGATGCCGAGAACCCCGAGCGAGATGATCACGATCGCGATGAGTGCCTCGAGCAGTGAAAAGCCGCCCTGCGATGAACCCGTAAACGCCGAACTCGCGCGCATGATTTGCCTCCGCCGTGACGGCGGACTCGTCAGACCAAAGCGGCTAATATGTTTGTAGAAAAGGCGCCCTGGGGTTTCGGCTGCCTGACCGGCGGCGGCTTGAAACCGACGTCCGCGCGTTACGCGAGTGCAGCGGGCAGGCGAAACTCAATATTCTCTGATTCGCCTCGGTTATCTTCCACCGCCTCGAAACCCAACGCCAGGAGGCGCTCGACCACGCCCTGGACGAGTTGCTCGGGCGTCGAGGCCCCCGCGGTGACGCCGACTCGCCGTGCAGGCCTCAGCCACTCGGCATCAATGCTTGAGGCATCTTCAACGAGCACCGCGCGAACGCCTGCTCGCTGTGCGACTTCGCGTAGCCGATTGGCGTTCGAGCTGGTGGGGGAGCCAACCACGATGACCGCATCGACCTCTGCGGCAAGCCGCTTGACCGCCTCCTGCCGATTGGTGGTGGCGTAGCAGATATCGTCCTTGCGCGGACCGCGGATGAAAGGAAAGCGGGCCTTGAGCCGCTCGATGATGCGCGCCGTGTCGTCGATCGAAAGCGTCGTTTGAGTCACGTAGGCCACGCGCTCAGGATCGCGAATGGCACCTGAGCCGGCCAACGCATCGACGTCCGCCTCGTCCTGGACGAGGTAGATGCCCTCCTCCACCTGTCCCATGGTCCCCTCGACCTCGGGATGACCGGCGTGACCGATCATGACGATCGAGTAGCCCTCGCGGTGCAGTTTGGCGACTTCGACATGCACCTTCGTGACGAGCGGACACGTTGCATCAAACACGCGAAAGCCGCGCGCGGCAGCCTCTGCGCGCAGTGCTCTGGAGACGCCGTGCGCGGAAAAGATGAGCACCGCCCCCTGGGCGGCGGTCGGAATTTCATCGAGCGATTCAACAAACACGGCGCCGCGCTGTCGCAATTGCTCCACGACATGACGGTTGTGCACGACTTCGTGGCGCACGTACACGGGTGGACCGAATTTGTCGAGCGCTCGTTCCACGATCGCGATCGCCCGATCTACGCCGGCACAAAAGCCGCGCGGGTTGGCAAGAAGCACCGTTTTCGGGTGAGGTTCGAAGCGAAGGGGCTGGGCGTGACTCATCAAGCAAGGTCCGATCTGCGCGAAGCCGACACATTATCCCGTGGCCACAACGCCGCCCACACCAACAGCACCGCACCGAGGGTGATCGCACTGTCGGCGATGTTGAATGCCGGGTAGTAGAAGTTCCACGGTGCCCAATAAAGCAAAATGAAATCGACGACTTGCCCAAGCCAGAGCCGATCGATGGCATTGCCAACCGCTCCGGCCAAAATCAAGACTAACGCGAGCCGCACTCGCCCGTCGCGCTCCCGCCCCAGGGCCCACCAGCACCACAGGCTCACAGCCGCTGCCAGGGCAAGAAAAAACCAGCGTTGCCAGCCGCTTGCCTGCGCGAGAAAGCTAAACGCGGCCCCAGGGTTGAACACGAGCGTCCAATCGAAAAACGGCAGCACGTTGATGCGCTGGCCTGGCGAAAGCTGCGCGAGCACGACCGCCTTGCTCAGCTGATCGAGCGCCACAACTGCCGCTGAGGCAAGCAGCGCCCGACTGCGCGGTATGACGGCGTTCATGCGAAGCGGCGCTGTTCGCCCGGGCCGAACAGGTTCGAGATGCAACGGGCGCACAAGGTGGGATGTTCGGCGTTCGTGCCGACGTCTTCGCGATAGTGCCAACAGCGTTCGCATTTGCGCCCGAGGGCAACGGTCGCCTCAACGCTGAGCGTATCGGCAGGCTCCAGCCGCGCTGCAGACACGATCAAGGGGAATTTGAGCTCATCGCCCAAACTCGCGAGCGCGTCAAATTCAGCGCGCGGCGCGCGAATCAGAACCTGCGCTTGCAGGCTCGACCCAATTTGACCGCGCTCGCGCAATGTCTCGAGCGCGCGCGTCACTTCACCGCGAACGCTTCGGATACGCGACCAGCGCTCAAGGAGCTGGGCCTCATCGGTCGGTGCGGGCAGCGGCTCGTCATAGCGCTCGAAAAACACGCTGGCCTCGCTGATGTCGCGGCCCGGATTGAGAAGCGCCCATATCTCTTCGGCCGTGAATGAAAGCACCGGAGCCATGAGGGTGGTCAGTTGCCTCACGATCAAGGCCAAGGCCGTCTGGGCCGAACGCCGCGCATGGCTCTTGGGCGCGGTCGTGTAGAGCCGATCCTTGAGCACATCGAGGTAGAAAGCGCCCAGATCCTCGGCGCAAAAGCTCATGAGCTGTTGCATGACCACGTGGAAGTCATAGCGCGCGTAGGCCTGCACACAGCGCGCGGCCAGTTGTCGCGTCATCGCCAGTGCGTACCGATCGAGTTCGACCCACTCGTCGAGCGGCACGCGATCGCGCTCCGGATCGAAGTCCGCGGTATTGGCGAGCATGAAGCGCAGCGTGTTGCGAATCCGGCGGTAGGTGTCGGTGACGCGCTTGAGGATTTCTTCCGAGAGCGCCAGTTCGCCCGAGTAGTCTGTGGCGGCAACCCATAGCCGGAGGATTTCGGCGCCCAGGGTATCGGCCACTTGTTGTGGGGCAACCACGTTGCCGAGTGATTTGCTCATCTTGCGCCCTTGGCCATCGACCACGAAGCCGTGCGTCAGCAAGGCCTTGTAAGGCGCTTCGCCGTTGATCATGCAACTGGTCAGCAGGCTTGAGTGGAACCAGCCGCGATGCTGGTCCGAGCCTTCGAGATACAGATCGGCCGGAAAATGGCTCTGATCGGCGTGCGAGCCCCGAAGCACCGTCTCGTGCGTGGTACCGGAGTCAAACCACACATCGAGTGTGTCGGTACTTTTGACGTAGTCGCGCGCCTCCTCACCCAACAGTTGTGCCGGATCGAGCCGCTGCCACGCTTCGATGCCGCCCTGCTCGACCAGCTTCGCAACCTCTTCGAGCAGCTCGCTCGTGCGTGGATGCAGCTCACCCGTGCGACGGTGGAGAAAAAAGGCCATGGGCACGCCCCACTGCCGCTGCCGCGAAAGCGTCCAGTCGGGGCGATGGGCGATCATCGCGCGCAGTCGCGCCTTGCCCCACTCGGGATAGAACGCGGTTGCCTCAACCGCCGCCAGCGCTCGTTCACGAAGCGTGGGTCCGCCGTCCTTCGGTTGAATATCCATCCCCGCAAACCACTGGTAGGTGGCGCGGTAGATGACCGGCGTGCGATGCCGCCAGCAGTGCATGTAGCTGTGCGTGAAGGCTGCGACTTTGAGAAGCGCGCCGATTGAGCGCAGGTGCTCGACGATGTTGGAGTTGGCCTCCCAAATCAACTGCCCGCCAAAGAGCGGCAGATCGTCCTCGAAAAAGCCATCGCCGCGCACGGGGCAAAGGATCTGTTCATCGCGCAAGCCATAGGCACGGCAGGAGAGAAAGTCCTCCACGCCGTAGGCGGGCGCAGCGTGCACGATGCCGGTGCCCGCGTCGAGCGTTACATAGGTGGCAAGAAAGACCGGACTGACGCGCTCGTAGAACGGATGGCGAAAGGCGATGCGCTCGAGGGCACGGCCGCGACATGTGGCTATCGTCTCGCCACGCATGCTCCAAGCGGCCAGACATGCATTCACGCGCTCGCTTGCCAGCACGAGCAACGGATGATCACGGTCGTCGGTGCGCACGAGCGCATACTCATACTCTGGATGCAGGTTGAGCGCTTGGTTTCCGGGCAGCGTCCACGGTGTGGTGGTCCAGATGACCGCAAAGGCCGGCTCGGCGGGCAAACGCGCAAGCCCAAATGCCGCGGCGAGGCGTTCGGGCTCAGCGCAGGCGAAGGCCACGTCGATTGCCAGATCGGTTCGGTCGAGGTATTCAACCTCGGCCTCGGCAAGCGCCGAGCCGCAGTCGAAGCACCAGTTGACGGGCTTCAAGCCGCGAAAGACAAAGCCCGCATCGAAAATCTTTCGCAGCGCGCGAATTTCATCGGCTTCGGTGCGCGGGGCCATCGTGGTGTAGGGATGATCCCAATCGGCAAGGACGCCGAGTCGCATGAAGTCGCGCTTCTGCCGCTCGATTTGTTCGGCCGCGTAGGCGCGGCACCTCGCTTGCACCTCAAGCGGCGGAAGATGCCTGCCGTAGCGTTTCTCAATCTGGATTTCAATCGGCATGCCATGGCAGTCCCAGCCTGGCACATAGCGCGCATCAAAGCCCGCCATCAGGCGGCTTTTGACCACGATGTCCTTGAGGATCTTGTTGACGGCGTGGCCGATGTGAATGTCCCCGTTGGCATAGGGTGGACCGTCGTGCAAGACCCAAAGCGGCCGCCCCTTGGCACGACGGCGGATGGCCTCGTAGAGCTTTCGTTCGGCCCACTGAGCAACCCACCCTGGTTCACGCCGCGCCAGATCCGCGCGCATCGGAAAAGGCGTATCCGGAAGGTTGACGGGATAACGGTCAGGGCGATTCGAAGCGTTGGGCATGGTGGCTGAAACTGTGTCGGATCAGGCAACGCGACCAAGGCGCGCCGCGTGCGCGCGGCGCAGCACAAATGAGAGAGGAAGCGCCGTGGGCCGGCGCTCGTCAAATTCGGTCGCGACGCGTTTGCCGAGCCAAAACGCCGGGCAAGGAACCACTGAGCTTCGGCGATGAGCGGAGAGTGGCGGCCTGAAGCATGCGCTCGATCATAACCGAAGCAAGCGTTTCGCGGCCTTTGCCGATGCCTTACGCGGCTTGCGGCGCCGCGAGACGTTCACGTGCGATGGCCACGTCGCGCTGCATTTGCTCCCGCATCGCAGCGGCTGAGGCGAAGCGCTCTTCGGGACGCAAATACGACACGAATTCGACCCTCACTCGTCGGCCGTAGAGATCGCCGGCAAAGTCGAGCAAGTGCACCTCGAGGCGCGGATCGCCGCGCTCGGTGACGGTCGGTCGCACGCCTACACTGGCCGCACCGGGCAGCGGCTTTGCATACCCGGCCACATGCACCCACACGGCAAAGACGCCGCTCAGCGGCAACGGCCACCACAGCGGCAGGTTGAGCGTCGGAAAGCCCAGTTGCCGGCCGAGTTTGTCACCGTGGGCGACCCGACCCGAGATCGCGTAGGGCCGTCCGAGCATCCGCGCGGCGGCGGCGCAATCCCCGGCGGCGAGTGCCAAGCGCACCGCGGAGGAGGAATACCGCATGCCCTCTGCTCCGATCGGGGCGAGCCGCTCGCAGGTGACTCCGCGCCGGGCGCACCAGCGCGCCAGGGTTTGCGCATCCCCGCTGCGCGCCCGTCCGTAGCGGAAGTCCTCCCCGACGATCGCCCAACGAACGTTGAGCGCCTCGGCAAGCACGCGATCGCAAAACGCATCGGGTGACAGGCTGGCAAGCGCTTCGTTGAAGCGCACCAGATGCACGCGTGTGATGCCAAGGGCCGCTAGCGTTTCGAGCTTGTCGCGCAGACGCTGCAAGCGCGGTGGCGGCTCGAGGCCGCCTCGCCGGGCAAACCATCGCGCCGGGGAAGGCTCAAACGTGACCACCGTCGCTTCAAGTCCGTCGGCCCGAGCCGCCGCCACCACGCGCTCGATGAGCGCGCGATGGCCCAAGTGCACGCCGTCGAAGTTGCCGATCGTAAGGGCGCTGCCGCGCGCGGCCGGCGCGCAGGCGTCGCGAGTGAGGCGAAATCGGAAAGCGTCTGGAGATGCCACGGTCGCATGCAAGTCGGTCTGAACACAAGACCGACCCGCCTCGGCGATTCTAGGCAGGCGCTCGGAGGCTCAGTTCGAGCTCGACTCGCCGGTCGAGCCACACGAAATAAAGCGCCGCTCGCCACGGTACGCGAGGATGCCCCAGGCTGCTTGCGTAGCGTTGCAGTTGCGCACGGTGGCGTTCGCGCTCTTCAGCCAGCCAGCCCTCGACTGAACTCCCCGGGGGCGGTTCGGCGAATTTGTAGTCGACGATCCAGCGCTCACCGGTGACGGTCACAAACGTCCGATCGGGCCGAAGCGTGGTCTCGCCCACGGCGAGCGTGACTTCGGAATGGCTCATGCGATGCGAGGGATCGAACAGCCAGGCAAGCGTCTGGCTGTCGCGGGCAAGCCGCGTGCAATGCTCGGCAAGGCGCGCCGCGGCTGCCTCAACAGCCTCGCGCGGAGCGCCCTCGCGCTCAAGCCAGCGGGCGATTGCGTGGGCCTCGAAGCTCACCTCGCGCACGCCGCGCTCGAGGAGCCGGCCAAGGCTTTCGAGCAGGCGATGTCCCACGACCCCAACGGCCCGCGCGCTCGCCTGCTGCGGGCTTGCGCTCTGATCCTCTGGTGGCATCTCAACCTCACCGAGCGTCTGAGCGCTTGGCTCGGACAGGACCGCGCCGGTCCCGCAAGACGCGCTTGCCCGTCGTGGCCAAGGCGTGGCCGAACGCAGCAGGCTCGGCACCCTGAGCGGTGCCAGCGTCCGCGTCGAGGGCGCGGTCGCTTCTCCGGGGCTCATCTCGCGCGCCTCGGGGTCAGCCGCAGGCGGCGGCCAATCGAGCAGCGCAGCCAGCGAGCTCGAAGGCACGGTCTTCGCCGCATGGCCCGAAAGCACCAGGCGCTCGCGCGCTCGTGTTGCGGCCACGTAGAGAAGTCGCGCTCGCTCGGCGTCTCGCACTTGCGCAGCGGCGGTGCGCACGAAGCTGTAGACGGAGGCGGACGCTTCGCTGTGTCGCCGTTCGCGCGTGGCGGCAATCAGTTGCGATCCATTGCGCGGTTCGGCCCGGTCGCGAAAAAAGGCCCAGACCATCTGCGCCGAATCGTCGCTTTTGATCGCCTGATCAAGCGCAGGCACGTAGACCACATCCCACTCAAGACCCTTGGCCTTGTGAATGGTGAGCACTTCGACGGCCCGGCCCCGAGCCTCTGCACGCGCGGGGTTGAGGGTACACATTCTCTGAGCAAGACGGCGCTCGAATTCGGCTCGATCACGGAGCAGACCCTCGGCGCTTGCCTCTTCGAGCAGCGCGAAAAAGGCCTCGAGCTCTTCGCGCTCGGCTTCGCCTTGGGCAAGCCGCCGCCCACCAAGCTCGAGAAACAGCCGCCACAGTCGCTCGGCAAGCGAACGAGCCGTGTGCAGGGCACGTGCCTCGACGAGGGCTTCGAGCGCTCGTTCGAGCCGCGCTCGTTCCTCTTCGGGCAATTCGGGCCATGGCCATTGAGCGCGCTCAGCAAGCACGCTCTCCGGCGAGCTCTCCGCAAGCCAATCGAGAACGACCTCGAGCGTGGCCAAGCGCAATCCGACCATGGGGCTACGCAGCCAAGTGGCAAGCGCCAGGCGGTCCCCGGGATGCGCAAGCAGGCAGGCGGCGGCCCAGAGCTCCTGCACAAGCGGTCGCTGCGCGAGCGGCACGAATTCCAACGCGCTCGTGATGACATCGCGCCGCGCAAGAGCGCTCAGAACGGGCCAGGCATCCTGCCGCCGTCGCACGAGCACGGCGATGCGCGCCTCGGGCGCCCTGGCCTGAAGTGCTTCGATCGACTCAGCGATCCACTCGGCCTCGGCCTGGGCCGAGGCAAAGCGCCGGATCTCGATGCCCGCTTGAGGGTCGGCCGCGCGCGTGGCCACAGCCGAGGCAAACCCAACGCTCGGCGCGTGCGGGCAACGCTTTGCCGCAACCGCAAAGACGCCGGCAAAGGTGGCATTGACCCATTCAACAAGCGGCGCCCGGGCGCGGAAGTTCGCGCTCAGCACAAGCGGCGTCGGTCGCACAGGGCCAAGGCCACGATCGCGCACCTCGAGGAAGATGCCCACATCGGCATCGCGAAAGGCGTAGATCGATTGCATCGGATCGCCGACGGCGAAAAACGTACGTCCATCCCCCGGGCTCCACTCAGCCACAAGCGCCCGGAGCAAATCGCGCTGCGCCGGATTGGTGTCCTGAAACTCATCGACCAGGAGGTGATCGATGCGCCCATCGAGCCGCTCTGCGAGCGCCGCCTGATTGGTCTCGAGTGCCTGGAGCGCCGCGAGGCTCACCTGCGCGTAGTCGGTCACGCCCCGCTCGGCCATGAGCAGCTGCAGCTCGGCGAGCGCGTGCTTGAGCAGTACTGCGGTGGCGCTTCGCACTTCGCGCTGCTCGGCCAGTGCCTCCGTATCCGGGTAGCTGACCACGGCGCAGAGTGCCGCTGCGTGCGTGCCGTCGGGATCTTGAGCCGCCAGTTCTTCGAGCAGCCTCTTGACCCCTGACTGGAGGCTTGTTTCCGCGCCGGCCGGCAAATTCGGCCGGCGCCGCCAGTCGGCCGAGTTTTTCGCGAGCGTGAGGCCGGCCACGGCGCGCCAAGCATCGAGCGTGGCAAAGCGTGCGCCCGGCAGCGGCCCGACGCAGAGGGCCGCCAGCCAAGGCTCGGGACACGGCATGTCGGCCCCTGAGCTGAGCCAGCACGCCGCAGCGCGGCGCAGCACGTCGAACTGCTCGGGCGTCCAGCGAGCCTCCAGCCAGGCGAGCCGCTCCTCGATCGCCGCGACGATGAGCCGATCGCGCAACACTTCGGCGGACTCACTGACATCGAGTGCGTGGCGCAGCCACAAGGCGCGTCGTTCGAGCAAGGCAGCCAGGTTGTTGACCAAGGCTTCGACGCGGTTGTCGAAGCGACGAAGCAACGCTTGGGTGGCGGAGAGTCGCTCGGGCGGTTCGCTCGCCTCGATCGCCGCGCGTGCCGCTTCGCGGTACAGGGCGCCGAGGTCTTCTTCGAGTCGCATCCAGGGCGAGCGGTCGACCGAGCTCGGCGTCCATCCGGCGCGCGCCAAACGCAGGGCAAACGCGTCGAAGGTCTCGATCGCTACGGCGTTGGGTCGCTGCTCGAGCCGCCACCCGAGCGCGCGGTCGCGCTCGAGCACCGTCTGGGCGAGCTCGATGCGGCGCTGCTCGTGGGCTGTCTCGGGGGGCGCGCCAGCGCGCGCGGCACGCAGCGCCGCCACCAAGCGCTCGCGCATCTCCGCAGCGGCTTTGCGCGTAAAGGTGAGCGCGAGGATACGTTCGGGTGCCTCGACGCGTGCAAGCAAGGCGAGCAGCCGCTGGATGAGCAATTCGGTCTTGCCCGCGCCGGCCGGTGCTTGGACGATGAAAGATTCGGTGGGATCGAGGGCGCGTTCGCGAAGCGAGAGATCGGGTACGCGCTCAGCATCCCCGGCGCGGTCTGAGCGCGTTGCGTTCATGCTGGGCCCTCGGACTGTGCCGGCTCATCCGCGGTCTCGACCCACTGCGGCCAGACCCGATCGATGCCGCAAAAGGTCCGGACCGGACAGGCCTCGCAACTTTTCGCACCGCGAAAAGGCGCCCGCACGGCCTCGCCGCGTGCGATCTCCTGTGCGAGCGCCTCGAGTTGCCGAGTCCACTCGGACTTGAGCGCCGCAAACGACGTGGCGTGCTTCGATTTTGCCCAGCCATCCCCGAGCGCGTGGAAACGCACCTGTTCATCGTCGAGCTGCGCGAGCGCTGCGCCACGCACGCGTTCGGGCCCAAGCGCCAGGGTGTAGAGCGGCAACTGCGGCGCTACGAGCCGCGCTTCGCTAAGCGCAGTCGGACTGACGCGTCCGCTTTTGTAGTCGATCACAAGCAACGCCTCGCTCGGGACTTCGGCCCCCTGCTGCTGCTCCTCCAACAACAGCCGATCGATGCGGTCGAGCCTCACCCGCACGGGCAAGCCCGACAGCGTGAGCTCACGGCGGCTTTCGACTTCGAGCACGAGGAAGGCAGCGCGGTGTTGCTCACATTCGAGGAAGCGCCGCATGAGTGCGGTCAGGCGTGCGCGCTCGGCGGCCACGATGTGGTCGGGAACGGCAGTCAAGCGCTCGCGCAGTTCCGCCTCGGCCTCCTCGACCCACGTGCTTGCTTGTCGATGAAGAAGGTCCCACGGCAGCGTCGGCGATGCGCGCCCGGCCACACATCGCCCGTAGCGCTCAAGCGCCGCGTGCAGCCAACCTCCGCGTAGCGACGGCGAAACGCCGACCGCCGCAACGGGCCAAGCGGCCAAGCCGAGCCGGTGCATCGCATAGCCGCGGCGCGGACACTCGGCTTGCTGGGCGAAGGCCTCAACGTCGAGCGGCCGAGGCGACTTCGGCCAACCCGGCCGCGCGGCACCGGGCATTCGATCGTGCTGTCCTTTCGTTTGTCCGGGTTGCGTCGCACCAGGAGCCGGTAGGCCGCCCTCGTCTTCGCACCACTGAAGCTCGGGCCACGCCGCTGGGTCGAGCGCGCCTGTTTGAGTGCCGGGGAGGCCAGGGCTTTCTTCGGCAAGGGGCCAATCGGCGACACCGGGCGCCCAGGATACGCGCTCACCGGGCAGTTTGACCAGGGAGGCACAGCACTCTGGGCCGAGCATCCGCCAGTGCGCCACGAGTCGGCTGGCACGATCAAGCACCGATTCGGGCCGCGCGCGCCCGGCGCGCGCCACGCGCTGCCAGCTCGCGTCCAAAAAGGCGTTCAAGCGCACGGCTTCGGGAAGGCGCTGGTCCGTGGCATCGACGAACCAGAGCCCCGCATGCGGCAGGCCGCCGGACTCAAGAAGACCGATCACCTGGACCGCGTGTGCGGGCGCGTGGGGCTGGAATGGCTCGCGCTCAGTCAGGGCGATGAGCTCCGCCTGAGCCGCTCGATGCTCGACCGTCGGCAACCAATCATCCAGCGCACACCAGCGCTCAATCGCCGAGAGCAGCGCGCGTTCGATCGGCCACGGGTCAGCGCGGCGCGCGGCCTCCTCCTGGCTAAACAGGCCGATCAGCCGAGCGTAAAGGGTCGCCCACGTACGGCGCGGACGCGCGCGGCTCGGTTCACCCGCCTCGGTCAACACGCGTTCGACCGCCTGAGCGCGCACCGTGAGTCCCGCTTGCCGAAGCGCCGCGACGAGCCCGATCGAGCGCACGCCCCGCTCGGCCAGCTCAGGCGCGATCCGCGCAAGACAGGCCCGCTCCGCGGCGGAAAACGCCCAACGCTCATGCGTGAGCGCCTGCCCGAGCACTTCGACCGACACCGGTTCGAAGGCCGCGGCAACCACGGTAAACCCCACTGCTGCCCAGGGATAGCGCGCCAGCGGGCGCCCCGCCGAGACATCGACCTCGATGCCAACCCAGTCGGCGCTGCGGCGCCACGCCTCGGCGCACTCCGGCAGGCCCGGCACGACAATCAGCAGCGGCAGCGCGGAGCGCTCGCCGGTTCGGGCAAGGCGCTGCGCCGCCCACGTGAGGGCCGCTTCGCGCTCGGCACGAGCGCTCGGAAAGCTCCACCGCCTGACCTGCCTCGGCGCCGCCCGTGACTCGATCTCGTGCGAAGGCGCCGCGTCGAGTCGATGGATGCAACACCCGGCTAGCGCTTCGAGCCGCTCAAACAGGGCCACTTCGTCCGGACGCGGGGCAAAGCGTGGAGTAAGCACGATCTGTCGCGGCAACAGCGGCGCCAGCGCGGGCAGCGCATGCGCGATGCGCCGCGGCAGTTCCGCCTCGCTCATGGCGCCGCGCTCGCGCAGGCGGTCGCGCACGGCGCCCATCACACGTCGGCCAGCTTCTGTAGCGCACTCGGCAAGCGTGGCCTCAGAGAGGTCGATGCGCTCCAGCGGCGTATGCGCCTGAAGCAAACGCCACGCCTCCTGAGCTTCTTCGGCCAAGGGTGCATGCGCACCCAGACCGTCGCCGAAATGCTCATCGACCACGCGGCGCCACAGCATCGCTTCGACCTCGGGCGGAGCGAGGTCGTAGTGGTTTGGAACGAGCCAGACGGCGCGCGCCTCTTGCCACAGCCGGCGCAGCCATTCCTCGACCGTGAAGAAGGCCGGCAGCGCCGCAGCCTCTCCGGGTGCGCTGCGCGCAAGCGCCTCGGCACGCCACCAGCGACTCCAGATACGCCGGGCGCGGTCGCTCGGAGCCAGCACGATCGTGTCGCGCGCGGGCAGATCAAGCACAGCTTGATTCATCATGCCGTGAAGTGTCACCGATGGCAGCCCGCGCCCGATCTACGCGGGCCGTTTGGGCCCCCTGAAACGCGCTTGGCTGCCGAGGCGGCTGAGGCAGCCTCGTCCCAGGGAACCGTGGCGATCCAACCCTCGAGCGGATCGGCCGCCTCGGGCAGCCCTCCGTAGGGATTGCCGCAAGCCAGATGTCCGGCCACCCAGGCCGCCTGCGCGACGAGTATGACTGCGTCGAGCCGGTCCCCGCGCGAATCGGCGCGGCAGCGGTGGGCTAGCGCTGGCGGCAGGTGCCAGCGCAGTCCCAGTTGCACCTCGACCCATCCGCTCAGCGCCGCGATCACTCGCCCGCGCTCGCGCTCGAGCGCCGAGTCCTCCCGGGCGGTCGTCCCGCGCTTGTAGGAGCCGATGCCGAGCCGACGTACAAGATAACCCGGGTAGCCTTCGACCAGCACGCGTCCGTTAGAGTCTTCCGGCGCAAGCGGCCGCTGCGGCAGCACGCTGACCCGCGCTTGCCACAGCGTCGGCACCGCGGCGCGAAACATGCGTCCGACGGGTGGCCGCACGAGGTTCATCGGACTGGCCGCCCCCGCCAGACGGTCGCAGCGCCGGTAGAGATAGCGTGCGCCGGCCGGGCGCGTTCGGCGAAGCGCATCGACTTGCTCGACGAACGTGTCTGGCTCACGCGCTGCAAGCCAGGCAACGAGGCTTGACCAATCCCCGGGCCAGGCAAGCTCTGCGACCAGGGCCCGCGGCAAGCCGAGCGGCGCATCAAGTGCCGCAACCCAGGGGCCCGGACGCTCGAACAGGCGCTGCCATGCCTCAAGGCAGGGAAATTCTTCAAACCCAAGCACGGCAAGCCGCCCCTCGTCGATTCGGCCCTCAGCCACAACGATCGGCTTGCGCGGCGACGGAGCGCTTGTGAAGTCAATGCCGTAGAGCCTCATGCGCGCATCGTGCGCCGGTTGCCGCCTCCTGGGTCGTGATCAGCCGAACAAGGCGCAAAAATGCGTGCTCGTGAGACTGCCGTAAAAGGTCTTGGCCCGATAGCCGGTCCGGGCCGGCGGCACGCTCCACCAGAAGCTGTCGCGACCTTCCGGGTCGAAACTCGTCGGCAGATCCGGCCACGGCAGCACGCGATTGGCAATCTCCGGCGGCAGGGTCACGTCTCCGGAGGGCAACTCGACAGCCCCCTCTGGGGTTGAGCCAAGCGCTTCGAGCAAACGAGCATCGAGTTGCTCGAGGCTCCAGCGTTCGCGCTGCGCGAGGCTAAGCGCCTCGCACCACGCAGCCACGAGCGAACCGGCTTGATGCAGGCGGGCCTGCGCGCCGGCTCCGGCCTCAAGATCAAGCGCGATGAGAAACGGATAAAAGCGCCCGACGCGATCAACCGACGGCTTGAGCAGGCCGAGCTGCGCGTTCTCGGACATGATTCCCCGCGGCATCACAAAGCCCCAACTCGGACCGTGCAGCCAGCGCGCGGAAAAGGCCGCAGCATCGAGGGCGCGAAGCGCCTCAAGCCCGGAGGCGAGCCACTGATCCCAGCGCTGCTGCGCTTGCCACGACAGCCGCCGGGAGACGAAATCGCCGGCCCCCGGGATCTTGCCGTAGCAAGCAAGGCCCGTGGCAGGATGCGACGCTGCCGGTTCGGTGTGGGTCGACGGTGGTTCGTACATGGCGGCCACCCGGGGCGTTTTCGCACGCTGCTCAGCCAGGACAGGCAAACTGGCGAAGCGCCGGCAGGGTGAGCGGATGCCGGAACGAGCGCGCACGCAGTTCGATGCGCACCTCGGCCCCAGGCGCGGGCAGGTTCACGGTCACAAGCGAACCGGCCGCTGCGCCCGGCCCAGCCCGGTCCACCAGCCGATGCAGCGCCCAGAAGCCTTCGGCGGAAAACACCACGGTTTTATTCGGGCCGACCCGCACGAAGGTACGGCCGCCGTTTTTCTGGCCCGTCCAGTTGAGCGGCTTGAACTCCTCGCCGCTCGCAAAGATAGTGCCGTCGGCCTCGAGTTCGGCACGCTCACCGCTTGAGACGACGCGCACATCGAGATCGAACCCCGGCTGGTTGCGACCACCCGCGAAGAAGGTCTCTCGGATGGCCGCGGCGAGCTGAAAGCTGCGCGTCACGGCCGGCCCGCCCGCGGCGGCTCCCTCGATTCCCGGGCGCGGTACCCAGGGATCGCGCGACATGTCGATGGCGGAGGCCACCTGATCGAAGGCGCGCTTGAGCGATCCCTCCGGACCGAAGACTTGCGCGAAGTCCTGCGGGAAGGCATCCTGCGCGGCGCCACGTCGAAACGGATAGCTCTGCACGACCGCCGTACAGGCCGCTCCGGCCACACCGCGCGCCTGCGCCGAGGCGTTGGTCTGAATCGCAGCGCGGGCCACACGCTCGCCTGAGCCGGCGAGCGCTTCGAGGATTTCGCGTACCGGCGTGCGCGACGAGGCCGCGAGCCCGCGCAGGGCGTTTTCCGCATCGGTTGCGCGGCGCGAAGTCGCCCCGCCGGAGAGCGACGCCTGGTCCGCTCGCAGCGCATTGGCGTACTCCTGAATCGCCTTGGCGATCTGATCGATCTGCGCTTTGCCTTCCGGTTGTGCCATGCGGATGAATTCGCGGAACGGCTCCTCGGCGATCGCCTCGATGCGGTCCGCGGCCGGCGCCGCATTGGCGATGGCGGCCACGGCGGCGCTGACTTCTTGGGCCGCGCGGCGCGCTTCCTCGCGAAGCCGATCGACCCGCGTGGCACCGCTTCGCTCGGGTACGGAGAGCTGGGTCTGGCGCGCCACTTCGCGCACGAGCAGCACGAGCGGCGAGTCCGGCGCACCGAGAATCGTGGCGAAATCGATCACCTCAGCCATGTTGCGCGGTGGCCGGAGCCGGACGTCCTGCAAAAAGGCCTGCCAGTGGCTTGCGAAGTCAAGCAGGTAGAGCTCACGAATCCGCCGTTCAAGCCGTTGCATCTCGTTGGCGGCGGTTGCAGCGGTCATGGCCGCACCGGCGCGACCTTGCGCGCTGCCGCGCCCGAGCACCCAGGCATCCTCAAGCGCAAGCTCCGCCCCCCAGCGCCCGAGCGCCTCGACGAAGTACTTGTTGTAGCCGCGCTCGCTGAAGTACCCAGGCACGCCCTCGCTCGTGAGCGGCTTGCCGCTACGCCGGACAAACACCTCGGGCGCGCGCTCGCCGGCGGCTTTAGCCAGAGTGAATTCGGGCAAATCCACGCTTGCCAGCTGGGACTTGATGTAGTTGTAGGCGCGCCGCGCCGGCTCGAGCTGCGCAAGCTGTTCGCGCGCCTGCTGCACGAGCGGCGCGTTGAGCGGGTAGACGGCGCGGAAGCCGCCGCGCTGAATCAGCGCCTCGAGATGGCTGAGCAGTTCGCGCCGCGCCTCGGTCGACACCTCGCTCGACAGGGCGGCCATCCAGTCAGCCCCGATGAATTTCACGAGGAAGTCCGCTTTGACGCGACTCGGCTCATACATCATCAGATACGCCTTGAGCGCCTCATAGCTCGTGTCGTTGGCCGCATTCACCGCCGTCTGCAGTCGCGTGTTGAGGCGCACATGCACGCGCGGCATCAGGCTGTCTTCGAGCAGGCGCTGATAAGTTGACTGTGCCGCCGCATCGAGCTTGGGACCTTGCCAGAGCCCCCAGCGATAGCCCCAGGGCGGACGATCGAAGGCAAAACCGCCGGGCATGGCCACGTTTCGGGCTTGCGACAGCACCGGACCGAGCGCCGGCGCATCCTCGCTTACGCCAGTTGGAATCGATTGCACCGCCTCGCGCAGGCGCTCCGCGGCGTTGGCCACCTCTGAAACGTAACTGAGGTTGTTGCGGTAGCTCGTCCAGAAACCGACATTGAAGAGGACAAAGGCGACCGCACAGGCGGCCATGCCGACCCATTGCACCAGACGCTGACGGCGCTCGGCGCGCAGATTGCGCCCCGCAATGAAGCTCTCGGGAAAGATGACCTTTTGCAGCAGGTCCTGCAGGAAGTAGCTCTTGCCGGTCCCGACCGGCGTTTCGGCGCGCACGCGCGCATCAACGCGGAAGGTGCGTTGCAGGGCGCCCAGCACGCGATCAAACGGGGTGCCCTCCTGCGTCCCCGAGGTGAAATAGACCCCGCGCAGACGCGGCTGCTCGTTGAACTTCGATTCCGTGAAGACACTGGCGAGCAGCTGCCCGAGCACATCTCGAATGCCGGCGAACTGCTGCGGAAAGGTATAGGCCAGCGCACGCCGCGACAGGTCGGGCTCTTCGAGCAAGCGCTGGTGCATGCCATCGTTGAGTCGCTTGTAGAGCAGGTCGAATTCGCGGTCGAACCACTCACGCACCGGCAGCGGCTCAGTAGCGGCCGGGTCGTACGCAGCGGTAAAGCCCCACACCTGGGCGCGGTCCTCGCGTGTGAGGTTCAGGAAATACTCGTTGAACCCGGCCAGCAGATCGACCTTTGTCACAAGCACATAGACCGGCAGTTGCAGGCCAAGCCCCTCGTAGAGCTCGTGCAGCCGCGCTTTGAGGGTGGCCGCATGCAACTTGCGCTCCTGGGCGTTCATCGACAGCAGATCCGCCACCGAAATGGTCAACAGCACGCCGTTGAGCGGCTGTCGTGGCCGGAATTTCTTGAGCAGGCTGAGAAAGCCCTGCCATTCGGCGCGATCGACCTCCTGGTTGCTCTCCTGCGTCGTGTAGCGTCCGGCCGTGTCGATCAGCACCGCTTCGTTGGTAAACCACCAGTCGCAGTTGCGGGTGCCGCCGACGCCGCGGATGGCGGCTTTGCCAAATTGCTCGGCCAGCGGAAAGGTCAGCCCTGAATTGATCAGCGCTGTGGTTTTGCCCGACCCCGGCGCACCGATGAATACATACCAAGGCAGCTGATAGACGTACTGCCTTGACAGCGCCGAAAGCCAGCCGGATTTGCCGCTTGCGCCGAAGCGCATTTTCTTGAGCACGTCGGCGGCTTCCTTGAATCGGCGGTTGAGCTCGGCGACCTCCTCTTGGCCAACGCTGGTGGTGCCCGGCTTGCCCGTGCTTTGCATCTTGGCCAGTTGGCCGAGCAGGGCCGCATTGATGTTGCGCGCCCGCCACCAGCCCACCAGCAGCTTGAGAAGCCACAGCACCCAAAGCAGGCCAATCAGGCTCCATCGCACCCACGTCGGCCCAAGCGGCGGCCAATCGGCAATCGCAATCAGGGGGCCACCAAACCAGATGGCCAGCGAGAGGAGAACCAGCAGCAGGATCGTGAGGGTGATCCGGTTGAACAGCACCTGCCGCAAACCACTCAGGATGCGCATCATGGCCGCCCCTGTCCCGTTGCTGGAGCCTGGCGCGCGGCGTCGCCCTGTTGCGCCGCGGCAAATTCACGATCGCGCTCTTCGGGCGGCAGCAGCAGGGTAATCTCCACGCGCCGGTTCTGCGCCCGCGCTTCGGGGGTTTTTTCGCGTACAAGCGGTTCGGCATCGGCGCGCCCCTCGGCCTGGATACGGCCGGGTGTCTTGAGTTTTGGCTCGAGAAGCCGCTGCACTTCCAGGGCTCGGGCGCGAGAGAGTTCGTAATTCGACGGAAAGCGGGCGCTTCGGATCGGCACGTCGTCGGTGTGCCCTACCACTCGAATTGCGCCCGGCACTGAATCGAGCGCGGCGGCCACCTTGTCCAGGATGGCGAGGTAGCGCGGCTTGACCTCCGTCTTGCCGCTGTCGAACATGCCATCGCCGCGCAGGATGATGATGCTGCGATCCTCGAAGTCGTTGACCACCACAAGCCCGGCTTGGATTTCCGGCTCGAGAAAGCGCGCCAGCCGTTTGGTGCTTGCGGGCTTGGGCTTGAACGCCTCGACTTTGGCCGGGCGGATGCTGCCGATGGCCGCGAAGACCTGGTCGGAACGACTGGCAAGCAGGAACGCATAGACCAGGTAAATCCCCACAAGCAGCAGTGCCGTCGCACCAGCCACGAGCCACAGCGGCAGATAGCCCCAATGGGCACGCCGGTCGGGTTCGGCGCCGCGCCAGTGAAGCGAAAGGGCGCGACTGTGCTCACCCCGGGCGGAAGCAATGATTTCGACCAGCCGGCGCCGAAGCGTTTCGAGCTGCGTGCGACCGTTGTCGACCACGCTGAACCGTCCTTCAAAGCCGAGGGCGATGCAGACGGCCATCAATTCAATGAGGTCGAGGTATTTCTTCGGCTCTTGCACGAGTCGCGCAAGCACCTGAAAAAACTTCTCGCCGCCCCAGGTTTCGTTGTGGAAGGTCACCAGCAACGAATGCCGTGACCACTGTCCGCCGCCTCCCCACGGCGTCTTGGCCGCGGTTTCGTCCAGGGCCGTGCAAAGCGCGTAGCGGGCCGCAATGATCGTCTCGGGCGGCACCTGCGCTTCGCGCGCACGACGTTCGAAAAGTTGCACTTGCTCGACGAGGTAGTTGCGCAGTTGCGCCGGGTCTGGATGATGGGCCGTGACACGAATTTGCGGAATGAGATTGAGCAGCGGATTGGCCGCTCGTGCCAGGGCGTTCTCTCCCGAGATGATTTCGGGCAGATCGGCGGCGAGCGCCACCGACGGTGTCGTCTCCGATCGAGCCGCCGCCGGCGCGGGCGGCGCTGCATCCATGATCGGCGTCGGCGCTGGCGTTGCGCCGAGAATTGCAAATGGGTCGAGGTTAGCCGGGGTCGTCACGAGCGGATGGCCCACAGTTCGAGCTTCAGACCGGGCCAGTCACCGGCGATATGCATCGCAAGACCGCCCGACCGATCCAGGCCGCGCCAGAACTCGTTTTGAGTGTCCAGTTCGAAGTAATTGTTGCCCGCGTGATACGGGATCTGGCGCGGTGCCACGGGAAGCGGCCGAAGCGGAACGCCCGGCAGATGCAAGTTGACCAAATCACGAATCTTTTCCACGGGTCCGATCTTGACCTGTGTTGGAAACAGCCGCCGCACTTGTTCGCCCGGCAGCTCACAAGCCACCGCGAGCACAAACGCGGCGCTGCGCAGAAGCTCCTTGTTGGCGATGACGGCCACGCGAACGCCGTAGGCGCGCTCGTGCAGCTCGATCTGAAAGGCCGTCTGCTCGAGCACCATCGACAGCGAGCGGCGCAGATCGAGCATCACCGGGCCGAAACAACCCGCCAGGTCATCGTGGTTATAGACCGGATATTCCACGGGCCGGCGCGTTTCGCGCGTAAACGTGCTGAAGTCACCGGCGAGCCGCAACAGCTCCGCGTAGAGACGCTCCGGGTGCAGTGCACGCATTTGCGACCAATGCGCGATCAACGGCTGATAGCGATTGACGAGCTGCAGCAACATGAAGTCGGCAACCTCGGCCACTCCGCCTCGCCCAGGCGCTGAGAGCCGCGCCGCGAGCGCTTCGGCACGGTGATTGAGCAGCCCCGCCAGTTCACGCAAAAACCCCGAGAGCACCGCGCTTTCGTGGACAAACGCCACCGGCGGGATATAGCTTTCCGACAGCGCCACCGACAGATCCGGCCGCCGCTCAACCACCTGACAAACGCCAAGCGTCATCCATCCTTCGGGCACCTCGCCCTCCGGCAGTAGCCGCAAACGTAGATCCGCGATCTGGATCGGCGCTGGTTCGGCGCCGATCGAGTTTTGATCTGGCGTCTCGCGATCGAGAACGCGATAGCGGGCGAGCGACCGCGGGTCGTCGTCGAACGAGACCTCCTCGCTGCCGGCCCGATAGGCCGGCAAAGCCAAAAACACTCGCTTGCCTTTAAACGTCTCCGCGATGTCGATGGCCGGCGGCAGCGTTCCCTGATCAGGTACCGAAAAAGGTGTTCCGTCGGGCATGACGCCCGCAGCGGCGGCCAATCCCACCTTGCCGATTGCAAGCGCCGACTCATCGAGGACAAGACGCGTGAAGCCCCAAAAAATCCCCGCGCCGACGAGACTGCGCTGATGCAGCGCAAACTCGTGGTGCCGTTCGGCTTGCTGGAAATGCTGCGGCCGGAGAAACATGCCCTCCGACCAGGTGACACGGCTGCGATCGGTCATTTCGACGGCGCCTCCGTTGACTCAGACGCTGACACGGGTTGCCCGCAGCCCTGCTCGACTCAAGCGCCGCCGCCGTAACACAGCTCGTCTCGAAATCACCATGACACGTCCTCTTCGGGCTGCTCAGGCACGCTGAACATGCGGCGCCGTGTGACCGCGCACCACGAACCGTCGCATGCGCTCCCGGTGAGCGTTTCTCAGAAGGTTTCTATCACTTCCTTGTTTTTTTCCAACGCTTCCTGGTAGTATTCCACTTTCTGCTTGAGCTCGCTAAAAACTTGGCCATAGCGGGCAATTGCGTCAGTGACTTGCGTGACGCCCTCCACGACGCGCGCCGCCAGAGTGATCACATCCCCGTCCACGCCGGCGTCAACCGCCTCCCCGAGTTTTTGAATCGCTGCGGTGATGTCGCTTTTGACGTCCTCGATCAGCTGTTTGACGTATTCGTAGTCTTCAAGCGCCTGGTTGAGCAGTTCCATGTTGTGCGCGACGAGTTCTTGCGCTTTGTCGATCTTGTCGTTGACGGTGTCGACAAAGTCTTTGGTTTCCTCGATCGCTTTGACTTTGCTGAGCAATTCCTGGACCTGGTCGATCGTTTCGTTGGCCGAGTCGACCTTTTCCTGCACCTTCTCCAAGGTTTCGGCAGCAGACATGGCTGGCTCCTCACGCCTGGGCCGGCTGCTGAAGCGCTTCGAGCGGCCGGCCGACGAGTTGTTCGTGCGTGGCCGAAAGCACGGGCCGAAGCGCCGGTGTGCCGGTGGCGAAACGTTGTTCGATGAGTGCCGCAAGGGGCCGCGCCGCCTCCGCTTGCGCGGCTGCAAGTAAACAGTGCGCGGCAACCGCTCGTTCCGGACCCGAAGCGATGCGCTGCATCATGCGCTCAAGCGGGAGCTCCGTGCCCCGGGGGTCGAGTCCGACCAGGAGGCGGCATAGCGCCTCCTCGCGCGCGGGATCGTCCGTGCGCGCCAGTAACGCGAGCAACTCGCTGCGCAACGCTTGAGCCAACTTTCCGAGGCGCGCAAGGGATGCGAGGGCGGTCAGCGCGACCGTCTCATCAGCATGCCCTGCTAGTTGCGCCAGCGCTTGGAGTCTGCTGCGACTCGGCTCGAGCCGAACAAGCGCCGTCAAGATACCCATCCCCACCGGCACGAGCGGCACGGATGTGGCCGCTTCCGTCAAAAACGCCTCGACCGCCCGACGCTTGGCGGATTCGTCGCCAGCGCTGCGCGCGAGGGTGTCGAGCAACTCGATGCTCCAGCGCTCGCGCGGCGTGGCGTGCACGGTACGCACCAGGGCATCGGCCAGACGGCGAGGGTCACGCTCGGCAGCCAAGGCTGCCGCCGCACGCACGTTCGCATCCTCGTGCACAAGCCAGCGCGCAAGCGGATCGAGACTGGCCTCGGGCAGCCGTTCCAGTCGCCACAACGCGTGTGCCGCATGCGTGGCCGTCACGGGGCAATCAAGCGCAAGCAGCGCGCACAGCTCAGCTTCGACGGCAACGCCGGCTTGTTGGGGGGCAACTTGCCCAAGCGCGGCTGCCGCCAGTTGCAGCGGCACGCGATCGATCGGGGTGGGAGCGGCCAGGCGCGCGTACTCGAGGCGCGTCTGCGCGCTCGCGTGGGCAAGGGCGTCCAGCACTTGCGCGACCGGGGCGCCGGGCTGCACACACATCGCCAGCGCACGCAGTCGAGCGTTTGGATCGGAGGCCAACAACTCGCGCCGCAGCGTCTCAGCGTCCCACAGCGTAAGCTTGGGCAGCGCCGTCACCTGGGGCGGCGTTGGCGGAGACGCGTTCGCGGAACGGTTCATGCGCCAGACAGAGCACTGCTCTCAGTAAAGGTTGCCGATCCCCCGCGTGTAACTCGCGCTGACGATGCTCGGGGTCACGATCGTGCCGGCCACGTTGAGCATGCCAAGCACGTTGACGATGCCGACCAGATTGATGGTGGCTGCGGTGACGGTCACCGTTGCGCCTTGCACCGTGACGGCAGCCCCCCCCGTGATCGACACGGCCCCGCCAGCCGTAATCGTGACCGCGGCACCGGCGGTGGTCGAGACGGCCCCGGCGGCCTGAAGTGTGCTTGCGCCGCCCACGGTCATCGTAAGCGCCCCCCCCACTTTGAGTGAGTCTGAGGCACCGATCGAGACATCGCGCAACCCGCCCACCTTGGTCGTCTGCATACCCAAGACGGTTTCCTGGTCGTCCGCCAGCACTTTGCTTTCGCGTTGGGTGCATTGAAAGCTCAGCTTGAGGGGGGTCAGAAATCCCATGCCCCCGGCGCCGAAGGCGGAGAACTTGCCCGTGGCGGTGTTGCTGTATTTGCCAACCACGACCACGCTCTTGCCGCCTTGCACGAAGGAAGACTGCTTGCCGCCGATCTGGATCGCCTCATCGCCGCTGACATGGAAGGTGTGATCGCCACCAATCGATTCGCGGTGGTCACCGCCCACCTTCTCCTTGAGGGTTTTCTTGATGCTTTGGGTGCGGCTACCCATGACCATGTTGCTTTGATCACCCTTGACGGTGTTGTCCTGGTCGCCGCTGACCGAGGTGATCTGGTTACCTTGGATCTGGTTGCGCTGGTGCTGCTTGACTACGTGGGTGTCGTCGCGACCGACGAACCGCAAGTCGTCGCGACCGATCCGCGTCTTGCGGTCGCGACCGACGGTGTGTGTCTCATCGAGCTCGACCGCGGTGTCGAGATTGCGCTGGGCGTGGATGTAGAGCTGCTCCTCGCCCTTTTTGTCCTCCATGCGGATTTCGTTGAAATCGTTGGCGCCCCCGCCTTTGGTCGAGCGCGACTTGAATCCGCTCGCGGTCTTGTTATCGGGCAGCCCGTAAGGCGGCATCTGCTCGGCGTTATAGACGCTACCCACGATGATGGGGCGATCGGGGTCGCCGCCAATGAAGTCGACGACAACTTCTTGGCCGATGCGAGGAATGTGGATCGCGCCCCAACGTTCGCCAGCCCACGGTGTGGCCACACGAATCCAGCAACTGGAGTTTTCGTCGTGGCGACCGTAGCGATCCCAGTGAAACTGCACCTTCACGCGCCCGTACTTGTCGGTGTAGATCTCTTCGCCCTTCGGCCCGACCACCACCGCTGTCTGCGGACCCGTCGTGCGTGGCTTGGGGGTGACGCGCGGCGGACGAAACGGCAAGCTCGTCGGATGCGCATGCACGCGCAGTTCCCACATCGAATCGCCGGCGCCGCTTCCGGCCGACAACCGGGAGTTGTCGCGGAAGAAATACGAAACGCCCACCACGAGGTATTCGCGGTTTTGATCCTCATGCGGGCAACGCTCCAGCGTAAAAGTGTGGCCAGGCGCCATCGTTCGCACCGTACAGGTGCCCGTGGCGCGCTCCTGTTCGCTTGTCAACGACTCCATCCGGACCGCTGCGTACGCCTCCGCGTCGGCCAGTTCGGTGTAGTCCCCCGGCCACTCGAACTGCTGGTAGCTGTCGTGACTGTGTCCGCGCGCGTCTCCCCGCACGGCGTAGAGTTCGACCGAGGGCTTTTCAAAGTCGTAGTCGATCGAGTAATACTCGCCCGGGTCGATTTGTTCGCGTACCGACCATGCGTAGAAGTGCTCTTCGCTTGCGGTGGTGGCCGCATCGATGCCGAGATATTTGATGTTTGAACGCCCGGGAATCGGCTTGTAGGACGACATGTCGTCGGCGAGCACGAGCGTGTGGTTGCTGGCGCTATGCTCGAAGAAAAAGGCTATGCCCTCGTGCTCGAGCAACCGCATGACGAAATTGAGATCGGTCTCCTGGTATTGCACGCAATAGTCCCAAGCGCGATAGGACTTTGTCAGCTTGCGGCTGATCGGAAAGCCGTATCGTTCGAGCACCTCGGTCACGATGTCCGGCACCGTTTTGAATTGGAAGATTTTGCAGTCGCTGCGACGACTGGCAAGCCAAAGCCAGGGCCGCAGCTTGGCCGTGTAGACGAGGTGTTCGCCTTCGCGTCCCGCTGATGCGAAACGCGTGCAAATGCCGTTCAGGTAGCGCTCGGCGCCTTCGGTTTCAATCACAAGCGTCATGGGCTTGCCGAGCAAGGCTTTGGCTGGAACGGAGGTCTGCTTGCTGTGTAACGTGACGTCGAATTCAAACAGCCCCGAAATCGTCTCGGTTCCGACCATCTCGCGAAACCAAAGCGCTTCAGGCCCAAGCGGCGTAACGATATCGACGATTCGCTCCATCGCTGCATCCTAAACCGGCGAGGGACCGAGCCTTGGCGACCGATCCGTGCCCTAACGCAATAGACGGGTTTCGCGTCACGCTTACGACACGGCGTGAGCAGCCGCAGAATCGACTCACGCGCGCACGACGCGCACCGCGCGCCACTTTCCGCTCGGCGTCCGCTCGACCCCGAAGCGAACGCGATCCCCGAGCTCGAGAAATTCAAACCCCGGCGGAGCAACCTGGTTGGCCATGAACTCGATGTCCCCCCCACCGTCGCTGCGGGTCACGATGCCATAACCTTGGGCAAGCATTTTGACCGTGCCATAAACGACGTCGGCGGGTTTGGGTTCGGCCACGGGAGCACCGCCCGAGGCACGCGACGGACCCGCCGCCGAGACGAGTCGCGCCGTCATGAGCGGTGCAAACTTCGCAGCCACGGGCTGTTGCGCCAGCGTCGCACGCAGATCGGTGCGCCGCGCTCCGGAGATGACGACCTTCCCGGGAGGCGGGATCAAATACTCAAACAGGGCGCAGCGCAAGCTTTCCAAGCGACGGGCAAGCGGCACCCACGGCATGGCGGCCCCCACCATGACAATCGCTTCGGGCTGTGCAAGGGCATGGCAACGCATGGCTTCGAGCGACAGCCCCGCGCCGGTGTCGGACTCATCAACCTGCGGTGCACTGATGACCTCGAAGCCGCTATCCACCGCCTCCCCGTCGCTCGGCACGGGCGCGTGCCGGCAAAACAGGCGCGGCGCCACTTCGAGCTGCTCCATCGTGCGCCCGAGTTCGGCGCCGACGTCGAGGCACACGGCCGCCACGAGCCCTTCGAGCGACAGCCGTCGCGCGCCGTCTGAACGTTGCGTGATCGTCTCGTTCAAAGCTTCCCAGCGAACGCCGTCAACGACAAGACCCACTTTGGTCATCGCTGTGTTTCCTCCCTTGCGCCCGGATGCCGACGGCGATTATCGGAGATGCCAGGCAAAGAGCAAGCCGACCAAGACGATGAGAAGCACAATGACGCTTACCCAGAGGCGCGCCGCACGAGGTCGGTTCGATGAGTCGGCCTGCACCCGCGCGCGGGACACTTGCTGAGGCTCCAGGGGAGCGGCTTGATTTGGGGGTGCGGCGCTTTGCTCGAACAGCGATCGAGCCATCGCGGTGGTCGCATCGGTCCAGCCGAGCAGCGTCTTGAACTCCGGAACTGATTTGGGCCGGTCGATCGCGCGAAGGGCGAGCCCACGCATGATGCCCGCGCAGAAGGTGGGCGAAAGGTGACGCGCCGCCGGAAGCGTTGCCAGATCCGGCTGCGTGTCGCGCACAATCCGCGAAGTGGCCGTGACGGGGGCCTCACCCGAAACGGCGAAAAACAGCGTCGCCGCAAGCCCGTAAACGTCGGTCCACCGGCCTTGGGCAAGGCTGCCGTCATCGACGTACTGCTCAATGGGCGCAAAGCCAGGTTTGAGCACCATCGTGAGCGCCTGCGTCATCCCGCCAAGGATTTGTCGTGCCGCCCCGAGGTCGAGCAACACAGCGCCACCGTCGCGACAAATGAATACGTTGTCGGGCGAGACATCGCGGTGAATCACGCGCCGCGCGTGGAGCTCGAGTAACGCATCCATGACCGGCTCGAACCACGCGCGCAACTGCGCTTGTGTAGGGGGCGCCGAGAGGCTCTCCCGCAAGCGCCTCAGCGTGTTGCCCTCGTAACGCGTCATGGCCATGTATGCGGTGCCGGATTCGAGCCACGCCTCATGAACCGTGACCAAGGCCGGGTGTGAGAGCTCATTGAGCAGTCGTGCTTCGCGTAAAAACCCCTCCACGCCTTTCGTGAGAGCGGCGTGAAATTCGGCCCGCCGCGGCACGATGCGCGACCCACGGCGTGCCGCCACCGTTGCCGGAAAAAACTCCTTGAGCGCAACGGGTTCACCCGTCGCAATACGGCTTGCGTAATACACGATGCCGAAGCCGCCGCGTCCGAGCACTCCATCGATGCGGTAACCGCCGACGCGCGTTCCCGCGGGCAACACCACGGAGGCCGCCGCGACCTCGGGCGAATCCCTGCCCGGCGTCGACGCGGTCACCATGCGCCTCCGAGCCAAGTGTTTGCTTCCCTGAGATGGACACGCAGGTCCTCGCGACCAGCCCGCACGAGCTCGCGGGCGAATGCCGCCTCAAAGAGCAGGTAGCTTGCCAGCGCGGAGGCGCCCTCCTCAGCCAGCCACGGCGCAAGCGCTTGCCGGATCGGTCGCGGCAACGCGGTCCAGCAGGACTGAGCCATTCGGTCGATGGCCCCGCGCGGATAAATCGCGGCCACGCAGACCGGACGATAGCCCAGCGTCTGTGCCACTTCCCGCGGCATGCGAGCGAGCGAATCGGAGATGCGCTGGGTTTGCTCGACATCGGCTGCCAGCGTGTCGTGAAAGACGCTGCTGATCACATTGGCGGCAATCTCGCCGGGTCCCGGCGAACGAGCCGGGTCGCCGCGATCCGAGCGTTGCGCCACGCCGGGTGGTTGGCTGACACCGACAATCAAAATCCGGTCTGCGCCCAATTTGAGCGCAGGCGACAACGGCGAGGTTTGCCGCATCGCGCCGTCGCCGAAAAACTCGACGTGGCCCGCAACCTCGAGCGCAACGGGCGGAAACACCAGCGGTATGGCGCTCGAGGCCATCAAGTGGTCCGCACCGAGTCGCGTTCGCACCGCGACGCGCCCCGGCCGGCTCCACAGGACGGTCTGCGCGCCGGCTTGCTCACCCGCCACCGAACAAAAGGTCCAATGCGTACCGCTCGTGTAGCTAAAAGCGGTCACCGCCACGGCCTGAAGCAGCCCACTGGCGAGATTGGCCACGATGCTGGCAAAGCCGATGTGCGCTTCGAGCCGCTGGCGCAGCGGTGCACTGTCGACCAGCGCGCCGTACTCCCGCGCGGCGCGCAACGAATACCAAGCGGCCCCGAGCCGCGTGCCAGCGAGCTGCTCAAACCAGGAGCCGACCGGCCGAAGGGTAAACACCTGCTCGCAGCGCACTTGCTCCCAATACCCGACCAGGGCATCAAAGGCATCCAGACCGAATTGCGCATGACTGGCCAGAAAGGCCACGTTGATCGCGCCGGCGGAAGTCCCGACGAGAATGTCGAACGGAAAGCGGCTCGGATCGCGCCCCTGGCTGCGCAACACGCGGGCCAGTTCCGCAAGGACCCCGGCTTGGTAAGCAGCCCGCGCCCCTCCGCCCATGAGGACAAGGGCGCTTCGCGTTCCTGGCTGGCCGAACGAAGCGCGTATGACCGTCTCGACCGCCACCGCAAGCCTCGGGATGAACCGTCAGTCGAATCGATACGCGAAGTCGCCGTTCTCAACCCCGATCTCGACGCTCGAAAGCGTCTCTCCCTGCAAGAGCCGCCGCAGATACTCCTCGGACAAACGCGGCAGGATCGTGTTAGTCAGGATCGCATCGATCATTCGCCCGCCGCTTTCGATTTCCGTGCAGCGCGAAGCGATCAGCTTGACCACCTCGTCGCTGTAGCTGAACGCGGCTTTGTGGTTTTCAGCCACGCGCTTCGCGATACGGTTGAGCTGCAGGCGAATGATGTCAGCGAGCATCTGGTCGGAGAGCGGGTAGTACGGCACCACCGTGAGCCGCCCGAGCAACGCCGCGGGAAACACCTTGAGCAGCGGCTCGCGCAGCGCCTTGGCAACGGCCTCGGGGTCGGGCATAAGCTCGGGGTCGCGCGTCATGTTCATGATCAGCTCACTGCCGACATTGCTCGTGAGAATGATCACCGTGTTCTTGAAGTCAATCAGTCGCCCCTCGCCGTCTTCCATCATGCCCTTGTCGAAGACCTGAAAGAAGATCTCGTGCACGTCGGGGTGTGCCTTTTCCACCTCATCGAGCAGCACGACGCTGTAAGGCCGGCGCCGCACGGCTTCGGTCAAGACGCCGCCTTCGCCATAGCCGACGTAGCCAGGCGGGGCGCCTTTGAGCGTCGAGACGGTGTGCGCCTCTTGAAACTCGCTCATGTTGATCGTGATGAGGTTTTGCTCGCCGCCGTAGAGCGTCTCGGCCAGCGTGAGCGCGGTCTCGGTTTTGCCGACGCCCGAAGGCCCGACCAGCAAAAACACGCCGATCGGCTTATTGGGGTTGTCGAGCCGCGCGCGGCTTGTCTGAATGCGCTTGGCGATCATCTCGAGCCCATGGCGCTGTCCGATCACCCGTTGATTGAGGGTATCGGCCAGGCGCAAGACGGCCTCGACCTCGTTTTTGACCATGCGTCCAACCGGAATGCCGGTCCAGTCGGCGACCACGGAGGCCACGGCCTGAGCATCCACCGCCGGAAGGATGAGCGGTTCGTCGCCTTGCATGCTGGCGAGCCGGTTCTGCAAATCGCGCAACTGCTCGAGCATCGCTTGACGCTCTGCATCCTCGGCCGGCGGCGCCGCGTCGATGCGCCCGTTGCCGGAACCGCGCAATTTGGCACGCAGATCGAGAATGTCTTTCACGAGCGCCTTTTCTTCGTTCCAACGCCGCTCGAGGACCTCGAGCCGGCGGGCGAGCTCCTCGCGCTTGACCTGCGCCTCGGCACGACGAGAACCCACCTCAATGCCGACGGCCGCTTCGCGCTCGATGATCGCCAGTTCGGTGTCGAGCATCTCGATTTGACGCCGTGCATCTTCAATTGCCGGCGGGGTGGCATGTTGGCTCACCGCAACGCGTGCACAGCTGGTGTCGAGCAGGCTCACGGCCTTGTCCGGCAGCTGCCGGGCCGGGATGTAACGATGTGAAAGCTTGACCGCCGCCTCGATCGCCTCGTCAAGCAAAAGCACTTGATGATGCTTTTCGAGCACATCGGCGACACCGCGCAGCATCGCCACCGCCTTCGCCTCATCGGGTTCGGGGACCTGAACGACCTGGAAACGTCTAGTCAGGGCGGGGTCTTTTTCGATGTACTTTTTGTACTCCGCCCAGGTGGTCGCGCCGATCGTGCGCAGTGTCCCACGCGCCAGGGCCGGTTTGAGCAGGTTTGCCGCATCCCCCGTCCCCGCAGCGCCGCCAGCGCCAATCAGGGTATGCACCTCATCGACGAAGAGAATGATCGGCTTGGCACTGGCCTGCACCTCCTCAATGACTTGCCGGAGCCGCTGCTCGAACTCCCCTTTCATGCTCGCCCCGGCCTGAAGCAAACCAATGTCGAGCGCAAGCAGGGATACATCCTTGAGCTGTGGCGGGACGTCTCCTTTTGCAATCCGTAGCGCAAACCCCTCGACCACCGCGGTCTTGCCGACGCCTGCTTCGCCGGTCAAGATCGGGTTGTTTTGTCGCCGCCGCATGAGGATGTCGATGATTTGGCGAATTTCCTCGTCGCGCCCCGTGACTGGGTCGATCTCGCCCTTCCTCGCCTTCTCCGTGAGATCGACGGCAAAGCGCTTGAGGGCCTCTTGTTTGCCGAGCGGTGCCGGAGCCATGGCGCCACTGGCCTCACCGGGCGTGGCCGAGGCGAGGCCCGTTCCGTCACTGGCTGCAAGGGCATCCTCGGGTGACCCCTTGACAATGCTCGGCAGCGCATCGGCCACGGCGTCGATGCCGACCTTTTCGAATTCACGCGAGATACCGTAGAGAATGCCGCGCAGTGTGGTTGTCTTGACGATTCCGACCATGAGATAGCCACCGCGCACCTGCTGGTCACCGTACTTGAGCGTGCCGTAGACCCAGGCGCGCTCGACGGCCATCTCGATGTGTTCTGACAAGTCAGAAATCGCCGTGGCACCCCGCGGTAAGCGATCAAGCGCACGCGTGATGTCCGCGGCGAGTTTCGAGGCATCCAGATTGAAGTGCCGCACAATCCGATGCAGATCGCTGTCTGTGGTGGACAGAATCTGATGCAGCCAATGCACCAGCTCCACGTAGGGATTGCCGCGCAGCTTGCAAAAAACCGTGGCCCCTTCGATCGCTTTGTAAAGGAGCGGATTGAGTTTTCCGAACAGAGCGGTACGACTGATATCAGACATGACGTGCCTCGCAAAATCAGAACGTCGCGTTGGCAATGACTGGCATTTCGAGCCTCTGTCGCGGCGGGCTTACCCGGCGAAACGTTCGCATTGAAGAAAGACCTCGTCCGCATCGCGCAGGCGCCGCTCGCTCGGCATGGCGAGCCAACTGCTCCAGCCGAGGCGCACGAAGGCACCGAGCCGCGCCGTCGGCACCTGCTCGCGGCGCAGAATCAGCTGAGCATCCCAGGCCAGTTCCATGCCGATGTAGTTGCGCACGAAATCGCGTAATTGGACGAAAGCTTCTCGACCCGGCAAAAAGCGTTCAAACGCCTCATACGTCAGCGGGCCAATCCGAATCCGAAACCGATGTTGCACATCAAGCACACGTTCGCCGGCCACTGCGCCTCGACCGAGTCGGGAGGACTGCGCACCCGTCTCGACGCGCTGCGCGGACGCCGGACCGGAGACCTGGATGCCCCCGAGTCGCGTTCGTTCTGCCTCATCAAGCCTGAGCCAATGCGGCACGAAGGGCACCACCTCGACCGCAACGCGCAGGATGGCCATGAGCGACGCCCGTAGCCCCTCCGCGTTTCGAGTCATGCGCACCAGATGCCCGCTCAGACCAAACTTCCAGTGGTCGGGAACCGAGTCCCGATCCCGGAGCGTCGGTTGCCCGTAACCGGTCAGGCTGGCCACGTAGCGGGTAAAGCGGTCCTTGCCCGGCCGATCGAGGCTCACGGTCGATTGGCAATCGGCCCAGGCCCGATAAAACAAGAGCAACATGCGATGCTGAAACAGGTCGAGAAAACGCAGCAGGGTCGGATCCTGGTGATGGATCAGGCGCTCCTGGACGTATTCGGTCAGATGCGTCGGCAGAGGTCCATTGGGGCCAAACAGGCCGAAGTGATAGACACTCAAGCGACCTTCGTAGGGTTCGCCCGACCTGCTCGGTTCGAAACGATGCAGCGCTGAAGGGGCAAAGATGAGCGAGGGATACTGCGATAACCGGATCGGCTCTTCGATTGGCCGCGCGGCCCGTCCAAGCGGCACATCGGTGTCAAGAAACGCATCGACGTGGCGTAAGGCCACATAAAAATCCACATCCGGCGCCGAGCGTTCGAGCAGCTGCCACAGCCAGGCACGTCGTGCCGCTCGTTTGCTCGCCCCTGAGCGGTCCGGGTGATCGCTTGTCGGCAAAGGTGCCTGGGAGCTCATGCGATCGGTCTCCGCCCGACCCGAGGAGGCCATCGCGCAATCAGCCCGCGCTGCAGGGAATGCAGCGATAGCTCTGTAAAGGCGTTGATCGAGACGTGTCGCGCCAGAAACTCATCGAGAACCGCCCCGAACAACCAAGGGCTTGTACCCGCAAACGGAAGCTCGTCAACCGTCAGATCGATGGCCACGCCACGGCCATAGACGATCGGCCCAGGCTGTGGTAAGCGGCGCGACACGGCACTCATGCGTGCATGCTGAAGCGCAGCAACCGTACTGGCGTGCGCGGGCTGGCCAAGCGGTGCGTACAGCCGCAACAGCTCCCGCAAGGCCGCCGCCCCTTCCGTGGGATTCAGATCTGTCAGGGTCAAGAAGTTCAGGCTCAAGTGCGAAATCAGGCGCCAGGTGATCTCTCGTTCGGCCAGCGCCGGCGTGGGTCGGCTTGGGCTGACAACGAAGCGGATCGCCTCCACCGGGGCCGAGACCGTCATCGTGAGATCGGTGGTTGCGTGTCCGACGGGTGTGAGCAGCGGCAGGTCGCGGTTGGTACACAGTGCCTCGACGGTGATTTGGCGTAACTGTTCGGAGTAGGGCGCTTCGCGCGAATCCACGAGTGAGATGAAACATTCCGAACCGATATAGCCCGTCCGTGGGCCGTGCCGTCGCGAACGTTCAGAAAGCAAGCGCGGCTCGCGTCGAACCGAGAAGTAGGCGCCCCCCTCCCCTCGATCCGCAGCCGCCGAGCTGTAGAACGGAAGAAATATTGTTTCGTGCTCATCATCGATGCGATGGCCTCGCACGCGGCGAACGGTGTGGATTTCGTAGTCGAGCGGTTTGGCGCGATCGATGACGGCGTGGTACTCGAAGTGACTTGCCGTCACCGGAATCCGATCACTCGAACGCTCGAACAAGTTGACCACGGGCACACAAAAGAGCTCGAAGCTCGAAGCATCGACGAGTGATTCGAGGTCAGGCCGAGCGCTTTTGAACAGGACCACCACCTCGAACTGTGACCCTGGAATGCGCCGAAGCGCACGATTGAGGCCGGTCAGGGAAAAAAAGCGAAAACGATCCGGAAAGGCGAAGTACTCGTGCAGAAGCCGGTAGCCATCGAAGGCGCGGTTGTCGCACGGCAACAGCGCCTGCTCGGGGGCGAATCCCTCCGGCTGCACGGCGGTGGCAGGCAGCGGGGTGAGTTCCCGAATCGGAAGCCCTCCGGCATGCACGAGAACACCGATGACCTGGGTGTGGACAAACTCTTGAATGCGGCTTGCCACGTCGACTGGACCAGCAATGAAGAGCGGCAGCCGGTCCAGCGACAAAGCGTTGACCGAGACTTGATGGGTTGTCTCGAAACGCAAACGCAACGCGCCGCGCACGGCGCTGCCCCAGCGGTAGCCGGTCAATGGCAGATCAGGAGGCGCTGCCGTGAGCCGAGCCTCGACGAGCCGCAGTGGCCACAAAACCACTGAGTCGCCGGTGCGAAACTCGCATGCCGTTTGCTCATTGGCCGGCAGCCGCGCGCGGAGGCGGGTACCGCGCGGCAATTCGAAGCCCTCCGGTCCCCCGCCTTCATGACGTGCGGCTTCGAAGCGCACCACAGCCATCGATGGGGTCGGCGCAAGATAGCCCGGATAAACGACCTCGAGCAGACGCTGCGAAAAGCGCGGAAACTCGGCATCCATCTTGAGCTGGATACGCGCCGAGAGAAACGCAAAGCCTTCGAGTAGCCGTTCCACGTACGGATCGGCCACCTCGATGCCACGCATGCCGAGCCGTGCCGCAACTTTCGGAAACTGCGCTGCAAACTCGGCACCCAATTCCCGCAGGTAGACGAGCTCTCTGTTGAAATAGTCGAGAAGCCGTGGATCCATCAGCTGCTCGGGGTCGCCGCCGTCGAGCCGGTCACGTCGGTGAATTGAACGATTCGCGTTTCAAGGTCAAGCTGAGAGCGCACCAGCAACTCGACCGGAAACGGAACGGACCACAACTCGGCGCGGATTTCAAACTCGATTTGATTGTGGTGCGCGAGGGGGTTGTCCGCAGAAAGCGCCCGAATCTGCAAGCTGTCACGCAGAAGCCGCGGTTCAAACACGATCAGCGCTTCACGAATCGCGCGTTCGAGGTCATTCCAGGTAATCTCTGAAAAGCTCTTCCCCGAGACCACTGGAATCCCGTAATTGAGCACCGAGCGGCGCACTTCCGGATAGTCTTTGAGCTCCCCATGAACATCATGGGCTGTGGTGTTGAGTAGCCACGAAATGTCGCGCAGCACCGTGCGCTTGAGGCGCGCCTTGGATACGACCGCTTTGGTCACGGGCTCGCTCGTGAGGTGCGGTTCATCATCCGTCAGCCGATCGAGCAGCGCCGGCTGAAGTCGGTCTGCCGGAGCGAGCAGCTGCGCGCGCTCCTCCTCGCCGCTGGCCGTTCGGTTCGAACCACTCATACGGTAGCGGCCGTCTCTGACGATGCGACGCGTTCCACCAAGCGCACATCGAGCACGGCATGTTCACCGGCGTCGCTCACCCACATGCGCTGACCTTCGCCGCGCCACTGATCATCACCGAGCTCGACCCAGCGCGTGGCGCGCGAGCGTTTGAGCGCATCAGATTGCTCGCCTTCGAGCGCCGCGGTTTCGGGGTAGCGTGCGGGAATCAACACCGGCAGCCGGCCTCCGTTCGGCAGGCGCAATTCGCCCGTCGCCCAAACCAGATCGCGTAGATCGGAGGGTGCTTCCAGCTGTAGCCCCTCGATGTTTTCAACCGGCACCCAGTAGTACTGCCCGTTGGCCACCACCTCGAGCGAGGGTCCCAAACGGGAATCACCGTCGCAGAACCATTCGACGACGGTACCGTCGACGCGAAACGGCACCGGTTCGGCCGCCTCGAGCGCCTGAGCGCGAAGCGCTCGGCCCTTCGCCGCCTCACCGATCGCCTCGAGCCGTAGCGCTTCAATCATCGAGCCGATCCACGCAGGCGGCATGCCAAGCACGGAAGGCTGTCGGCGCCCCGCAAAAACTTCCTCGCGAAAGCGCTCCGCACGGATGGCCTCACGGTACGTTTGCGCCATCGGAATGGCGCGCGCGTCCATTTGTGCACACAACTGCAACTGGGCAAGCGCGCGCTCCCAGCGTCCCATCACGCACAGCAGCTGAAACAGATGCACGCGCAGCTTGGGGTTGGCGGCATCGGCCCGAATCCGCGTCTGAAGCTCCTCGAGTTCGGCTTCGAGGGTCAAGGCGGCCGACATGGCTGCTTCCTCTATTTCCTTTCCGCGAACGAAGCGCTCGCAGAGATGTCTTTGAGAAGTTCTCGCTTGAGAACGAGGCGCTCGACGGTCTCGAAGCGCCCCGACTCACACGACGCGGTGCTGCCTTACACCCTGCGGTTCTCCTTGTTGTTCCAAGCCGCCGACACGCTGGCGCCTTTCCCGCCCGTGGGGGTCTCCTCCCAATATTCGGTCTTGATCTCCTCGAAGTTGAGCGACACCGAAACATGCGGCTCCGAGTTGGCGGACCCCGAAATCTCCACATGCGATACGCGAGCGTTTTTGAGCGTGATCTGGAGATATTCGTAGCTTTTTCCTGAGCCACCCATCTTCGTGGCCGTGAACACGGCCTCGGAGATCGGCTTGTGGTCCGCGCAGAAGCTCATGAGGTTCGGCACCGCCTTTTCAAGCTTGCACGTGAAGGTGAAATCGCGGTACTCAACGCGGCCGACACCCGCGCCCATGCCAGTGCTG
>JANWWI010000026.1 GCA_025056355.1 Casimicrobiaceae bacterium | reverse complement strand
GCGCCGCTTTGCCGTGGATATTTGCGGGGCGCCCACAACGTGGACGATGCCGAATTTCATCGATACGGCGATTGCCCGAATCCGCGAACAGGTCGGATCGGATGGCGTGATTCTGGGGCTCTCGGGCGGAGTGGATTCGAGCGTTGCCGCGGCATTAATCCATCGCGCGATCGGCGAGCAATTGACGTGTGTGTTCGTCGATCACGGCCTGCTGCGCCTCAATGAGGCGGAACAGGTCATGCACACCTTTGCGCGCAAGCTCGGGGTCAAGGTCGTGCATGTCGACGCAAGTGAACGATTCTTCGCCGCCCTGCGGGGCGTGACCGATCCCGAGGAAAAGCGCAAAATCATCGGGCGGGAGTTCGTCACCGTGTTCGAAGCCGAAGCGAGTAAGCTCGAAGGCGTGCGCTGGCTCGCGCAAGGCACGATTTACCCGGATGTCATCGAATCGGCCGCAGCGAAGACGAAAAAAGCGCACACGATCAAGAGCCATCACAACGTCGGTGGGCTGCCCGAGACGCTGCGTCTGCAACTGCTTGAGCCGCTGCGTGAGCTGTTCAAGGACGAGGTGCGCGCGTTGGGCCTTGCGCTTGGCTTGCCGCGTGAGATGGTGTACCGGCATCCGTTTCCGGGGCCGGGTCTGGGCGTGCGCATCTTGGGTGAGGTCACGCGCGAGTATGCGGAACTGCTTCGACGGGCCGATGCGATCTTCATCGAAGAGCTGCGCAACACGCCCGTGGCGGCCACGCCCGACGAGCGCGATCTCGATCAGCCCGGACTGACGTGGTATGAGGCAACCGCACAAGCCTTCGCGGTGTTTCTGCCGGTGAAAAGTGTGGGCGTGATGGGCGATGGCCGCACCTACGAGCATGTGGTGGCGCTGCGTGCGGTACAGACGACCGACTTCATGACGGCGCACTGGGCCGAGTTGCCGCATGCCTTGCTTGCGCGCGTTTCGAACCGGATCATCAACGAGGTGCGCGGCTTCAATCGCGTCGTTTACGACATCTCGGGGAAACCGCCGGCCACGATTGAGTGGGAGTAAAGCCAGCGCCGCGGAGCCCCGGGTGCGGGAGCAACTTGCGTGCGTGGTAGGGCGGTCCCAGCCTTTTTCGCGTGCGCCTGCCGCTTCAAGCATTCGCGCCCTTTCGTGATCGCCGCTTTCCCGGGCGGGCGTGAGCGGCGTGCGATCGAAGCGCTCCGGCATCCGAAGATTCGCCTTCGCGTCAATCAGGGCTTCGAGCGTGGCCTGATGAGGCGGCCCGCCATCGCCGCGCACGATTGCCTCGATGATCGCCGCCCAATGGAGATTGTTGAGGTGGGCGAGCGGAGCGTCTGGGACGGTCAGACGCCGCACGATCCGCCCATGACGGAGGTGGGCTGCTGCGATGAGCGCCGCGCCGTCGTAACGACTTTTGATCAACCAAGGGCTTGCGCTCAGTGCAAGCAACGTCTCCAGCGTGGCCTCGTCGTTTGCGATTGCGGCAAGGGTCACGGCATCGGAGCGGTCGCACTCTATAGGGTGGGCAGCTCGGCGCCGAACATGGCGAGCAGGCGAACCGCTTCGCGCTGACGCGCGAACGTGGCTGCGGGCAGCGGCGTGCGTCCATGGCCATTGCGTGTGTCGAGTTCGGTGCGACGCGTGCGCTCCTCGAGCGCGATGAGCTGTTCGCGGAGAGTCAGGAGATCACCGCGATGCGCTGCCGCATGCCGGCGGCGGTAAGCCGCGATTGGCCTTGCCGACGGGGGTGTTTGAGCACAAAGCGCCCCGGTATGGCTGGCGCTCAGCGCCGTCAACAACGCGGCGCGGAACCGGCGCTCGTACCTCCATTTCGCCCAACCCCCTTGAGCAGGGATGAACGGGCGCGCTAGCGTTTATTGCTGACGCACCCGCAGCCCGTGCCACTTGAGCCCAAACAGGCGCGCGAGGCGTTTACGCAGTACGCTTGGGGTGCGTTCGGTCATGGAGCCCTGAAGCAAAACAGTGTCCCGAGGATCTTCACGTGCTTGACCCCCTGCTTTTGTCTTCGGTGCGCGAGCAAGCCGCCGCGTTGGCGGCGCGACAGGTTTCGGCGCGTGAGCTGCTGGATGGGTACTGGGCCCGGATCGAGCGACTCAATCCAGCCGTCAACGCCATCGTCACGCTCGATCGGGAGGGTGCTTATGCACAGGCCGATGCGATCGATGCGCGGCGAGCACGCGGCGAACCGCTGTCGCCATGCGCGGGACTGCCGATTGCGGTCAAAGACATGGAGCCGGTGCGCGGCATGCGTACAACCCTCGGCTCAACGATTTACGCCGACTGGGTTCCAACCTTCGATTCCCTGATGGTCGAGCGATTCCGCGCGCACGGACTCGTGCTGATCGGCAAGACCAACACGCCGGAGTTCGCGCTCGGAAGCCAAACGTTCAATCGGCTCTTCGGCGCGACGCGCAATCCTTGGGACCTTCGGCTGACCAGCGGGGGGTCTTCAGGGGGCGCGGCAGCGGCTGTGGCAACGGGCCTTTTGCCGTTTGCTGATGGGTCGGACCTCGGGGGGTCTCTACGAAACCCGGCGAGCTTTTGTGGCGTGGTCGGTCTTCGGCCTTCCCCGGGGCGCGTACCGGTCTACCCCGCCGTGGATGTCTGGTCGCCGCTTGGGGTTTTGGGGCCGATCGCGCGCACTGCCGAAGACGCGGCGTGGCTCTTGTCGCTTCAAGCCGGTGCCGATCCACGGGTTCCGCTCGGATGTTGCGGAGACCCGACCGTCTACCGCGAGCCGCTTGATCGCGACTGGCGCGGCGTTCGCATCGCCTGGAGCCCCACGCTTGGAGGGCTTGCCGTGGCGCGCGAGGTTCGCGCCGCGCTCACCGGAGCGCTTGCGCGTTTTGAAGCCATCGGCGCCACGATCGAGGAGGACGAGCCCGACTTTTCTGGCGCCGACGAAGCCTTCATGACGCTGCGCGCCTTGCACTTGCTTGGTTCACTGCTCGAACCGTACCGTCGCCACAAGACCGAAATGAAGGCCACTGCCGTCTGGAATGTCGAGCAGGGTTTGTCGTTGTCTGCAGAAGCGATTTCGCGCGCGAAGCGCATGCAGACGACGCTCTATGAACGCATGCGCCTTTTTTTGCAGCGCTACGACTTTCTCATCGCCCCGGTCAGTCCCGTGCTCCCCTTTCCGGTGGAGGTCGAATATCCCACCGAGATCGAAGGCGAGCGGCTTTCGACGTACCTGCACTGGATGGCTTCGGCCTTTCGCATCACGATGACGGCGCATCCGGCTGCAAGCGCTCCGGTCGCCTTCAGCGCGAATGGTTTACCGGTCGGCATGCAAATCGTCGGACGCTTCGGCGCCGAGCGCGAACTGCTCGCACTGGTGCACGCTGTCGAGTTACCACTGGCCGAGCGTATTCCGCCGATCGCGCGCTCGTCAGAAGCGTGACTCCTGGTGGCGCACGGCGTTGTCATTGCTCGGCACCAAGCCGAGAAGCACGGGCTTGAGCGATTCCTCGATCGGCTTGGGACCGATCCAAATCTGAACGAGGGCGTTCCAGAATGTCTCGTCGGGAAACGGATCGCTCGCGCGCTTTCCGTTGAGCAAAACGACCGTTCCCGTGCCGGGGATTTGATCGACCTGAATGATTTCGCCGCGTTTCATCGAGGGGACCTGGCCGAAAATGTGGCCAAGTCGGACGAGACTGTCGAAGTGTTTTTGCTGTTCGCTCATGTTCAGGTTGTTCTTGATCCCCTGAAGCAAGCCGCGCGAGAAGTCGTTGGCGTTGATGTCGCGGAGCAGGTGGATCTGCACGCGCTTGGGGCCGCGCAGAGCGGCGATTTCGCCTGAAGTCGTGCGTTTTTGCGGCAAGTACAAGCCAATCACATAGACGCGCACGAGCCCGGCGGCGGCGTAGCGAATTCCGGCTCCGTTGAGAACGAGCTCCGTCGCGCCGAGGCGGATTTTTTCCTCGAATTTGACGCCGCTGACTTCACTTGCCTGGGTCGCTGGGACGGCCGTGACGAGACAAACCAGGCATGCGATCAGGCAACGGATCCAAACAGCGTGCGTAAGAGCTCGCGTCAGCGGCCGTGTCGACTCCTGCACCGGCTCATGGCGACTCCCTCTCTGGAAACGACGGAGGCTGTTGCGCGCGAGGATAGGACTAGAGCCCCAGGGCCGCAACGGATCCCGCTGCGTTTCGAACGATGCGAAACGGCTCCTCGGATAGGTCGATCACGGTGGTGGCGCGCGCGGCACACGGTCCGGCATCGAGTAGCAACGAAAGTCCGCGCGGCAGGCGCTGCGCGATCTCGTCGGGGTCGACCAGTGGTTCCTCGTCCCCAGGAAGGATCAACGTGGTCGAGAGGATCGGAGCGCCCAACTCGGCAAGCAACGCCTGCACGACGGGATGATCGGGCACGCGCAGCCCAATGGTCGATCGGCGCGGATGTAGGATGCGTTTGGGCAATTCGCGGGTGCCGGGCAGGATGAAGGTGTAGGGCCCGGGTACGCCGCGCTTGAGAATGCGAAACGCCTTGTTGTCGACCCGCGCGTAGCGACCCAACTCCGAGAGATCCGAGCACACGAGCGTCAGATGGTGCTTCTCATCGACGCCTCGCAGACGGCGCAAGGTCACGAGCGCTTCGGCCTCTCCGAGGGCACAGCCGAGCGCATAGGCACTGTCGGTTGGATACGCGATGACGCCGCCGGCGCGAAGCGCCTCGGCCGCCTGCCGAATCAGGCGTCGTTGTGGATGCTGAGCATGAACCGTGAGACGGCGGGTCATCGAAGCAGCGCGATTCTACGGAGGACTATGCTTAGGGCTGCCGTTGCTCCGGTGCCAGGCGAGAACTCGCGCGGCCGAAAGCAGTGAATCTGCAATCGATCAAACTCTTTTGCGCCGTCGTTGAGCACGGCTTCAGCGTCTCCGCGGCGGCCAAGGCGCAGCACACGACCCAGCCGGTCGTGAGCAAGCATATTCGTGCGCTCGAGGGCGAACTCGGACTGCCACTGTTTGAGCGACGCGGAAAGCGTTTCGTCGGTCTGACCCCGGCGGGCCGAGAGGCATTTGCCATTGCGCGGCGCGTTCATGCCGATACGCTGAGTTTGAAAGCTTTGGCCTCCGAACTGGCCAACGCCCGCTCCGGAGTGCTCACGATCGCCACGACCCACACGCAGGCGCGCTACGTGCTTCCGCGGGTGATCACGCAGTTCTCGGCGCGCTATCCCGAAGTGCGTCTCAAACTTCGGCAGGGCAATCCGAAACAGTGCGCCGATGCCGTGGCCTCGTGCGAAGCCGATTTGGCGATCGCCACCGAAGCGCTTTCGCTTGACCCGCTACTGGTGACCTTGCCCTGCTACCGCTGGAATCGCGTCGTGATTGCACCGCGTCGCCATCCGATCGGCAAACGCGGGCCGCTCACGATCGAGGAACTGGCGCGCTATCCACTGATCACCTACGACACGGCCTTCACGGGACGCTCGCAAATCGATCGCGCCTTCGCCCAAGCCGGCCTCACGCCGAACGTTGCACTCACGGCGCTTGATTCGGACGTGATCAAAACCTACGTACGGCTCAACATGGGCGTCGGAATCCTCGCGGAAATGGCCTACGATCCAAAAACCGACGCTGATCTGAAGCGCATCGATGCGTCGCACTTGTTTGCGCCGTCCGTGACGCGCGTCGGGTTGCGACGCAATGCGTTTCTGCGGCGCTACGTTTATGACTTCATCCTAATGTTTGCACCGTCCCTGCGCCGCAGCGCGATCGAGGCCGCCGTTCACGGACAATAGAGGCAATGCGTACCGCCTGGCTCGCGTTGTGTCTCGGCTTGCTTGGGGTCAGTGTCTGGAGCACTGCCTCTGGCCTGGTCAATCGTGGCTTGCCCACGGTTGAGCTCTCGATTGCCGGGAAACGACTCAAGGCCGAGGTCGCTGCTGACCCGCAGTCGCGCAGCATCGGGCTCATGAACCGCTTTTCCCTCGCGCCCGATCACGGCATGTTGTTTGTGTTCCCGGAGCCGCAGCCGCTTGCCTTTTGGATGAAGAATACGTACGTGCCGCTGTCGATCGCCTTCATCGATGCCGAAGGACGCATCCTCAACATCGAGGACATGAAACCGCACGATGAGACGCCGGTGCCTTCGAAGGGGCCCGCGCTCTATGCGCTCGAAATGAAGCAGGGCTGGTTTCGCGCACACGGCATTGGGCCGGGCCAGCGCGTGCGCGGCCTCGATCGAGTCGGTCGCGGGCGCTAAAAACTCCGAGACGCGAAGGGTGTCACGATGAGCCTCATCACCTGCATCGAAGATTTGCGTCGCCTGGCGCGTCGGCGCGTCCCGAAAATGTTTTACGACTACTGCGACTCCGGGTCATGGACCGAGAGTACGTATCGCGCCAACGAAGCCGATCTGCAGCGAATCCAGTTTCGCCAGCGTGTGGCCGTCAATCTCGAACACCGATCGACGCGCACGACGATGGTTGGGCAAGCGGTGACGATGCCCGTGGCGATTGCGCCGACGGGCCTCTCGGGCATGCAGCACGCGGATGGAGAAATCCTGGGTGCGCTTGCGGCGAAGCGCTTCGGCATCCCCTTTACGCTGTCGACGATGAGCATCTGCTCGATCGAGGATGTGGCCGAGGCCACCGGCGGTCACCCCTTCTGGTTTCAGCTCTACGTGATGAAAGATCGCGGCTTCGTTGCAAGCTTGATCGATCGTGCCAAGGCCGCAGGCTGTTCGGCCCTCATGCTCACGCTTGACTTGCAAATCCTCGGCCAGCGGCACAAGGATCTGAAAAACGGCCTATCCGCACCGCCCAAACTCACGGCGCGCAATGTGTTGAACATGATCAGCAAACCGCGCTGGTGTCTTGGCATGCTCGGGACCTCACGCCGTGAGTTTCGAAACATCGTGGGCCATGTCAAGGCAGTGACGGACTTGCGTTCCCTGTCCGCCTGGACAGCCGAGCAGTTCGACCCGGCGCTCAGCTGGCGTGATGTCGAGTGGGTCAAGTCGCGCTGGGGCGGCAAGTTGATTCTCAAGGGCATCATGGAACCCGAGGATGCTCGCCGCGCCGTGGAAGTCGGTGCCGACGCGATCGTGGTCTCCAATCATGGCGGGCGGCAACTCGACGGCGCCCCGAGCTCGATCCATGCGCTGCCGGCGATCGTGGCCGAAGTGGGGCAACGGATCGAGGTACACATGGACGGCGGCATTCGCTCCGGGCAAGACGTGCTCAGGGCCGTGGCCCTTGGCGCGCGGGGCACCTACATCGGACGCGCCTGGCTCTATGGCCTCGGAGCGCTGGGTGAAGCGGGCGTCTTGAAGGCCCTCGAGATCATTCACAAAGAGCTCGATCTGACGATGGCTTTCTGCGGGCGCACCGACATTCAGGCGGTCGACCGCTCAATTCTCGTGCCGGGGACCTATCCGACTGCCTGAGCCGGCACGGACGGCACTTGCCCTCGAAGTCGCGCGCGGTTCAGGGCGGATGGCCGCCGAGCCGTTCGGTGATTTCGCGTGCGGTCTGGGCGACCAGAGGCCCGAGTTCCAGAATGCGCTCGTCGCTCAGCCGGGCGATCGGTCCGGCAAGCGAAATCGCTCCAAGTGGCTCGCCATGTTCATCATGGATGGCCGCGGCGACGCAACGCAAGCCAAGCGCGTTTTCTTCGTCGTCGAAGCTGTAGCCGCGCGCACGGATCGTGGCCAGCTGCCGCCGCAGGGCGTTCGGATCCGTGATCGTCTTGGGGGTGAGCGGCTCAAGGACGCCGCCCTTTAGCCAGGCCTCAAGCGCGTCGTCTGGCAGAGCCGCAAGAATCGCCTTGCCCGAGCCTGAGGCATGAGCGGGGATGCGCGAACCGAGTCGCACGAGCATGCGCATGACCTCGTGGCATTGCACCTGCGCGATGAAACAGACGTGATGCCCGTCAAGGATTGAGAGGTTTGCGGTCTCGCCCGAGGTCTCCATGAGACGGCGTAGATAGACGTGGCTTTCGCCAACGAAATCGCGCGTGGCGAGAAACGCGGCGCCGACGCGATAGGTTTTGAGCCCGATGTACCAGTGGCCCGTTTCCGGGGACTGGTAGACAAAGCCCTCGGCAGCGAGCGTATTGAGTAGACGGTGCGTCGTTGAGGGCGCCAGATCAGCGCGCGCTGCAAGCACCGTAAGCGAGAGCCCGCCTTCGGCCTCGGCCAAGGTTTCCAGGAGCCTCAGGCCGCGCGTGAGGCTCTGGACACCCGTTGAGCTGGCCTCCTTGAGCGAAGAGGACACGGGCACATACGGCGATGCGGAGGCTGCCTTCGCCCGTGCCTTGGTTTCTTGAACCGTCCCGCGGCGAGCGCGCTTGAGACGGCTTGCGCCTGCGACGGCGGGCGAACGCTGAGAGCCGGACTGCTCTTTCATCGCACAATCACGCTACCCGATCGAGTCGCCCTCCGCCAAACAGCTGGCGGTGTTTTGACCGCGTCGAACGCTCGCCGGGAAACGCGGCAAGCGCAACACGAGGAATTGGTGCCGGAAATAGGGATCGAACCTACGACCTTCGCATTACGAATGCGCTGCTCTACCAGCTGAGCTATTCCGGCGCGCATGGAAGCGAGGCCAACACGAATGGCCTCGTGCCGTTTGGCAAGCACCTCGGCTTGTCGGCTTGAGCTTCACATAATTATGTCATGCGTTGACGCGTTCGGCCGAGTACTGACCGCGTTTTGAGCGCGTGTGTGGGGAGGTATGAAACTTGAGCGGCTGATCGGCTTTCACGCGGTGCGGGCGCGTCTTGCGCGGCACCCGGATTCGATCGTCGAACTCTATGTGCTGGCAGCGCGCGAGGACCAACGCATGCGCGACCTGCTGGCAGCCGCGCGAGCGGCACAGCTCGAGCCGAAACGCGTTGATGCGGCCCGGCTCGACGCACTCGCTCAAGGCGAGCGGCATCAAGGCGTCATTGCGCTCGCAGAGCCCGCGGTGCTGACCACCTCGCTCGATGCCCTGTGTTCGGAGGCCGAACGGCGCGCCGTGCCGCCGCTGTTGCTCGTGCTCGATCAGGTACAGGATCCGCACAACTTCGGGGCCGCGATGCGATCTGCGGCGGCCTTTGGCGTCGATGCCGTGATCGTGCCACGTCACGGTTCGGCGCCCCGATCGGCTGCGGCGCACAAGGCCGCCAGTGGCGCCTTTGAGATGGTCCCGATCATCGAAGTCACCAACCTGGCGCAAGCGCTTGAGACGCTCAAGCAGCACGGCCTCTGGGTCTATGGCGCTCAGATGGGAGCCGAGGAGACCTTGTTCACGGCCGAGCTCACGGGCCCGCTCGCGTGGGTGCTTGGCAGCGAGGGGCACGGTTTGCGACGCCTCACGCGCGAGCGCTGCGATCGACTGGTTGCTATCCCGATATCGGGGGCGATCGAGTCGCTCAACGTCTCGGTTGCCGCGGCGGTGTGCCTGTATGCGACGCAGGCGGCGCGGCAGGCGGCGGCAAGCGGTGTTCCGGGCGCGGCGCTCCCGGCCACGAGTCCGGCGCGCCACACCCAAGCTCGGTCAGATCGGTAACATTTCAGCCACACGCGCCGCGCGCGTTTTGGCGCCGTCTGCGCGGGTTCGAAGCGATGCTCGCCTTTATTCTTCGCCGTCTATTTCAGGCCGCTCTCGTGATGCTTGCGACGGCGTTGGTGGCCTTTGCGCTGTTCAACTACGTCGGCGATCCTGTCAATCTGATGCTCGGGCAGGACGCTACGCCCGAGCAGAAGGCTGAACTTCGGGAGGCGTTGGGGCTGGACCGACCCTTTTACGTGCAATTTGCGGCGTTCGTCGGCAATGCCTTGCGTGGCGAGTTCGGCATCTCGCTTCGGCAGGCTCAGCCCGTGTCCACGTTGATCAAAGAACGCTTTCCGGCGACCGCGGAACTCGCTTTCACCGCCGCCTTGATTGCCCTCGTGTTCGGGGTTGCAATGGGGGTCTACACGGCGCTTTATCGCCGTGGCTTTCTGGCAAACCTGCTGCTCACGGTGTCTCTGATTGGGGTCAGCCTGCCGACCTTTCTCATTGGGATTTTGCTCATCCTGATCTTTGCCGTGACGCTGCAGTGGTTGCCATCGCACGGGCGTGGGGAGGTCGTGCAGCTGGGTTGGTGGAGCACCGGATTTCTCACGTGGGATGGTCTGCGCGCGTTGGTGCTGCCGGCGATGACCTTGTCGCTGGGCACGATGACGCTCATCATGCGACTCGTGCGCAGCGAGATGCTCGAAGTGTTGCGCACGGATTTCATCAAGTTTGCTCGTGCGCGCGGGCTTACAAACCGCGCGATCCATTTCGGCCACGCACTCAAGAACACCCTGGTGCCCGTGATGACGATCACGGGTTTGCAATTGGGCGGCATCATCGCCTTTGCGATCGTGACCGAGACCGTGTTTCAGTGGCCCGGGATGGGGTTTTTGTTCATCCAATCGGTTCAGGCTGCCGACATTCCGGTGATGGCTGCTTATCTCGTGTTGATCTCCTTGGTGTTTGTCACGATCAACCTGATCGTGGATTTGCTCTACTACGTCGTTGACCCGAGGTTGCGCATCGAGCGCTCGGCGCTCAGCCCCTGAGCGCGAGCCGGGAGAAAAGCTTCCGTGACAACCCTGCCCCCGCCCGTTGAAGCCATCCTCGCCCACCACGCCGAGCTCACCTTGCTCAGGCGCGAGCTGCATGAGCATCCCGAGCTAGCCTATGAGGAGCGACGGACCGCTTCGCTTGTGGCCGAACGGCTCCGTGCCTACGGGGCCGATGAAGTGCACAGCGGCATCGGAGGCACCGGCGTGGTTGGGGTGATCCGCGGCGCGCGCGCCGGGACCGATGCCATTGGGCTGCGCGCGGACATGGATTGTCTGGCGATGAATGAGCAAACCGGGCTTCCTTGGGCCTCGAAACGCCCCGGTTTCATGCATGCCTGCGGTCACGATGGGCACACGACGATGTTGCTCGGGGCGGTTCGCTACCTCGCGGCCACGCGTCGCTTCGCGGGCACGGTCTACGCGGTGTTTCAGCCGGCTGAGGAGGGCCGCGCGGGAGCCAAGGCGATGCTCGAGGACGGGCTGCTCACGCGCTTTCCGATGCGGGCAATCTACGGGCTGCATAACGCCCCGTGGGTGCCTCGTGGTGTGGTCGCGGTGCGAAGCGGGCCGATGATGGCCGCGGCCGACCGCATCGAAATCGTGATTGAAGGCAGCGGTGGCCACGGTGGAATGCCGCAGTTTGTCGCCGATCCCGTGTTGACGGCGGGTCACGTGCTGGTTGCCATTCAATCGATTGCCTCGCGCAATGTCGACCCCTGCGATGCCGTGGTGGTGAGTGTCTGCGCGATGGAGGCCGGCAAGATGGATACCTACAACGTGATCCCTCCCGCCGTGCGCATGATTGGCACGGTGCGCACCTACCGCAAAGAGGTGCAGCGCCTTGTCGAAGACAGGCTCGCTCGTCTCGTCGAAAACACAGCAGCGGCTTACGGTTGCGTGGGGCGAGTCAGCTTTCTGCGCGGCTATCCCGCAACGATCAATCATCCGCGAGAAGCTGCCCTTGCGGCCGAGGTCGCGCGCGAGCTGTTCGGACCCGAGCGGGTGTTGACCGATTTCACGCCCAACACGGGCGGCGAAGACTTTGCCTTCTTCCTCGAAGCGATTCCGGGCGCCTACATTTGGGTCGGGGCCGAATGTCTGCCCGGAGTTGGCTTACATCATGCGCGTTATGACTTCGACGATGCAATCATCCCGACCGGGGCGGGGTTATTGGCGGCCATTGCCGAGCGGGAGCTGGCGTGAGCGGGGTTGAGTTACCGAAGCCGCTCATCGATGAATTGGTCGCGGTTCGCCGCCACCTCCATGCTCACCCCGAACTCGGCTTTGACTGCGATCGCACGGCCTCGCTCGTTGCGCAAAAGTTGCGCGACTACGGCGTCGACGAAGTGCACACGGGAATCGCGCGCACGGGAGTCGTCGGGGTGATCCGGGGCCGGCGGCGCGGCGGGTCGATGGGCTTACGTGCCGACATGGATGCGCTGCCGATTGCCGAGCAAAACCGTTTTTTTTACGCCTCGAGGCGAAAGGGCGTGATGCACGCCTGCGGGCACGATGGACATACGGCGATGCTGCTCGGCGCGGCGCGCTACCTGGCGGAAACGCGCCGGTTCGCGGGAACCGTGCATTTGATTTTCCAGCCGGCAGAAGAGGGCGGTGGCGGAGGCCGCGTGATGTGCGAGGAAGGCTTGTTTCGCCGTTTCGATTGCGAACGGATCTTTGCCGTTCACAATCGGCCCGAGCTTGAAATCGGCAAGTGGGGATCGCGCGTGGGGCCCTTCATGGCCGCTGCCGATAGCTTCGAGATCGAAGTGACGGGGCGCGGGGGTCATGCAGCGCGACCGCACCTGCTCTGTGACCCGATGGTTGTGGCGGCCCAGCTGGTGCTTGCGATTCAAACCGTGGTGTCGCGCAGCGTCAATCCGCTTGAGCCGGCCGTGGTGGGCGTAAGCGCGATCGAAGGGGGCGATCTTCCGGCGTCGAACGTCGTGCCCGATCGGGTCGTTATGACGGGCACCGTGCGCAGCTATGACGAGGCCACTCGCGACCTGATCGAGGCGCGCCTCAGCGAGCTTGTCGCGGGGGTGTGTGCCGCGTATCGCGCGCAGGGGCGACTGACCTATCGCCGCGGCTATCCACCGGTGGTCAATACGCCAGCCGAAACCGAGTTCGCGCACGCCGTGGCAAGCGAGGTTTGGGGTCCCGACAACGCCGACATGAATTACGTCCCCTCGATGGGTGGGGAGGACTTCTCCTTCATGTTGCGCGAGCGGCCAGGCTGTTATGCGGTGATCGGCCAGGCAATTCCGGGCCAGCCGCTCGTGCCCCTGCATAGTACGCGCTACGACTTCTGCGACGCGATCATTCCGCAGGGCGTGCGCTATTTCGTTCGCCTGGTTGAGCGCGGCTTGCCGCTTTGAGCTTGCTCGACGCTTCGCGACGATGCTTCGCAGCCTCCGCAACATCCTGGATAGCGACCTGTGGTGGAGCTTCACGCACTCCCCGCTGACCGTTGCGGCCGCGCTTGTGGCGCTTTTGTGCGTGCTTGGTGCCATCCTTGCGCCGGTGCTTGCCCCGCACAATCCCTACGATCTTGCCCAGGTGTCGCTCGCGAACTCCAATTTGCCGCCCGCGTTTTTGCCCGGGGGCTCACCGGCATTTCCGCTGGGAACCGACCAGCAAGGGCGCGACATTTTGTCCACGATCCTCTACGGCAGCCGCATCTCGCTGCTTGTGGCGTTTTCGGCAACGCTCATGTCGATGCTGATCGGGGTCACGCTTGGTCTCGTGGCCGGTTATGTCGGCGGGCGACTGGAGAGTTTCATCATGCGGCTGGCCGATATCCAACTCTCCTTCCCGGCAATTTTGATCGCCTTGCTCATCTCGGGAATCGGCCGGACGGTCCTCCCGCGCGAAGCGCAAGAGCAGCTCGCGCTCTACGTCATCATTTTGTCGATCGGGCTGACCGGCTGGGTTCAGTATGCGCGAACCGTGCGCGGTTCGACCTTGGTCGAGAAGAACAAAGAGTACGTTCAAGCGGCGCGCCTCATCGGTGTGCCGCGGTGGCGAATCATGCTCTACCACGTGCTGCCGAACGCTCTCGGGCCCGTGCTCGTGATTGCCACCCTCGGCATGGCCAATGCGATTCTCACCGAGGCGACGCTATCGTTTTTGGGGGTCGGCATGCCTCCGACGCAGCCCTCGCTCGGGACGTTGATCAACGAAGGGCAAAACTACTTGTTTTCCGGCGAGTGGTGGATCACGATATTCCCCGGAATCGCGCTCGTCGTGATGGTGATTTCGGTCAACTTGCTCGGCGACTGGTTGCGCGATGCCTTGAACCCGAAGTTGAGGTAGTCGGTATGAGCCGTTGCGTGACTCTTTGTTGGGTTCTGGTTGCTTCCTCGGTGGTCGGTTGTGCGCATCAGTGGGAGGCTGTGCTGGACGGCAATGTCTATACGCGCACCCACATCAACCGCTACCCGGTGGCAATCACCGCGGTCGATGGGGTCTACAGCCTGCATAACCCGCGCTACGTCGATGCTGGCTTTCGCCGGCTAACGGTCGAGGCGCCGCCGGTGGCGGGGATGCGCGAGCCGGTGCGCAAGGAGTTTGACTTTCACGTCAAGCGTTGCGTGCGCTATTGGCTCGCCGCGCAGCGCAGGAGTTCGCTTTCGCCCGATTTCGAGCTGGTCATCGACCACGCTGAGCCGGTGCCGGGGTGTCAGCCCTATGGGGCTACCGCGCCTGTGCAGGCCGTGATGCCGGCGCAGCTCGACAAGCCGATCCCGGTCCCGAAGCGCTGATCGCCGCCCTCGCCGCGCCTCTCAGATGCCCGCGCCACCCGTTCTCGAAGTCCGCGATCTGCATGTGGAATTCCCGACGCGGCGCGGCGTACTCAAGGCGGTCGATGGGGTGAGCTTTTCCATCGCAGCCGGGGAGGTGCTCGGCGTGGTCGGTGAATCGGGAGCGGGCAAGTCGCTGACTGGCGCAGCCATCATCGGTTTACTCGAGCCGCCGGGCCGGATTGCGCGCGGTGAGGTGTGGCTCGAAGCTGAGCGCATCGATCAGCTACCGCCAGAGGCGATGCGCCGACTGCGCGGTCGCAAGATCGGTGCGATCTTTCAGGACCCGCTCACCTCGCTCAATCCGCTCTACACGGTCGGTCGGCAGCTCATCGAGACGATCCGGACCCACTTGGACCTCTCCGAGGCAGCGGCCCGGCAGCGGGCCATCGCGCTGCTCGAAGAGGTCGGCATTCCGGCAGCGCGCGAGCGCATCGAGCACTATCCGCATCAGTTCTCGGGAGGCATGCGGCAGCGCGTCGTCATCGCACTTGCCCTTGCGGCCGAGCCAAGGGTCATCATCGCCGATGAACCGACCACGGCGCTCGATGTCTCGATCCAGGCGCAAATCATCTCCTTGCTCAAACGGCTTTGCCGCGAGCACGGCACCGCGGTCATGCTCATCACGCATGACATGGGCGTGATTGCCGAGACGGCCGACCGCGTCGCGGTGATGTATGCCGGGCGCTTGGTCGAGATCGGGCCCGTGGAGGAAGTGATTCACGCGCCCAAGCACCCGTATACGATCGGCCTCATGGGCTCGATTCCCGAGTTCGAGGTCGAACGCGAGCGGCTCGTGCAAATCGAGGGGGCGATGCCGCGGCTTGATGCCATTCCCGCCGGCTGTGCGTTTCATCCACGCTGTATGCAGGCCTTCGACCGCTGCCGGCAGGAGCGGCCCACGCTCGTTGCTGTGGGGCGCTCGGAGGCGGCTTGTTGGCTTCACAGCGCAGCCTGAACAGCTCATGAGTGCCTTCGTCGAAGTCGAAAACCTCTCCTGCGTGTTCGACGTGTCGCCGCCGTGGCTGAACCGCCTGCTCGAAGGCCGGCCCAAGGTTTTTCTACACGCGGTCAGCGAGGTGAGCTTTACGATTCAGCGTGGCGAGACGCTCGCGCTCGTCGGTGAGTCAGGCTGCGGCAAGTCGACGGTGGCGCGGCTCATCGTTGGGCTTTATCGTCCTAGCGCGGGTCGGGTGCGCATCGATGGAATCGATGTCCACCGCACGCCGGAGCGCAGCGAAGCCGGGCGCGCGCTGCGACGCAAGGTTCAGATGATTTTTCAGGACCCCTACGCGAGCCTGAACCCGCGCTGGCGCGTGGCCGACATCATCGCTGAACCGATCCGCACGCATCGTTTACTGACCGATCGCGCTGCCATCGACAAGCGCGTTGCCGAGTTGCTCGGCTACGTCAAACTCACGGCGCGTGACGGCGACAAGTATCCGCACCAGTTCTCAGGCGGACAGCGCCAGCGCATTTCGATCGCACGCGCACTTGCAAGTCATCCTGAATTCCTGATCTGCGATGAGCCGACGTCGGCGCTTGATGTGTCCGTGCAAGCGCAGGTTCTCAATCTCATGAAAGACTTGCAGCGCGAGATGGGGCTTACCTACCTTTTCATTTCGCACAATCTGCAAGTCGTGCATCACGTGAGCGATCGGGTCGGCGTCATGTACCTGGGACGTTTGGTCGAAATCGGCGACAAGCGCAAGGTGTTCAGTGCGCCCCAGCATCCGTACACGCGCATGTTGCTCGATGCGATTCCGGATCTCAAAAGGACCGGCAAGGCGCGCACGCCCGTGGCCGGCGAAGTTCCGAATCCGCTTGCACCACCGCCGGGCTGCGCCTTTCATCCGCGCTGTCCGCGCTGCTTTGAGCGGTGCATGCGCGAGCGGCCGATGCTCGCGCCGGTGCTGGGACGAGATGTGGCCTGCCATGCCGCGCAGCAGGACGCGGCCGTGCCAACCCCGCTCGCCCTTTAGCGGGGAGGCGAAAGGTTTTGTGCCGACAAGGCAAGCCGCGGTCAGAGGCGGTTGCTGAGCCGCGATCAGTGCCGCTTCAGTGCAACACGACTTGACCGGCGAGTGCGCCGGGGCCGGCGTTGAGCGGCGAGGCGTGGTGCGTCAGCAAGCGCCAGCCTTGCGGGGCACGGATGTACAGATTGGTCACGAAGACCGGTCCGCGCGGGGTGGAATCATCGCCGAGGTAGATCCACTCCACGGCGTGCTGCACGACCATGCTGAGCGTGCGCACCCAGCGCTCGTCGCGCAGTTCGATGCGCATGCGCGGGCCGTTGCGAAAGATCGCATCCCAGGCCGCGCGGATGGCCGCGTAGCCGTAGAGCGGCAGGGCAGCCGGATGCACGCAGCAGATGTCTTCTTCATCGGACCAGACGGCCATGGTGCCTTCGAGATCCGCCGCGTCGAGGGCTTCGTAGAACGCCCGCGCACAGTCCTCGGGGGTGGGGAAGAAAGCCATGGGTCGCATGGACGGGATTGTAGAAACCGGACCTGCGCGCGGGCGCTACCTACAATCGCCTCATGTGGCGTGCCGAATCGCCTCCGCGGTCTGAGCGCCGCAACCCGATTCAAGAGGTGGCCAGCGGCGCCGCGCTCTGGCTCGTCGTTGCGCTTGCTTTTGCCGTGCCGCTGAGCAGCGCCGCAAGCAACGTGATCTCGGCGCTTCTCGTGCTTGCATGGCTTGCGGCAGGGGAGCTCCGTGCGCGTTGGCAGCGCATTCGCGCGCATCCGTTGGCGCTTGCCTCGATCGGGCTATGGCTGCTGATTGTGTGCGCGGCGAGCTGGTCACCCGTGCCCTGGGGCGAAAGCTGGCGCCACATCGAAAAATATGCCCGGCTGTTGCTGGTGGCAATCGTCGTATCGGTCGTTGTCGACGAACAGTGGCGGCGGCGAGCTCTCATGGCTTGGGCGGCGGCCATGCTGCTCACGCTCGGACTGTCTTACGTGCACGCACTGTGGCCTTTCCCGGGGGCGCGTGCCACGCGCGAGCTCGCCGTGGGAGATCACTACATCTTCAAGCATCACATCACGCAAAACGTGATGATGTCGGTATTTGCCGTGGTGGCTCTGGCCGAGGCTGTGCGCCGCAGTTTGAGCGGCGGCTTGACGCCCGGCGTGATGCTTTGGCTGTTGCTGGCCGTGCTGTCGGTGGCCAACATCCTCTTTTTTGTTCAAGGACGCACGGGGTATCTGACGTTGCTCGTCAACCTGCTGCTCGTGGCCGTTTTGCTCCTTCGCGTGCGGCGCTGGGCGCTTGCGGCACCGGCGCTGTTGGTTGCCTTCGGCGCGGCGGCCATGAGCTCGGAGCTCGTCCGCGAGCGAACGCGAATGGCGCTCGAAGAGGCTCGTGCCGGCGGCGAGACGGCCGTGGAGACTTCGGTCGGGCGCCGAGCGGAGTTTGCACGCCTGTCTTGGGAGCTCATCCGCGAGCGGCCGTTCATGGGTTGGGGAACCGGAGCCTACGGCGAGCAGTTTTGCCGTGTTGCGAAAACATCGGTCTGGTGCGAGGTCGGCCGCTACAACCCGCACAATCAGTGGCTGTTCCTCGGGGTGCAACTTGGGGCTTTGGGCCTCATTGGCCTTGCGCTTTGGTGGGTGATTGCCTGTGCGAGCGTTTGGCGGCTCGACCCGCTTGACCGTTTGGTGGGCGTTGCCCTCGTGGCCACCTTTGCGGTTCATTCGCTTGTCGACTCGCCGCTCTACATCGCCACGGAGTCGGTCTGGTATCCGTTGCACTTGGCTTTGCTTACGACTCCGGCTGCGCACTGGAGAATGGAGGATCGGCGCGGTTGAGAAGCTCCAAAGCGGCTTCGAAGACGGCCTCGGGGGAAGGCCATGTCGGCCAAGAGCGCACGATGGTGACCCTGGGGCCGAGGGCGCCCCACTGCTCGACTTTGGTCGGACCGAGGACGGACAAGAGTCGCCCACCCACGGCTGCGGCGATGTGGCCCGGTCCCGTGTCGTTTGCGATCGTGAGTGTTGCATTACGCAAGAGTGCCGCGTAGACGTCGAGTTCGATGCCCTCGAGCACGTGCGCATCGGGAAAGCGCCGGTGCGCTTCGGCCACCTCATTCGGACCGGGGACGATGAGCAGCGTGTAGCCCGCCGCGCGCAGACGCGCTGCGAGCGCATCGAAATGTGGCCAGCGTTTGTCCAATTTTTCGAAGGTGCCGCCAGCGAATGGCACGAGCACCACGTAGCCGGCGCCGATTGCCCGCTCCTGGCACAGGCGGCGCGCTCGGCGCAGCGCCTCCGCAGTCAGCCGCAGCGTGGCATAGGCTGGTGGCGGCGCCGGATCGGCCAGCAGGGCCGAGGTTAGTCGCCAATAGGAGGCAAGTGCGTGCTCGCCCCACCGAATGGGGGTGCTTTCGGCCAGAAAGAGCCTGCGGCCCTCCGTGCGGTAGCCGAACGCGCGCCAGCCCGCCAAGCGCAGCTCGAAGGCGCTCGAAAACGAGGTTGCAAAAGTCACGGCATCGATGCGGCGGCCCGGGCCGGGCGCCTCGGATGGATCGCGTAGGGAACGCAGTAGCCTCACACGGTCGGCAATCCGTGCCGGGTAGACGTGCACGGGCCAGTCATAGGCCGAAAGCAGCGCCCGCAGCCAGGGCTTGCCGACAAGTTCGAGCGAGAGCCCTCGCGCGGCCAGTCGCTCGAGCGCAGGTAAGGCAAGCACGACATCGCCGATGAAATTGCGCACTCGGACGAGCAAGCGCGGCGCGATGGCGCAGCGAGCCGATACAGGGCCAGAATCCAATGAGGGGGGCACAGGCGAGCAACTGAGCGGACGGGCGCCGCCCGCGCGGGGCGGCCGATAATTATTCGTGAAGTCACCTCCAAGCGGATTGCAACCGTGGCCCGTGTGCGCGTGCGAAGGCGCCTGCGCGGGGCGGTGCAATTGATGTTGGTCGCGAGATCTCCAGGTGATTGCCAAGCCATGACTGCGAACGATTACAGCGCGTTGGAAAACGTTTCGGGCGCCACGGTATGCGCCTTTCATGAGACTTGTTTTCGCCATCCCGATTGGCCACGGCAGATGCCCGAGCTCGATCCCTCAAGCCTGTGGTATTGGATCGCTGTCAATCATCGCCACAACGCGCTGCTGTGGGACGAGGAAGATTTGGCCCGGCGCACGCGAGTCAGCGACGCCGAGATCGCGGCCAACAAACGGGCTATTGACCGTTACAACCAGGCGCGAAACGACGCGACCGAACGTGTCGATGAATTGCTGTTGCTTGCGCTCGGGCTTGTCGATCCGGCCACCGTGGCCACGGATCGGCCAGTGGCGCGCGTACACCCAGGCGCGCGGCTCAACAGCGAGACCGCGGGCAGCATGATCGATCGCCTGTCGATCCTCGCGCTCAAAGTGCGCGCGATGCGTGCGCAGAGCGAGCGGCAAGATGTGCCAGAAGAGCACCGCATCGCGGCACGTGCGCGCTTGGAACGGCTCAACGAACAGCGGGCCGATTTGGCGGCTTGTCTCGATGAGCTGCTTGCCGACTGCCGCGCAGGCCGCGCTTGGTTCAAGGTCTATCGCCAGTTCAAGATGTACAACGATCCGCGCTACAACCCGGTGCTTGTGGCCGAGGCAGCGGCCACCCCGGCCTCACGCTAACTGAGGCGCCGTGAAGCCGGCGGGAGCCGCTGATGAAGATTCTGCTCGTGAAGACTTCCTCCATGGGCGATGTCGTGCATACCTTGCCGGCGGTCTCGGATATTGCACGACACCTGCCCGGCGCGCTCATCGATTGGCTCGTGGAAAAGCCGTTTGCGCCCATTCCCGCGCTGCATCCGGCCGTGCGGCGCGTTGTGCCGATCGCTTGGCGGCGGTGGCGCAAATCGTTGTGGTCCGCGGCGACGCTGACCGAGCTGCGCGAAGCGCGGCGGACCCTACGTGAAGAGCGCTATGACCTTGTGCTCGATCTCCAAGGGCTGGCCAAAAGCGCGCTCTGGGCATTGCAAGCGCGTGGTCCGGTCCACGGTTACGGATTCGGTAGTGCGCGGGAATGGTTGGCGCCTTTGTTTTACGCGCGCCGCAGTGCTGTCGAGCCGACCCTGCACGCGATCGAGCGCTCGCGACAGCTGGCTGCCCTGAGCCTGGGCTATCGCCCCGACGGCGCAGCCGAGTTCGGGATCGCGGCGCCCCCGTGGGGCTGGCGCCCGAGTCGCGAGCCCTACGCGGTGCTTGTGACCGGCGCGTCGCGCGCTTCCAAGCTCTGGCCGGAAAACCGCTGGCTTCAGGTGGCCCGGAAGCTGCTCGCTTCGGGGTTGTGGCTCGTCTGGCTGTGGGGGAACTCGCGAGAAGCCTCGCGCTGTGTGGCCCTGGCGGCACAATCGGATGGCGATGTGCCCCCGTTTCTCGGGCTGTCGGAAGCTGCCGCCGTGTTGGGCCGCGCGCGGCTGTGTGTCGGGCTCGACACGGGGTTTTCCCACCTTGCGGCCGCGTTGGGCGTTCCGACCGTGGGCATTTACTGCGACCACGACCCGGCACTGGTCGGACTTCGTGGACGTGGCTACGTGGCTAGTCTCGGGGCGCGAGGACGCCCGCCTGAGACGGTGCAGGTCCTCGAAGCGATCCGCTCAGCGCTCGAGGCTCGCCCGAATCGCTAGCCGTCCGATCGATACAACGCACACGGCGCCGTCCTGTTTTTCGCGAAGCTAAATGAGAATCGTTCGCGATATAATTCTGATCACGCAGGTGCGGCCTCGGTGCGCCGCCCCTCATGGCTTGACTGGTTTTTACGGAAAGGTGTCTGGCATGAAGTCGTTTCGCTCAGTGTGTTTTGCGATGCAGGGCCCGTGGGCGGCTTTGCGGACGGGCGCGAGGACGGTCCTGGTGGCGGTGTGCTTTGCCGCGTCTTGGCCGGGGCTGGCCCAGGAGCGCGTGGTCAACCTCTACTCGGCGCGTCACTATTCGACCGATGAGGCGCTCTATGCCAACTTCACGAAAGCCACGGGGATTCGGATCAATCGAATCGAGGCGGGCGAGGAGCAGCTGTTTCAGCGCATCAAGAACGAGGGCGCCAATTCACCCGCTGATGTCTTTCTGACGGTCGATGCGGGCCGGCTATGGCTCGCCGAGCAAGAAGGTTTGTTCGCCTCGATCGATTCGCCGGTGTTGACCGCGAGAATTCCGCCCCAATACCGCTTGCCCAACGGCACGTGGTGGGGACTTTCGTCCAGGGCGCGCGTGATCGTCGTCGATAAACGCAAGGTCAATCCCGAGGCGATCAAGACCTACGAAGATCTTGCCGATCCTCGCTGGCGCGGGCAGATCTGCACGCGCAGTGGCTCGCACGTCTACATGCTGTCGCTGCTCGCCTCAATCATCGAACACAAAGGGGCTGCGGCCGCCGAAGCGTGGGCTCGTGGCGTGGTGGCCAATCTTGCACGCCCGCCCAGGGGAGGCGACACCGATCAGCTGCGTGCGGTGGCCGCAGGCGAGTGCTCGATCACGTTGGCCAATAGCTACTACATGGCGCGCCTGCTCAAGAGCGCGCGCCCCGAGGATCGCGCCGTCATGCAACATCTGAGCGTCATCTGGCCCAACCAGGCCGATCGTGGCGTGCACATGAACATCTCGGGCGGCGGTGTGCTCAAGCACGCCCCCAATCGCGAAAATGCGATCCGTTTTCTCGAGTATCTCGTCAGCGACGAGGCGCAGCGCTACTTCGCCGACGGCAACAACGAGTGGCCGATCGTGCCGAGCGTGCGCGTCCAGAATAAGGAGCTCGAAAGCCTCGGTACGGGCTGGAAGGCGGATACGATCAGCATGGCCGTGCTCGGCCGGCACCAGCGGCTCGCGCAAGAAATCGTCAACCGCGTGGGCTGGAAGTAAGTTCTTGCGCGGCGAGGATGAACTGTGCAAGCCGTGCGTGTGCGTCGCGCGGCGACAGCTCGTCCGGGTCGAGCGCCGCCAGCGCTGCAAGTAGCGCGGCAACCTCCGGGGTGGGTTCTGCGGTGTGAGTCTCGTTGCGCGGGACCGGCTCGCTTGACGGTGGTGCTGGCGCGGCGTCAAACAAATCCATCTGCGGGTTGTTCTTCGCGAAGTGCTGCTCGAGCCGTTCGAGCTCGCGGCGCGCATCGCGCACCACCTCGGCGGGCAAACCGGCAAGCTTGGCAACTTCGAGGCCATAGCTGCGGTTGGCCGGACCGGGCTTGACTTCGTGCAAAAAGACGATGCGCTCGCCGCGTTCGATCACGCTCACGTGCACGTTGGCGCACTGTGGATACGCGGCAACGAGCTGGGTGAGCTCGAAATAGTGCGTGGCAAACAGCGTCAACGGACGGTTGCGCGTGATCAGTCGCCGCGCGATCGCGGTGGCCAGTGCGAGCCCGTCGAAAGTTGAGGTTCCGCGTCCGATTTCGTCGATGAGCACGAGCGAGTTCGGTGTGGCCCGTGCGAGGATCGTGGCCGCTTCCGTCATCTCCACCATAAAGGTGGATCGGCCCGAGGCAAGATCGTCGCTCGCACCGATACGAGTCAGAATGCGGTCAAGTGGGCAGAGGCGCACCGCGCGTGCGGGCACGAAACTGCCCATGTGTGCAAGCAAGGCGATCAACGCCGCTTGGCGCATATAGGTGCTTTTGCCGCCCATGTTGGGCCCCGTGATCAGCAGGAAATGGCATCGGGCGTCGAGGACGAGGTCGTTGGGGATGAAATCCTCAACGAGGCTTTCGACGACCGGATGGCGGCCAGCCCTGATTTCAAGGCATGGGGTCGAGCTCCACTGCGGCCGTACCCAACCGCCGCGGCGCGCTTGCTCGGCCAGCGTGCACAGGACATCGATCTCGGCAAGCGCCCGCCCAGCCGCGCGAAGCGGCGAGGCCGCGGCGCAGAGGCGCTGCAATAACTCCTCCCAAAGCGCGCGTTCGAGCGCAAGCGACCGCTCTTGGGCAGCCAGCGCGCGATCCTCATACGCTTTGAGTTCCGGGGTAATGAAGCGCTCGGCGTTTTTGAGCGTCTGACGGCGCTTGTACTCGGGCGGTACGAGATGCAGCTGACTTTGCGTGACCTCGATGTAGAACCCATGCACGCGGTTGTATTCGACGCGAAGGTTGGCGATACCGGTGCGTTCGCGTTCACGCGCTTCAAGCGCCGCAAGAAACGCGCTGCTGTCGCTTGCGAGGGTTCGCAACTCGTCGAGCTCGGTGTGGTAGCCGGTGGCGATTACGCCGCCGTCACGGATTGAGGCGGCAGGCTCCTCGGCAATTGCCTTGGCAAGCAGCGCGTGCCAGGCTGGATCGACGCTAAGCGCTTCGCGCAACGGCTTGAGTCTCGGGACCTCGAGGCGCGCCAGGCAACGTTCGAGGTCGGGCAGTCGCGCCAGACTTGCGCGAAGCGCCGCAAGTTCGCGTGGGCGAACGCTGCCCATCACAATACGGCCGGCGATGCGTTCAAGGTCTGCAAGCGGTGCCAGATCCCGGCGCAACCCCTCAAGCAAACGGCCCCCCTCGCACGACAGCAGCGCTGCGATCACTTCTTGCCGCGCCTGTGCGACTTGGCTCTCACGCGGCGGTTCGACCAGCCAACGCCGCAGCAGGCGCGATCCCGGCGCGGTCGCACAACGATCGAGGATCGAGCAGAGCGTCGGGGCCTCATCGCCGGCGAGCGTGCTCAGGATTTCAAGGTTGCGCAGCGTGACCGCATCGAGCTCGAGGCACTCTCCGGCGCGCTCGACATCGACGCGCTCAAGGCTGACGCCCTGTCCGACGTTGACGAGTCGCACGTAGGCAAGCGCTGCCGCGGCGGCGGGCACGGCTAACGGGACCGCGTCAAGTCCGAGGTGAGCGAGGCTCGTGCAGTCGAGCGCGCGCTTGAGCTCTTCTTCGGCCCGCTGTGCTGTGAACTCGTAGGCAGGCCGCTCGCGGATCGGCGGCGCTTGCGGGTCCGCGATCAGGAGCGCCTCAATCGCCGGCCGACTGCCCTCAAGCACGATCAGCTCCGCGCAACCTTTACGCGCGAGATAGGCGAGCAGTTCCAAGCGATCAAGCTCGCGCAGGATCAAGACACCTGCCGCTGCGTCGAGCAGCGCCACGCCCGCGCGCTCCCCGGTCAGGTAGACGGCTCCGAGCAGGCGATCGCGGCGGGCTTCAACGAGCGAGGCGTCGGTCACCGTGCCCGGCGTGACGATTCGCGCCAGACGCCGCTGCATCGGTCCCTTGCCGGGGGCGCTCTTGCAGGATTCGGTTCCCGTCTGCTCGACGATTGCCACCGTCTCTCCGAGACGCACAAGCCGCGCGAGGTAGGTATCTACCGAATGCACGGGCACACCGGCCATCGGAATCGGCTTGCCGGCTGACTCGCCGCGCTGCGTGAGCGTGATGTCGAGCAGACGAGCCGCGCGCTCGGCGTCTTCGTAAAAGAGCTCGTAGAAATCGCCCATGCGGAAAAAGACGAGCTTGTCCGGGTGCTCGGCTTTGAGCGCCAGATACTGCTGCATCATGGGCGTGTGGGGTGTGGCGCTCATCCTCAGAACGCACGTGGGAAATAGGCTTTAGGCGCCTCAGCCGCGACGTTGCACCGCCTTGAGCAGTTCGGGCAGGATTTTGGGCGTCGCGGCGATGATGCAGCCAGTTTCGAAATAGCGGCTTTCGCCTTCGAAATCCGTCACGAGGCCGCCGGCTTCTTGAACGAGCAGGACACCGGCGGCAATGTCCCACGGGTTGAGTTTCATCTCCCAGAAGCCATCGTAGTACCCCGCCGCAACCCAGGCCAAATCGAGCGCGGCTGCGCCCGCGCGACGCAACCCCGCACAGCGCGGCATCAGGTAACGAAGCTGTTCGAGATACGTGTCGAAGTCGGCACCGTCCAGAAACGGAAATCCTGTGCCGATGAGCGCTTCGCGCAGTTTGCTGCAGCCTGAGACACGAATGCGTCGGTTGTTCAAAAACGCACCCGCGCCACGCGAGGCTGTGAAGAGGTCGTTTTTCGCACAATCGTAGATCACGGCTTGCGTGACGACCCCTTCGACCGCAAGCGCGATCGAGACGGCATATTGCGGCACCCCGTGCAGGAAGTTCGTCGTCCCGTCAAGCGGGTCGATGTGCCACACGTGCGTGGCCCGAGCGTTTCCGCGCGGAGCCGGGGTACCTTCCTCGGCGAGGATCCCGTGGTCAGGATAGGCATCGAGCAAAATCTTGACGATCGTGGCTTCGGCTTCGCGGTCGATATCGCTGACAAAATCCCCGGGCCGTTTGGTCTGGGCGAGGACTCGATCGAGGTTGCGCGCGCCGTATTGGATGATTTTCCCGGCGGCGCGGGCGGCCTTGATCGCCGTATTGAGCATAGGGTGCATAGACAAGGCACACGCACAAGCGCTGTGTCGCGCAGGCACAAAACCCAAAATTTTAGGGATCAGAGCGATGGAGGAGGCGATTGACGAATCACTTGCGGCGCGTTCCGGCCTCGGAGCGCTCGAGCGAATCGTCATCGTTTTGTCGCGTCCGTCGCACCCGGGCAACATCGGCGCGGCCGCTCGCGCGATGAAGACGATGGGCCTCGGGCAGCTGCGGCTGGTCCGGCCCGAGGTCTTTCCGAGCGAAATCGCCACAGCGCGGGCCTCCGGCGCAAGCGATGTGCTCGAGACGGCACAGATTTACCCCACCCTTGCGGCCGCTATTGCCGACTGTACCTGGGTGGTGGGCACCTCGGCTCGCCGAAGGGACTTCGTGGCAAGCGTCAGCGATGTGCGCACGGCAGCGCGCCACTGTATCGGCGAGGCGCTGGTCGGGCGCGTGGCCGTGGTGTTTGGTTGCGAAATGAGCGGCCTGGACAACACCGAGGTGGCTTTGTGTCACCGCCTGGCTTATATCCCGACCAATCCGCACTACGCTTCGCTCAATCTCGGCAGCGCGGTGCAGGTGGTTTGTTACGAGCTACGCATGGCGGCAGGGTTGGGTGGCGGCTATGACGCAGCACCCCAACAGCCCGCAACACAAGCCGAAATCGAACAAATGTTTGCCCACTTGGAGCGTGCGCTCACGCAATCGGGGTTTTTTGACCCACGGCACCCGAGGCGGTTATGGCCGCGGCTCAGACGCCTGTTTGCGCGCACTCGTCTGGAACGCGAGGAAGTCGATATTTTTCGCGGCATCGCTCGCAACATCGAGCAACTGGTCGTGGAAGCGCGCAGGCATGCTCGTGGACCGGCCCCAGCGTCGACGTCCTCGGCTCAGCTGGACCCAGACGTCGAAGACTCAGTGCCTTGAACGACCACGAGGGCCAGTTGGGCCTGCGTGTCGCGCGCGATGTTGCAGATTTCCGCTTCGCGGCCATCGGCGAGCACGACCCATTGCCCGGGACTTCGGACAGGCTCGAGTGGCAACTCAACGTGTTCCAGGTGCTTTTTGACCGCGCCACGATAGTGGGCGCGAGCAACGACTTCTTGCCCTGGATAGCAGCCCTTGGAGAAACTCACCCCACCGCCCGGGGTCACCCGGTCCCAGCCAATCATCTGCGGCACGAAGTGCTCGGTGGTCGCCGCGGTGACTTCGGGGATGTGCGCCCTGATGAGCGCTAGGCGGAGTGCCTCGACTTGCTCCGCACCGGCACGCGCAAGCCCTTGACCCTGCGCTTGAGCAATCGCAAAGGTAAGCCCGGGCGCGACCGCCCAGGTGGCCAGCAACGCCTTGGGCTGCGGTGGGGTCCCGGGCAACGCAAAGGCGAGCGCCAGAGCCGGCTCGATAAGCAGACTCACCTTCGAGCGCAGGCGAAAGATCGTCAGGCGATTGACCAGTGCTTGCGCGAGGGAATCGTGTACCACCGCGGCGTAGCGCGTCTGCCCGAGTCGGGCAAGCGCAAATGTGGCGACGAGACGCCCTTTGGCGGTGCAATAGCCCTGCCATTGCCAGGCGCCTTCTGTGAGCGCCGCAACATCATTGGTCAGTTGGGACTGAAGAAACGCGCCCGCATCCGGGCCGTCGAAGAGGACCACCGCATGCGATGGCGAAAGCCAAAACGGGCCAGTCATGCCAATGCGGTCAGACAAGCAACGGCCGGTTCAATTCAACGGCCGGTTTGATCACGCGGACTTTTTTGCAGGATCGCTCACCGCAGTTGAGCGCCGGCAATTGTTGGCGAAGCCTTCGCAGTGAAAGAGCTTGCCAGATTGGTCGGGGTGAGTGGATTCGAACCACCGGCCTCTACGTCCCGAACGTAGCGCTCTACCAGGCTAAGCTACACCCCGAAATCAAGCGAACCGCGCGGCGTGGGGCCTGAGATTCAGCGATCGCGGCTCACTGCATAGGAGGCCAATTCTAGCATCCAGTGCTTTGCGGCTGAGGCGCCAGGCAGAGACCGCGCGATCGTCCGCGCGCATTCCGCCTCGGCGTGTGCCACGGCGAGACTCGCATTGAATGCGCCGCATGATTCAAGTACTGCGTAGACGTGAGCGAGTTCGCTTGCGTCATGTTCGTCCGCATGTTCGCGGTTGTGGGTGAGGACGCGCTTGAGTTGTTCAGTGGTGGTCGGGTCTGAGCGTTCGAACGCCATGATGATGGGCAAGGTCAGCTTTCCTTCGGCCAGGTCATCACCGAGGCGTTTTCCGAGCCGTTGGGCGTGGCCGCGGTAGTCGAGCACGTCGTCGGCAATCTGGAAGGCAACACCGAGGTGACGGGCGTAGTCGGCCATTTTCTGAACCAGCGCGGGCTCGGCTCCTGCAGCAATTGCGCCGAGCGCTCCGGCCGCTTCGAAGAGTTTTGCCGTTTTCGCCTCGATGACGCGCAAGTATTCCGCGACGCTCAGGTCAAGACGTCCGAGCGCCATGAGCTGCATGACCTCGCCTTCAGCGATTCGATTGGTGGCGTTGGCGAGTACCTCGAGCACCTCTGGCTTGCCGAGGGCGACCATGAGCTGAAACGCGCGACTGTAGAGAAAATCGCCCACGAGAACGCTTGCCGGGTTTCCGAACTCGGCATTGGCCGTTGGCCGTCCGCGGCGCAAGTCCGACTGATCGACGACGTCATCGTGTAGCAGCGTGGCGGTGTGGATCAGCTCGACGATTGCCGCCAGTTGAACGGCTGCCGGGCTGCTCGCGCTGCCTTCGAAGACCTCGCATCCCAGGAAGACGAGGATAGGCCGGATCCGTTTGCCGCCTGCATTGGCGATGTAGTGCGCAATCGTGTTGACGAGCGGAACGTCGGAGGCGAGCGCCGCTTGCAACTGCGCATCGAGTTGACGCAGCGGGCGCTCTAAGTGCTTCGCGATCGCCGAGAGGGGTTCAAGCTGATTTTGAGCGGCGCCCGTTGCCGTGTCGATCGCGGTCATCATGCTGGGATTCTAGGGAGGGCGCCCCGCATGGGCAGCCTCCTCGCCGACAACGGCCGTGGGCGGGGAAGCGGACCAGCCCGGCAGGACCGGGCGATCCGTGCGCCTCTGCGCGAATGCGGTGAGGGCAGCGGGCCGGTCTTGACTCGGCGAGGGTGAAAATGTGCTTCCCGCGAAGGCGGCTTTCAATCTATAATTCCAGGTTTCCAAGCCGGCCGAAGAGAGTCCCGGATCAGGGCGGAGAGGTCGGAATTTGGTTTCTCGTTCGGGGCATTTCACACCATGTACGCGGTGATCAAAACCGGCGGCAAACAGTATCGCGTTGTCGCAGGTCAAACATTCAAGGTTGAACAGCTGCCGGCAGAGGTCGGTTCTACCGTTTCTTTCCAGGAAGTGCTTGCCCTTGGCGCGGGCTCCGATTTGATCGTCGGCACCCCCCTCGTGGCCGGAGCGCGCGTCGAGGCCTCGGTGGTTGCGCACGGCAGGGGCGAGAAGGTGCGTATCTTCAAGCTGCGTCGCCGGAAGCACTACAAGAAGACTCAGGGGCATCGGCAGGGCTACACGGAAGTGTTCATCGCTGCGATTTACGGTGCCGATGGGCAGGCCTTGGCGACGGCGCAGCGGCGTCCGGCCACGGCCGAGGCGCCCGCAGCGACGGTCACGCCAGCTCAAGCGAAGCACTGAGAAAGGAGCAAACACACCATGGCGCAGAAAAAAGGCGGCGGCTCCACGCGAAACGGGCGCGATTCCCAATCGAAGCGGCTTGGCGTCAAGGCGTACGGCGGTGAGCTGATCCGGGCCGGCTCGATCATCGTCCGCCAGCGCGGAACGAAGGTTCATCCTGGCGAAAACGTTGGCGTGGGCAGAGATCACACGTTGTTTGCGCTCGTCACGGGCCACGTTCGGTTCTATCAGGGCGGTCCGAAGAATCGAACCTATGCGGCGGTCATTCCCGTCCAAAACGGTCAGTGACCCGCACGGCACGTTGCGCGGCAGAAAAGGGGCGCTCTGAAGCGCCCCTTTTTCGTTGGACGTTGCTTGAGCCGTTGCAGCCTCGGCCAAGGAGGGCTGGCCCAGCGCTCAACGGCGCTCGAGACGCCACGTGAGCCAGGCAGCCAGCGCGAGAAAGAGCGCACCCGGCATCAAAGCGCCGAGAAACGGAGGCCAGGCGTAGATGAGCGTCAGATAGGAAAACAGCCGGTTGAGGATGATGAAGACGAGCCCAATCAAGATGCCGACGAAGAGGCGACCGCCGATTCCGCTCGAGCGCGGCTGAATTTGCGCAAACGGCATGGCCAGCAGCATCAGGACGCAGGACGCAAGCGGATAGAAGAACTTGCCCCAAAGTGCCACTTCGAAGCGTCGGGCGTCTTGCTGATTGGCTTTGAGATGCGCCGCGTATTCGATCAGGCCCGACACCGGCAGCTTGTCGGGCGCGACTTGCAAGACGGAAAGCATATTCGGCGTAAGCATCGTTAGCCACGGCTGGGTGGCGTAGTGCCGCGTTTCGGCACGCGCCTCGCTGAAACGCGTCTCGCTGACCTGCGCGAGTTGCCATTGCTGACCGCCCACGAATTGTGCGGATTCGGCAATCAGCATGCGCGCAAGCACGTTGCCTTCTGCGAACTCGAACACGCGCACGCCACGCAAGACGCCGTCGGGCAGCACGCTGCCGATATTGATGAAGGTCGGGCCGTCACGGAACCAGTAGCCGGATGCGAATGCGCGGGCAACGGTTGGCTTGCCGCCACTCCACGCGCGGACCCGCTGCGCCGCCTGCTCGGTGCGAGGAACCACGTACTCTCCGACCACGAACGCCAACGTCGCAATGGCGAAGCCGCACAGCGCGACCGTGCGCGCGATTTGGGCGACCGAAATGCCGGCGGTTCGCATGACCGCATACTCGCTGTTTGCGGAAAGTTGCGCGAGCGCAAACAGCGTACCGATGAGGGCGGAGACCGGCAGCAATTCGTAGACATGGTGCGGCAAGGTGCTGGCCACGAGCACGAGTACTTGGGCTGTATTGAGGGCGCGAAGTTGCGGGAAATCCTGCAGGAATTCGTAGAACACCCACAGCATCAGAAGCGCTGTGAGCACGAATGCCGTGGCCACGAAGATCTCGCGCGCGATGTAGCGGTGCAGCGTGCTCACCTCTCCTCCCCGTCTGCCCCAAGTCAGCCGGATGCCTCGGCGAATGTCTTCTGCCGGCGGCGTACTCCAAACACGGCGCCGCGGAAGCGGCGATAAAACAGGCCAAGGGCGAGGGCGGCAAGCGTCCCGTGAAAGAGCAAAAGCGCAGCCACGAGCCCGATGCGCTCGCGCTCGATTTGCGTCTGCAGAATCGTGATGAAGTTGAGTGCCGTCATGAGCAACAGTACGGCGATGATCAGGTTGATCGATCGTCCAAGCCGCGGATTGACATAGGCAAGCGGAACCGCGAGGATCACAAGCGAAAGGCCGGCCAGCGGAATCGAGACACGATAAAACACCCAGGCGAGCGCCGTGGGTCGCCCGTCGCGAAGCAAGCTCAGCGTATCGCGGGCGCGCTCGGACAACGGACTGTCGGCCACTTCGTTGCTGGACAGGCGGATGCCGTAGCGATCAAAGCGCGCATACTCCCACTGCACGGTCTTTCCATCCGGGGCGTGGAGCAGTCGCACGCGCTGACCGTTGTGTAACACCACGTAGCGTTCGCCATCCGATGAGGTCACGATCGCGCCCTGTTCGGCGCGTGTGACCCATAAACCATCGGGCGCTTCGGCGAACACGAACACGTCGCGGATGCGTCCATCGAGCAAGTCAACTCGTTCGATGAAATAAACCTGCTTGCTACGGCGCATCTCCTGGAAAATGCCCGGCGCAAGGGCCGACAGTTCATCGCGCGCTTCGAGCATGCGTCGAAATTCGATGGAACGCCGTTCGGCCCACGGGGATAAATAGGTCGAAAGCACGGTGGCCAGCATGAGCAGTGGCAGCGAGAACAGCAATACGGGTCGAATCCAGGTGGTCAGGCTTTGGCCGCTGACCATCCAGATCACCATCTCGCTGTCGCGCCAGGCACGCGACAGTGTCAGCAAGACCGAGATGAATAGCGCAATCACGATGAGCGGCGGCAACTGCGCGATCAAGCGCAGGCCGACCAGTGGCGCGAGCCCTTCGCTCGGCAGCGCGCCGGTCGAGGCGGCTCCAATCAGGCGCACGAGAAACTGCGTCACCACGATTGCCACGAGCACGAGGAACACGTAGATCGCGGTGACTGTGAGCTCGCGCAGCAGGGCGCGACGAAAGATCATCGATGGTGATCGTTGGCGGCGGTACTGTCCGTGTCCGTGTCGATTGGGCGTAAGCCGCGCGGCGTTTCACGAGGATAATGGCAGTTTAGCGTCGACGACGCGCCTCGAGCTTTGTTTGCAATGATCAATTTCTCGTTCAAGAACGAACCTCCGCACGCGACGCGTTCCGATGCCGTCGCCGTCTTTGCTTACGAAGGATCCACGCTTTCGGAGTGGGCCGCTGAACTTGACCGCGCTGCCAAGGGCGCGCTTGCGCAAGCGCTCAAGACCGCCGCTTTCAGCGGCCGGCCTGGCACGGTCCTGCCGCTCTTGAATCTCCCCAGGGTGGCAGCTCCGCGGGTCTATGTGGCAGGCGGTGGGCCGGGGAAAGCACTCGCGCCGAAGGATGCCCGGGCGGCGGGTCGAGCCCTGGCACAACTGGCCTGCGAGCAGGGGGCTGCTGAGCTGACAGTGTTTTTGCCGTCTGAAGCAGCGATCGATGCCATACCGCATGTCGTGTTTGGCGTCAGCGATGCGCTTTACCGTTTCGATGAAACCAAGAGCGAGGCCACGCGAGCGAAGGCCAAGCCCATGAGCCTGACTGTCGTGCGGTTCGGCCTGGGGGAGTTCGACAAGCGAGCGGCCTCTGCCGTGCTCGCGCGGGCTGTCGCAACGGCGAAGGGGATGGCCTACACGAAACATCTCGGCAATTTGCCGCCCAACCACTGCACGCCGACGCGCCTGGCCGAGGAGGCGCAAAAGCTCGCCAAGGACTATGGCTTCAAGGTGCGGATCTACGACCGCGTGGGCATCGAAAAGCTGGGCATGGGTTCGTTTCTATCGGTCGCTCAGGGCTCCGAAGAACCGCCACGCTTCATCGTGCTCGAGCATCACGGCGGCAAAAAGGGTGCACCACCCACGGTGCTCGTCGGCAAGGGCATTACCTTTGACTCAGGTGGCATTTCGATCAAACCCTCGGCCGACATGGACCACATGAAGTGGGACATGTCCGGAGCAGGCACGGTCCTGGGCGTCCTGAAGGCGGTCGGCGAGCTCAAGCTTCGGCAAAACGTCGTGGGTTTGATTCCAGCCTGCGAGAACCTGCCGTCGGGGAAAGCAACCAAACCGGGCGACGTGTTCAAAAGCATGAGCGGCCTCACGATCGAGGTGCTCAACACCGACGCCGAGGGGCGGTTGATCCTCTGCGATGCGCTCACCTATGCGGAGCGCTACAAGCCCCGCGCGGTCATCGACATTGCCACCTTGACGGGCGCCTGTGTCGTAGCCCTCGGCAAGGTCAACGCCGGCTTGTTCTCGCCCAACGATGAGCTGGCGCAAGCCCTCATCGAGGCGGGGCGGCGCATGAACGATCGCTTCTGGCGCATGCCACTTGAGGAGGAGTATCAAGAAGCGCTCAACTCGAACTTTGCCGATGTGGCCAATGTCGGCGGTCGCGACGGCGGGGCGATTACCGCGGCCTGCTTCTTGTGGCGTTTCGCGAAGAACTTCCCCTGGGCGCATTTGGACATCGCCGGGGTGGCCTACCAAGGCTCGGGCAAGGAAAAAGGTGCCACCGGGCGGCCAGTGCCGGCGCTGGTGGAATACCTTGCCGGGCTGAGCTGACGGGCAAACTAGCCCGCCAGGTCACTGCGTCGAGCGCGGGACTGAACGATCGATCGCGCAAAGCTGAGCAGCTCATCGAGGTCGCGCACGATGATGGCGGCAATGATCGCCGGGTCGAGTCTTTGATACTCATGCACGGCGATGTTGCGAAAGCCGACCATCTTTTTGAGTGCAACGGCAAGCGCAGGCTCAATCACACCGGCCGCCTTGAGGCAATCGAAGAGCTCGCGCGCGCTGCCGGGTGCGCCGAGCCGGTCGCGATGCACGACATGCTGTGCCAAATCGATGGCGGATTCGCAGGCGCGTTGCACGTTCAGCGTTGCGGCATCCAGTCGAGTGATGTTGCCCGCGAAAGCCTCGAGCGTTCCTCCCGCAGCGACCCACTCCTCGCGCGCTCGGGCCACAGCGCGCTCAATGGCAGCGGCTTTCGCAAGGATCACCTCATCGACCATAGACTTGTCCGTCGGCGAGGATCGCTTCGAGATGCTTCTGGCGGATGAAGGCGAAATCCAGATATTCGGTGAGCATGGCGGCTTCGAGCGCATCTTGCCGTGCGCGATCGCGCACATAGAGCCGTTCGCCGGTGGTGAGAATTTCGCGTCGCAGCACCGCATTGGCCCGCTGCATGTCGATCAAGTCGACATCCCGGTTCATCGCCACACCCAGTTCGAGCGCGAGCTCGTATCGCACGGCCGGCTCGAGCGGCCTTCCGGCATCGATTGCCAGATCGAGATCGCTATCGGGCCGCCACGGCCCGCGCACCGCAGAGCCAAAAAGGTAAACGGCCTCAAGCTCAGGCAGGCGCTCCCGGAGCCATGCGACGATGGGCTCGCGTTCAACCGACGGGTTCATGAATTTCGTTGGAGCAGACCGCCAATGGCTGGGCCCGTAGCATCGCCGAGCGCCTGTGTGCGCGCGTAGAGCGCAAGCTTGTCTCGGCTGTCGGTGATGTCCAGATTGCGCAGATGAAGCTGCCCGATCCGGTCTCGCGCGCTGAAGGCCTCGGCCTCGACCTTTTCCATCGACAGCCGCTCGGGGTGATAGGTCGCATTCGGGCTTTGGGTGTCAAGGATCGTGTAATCGTCGCCGCGACGAAGCTCGATCCACACCTCGCCCGTGATGGCTCGGCCGACCCAGCGCACAAGCGTATCGCGCAGCATGAGCGCCTGCGGGTCGAACCAGCGGCCTTCGTAGAGCAGGCGCCCGAGCTTGCGCCCGAGCATGCGGTAGTTGTCGATCGTGCTTTCGTTGTGGATCGCATTGACCAGGCGCTCGTAAGCGATCCACAGCAGCGCCATGCCGGGGGCTTCATAGATCCCGCGGCTCTTGGCCTCGATGATGCGGTTTTCGATCTGGTCGGAAATGCCCAGCCCATGCCGGCCGCCGATCCTGTTGGCTTCGAGGACCAAATCAAGCGGTTGCGCAAACGGCCGACCATTGATCGCCACTGGCCAGCCCTCCTCGAAGCGGATCGACACCTCCTCGGGCGCAATGTCGACCGCCGGGTCCCAGTGCTTGACCGACATGATCGGCTTGACGATACGCAGGCCCTTGTTGAGGAACTCAAGTTCCTTGGCCTCGTGGGTGGCGCCCCAGAGGTTTGAGTCGGTCGAATACGCTTTTTCGGCCGACATCTTGTAGGGGAGCCCGCGCGAGGCGAGAAATGCGCTCATCTCGGCGCGGCCGCCGAGTTCGCGCACGAAGTCTTGATCGAGCCAGGGCTTGTAAATCCGCAGATTCGGGTTGGCGAGCAGCCCGTAGCGGTAAAACCGCTCGATGTCGTTGCCCTTGTAGGTCGAACCATCCCCCCAGATGTGCACGCCGTCCTCGAGCATCGCGCGCACGAGCAGCGTACCGGTGACCGCGCGGCCCAGCGGGGTGGTGTTGAAATAGGTCTTGCCGGCCGAACTGATGTGCCAGGCGCCGCACTGTAGCGCCACCAGTCCCTCGTGGACGAGCGCCTCTCGGCAGTCGATGAGCCGCGCGAGCTCCGCCCCATAGAGCTTGGCCCGGCGCGGAATGTCCTCATAGTCGGACTCATCGGGTTGGGCCAGGTTGGCCGTGTAGGCATACGGAATCGCGCCTTTTTCGCGCATCCAGGCGATGGCGGCTGAGGTGTCGAGGCCGCCCGAGAAGGCAAGCCCAATGCGCTCGCCCGCGGGTAAGGATTGCAGGATCTTGCTCATGATCCCGGCATTCTAGGGGCCGCGTATCGGCGAGAATGCCGCGCCGTGAGCCTCCTTGATCCTTCGCGCTCGATCTACTTGGGCCTCATGTCCGGCACAAGCGCCGACGGTGTCGACGCGGTGGCAGCACGAATCATCGGTACGCAGATCGAAACGCTTGCACACCACCATCGACCTTTACCCGCTGAGCTGCGCCAGGAGCTCCTTGCGCTCACGCGTCCCGGGCAGGATGAAATCGACCGTGCTGGGGCCGCAAGCGTCGCCCTCGCTGGGCTCTATGCCGAGGCAATCGAAGCGCTGCTCGAAACCGCTGCAATCCAGCGCCACGAGGTCGCCGCAGTCGGTGTGCACGGGCAGACCGTTCGCCACCGGCCCGAGCGCGGCTACAGCGTGCAGCTCAATCATCCGGCGCTTGTGGCCGAGCAGACGGGGCTTACCGTGGTGGCCGACTTTCGCAGCGGCGATCTGGCCGCCGGTGGGCAGGGTGCGCCGCTGGTACCGGCGTTTCATGCGGCCGTGTTCTCAGGGCCCGAGCCGCGTGCGGTGGTCAATCTCGGCGGGATCGCGAATGTCACCCTCTTACCTCCGGCCGGAAGCGGCGAGCCTGTGCTGGGCTTTGACACCGGTCCCGGAAACTGCCTGCTTGATCTCTGGTGCGAACGGCATACCGGACGGCCGTGGGATGAAGATGGCGCTTGGGCGCTTGGCGGTCGGGTCAGCGCGCCGCTTCTGGCGCGCATGCTTGCTGATCCCTACTTCGCGCGGCGGCCTCCCAAAAGCACCGGGAGGGAATACTTCAACGCCGCATGGCTCGAACGGATGCTCGGGGGCGCGGCTGCCCAGTCCTACGCACCCGAGGATGTGCAGGCCACGCTGGTGGCGCTCACCGCCCAGAGCGTGCTTGCAGCCACCGGCGATCGGCCGCTCTACGTTTGCGGCGGCGGCGTGCGCAATCGCGCGCTCATGCTGGCGCTCGGGCCGCGGGCCTATTCCACCTCGGTGCTGGGGGTGGATCCGCAACAGGTCGAAGCGCTCGCTTTTGCCTGGCTGGCTGCGCGGTGCTTGGCGCGGCAACCGGGCAACTTGCCCTCAGTGACCGGCGCGCGCGGGCCGCGCGTGCTCGGGGCGGTGTATTGGGGGGTGCGGACGGGGCGCGAGTGACCGCCTTGCCGCGTTCGAGCCCAGAGGGTTGTGGCACCGCTGGGGATCAGGAAAACTCCTTCCGCCGTTCGTCGGCCAGCGATGGGGAAGCGCGGGTCAGCGCATACGCTTGTGAAATTCAACCGCGCGACGGCATTCAACTCGCACGGCAGCCGGTTGTGAGGCTCTCACGGGCCAGCCTGGCGCAGGTCTCGACCGAGATGTCCCAGAGGCGATTGGCGGTTCGAGGACGGGCGTTGCGCGGTTGCCACAACGTCGACGG
>JANWWI010000025.1 GCA_025056355.1 Casimicrobiaceae bacterium | reverse complement strand
TCCGGGCGCACAAAAACCTACGTCTACCCAAGAGCATCAACAAATCCCGCAGTTCACGGACGTTGTGCAGACCTTCCTTAGGGAAGGATAACCGCTTGGCGCTCATGCGAGGGGCGGCGAGCCCATTAACCAACCAGAGTTTGTCGAGACTTGCGAACAGGAGCGGAACGCGCATACCGCAGGCTGAGGCGCGGCAAGGGGTGTTGTCCTGGTGCAACGTCTGGCTCGGCGGGACTCTGCAGGGGGAATTCCTTTGCGCCGAAAAAAGAAAAACTCTGCAAAATCCGAAGCATCGATAGAAAACAGAGCCTGAAGGAGGAAAGCATGATCCACAAGCGTAAGCAAGTCGCAGTGGCAGTCGGTCTTGCCCTCGGCGCGGTTGTTCTGGCTAGCGGCGCTTTTGCGCAGCAGCGCGTTGAGAAAGTCGAGGTGACGGGAACGAACATCAAGCGGATCGATTCCGAGACGGCGGCGCCGGTATAGGTCTTGACCCGGCAGGATATCGAGCGCTCTGGGGCCACTTCGATCGAGGAGCTCATTCGTGTGATTTCGGCCACGACGAGCTCGGGCTCGGTTTCTGTCGCATCATCTTCGGGCGCCACGACCGGATCGATTTCCACGGTATCGCTGCGTGGACTCTCGTCGAACCGCACGCTTGTTTTGATCAACGGACGCCGTTTAGCGCCCTACGGCGCTCCCACCGATTCCGTCTCGGTGGATATCGACGCCATTCCACTGGCTGCGATCGAGCGCATTGAGGTGCTCAAAGACGGCGCTTCGGCAATTTACGGCTCGGATGCGATCGCAGGCGTGGTCAACATCATTCTGCGCAAAGATTTTCAAGGCGCTGAGGTGTCGGCCAGTTACGGGGCGGCGCTTGCAGATGGCAAGGGGGATGTGACTCGGGTGAGTGCGGCGGCCGGTTTCGGCAACCTTGCGCGAGATCGTTACAACATCTCGGTCGTGGGTAGCTACTCCAAGTTCGGTTCGCTTTTTGGCCGGGATCGCGAGTTTGCGCGAAGCGGTATCAACATCCCAGAGTCGAACTTTGCAGGCTCGAGCCGTACCTTCCCGGCCAACTTCAACTTCATCGGCGGCCCCGGTGGCACCTACAACCCGACCGTGCCCCAGTGCAGTCCCGAAAACAGCACCTTCTTTATTCCCGAATTCAGCCGAACCATCTGCTGGTTCGATACGGCGCCGTTTGTCACCCTCATTCCGACCATGGAGCAGGCAGGGCTTTCGGCGAACGCACGGTTTGCGCTCGGCAGCGACTGGGAGGGCTATCTCGAAGGCAGCTTCTCGCGCAAGCGCGTGAACGTGGTGATTCAACCCTCGCCGATTGATTCCGCGTTCGGTATTCCTTTCACGCTCAAGCCCACCAGTCCGTTTTATCCCACGGATTTCGTCCGATCGATCACCGGCGGGCGGACGCCGGACTTGCGAATCCGTTATCGCCCCTTCATCACAGGCAATCGTGATTTGACGGACCGCGCTGAAAACACACGCCTAGTCGCGGGCGCGCAGGGTGTCTGGGCGGGGTGGGACATCAACACCTATCTGCTGCATTCGACGAGCAAAGTTTCGGAGTTTCTCAACGGCGGATATTTCCGTATCTACGGCAACAACGGCATCAATCCGGCAACTGGCCGCCCTGGCGACCCGACAGGCCCCGGCATCGTGCCATTGCTTGCAACGGGGCTTGTCAACCCGTTCGGCCCAACCTCACCTGAAATCGTTGCGCAGGCGCGGGCAACAAACTTTGTTGGAGAAGCGTTCAAAGCCAAGACGTCGCTGACCTCCCTCAACGCGGTCGCTAGTCGTGAATTTGCTCGCTTCGGGGCCGGACCCGTCTCGGTTGCGCTCGGCGGCGAGTACCGTCAGGAAAAGTTTGATCTAGCCTCGAGTGAAGCGCTACGGGGTGGCGATATCTCGGGCTACGGCGGCAACTTTCAGCCGATTGCGGCCAAGCGCGACGTTCAAGCAGCCTTTGCTGAGCTTTCAACACAACCGTTTGCGAAGTCGGAGGCGACGCTGGCCTTGCGGTTCGATCGCTATGCGCGTTCGAATAATCCCAACGACGTGCAAACTGCGGTGGACACCTTGATTGCGCTTGACGTCCCGCGGGCGATTGCGAACCAGCTGGCAAACTCGCCGGAGTTGACAGGCAGCGCAAGCAGCTTCCAGCGCCTCACCGGCAAAGTCGGTCTGAAGTACGCAGTGACACCTCAGCTGAGCGCCCGCGCCACATGGGCTACGGGATTTAGGGCACCGTCACTCCTCGAGCTCTACAACCCCCTGAACACGGGCGTTACTGAACCGCTCAGTGATCCTGCGCGTTGTCGCGGAGCAAACGCCAACAACCCGAATGATTGCGCGACACAGTTCAACACGTTCTACGGCGGTAACTCACGACTCAAGCCTGAGCGCTCGCAGAGCATCACATTGGGGGCTATCTTTGAGCCGATCCGCGACGTCAGCCTGACTCTCGATTACTTCCAAATCGACGTCAAGGACATCATTGGCAGCCCGAGCGCATCTTTCTTACTTGCGAATGAAGCCCTGTATTCCAGGCGAGTCATCAGGGAGGCGACCTCAGACATTCCTGGACTCCCGGGCTCCATCCTCGTGATCGACACACGCCTGGAGAATTTTGGACGCACAAAGATCAAGGGCTTCGATTTCGACTTGCTCGGTCGTTTCGACGCGCTTGGGGCCAAATGGACGACGCGTTTCATCGGAACGTATCTCCAGCAGTGGGCAACCCAGAACGAGGACGGGAGCTTTTCGAGCAGCATCGGACTGACGTCAAACTCGACGTTCGGGTTCCTACCGCGCTTGCGTTATCGCGCCGAGCTGACCTACAACCGCGGTCCATGGGAGGGGACGCTTGCGTACAACTGGCAGTCGCGCTTCACGGACGTTTGCGGCAACCTCGTCGATGAGTGCACCGATGATGTGCGCCCGCGGCGCGGTAGCTACGAAATCTGGGACGCACAAATTAGGTACACCGGCGTCCGCGATCTCACCGTCACAGTCGGCGTCAAGAACTTGCTAGACCGTAATCCGCCCTATGTCAACGGCAACGGGGGAGCGTTTTAGGCAGGCTACGATCCGACGTATGTTGATCCGCGCGGGCGGTTTGGCTATATCAACCTGACCTACAGATTCCGATAGCGCGCCGAGAGGTGCGGCTCGCGCCCTTCCCTCAACCAAGGCGCACCCCGAGGTGCGCCTTTTGTTTTTGCCTTGACCGATTCAACGGGCCGGTTGGCAAGCTGCTGTAAGAAATTGACCGCGCAGCGATACACTAAGATCTTTTGCGTGAGGCCTACCCGGACGAACGCAAGTTAGAGAAGTTACGTACCCCGTATCATCGATCAACTCGACCACGCAGACTCCTCCATGAACCGCATCTTTGCCCCTGTTATGGCAGCCGCGATGTGCTTGAGTGTCGCAGGCGCACCGTTGACCGCTCTGGCTCAGGCGCCAACGGGCGCTCCGAGCCCCACGGCGACTCCCGCCGCTCCCGCGCCCGCGGGCACCGCCGCACCGACGACCGCTGAAGCCCCTAAACCGGCGGTCAAACCTGCGACCACGACGGAAACGGTTGAGAACCCGTACGGATTGAAGGCACTCTGGGAGCAGTCTGACTGGGTAGCGAAGGCCACCTTGCTGATCTTGGTATTCATGTCGATTGGAACGTGGTACATCCTCGTGGCCAAACTCATCGAGCTCAACAAGATTGCCCGGCAAGCCAAGCAAGTCGAGCGCGATTTCTGGAGCGCGTCCGATTTGAATCAAGGGCTGTCGATGCTCAAAGAGCACAGCCCATTCCGCTTTATCGCCGAAGCGGGACTCGAGGCCACAAAAAAGCATGAAGGGCTGCTCGGACAGATCAGCTTTTCGGACTGGGTGACTCAATCGATCCAACGTGCGGTCGACGCCGTGCAGAGCAATCTCCAAAATGGACTTGCGTTTTTGGCCTCGGTGGGCTCGACCGCGCCGTTCGTTGGCTTGTTCGGGACGGTCTGGGGCATCTACCACGCGCTGGTCAAGATTGGTGTGTCCGGCCAAGCCTCGATCGACAAGGTCGCGGGGCCTGTGGGCGAGGCGCTTATCATGACCGCGATCGGCTTGGCGGTCGCTGTGCCGGCCGTGCTTGCGTACAACTACATCGTGCGCAAGAACAAAATCACCATGGAGAAGGTACGCGGTTTTGGCTCCGATTTGCACTCGGTGCTCATCGCGTCGGCGGCAAAACGCTGACGGCGTGCCCAAGCCCCCATCGAACGGGCAGGTGGCCACAAGCTGAGCTGCCCGGCTCTCCTGACTTCACAAGAGGTGCCTCATGGGAATGAATGTCGGGCCGGCCGACGGCGATGATGAGATGAACAGCGCGATCAACACCACGCCCCTTGTGGATGTGATGCTCGTGCTGCTCATTATTTTTTTGATCACCATCCCCGTGGTCACGACGTCGGTCAAGGTCGATCTGCCGAAGGAAGAGATTCAAGTGCGCGAATCCCGTCCTGAAAACATCATCATTTCGGTATCACGGCAAGGTCAGATCTTCATGTGGGATACACCGATTCGCGATCAGCGTGACCTGACCGAACGGCTCAAGAAGTTCGCAGTGATGAAGGATCCGCCCGAGGTGCACATTCGAGGGGATCTCAATGGTGCCTGGAGCGGCATCGGACCCGTGGTGCTCGCGGTCCGGCAAGCCGGCATCCAGAAAGTCGCGTTTTTGACCGAACCGCCAGCCAAGGGGCAGTGAGGAGGCGATATGGGGATGTCGGTAGGCTCCTCTTCTGGCCGGGAACCAGAGCCGATGGTGGAGATGAACACCACTCCACTGATCGACGTGATGTTGGTGCTGTTGATCATGCTGATTGTCACGATCCCCGTGCAGTTGCATTCGATCAACATGAACATGCCGCCGCCGAACGTGGTCAAGCCACCGGTCGAACCGGAAGTGATCAAGATCGACATCGACGCGCAAAGCCGTATTTATTGGAACGGCGAGTTGCTGGCCGATCGAGACACGTTGGTTGCGCGTCTGAGCGCCGCATCAAAGAAAGAGGTCCAGCCCGAAGTGCACATTCGGCCGGACAAGAACGCCAATTACGGGGTCGTCGCATTCGTGATGGCGAGCTCGCAGCGCTTAGGCCTTGTCAAGATGGGCATCTTGGGTCACGAGCAGTTCCTCTAAAGACGGCGACCGGTCATGGATTACACCTATAACCCGGGCGGTGGCAGCCGGCGCACGATCGCGGTGCTGGTCGTTTTGGGGCTGCATGCGCTGATTGTGTATGCCTTGATCACCGGGCTCGGGAAGAAAGCGATCGAGGTCATCAAAAAGCCGCTCGAAGCCAAAATTCTCGAGGAGGTCAAACCACCTCCGCCACCGCCTCCGCCGCCTCCGCCGCCACCACCGCCGCCGCCGAGGCAGCCGAATCTGCCGCCGCCCCCGCCGACTGCGCCCCCGCCACCGTACGTGCCGCCGGTCGAAGTGCCTGTCGTTCAAGCGCCACCGGCGCCGGCAATCACGGTTGCGCCCTCGCCAGAACCGCCAAAGACGGAGTACAAGATCACACCGCCTGTTCCACCCGCACCGCCGGCGCCTCCCGCGCCTCCCGCGCCGCCGCCACCACCACCACCGCCCCCGCCGCCGCCACCACCCAAGGCCGCTCCGAGTCGACTCACACTCGGTTCGCTGCCTCAGGCATGCCGACCCGATTCTCCGCCGGTTCGCGAAATGAACCGTGCGGGCGTCGACCGGATCGAGGGCACGGTGCTCGTCACGCTCAACCCGGACGGAACCTTTACGAATGTCCGCGTCAAGGAGGTGAGCCCTCCGGGCATGCGCAACGTTGTGCAGCGCACTTTCGCGGGGCCGCTCACCAGCAGCGCATGCCGAACCGAAAAGTCGGACGTCGCCTCGGAAGTCGAAATTCCGTTCGTGATGCGCCTAGAGTAATGCGCCGCCCTTGCGTTCGCTCAGCGGACTTCTGAACGTGACGTGAAGGCGCCGCCGCTGTGCGTGCTGGCGATCAGTCGTTGCGGCTTGGACGGACGGTTCGGTTGAACGCCTCGACGCTTCGATTTCCTCGTCGGATGCGCTGCAACGCCCGTCGGCGTCAACGGGGCGGCGCTACTGCGGACGTTGACGGTTGAGCCAGTCCTTGACGGGAGAATCAAGGCCGCTTTCGACCGTTTCAAGGTCGAGCGTCCACTTGGGCGTGCCGTCGTCTGGATTGGCCGCGGCGAGGTCTTCGGCCGGACGCAGGCCACCGAGTTGGTTCGCGATCAGGTCATGGATTTGGACGAGCAACAAAATGTCTCGGTAGGCCGCAAGGCTAAAGCCAAGCCTCGAACCACCCCGATTGTCGTAGAGAAGCTCATCGAGAAGCTCGCGCGCCCGCTGGGTGCCCCAGTCGCGCGAAATGCGAGCGATCAGATGCGGAAAAGCTTCGAGTCCGTCGTCGAGCGCGAGCTCCTGGCCGTAGTTCTCCCAACTCGGAAGGCGACCATTGAATCGCTGCTGGAACCGCGGCGCGAGTTCGTCGTAGGCGGCCCGATTACCGGTGCGTCGGTACAGATCGATGAGCATCAGCCACGGCGCGGGCGAGGGCCGAGCACCGTGGTGTGCATCCACATGTGACTTGAGCAGTGCAATCGCTTGGTCGATCCGACCGAGCTCTACGTAGACTTCGGCTTCTTCGGTGACTTGGGAGAGCTCCTGAACGTCGACGTCACTCGACGGCGCCTGATAGCTTGCTCGGGTCGAAGCGACGGGAGCCGCCTCCGGTGCGATCGTCGTTAGCTGCGCGTCGGCTTCGACGAGGCGCAGCTCCGAGGTGGAGGCAGCGTTCGCGGAGGGCGACGCGGTGAGGGGTTGCTCAAGCTCGGTAGGCGTGTTGTCGACTAACTGCTCGAGAGCGGCTGCCGGGCTCGGCGGCGGCGCAGGGCTGGCTGCTTGCGTCGTCGCCGAAGCCCGGATCGGCGGGCCGTTCGGTAAATCCCGTGCGGCCAGTTCGAATGCCGCGGCCGCTGCCGCACGCCGCCGGCGCATCAGAAGCGCTGCGGCGATCAGCACGCCCAGCCCGAGCGCTCCAAAAAGCCACGGCAACCACGGCTGAAGAAGCGCTACGAGGCCGATGGGAGAGGGTTGTGCGCCAGAGCCGAGTTTGGTGGCTCCCGACTGAACGCCCAGCTGTGCTTGCAATTCTTCAATGCGTCGCTTCGCGACAACGAGTTCGGCTTCGAGACGGGGTTCGAGATCTTGCTCAAGCGGGGCCTCGCGCAAGCGATTCCGCCGTGCTTCGGCGATTGCCTTCTGTAGTGGATCGTTCGCGATGGCTGAGGATCCCTGCAGAAGGATGGGCGTGCCCGTATTTGCATCGAAGGCGAGTTCTGGGGTGAGGCGAAGTCGCGGAACCGCAAGGGCAGCCAGTGCCAACTCATCGATGCTCGTCCCAAGGGCGGCGGGAGGGTCGATTCGCAGTCGCTCGCTGGGTTCGGAGCGCGGCGGGGGAGCGCTTGGCTGCTCGGCGATGCGGCTGGGCGTGCCCGACCCGCGAGGAGCTGCCTCGCCCCCGGAGGTCAAACGAGCAGCGCTTCTCGGCGCCACCGCGCGACCTTGGCGTTGTGCATCACGTGGGCGTGCCGCTGTGATTGCTTGGTCGGCCGTCCGAGACGGAAGATCTCTCGCGAGACCTGGCTGGACCGTCAGCGCCGATTCACCGCGAGGCAATGTCGAGGCGGTTGGCGCGAGCGGCTCAGACGGCGGAGGCGCCTGCGCGACCGCGGGAGCTGAGAAGGCAGGATCCGTCGTGACCGGTGGGTCGAGCAGCAAAACATATTCGCGTCGCGAGGCGGCGCCGCAGTTCGACACGAGGGTGATGCGGACCACTGGGTCGTTGATGGGCCGCAGCGTACGAACGACGATCGTGCCTTCACTCCCACCGCGACGTTCAAGGGAGATGCTGGCTTGAGAAATCTGTGGCAGTCCGTCGCTCGCCGAGGCGTTGCCGAGCCGAAGGCAACTCGCATCGGTGATCGCATCGGTCAAGCCACGAACTCGAAAGCTCGCACGCAAAGGTTGCCCAAGAGCGGATTCCACCGTTTCGGGGCCAAGGGTCAACGCGACCGTCTCCGGCATGGAGGCAAGTGACGCCATGCCGAGACCAACTGTGACCAACACTTTCTGAACAAAAGGTCGCGACGAACGTTTCGACACCGGGAAATTGCGCGTCAATTCGCGCATCCTGAGGGGTCAATCATTCTGGAAGTGTAGCGACCGATCTTTCCGCGCCAAACGGGATACTCGTCAGATTATGCCGAAGGCATAAAGTGCCGCTGATTTGGCCCCGACACAGTCTCAGCAGGGACTTTTTGTTCACGGGGGCCGCACATGGCGCTCTCGAGCGTGCCGTTGAAAGGGGGCGCGGCGCCGCGGGGCGCACCGAGCTGTCACCAGAGGGTTGAGACGGGCCTCGCCATGCTTGCTTCATCAAAGCGCAGGCTCGCCAGTCGAACGCCGTTGAGCTGTTCGAGGCCGAGTTCGCATAAGGGCAAAACGACGAATGCTCGATTCAGAATCCGTGGATGCGGCAGGACGAGCGCTTCGGTTTCGAGGTGAAGATCGCCGTAGAGCAGGAGATCGAGGTCGAGGACGCGGGGCGCGTTTCGGATGCCGGGGAGACGTCGCCGTCCCCCCTCGTGTTCGATTTGCTGGAGTTGCGCAAGTAGTTCGAATGGGCTGAGCGTCGTGGCGACCCGAAGCACTGCATTCAGAAAGGGGGGCTGGGCAATGTCGGTTTCCTGAGCGGCCGATTCGTAAAACCGGCTTCGACTCAACACTCGTAGTCCGGGAAGGTCGGCGATTTGAGCGGCCGCCCAACGCAGCGCTTGAGCACGATCGCCGAGATTGCTGCCGAGGCCGATGTAAGCCTCGATTTCGCGCGATTCGTTGATCATGAATCGACCGAGCCGACGGCCTCCGTCGAGACCGCAGCCTCGCTGCGCCCCCGGCCGCGTCCGCTCCGGCGCCGCCGTCGTCGCCCGCCATGACCTGCGCGTCCGGCCAGCGCCTGAGCGCGCCGGCGCTGTTCGATGAGCTCGGCTCGAACCGTCGGATCGGAATCGATGAAGGTGCTCCACCAATCGGCGAGCTCTTGATCGCATTCCCCGGCAGCGGCGCGCAGAAGTAAAAAATCGTAGGCGGCACGAAAGCGCGGCTGTTCAACCAGGCGAAGGGCGCTTGAATTGGTGCGCACTTCAAAGCGCGGTTGCATGAGCCAAATTTCTTTGGTCATTCCAGCGAAGCGCTGCGGCAAGGTGATCGTTTCACGTTGCTCGTCGAGCACCTCTTCGATGGCACGATGAAGCGCGGGGATGCGATGTTCGCCGCTCGCGGACAGTGTCTCCCAGCGTTTGAGGACTTCGTGCCATAGCAAACACGCAAACAAGAACGCTGGGGAGACGGGTTTGTCTTGACGCACCCGCTCGTCGGTGTTGGCAAGCGCGACTTCAATGAAGCGTTGACCGCCCGGCTGCTTGTAAATGAGGTCGAGCAGGGGGAGCAGCCCTTCGGTGAGGCCGTATTCGCGAAGCGTCGCTAGCGTCTTTTGCGCATAACCTGATAGCAAGAGCTTTTGTACTTCGTCAAACAGGCGCGCCGAGGGAACGTTGCGAATGAGCACCGCATTTCGACGAATTGCGCGCGCTGCGCTCGAGGCAATCGTAAGGTCGAGTTTGACGGCCAGCCTGACGGCGCGCAGCATGCGGACCGGATCCTCGCGATAGCGCTGATCCGGATTTCCGATCACGCGCAGCGTGCGCGATCGAAGATCCTTCAGGGCGCCGACGTAGTCGACGACCACGTCCTGCATTGGGTCGTAGTAGAGCGCGTTGACGGTGAAGTCGCGCCGGACGGCATCTTCAACCTGGGTGCCATAGGCATTGTCCGAGACGATCCGGCCGGTTTCGTCCGCTTCGATGTCTTCTGCGCGGTGCGCGCGGAACGTTGACACTTCGATCGTCTCCTCACCCATGATCACGTGCACGAGCCGGAAGCGTCGACCGATGATGAAGGCGCGTCGAAACAGGCGCTTGATTTGTTCGGGTTTGGCGTCGGTGACGACGTCGAAGTCTTTGGGTTGACGACCGAGCAGCGCGTCGCGGACGGCGCCACCGACGATATAGGCCTCAAAGCCCGCCTCGAAGAGCCGATCGCACACGCGCCGTGCGTTGTCACTGATTTGCGCGGGCGACAAGCCGAGTGAGGCGCCGGGAATTTCGCGACGGCGAGGGCTACGGGTCGATAAGAAGCGATCGAGAAGAGCGCGAATCAAACGTGACTCCGCACAAGTCGGTCGTGAGGTGCCTGGCCAGCCGGGGCCAAAACACAAGCGTGCACACGCTGGGGGGAGACGATGGATTTGCCCGCTTCGTCCGATGCTGTGTGCGAGCGCCGGCGGCGGCTCGATGGGCCCCAGATGCCAAACACGGCCTCATGCGCGAGGTTTGGCTTGGCAATCAAGGGTTTGGGCCAATAAACGGTCTCTCAAAGTATAGCGAGCGCAAAATGGCTGAAAGCCCGAGCGTTCGAGCCGCCACGGGCGGTCCGGCCCCTACAATCGCGCGCTCCAACCCTTCGAGGCAAAAAAGATGAGCTTCAGCAAGCTAACCCCGGGGCGGGATGTGCCCAACGATGTGAACGTCGTCATCGAAATTCCGATGAACGGCGAGCCGATCAAATACGAGGTCGACAAACAAACCGGTGCGATCTTCGTCGATCGCTTCATGTCGACCGCGATGCACTATCCGTGCAACTACGGCTATATCCCGGCCACCCTCTCCGGTGACGGCGATCCGGTAGACGTGCTTGTGCTCTCACCCGTGCCATTGATTCCGGGCGTGGTTGTTCGTTGCCGTCCAATTGGGATGTTGCGCATGCAGGACGAGGCCGGCAGCGATGAGAAGATTCTCGCCGTTCCGGTGGATGCCTTGACAAGCATCTATCGACACATCCAGAGTCCTCGCGATCTTGCCCCGATCGAGGTCGATCGGATTCGGCACTTCTTTGAACATTACAAGGACCTGGAGCCGGGCAAGTACGTCAAAGTCGTGGGCTGGGCTGAGGCAGCCGACGCGCGTGCGGAAATCGTCAGGGCCGTCGAACGCTACCGCGCCCAGCAGGAGGTGGCCCGCTGAGGCATCAGGCGAGAGCCCAGGGCATCGGTCACGGCTCGCTTGCCAGCGGCTGATCCACTGTTCATCGCTCGACCACCGTCCGAGATGCACGGCGCTGGCGGTGTTTGCGTCGATGCACCAAAAGGCCGTAGCGCGGGCGGGTGCGTCGGCACGGCGCGTGAGGTTCGCGATCACGCCTTCCTCGTGCAGCCGCTGCCATTCCGCCAGTTGCCGATCGGTCATTGCCACAGCAAAGTCGAGCGGACGCTCGATCTCGGGAAGGCGTTCGCGCAGCCGCTCGAAGATGGCGCCTTGCGCATTACGAAAAAGGGGCACCGGGCCGCGTCGGTCTGGCAACAACACGAGTCCGTAGCCGCGATCGGCGGCGTGGGTGCGCACGATCTGCGTGAGCGCGATGAGCGTGCGTTCGATGTGAGCCCCGGCCTCTCGCCACGCTCCGGCCTGCACGAGCTGTTGCAGCGCAAGCGGTGCAAGCAGTGCGAGCGCCCCGAGGTAGCTTGGCCGATCGTGGCTCGGCGTTGGCTTCGCGACGATGCGTGGCGCCACGGCACAACCCACCAGCAGCGCGACCGCGGGGGCAGCGACATAGTAGAGCCGGACGCCTTCGCCATGCGCGGCAGGCTTGGGAAAGTGCCAGGCCAGGGCCACGATGACGGCGGTGAGCCAGAGCAGGCTCGCGGCGACCACGCGGCCAAGTCCGGTTTCGTGTGCGCGCAGGACGGCAACGACGAGGGTCGCGGCGAGCGACGCGGCAAACGCCCCTTCGAGCGCGAGCTTCCAGTGGCTGCCCGCTTGGCTGCCAAGCAACAAGAGCGCGCGAAAATGCGCGATGAGCGCGGTCACGAATTCCGCCCAGTCGTGCGGTGCCGCGTTGCCGTACACGCTGGTCGATGCCGTCCCGACGAGCACCCACCGAGTGACGAGATAGGCCGCCGCTAGCATTGCGTGAGCGAGCAGCATGTGGGCTGCACGTCCGAGGGAGAGCTTCGGTGCGAGTCCCCACAAGACGGCAAACACGAGTGCCGGCAGCAACAGCGCGCTCTCCTTGCTGAGATAGGCCGCGGCCCCTGCGCTGAGCGACAGGGCGAGAGCGACGCGCTCGCGCCGTGCGCCAAGCGCAAGCAGGGACGCAAGCATGAAGAACGTTGCCCAACCGTCAAAGCGCCCGACGATCCAAAAGAGCACCTCGACGGCCCACGGATTGACCAGCATCGCGGCTGCCGTGATGCCCGCGAGCGCGTACTGACCCGTGAGCCGCAGCGCAAGGGCCGCCGTTGCAACCGAGGCCGCGACGTGCAGCGCAAGGTTCATGAGATGCCACAGCCGGCCATCGCGCCCCCACAACAAGGCATCGACCATGAAGCTCGAATACCCAAGCGGCCGCCACATGGTTGAACCCGGCCCCCAGAGCGGGCCGAGCCAGCGTTCTGCCAAGTGGGCAAACACCGCGGGCGTGCGGACCAACGCGGGCAGTTCGGTTTGCAACCCGATGTCGTCGGCGAAGCCATGCGTACTGAGTGCCCACGACGTAAGCACTGCCAGTCCGGCCAGGACCGAGGCGAGCAGGAGCGTCAGAGCACCGTTTGCGCGCAAGATGGTGACGGCTGACCGGATGGAAGACGGCTCGGGCATGCTGCGTTTTTAGTGCAACGTCGACTTCCACTAAACTTGAGGCGCTCGGACACCGTGGCGCTCTGATTCTGTGGGTCTAGCAGAGTCGAGGGCACGCGGGTTTCATGGCGCTTTTCTCCACAAGAGGACGCCTGAGCCCGTGCAGAGCGCGCGCGCGGCCGGCTACCCGATCGTTGTGCCCTCAGGGGCCTCTTGCTCACTACCCCCCGAGCGCGAGGCGAAAGATCAACTCTTGAGGATGACCATGAGCAACAAAGCCTCCTCCGGTCGCGAATTGACCGGCGCAGAAATCATCGTGCGCTGCCTTGCCGAGGAAGGCGTCGAGTACGTCTTCGGCTATCCCGGTGGGGCGGTTCTCAACATCTACGACGAAATCTTCAAGCAAAATGCTTTTCGGCACGTGCTTGTGCGGCACGAGCAGGCGGCGGTCCACGCTGCGGATGCGTACTCGCGGTCAAGCCAGAAGATCGGCGTATGTCTCGTCACCTCCGGTCCAGGGGTCACCAACGCCGTGACCGGCATTGCGACGGCGTATATGGACTCGGTGCCGATCGTGATCCTGACGGGTCAGGTACCCACGCACGCAATCGGGCAAGATGCGTTCCAAGAATGTGACACGGTAGGCATCACGAGGCCCTGCGTCAAGCACAACTTTCTGGTCAAGGATGTGCGCGATCTAGCCGTGACGCTCAAGAAAGCTTTCTACATCGCGCGCACGGGGCGGCCGGGGCCGGTGCTGGTCGATATTCCAAAAGACATCACGATCAATAAGTGCCCGTTTGAGTATCCGCGCGAGATTTCGCTTCGCAGTTACCAGCCCCAGGGCAAAGGGCATGCCGGGCAGATCCGCAAAGCCGTGCAGCTTTTGCTTGAGGCCAAGCGTCCGATGGTCTACACCGGCGGCGGGGTCATTCTCAACGACGCTTCGACGGAGCTGATTCGCCTCGTTCGGCGGCTCGGTTATCCGATCACCAATACCCTGATGGGACTGGGCGGCTATCCGGGAACGGATCCGCAGTTTCTGGGTATGCCGGGCATGCACGGCACCTACGAAGCCAACATGGCGATGCAGGAGTGTGACGTGCTTCTGGCAATCGGTGCGCGCTTTGACGATCGCGTGATTGGCAACCCGCAGCACTTTTATCGGCCAGGTCGCAAGATCATTCACATCGATATCGATCCCTCGTCGATTTCCAAGCGCGTGAAAGTTGATGTGCCGATCGTCGGCTACGTCAAAGAAGTCTTGACCGAGATGAATGCGCTCATCGAAGCAAGCGACAAACGTCCCGATGCGAATGCGCTCAAAGCGTGGTGGGCGCAAATCAAGGCGTGGCAGGCAAAGGACTGCCTTCGCTACAAGAACTCCGACGAGGTCATCAAGCCCCAGTACGTCGTGCAGAAACTCTATGAGGTCACGGGCGGTGATGCCTTCGTCACGAGCGACGTCGGGCAGCATCAAATGTGGGCCGCCCAGTACTACAAGTTCGATAAGCCGAGGCGTTGGATCAACTCGGGCGGGTTGGGCACGATGGGCGTGGGGTTACCCTACGCGATGGGGGTCAAGCTGGCGCATCCCGAAGCCACGGTGGTCTGCATCACGGGCGAGGCGAGCATCCAGATGTGCATTCAAGAGCTCTCGACCTGCAAGCAGTATCACTTGCCACTGACGATCGTGAATCTCAACAACCGCTATCTTGGGATGGTGCGGCAGTGGCAGGAGTTTTTCTACGGCAACCGGCACGCCGAAAGCTACATGGATGCGTTGCCGGACTTTGTGAAACTCGCCGAAGCCTATGGCCATTATGGGATCCGCGTCGAAAAACCCGCGGATGTCGAAGGCGCGCTTCGGGAAGCGCTCAAGCACAAAGACCGGCTCTATTTTCTCGATTTCGTCACGGATCAGACGGAGAACGTCTATCCGATGGTGCCCGGCGGCAAGGGGCTCACCGAGATGATCCTTGCGGAGGAACTCTGAGCCATGCGGCACATCCTCTCTGTTTTGCTTGAAAACGAGCCGGGGGCACTGTCGCGCGTCGTCGGGCTTTTCTCGGCGCGCGGGTACAACATCGACTCGCTCACCGTGTCGCCGACCGAGGATCCGACGATGAGTCGGATGACGATCGTCACGCACGGCAACGACGATGTGATCGAGCAGATCACAAAACAACTCAACAAACTGATCGAAGTGGTCAAGGTCGTTGACCTCACCGACGGCAACCACATCGAGCGGGAGCTCATGCTCGTCAAGGTCCGTGCCTCGGGCAAGGATCGTGAGGAGATGAAACGCATGGCCGATATCTTTCGGGGTCGAATCCTCGATGTCACGGACAAGACCTACACGATCGAACTGACCGGCGACGGAAGCAAGCTCGATGCGTTCTTGGCGGCGCTTGAGCCGGGCGTGATCCTGGAGACGGTACGGACCGGCACCTCGGGAATCGGCCGCGGCGAACGCATTCTCAGAATCTGAACTCAGACGGAAAAGCACGACATGAAGGTCTACTACGACAAGGACTGCGACCTCTCGCTCATCAAGGACAAGAAGGTCGCCATCATTGGCTATGGCTCGCAGGGACACGCTCACGCTCAGAACCTCAACGACTCGGGCGTCAAGGTGACGGTCGGAGTGCGTAAAGGAGGACCGAGCTGGGACAAAGCGAAAAAGGCCGGGCTCAAAGTCGCCGAGGTCGGCGATGCCGTCAAGGGCGCCGATGTCGTGATGATTTTGCTGCCTGATGAGCACATCGCCTCGGTCTACGCGAAAGAGGTCGAGCCCAACATCAAAAAGGGCGCGTCGCTTGCCTTCGCCCACGGTTTCAATATCCACTACGGACAAGTCGTTCCGCGGGCCGATCTCGACGTGTGGATGGTTGCGCCGAAGGCACCTGGGCACACGGTGCGTTCGACCTATGTCCAAGGCGGGGGTGTGCCGCATCTGGTCGCGGTGCATCAAAACCCGAGCGGGCTGGCCCGCGATTTGGCGCTTTCCTACGCCGCCGCCAACGGAGGCGGCAAGGCGGGAATCATCGAGACGACCTTCCGCGAGGAGACCGAGACCGATCTGTTCGGAGAGCAGACGGTGCTCTGTGGCGGGGTGGTCGAGCTCATCAAGGCAGGCTTTGAAACGCTTGTTGAAGCCGGTTATGCGCCAGAGATGGCCTACTTCGAGTGCCTGCACGAGCTGAAGCTCATTGTCGATCTCATCTATGAGGGCGGGATCGCCAACATGAACTATTCGATTTCAAACAACGCCGAATACGGTGAGTATGTGACCGGTCCCAAGATCATCACGGAGGAGACCAAGGCCGCGATGCGGCGAGCGCTTCGTGATATTCAGAGCGGCGAGTACGCCAAGAGCTTCATCCTCGAAAACCGCGCCGGGGCACCGACGCTGCTGTCTCGCCGGAGACTCATGGCCGAGCATCCGATCGAGCAGGTCGGCGAGAAGCTCAGGGCGATGATGCCCTGGATCAAAGCGAATCGCCTCGTCGACCGCTCGCGCAACTAACGCGACGAGCCCTCGGCCACCGCGGGGCATCATCCTCCGCGCGCCCGCATGCGCGCGGAGCGTCGCGCTGAAAGGCCGCCGCAGTGGCGGCCTTTTTTCACGCGCTCCGTGTCGTGGATCAAGGCGAATCGCCTCGTCGACCGGTCACGCAACTGAAGCTGCCGCGCCCTCCCCTTCGTCCACGCGAAGGGGAGGACCACGAAGTGGCGGCGGGGTTGTTGCGCTTTTCGTTGGCTCGCGGAGCATCGCGCGGGAAGGCCGCCTCCGGGGTGGGCTTTCTTTTCCCGCTCCGTGTCCTGGATCAAAGCCAACCGTCTCTTCGGCCGTTCTCAAAACTCTAAACCGCGACGTTCAAAACGCTTCGAGCGCATCATCTTTCGCCCGCCTGCAGCCACGACCGCGCCAAAGCGTCGGGCGAAACGGTGGCTCGAGCGGTATCGAAAGAAGCCTCGACGGGGGTGTCAAGGTGCCGTGAGCGCTTCGACGCGTCGGCGGGCTGCTTCGTCGTGTGCCAACGCCTCGCGCAAGCGTTCAAGCGCCCGTGCATGCGCCACCTCGGCGGAGGTCGTGCCCGAGTGCCGGATTTCGTTGAGCGCGCGAGCGAGCGCTTCGCTTGCGCGGCGCTCGGCTTCGAGCGCCCGCCGCTCGGACTGCCAGGAGAGCACAAGCCATGCGATCACGGCAACGGTTAGAAGCAAACTGGTGACTGCGATCGCGCTCACGGCCGCATGGCGTTCGACCCACAGCCGCAGTCGATGCAGTCGATCATGTTGACGGAACGAGGTTGGGCGGCGTTCCAGCCAGGCATCGAGATCGGCAAGCAGCAACGCCACCGTCGGGTAGCGGTGCTCCGGCTCGCGCTGCATCGCACGCTGGATGATGCGCTCGAGATCGCCGCGCACGCGGTGCGCATCCACTGGCGGGGGCACAAAGTCGATGATTTTTCGTGCTTCCTCCGTCGTTGCGATGTGCTGCGAGGCAAGCGGTGGATCTTGGTTGAGCAGCGCATATTCGAGCGCCGCTCGCGAGGGTAGTTCCGCGAAGGGCCGGTTGCCGGTGACCAGTTGAAACGCCAGTACGCCGAGCGAATAGACGTCGCTTGCGGGTGTGGTGGTCTGTCCGGCGATCTGTTCGGGCGAGGCGTACTCGATGGTCAGCGCACGCCCGGTGAGCTCAGTGAGTTTCGTGTGCGGTTCTTCCTCGGGGCTCTGAATGAATCCAGCGACTCCGAAGTCGAGCAACTTGATCCGACCGTCCTTTTGCACGAGCACATTGGAAGGTTTCAGGTCGCGATGAAGAACCAGTTGCTGATGAGCGTGTTCGACGGCCAGCGCGATTTCGCGCAGGACCTCGATACGCCGCCGCAAGGGGGGATTTTCCGAGCGTAGGTAATCGAGGAGCGGTTGGCCTTCGACCAGTTCGAGGACCAGGTAGGCGTTGCCGTCATGAACACCGGCATCGAGCAGGCGCGCGATGTTCGGATGGTTCAGACGCGCGAGTACGGTCCGTTCGCGCGCGAAGCGAGCAGCGAGCGCTTGTGGGTTGCTCGCATCGGTGCGAAGAAACTTGATGGCTGCGCGAGCGCGGTAGAGTCCGTCGGTACGGTGCGCACGCCAGACTTCGCCCATGCCGCCGCGTCCAAGGCACTCCTCGAGGGTCCACGCGCCTACGCGCGAGCCGCGTGTGCGCCCGGAGGGTGCCTCCTCAAGTGCGGCGGCGAGGATTCGGTCGAAGGGGAGTCGTTCGCCGCTGCGCGACGGCGGCATCTCCGCCGCAGCAACCAGCATCGCCGCCAATTCGCGAGCCACGTCGGGTTGGTTTGCCCAGAGGCGACGGATGAACGGGATCCGCTCCCCTTCGGGCAGTTCGATCACTTCATCGAACAGGCGCGAGACCTGCTGCCACGTCTCCCGTGTGAGTTCGAGCGGGGAAGGGCAGTCGTTCGCGGACATCTCGGCACTTTGAAGGCGGGTGCGCCTCGCGAGACACCCTAGCGCTCCTTGGCTTGGTCTTGCCCGTGCCCAAGCAGTCGCGCAAGCAGTGTGCGTGCTTTGAGCAGGTCGCGGTTCACGGTACGCAGGTTGACACCGATTTCGGAGGCGACTTCGGACAGGGTGAGCCCCGAGAAGACGTGCAATTCGACGACCTGATAGAGCCGCTCGTCAAGCTCGCGTAAGCGTTCGAGCGCTTCGTCGAAGGCCACGAGATCCTCGACATCCATCCACGGCGCCGGCACCCCGTCGGCCGCGGTCAAAGTGAGCAGCGTCACCCCGCCGCCGCGCTTTTCGGCGTCGCGGCTTCGGACGTAGTCGATGACGATCGAGCGCAGCACTTTGCCGACGTAGGCGAGAAATTGGAGGCGGGTTTGCCCCTCGAGCCCTTCGCGCTCAGCCATGCGCAAAAACCCTTCATGGACGAGCGCGGTGGCGTTGAGACCCGTGACGCCACCGGCCTGGGCAAGGCGCGAGCGCGCCAGACGCTTGATATCGGGGTAGAGGGTCGCAAAAAGCGCGCGCATGGCTTCGACATCACCCTGTGCGGCGCGCTGAACGAGAAGCGTTGGCGTCGGGTTCATCGGTGTTGCGTCAGTCCGGCACATCAAGTGCCCACCGTCACGCTCGCAGGCCTTTCAACTCGAGCGAAGGTAAAGTCCCTCCCGGGAGCGCTTGCGAGCAGTTGCCGAGTGTAGGGGTGTTTGGGGTTGCGGAATACCTCGGCCGTGCGACCGGCCTCGACCACGTCGCCACGCGACATGACCAAGAGACGGTCACAGATCTGGGCCGCCACGCGCAGATCGTGGGTGATAAAGAGGATGGCGAGGTCGAGCCGTCGCTGGATGTCGGAGAGCAGTTCAAGCACCTGCGCCTGCACCGAGACATCCAGGGCCGAGACAGCCTCATCGCAGATGAGCACCTCGGGCTCAAGCGCCAGGGCCCGCGCGATTGACAAGCGCTGCCGTTGTCCACCCGAGAACTGGTTCGGGTAGCGCATGAGCGCGGCCGGATCGAGCCGGACAAGTTCCATCAGTCGTTCGGCGCGTGCCCAGGCTTCGCGTCGCGAGACACCGAAGTTCATCGGGCCCTCGATGATCGCCTCGCCCACGCGCTGGCGTGGATCCAGCGATCGATACGGGTCCTGAAAGACGATTTGGATGCGCTTGCGCAAGCGCCTGAGCTGTGCGCGATCGCCCCCATCGAGGCGCTCGTTGCCGAGCCAGATCGCTCCCGCGCTCGGTTCGATGAGCCGCGTGATCGCTCGGGCGACCGTGCTTTTGCCGGACCCCGATTCGCCAACGATGCCGAGCGTTTCGCCGCGCCTGAGCTCGAAAGTGACGTTTCGCGCGGCATCCGTGACGCGCTTTTTGCGCAGCCAACCGCCGCTCACGTAGACTTTGCCGAGCTTTTCTACGCGCAAGACGGGCTCACCCCGCGCGCGGGCCGGCCGATCCGGAGGATCCATTGAGGGCACCGCGGCGATCAGCATGCGCGTATAGGGTTCGCGCGGGTGCTGGAGCACCTGGGCCTTGTCGCCCGCTTCGACGATGCGGCCGCGTTCGAGGACGACCACACGGTCGGCAATCTCGGCAACCACCCCCATGTCGTGCGTAATGAAGAGCACGGCCGTGCCGTGCTCGCGCTGAAGGGCCCGAATCAACGCGAGTACCTCGGCTTGCGTCGTGACGTCGAGCGCTGTGGTCGGCTCATCGGCGATCACGAGCTTGGGCTGGAGGGCAAGCGCCATCGCAATCATGATGCGCTGGCGTTGTCCACCGGAGAGCTGGTGCGGGTAACTCGCATAGATCCGCTCAGGCTCGGGCAGCCGGACGCGTTCAAACAACTCAAGCGTGCGCGCCTTCCGGGCCGTGGCATCCAGCCTGCTGTGCGCTGCGAGCAATTCATCGACTTGCGCGCCGCAGGTCATGACCGGATTGAGCGCGGTCATCGGTTCCTGGAAGATCATCGTGATGTCCCGTCCGCGCCGCTCGCGCAACGCTTCGGCATCGAGTGCAAGAAGGTTTTCGGTGCCGAGCAGGATGCGTCCGCCGACGGCCTTGACACCCTCGGGCAGCAGTCCCGTGATCGCGTAGGCAATCATTGATTTGCCCGAACCGGACTCGCCGAGCAGACACACGATTTCGCCGGCACGCACGTCAAAACGCACGCCTTCGACGGCGAAGGTGCGATCGGCCCCGGGCGGCAACGCGACTGTTAAGTCTTCGATGAGCAGCGTGGGTTCCACGGTGGCGGTGGTCATCGTGGCCTCGCTTCGCTGCGCTTAGCGAATTTCGGATCGAGCGTGTCGCGCAAACCGTCGCCGAGCAGGTTGACGGCGAGCACCGTCAACGCAAGCGCCAGACCTGGGAAGAGCATGTTGTGAGGATGGAGCGAAAAGCCGACGCGCGCCTCGGCCATGATGTTGCCCCAGGTCGGGATTTCGCTCGGCAGTCCGAGGCCGAGGAAGGACAAGATCGCCTCGATCAAAATCGCCGAGGCACACACGTAGGTGCCCTGGACGATCATCGGTGCAATCGCGTTCGGTAGGACGTGTCGCAGTAGGATTTTCCACGTCGGCGTGCCAACCGAGATGGCCGCCTCGATGTAGGGCTCCTCGCGAATCGAAAGCACGAGCGATCGGACAAGGCGCGTGACGCGCGGTACCTCGGGCACGGCGATGGCCACGATCACGGTGGCGAGGCTCGCGCCCCACGCCGCAACGAGCGCGATCGCGAGCAGGATGCCCGGGATGGCCATGAGCCCGTCCATGACCCGCATGAGCAAGCCATCGACGCTTCGGAAATAGCCGGCCATGAGCCCGCACAGGGTGCCAAGCGCAAGGGCAAGCAGCGCAACGGTTAGCCCCACCACGAGCGAAATGCGCGTCCCGTACACGACGCGCGAGTAGATGTCGCGGCCGAAGCTATCGGTACCCATCAGCAAGGTGCGCGTGGTGGTTTGGCCATCGGGCCCCGTCCAGTCAACGCGCGCAAGCGGTTTTTGGTTCATGTTGACCGCGTCGAGCCAGGCAGGATCGACCGTGCCAAGCCAGGGAGCAGCCAAGGCGACCAGGGTCAGCACTCCGAGCACGGCCAGGCCAAAGCGCACCGCACCGTTGCCGAGGACACGACGCAGCGTTGGGCTCATCAGTAACGGATCCGCGGGTCGAACACGACGTAGGAGAGATCGACCACGAGGTTGATCAGGACGTAGAGCACGGAGAAAAACAAAATCACGCCTTGAATCACTGGAAAGTCGCGCGCGAGGACCGCATCCACCGTCAGCGTTCCCAGGCCGGGAATCGAGTAGACGCTCTCGGTCACGACCACGCCGCCCACGAGCAACGCAAAGCCGATTCCGATCACGGTCACGATCGGCACCGCCGCATTGGCCAGTGCATGTCGAATCAGGACACGCGTTTCGCGCAGGCCCTTGGCGCGTGCCGTTCGGACGTAGTCTTCGGTGAGCGCCTCGGCCACCGAGGCTCGCGTCACGCGAGCGATCAGGGCGATATAGACGATCGAAAGCGTGATCGCTGGCAGCGCAAGATGCTCAAGCCACGGCCCGATTCCGGCTGACAAGGGTCGATAGCCCTGCACGGGGAACCAGTCGAGCCGCATCGCAAAGAGGTAGACAAGCAGATATCCGATCACGAACACCGGGATCGAAAATCCCGCCACCGAGAAACCCATGAGCAGGCGGTCGAGCCACCCGCCGTGCCGCCAAGCGGCCAAGGTACCAAGCGGCACGGCGATCAGTACGGTGAGGACGATAGTGAGCGTTGCGAGCGACAGCGTCGGGCCGACCCGCTCGGCGATCAGATCGAACACCTTTTTCTTGAAGAAAAACGATTCGCCCAAGTCGCCGCGCAGCAGCCCTTGCAACCACAAGAAAAACTGTGCCAGAACGGGGCGGTCGAGCCCGAGTTCGGTACGGATGCGCGCGATGTCCTCGTTGGTCGCCATATTACCCGCAATCACCGCCGCGGGATCGCCGGGCACGAGGCGAATGAGGAGAAACACGACGGTGGCCACCACCGCAAGGACGGGCAGCGTGGCGAGCAAGCGTTTGCCGATGTAGGTCCACATACGAACGAACTGTAGCCGAAGGCGATCGGCCCTTGGCCATAATGATGCGAGTACTGTTGGAGACGGATCACGCCGTGACGACGCAAGGGCGACCTGCCTGCATGCGCTATGTCGATCATGGCCCCGGCGGTGGGGCCGAGGTGTTGCGCTTGGCCGAGGGCCCTGTGCCCGAACCGGGCCCGCGCGATGTGCTTGTGGCGGTGCACTGGGCGGGCGTCAATCGACCCGATGTGCTACAGCGCTCGGGGCTTTATCCGCCCCCGGCCGATGCCTCGCCGGTGCTTGGCCTTGAGGTCGCGGGCGAGGTGGTGGCAACCGGCAGCGCCGTCACCGAGTGGCGCGTGGGCGACTGGCTTTGTGCGCTTGCCCCCGGGGGTGGCTACGCCGAGTACTGTGTTGTTCCGGCCGAGCATGCCCTGCCCATTCCCGCGGGGCTGTCCGTGCGCGAGGCAGCTTGTCTCCCGGAGACCACGATGACCGTCTGGGCGAACGTGTTTATGCGAGCCAGCGCGCGCGCCGGCGAGTCGATCCTCATCCATGGTGGCGCAAGCGGGATCGGTTCGAGCGCTATTCAACTCGCGCGTGCCTTCGGTTTGGCGCCAATTTTCGTGACCTGCGGTGGGGCGCGCAAACAGGCCTATTGCCTGGCACTGGGCGCAACCGAGGCAATCGATTACCGCACGAGCGACTTTGCGGCGATCGTGCGCGAACGCACCGGTGGGCGGGGGGTGAACATCGTGCTCGACATGGTCGGAGCCCCCTACGTTCAGCGCAATCTCGAAAGCTTGGCGACCGAGGGGCGCCTGGTGCAGATTGCGTTTTTGCAGGGCGCCAAGGCCGAGGTCGACCTGCGGCCGCTCATGCTCAAGCGCATCCTCTGGAGCGGTTCGACCCTGCGCGCGCGATCGCGCGCGGACAAGGCCGAGATTGCTCGTACGGTGCGTGAGCGCGTCTGGCCGCGCATCGAGGCCGACCCTGAGGCCTTGCGTCCGCGCATTTATGCTGAATTTCCGCTCGCTCAAGTCGCCGAGGCCCATCGCATGATGGAAGCCGGCGAGCACATGGGCAAGCTCGTGCTTCGCGTGCGCTGAGCCTCGACCGAGCCGCGTTGCAGCCACGCCCTGCGGCGCGCGACCGAAACCGCGCGCGGGGAACGCTTGCTGCGCGAGGCACAATCGAACCCTTGTATGGGTGGCTCTGACTTGCCCGATCCGCCGTCTCCGGCGACGAGATCTCCCGCTAAGCCCGGCGCACGAGCGCTGCCACGTCCGCTCTACGTGTTGGTCGCGTTGTTGGTGGTGACGCAAACTGCGTTTGTGGGAACGCGCGTGGCGACCTCGCTCGCGGCGCTTGAGGCGGGGGGCGGTGCGTTGTGGGTCGGCGTGCTGACGGCCATGTTCAACCTCGTGCCGGCGTTTCTGGCTATTCCGGCGGGGCGTATGGTGGACCGGCGGCCGCTGCGCGAGATGCTGCTTGGGGGAACGATCGCCATGGCGGTGGCGGGCTTCGTAGCCGCCGGTGCGCCCCGGCTTGCCGTGCTCGCCACGTGCGCGTGCGTGATCGGCCTGGGCTGGATGATCGTGGCCGCCGCTGTGCAATACGCTGTCGGTGCGTTTGCCAGTGATGCGGTCGCGGACCGGCCCGAGGCGATCGCCGCAACGCGTGTGCGCGCCTTCAGTGTCATGGCGATGGGGTTTTCGGTGTCGAACTTCTCCGGTCCGCTGATCGCGGGCCTGCTGATTGATGGCGCTGGGTTTTCCATCGCCTTTGCCGTGCTCGGCGCTGTGGCGCTCGGGGCGGCTGGCGCGTTTGCGCAGCGGCGCCTCGTGCGCTTGCCCTCAAGCGCTCACAAAGATCGCGATCAGCCCGTCGGTTCAGCCCGCGAGCTGCTCGCCGAACCGGTTGTGCGCAACACCCTGATCACCGGGGCGTTCATCACCGTCGGCTGGGACCTCTACGGCTTCATGGTGCCCGTGCTCGGCTCTTCGCTCGGGCTTTCCGCGACGCAGATCGGCTCGGTGTTTTCGCTGTTTGCGCTCGCGGTCTTTCTCGTGCGCTTCGCGATGCCTTGGCTGACGGCCCGACTCGGCTCACGTGGCGTCATCGTCGCGGCAATGATCGTGGCCGGTACGACATTCATCGCTTTCGCTTTCGCGCGCTCTTACACGGCCATGCTGGCGCTATCGTTTTTGATCGGGCTTGGGCTCGGATCCTCCCAGCCCATCGTGCTCGCGCTGCTGCACGGGGCTGCGCCGCCGAACCGCATTGGCGAAGTCAATGGACTGCGGATGACCATGATTGCAACGAGCCAGTGGACGATGCCGCTCGTATTCGGGATTTTGTCGGCCAAGACGGGTTTGTTGCCGCTGTTTCTCCTGGTCGGCAGCGGATTGCTGACGGGAAGTTGGTTTGCGCGGAAACACTTGCCACGATGAAGCCGGCGCTGGGCGATCGACCCCCGCGCTGCCCTTGGGCCACGCGGGTGCCAGATTTCTACGTACGCTATCACGACGAGGAATGGGGCGTGCCGTGTTTCGACGAGGCGCGCATGTTCGAGATGCTCATCCTCGAATCGATGCAGGCGGGACTGTCTTGGCGAACCGTACTTGCCAAACGCGAGCAGTTTCGACGCGCGTTCGACGGCTTCGATCCCGAGCGCATCGCGCGCTATGGCGAGTCCGACCTTGCGCGGCTCATGGCCGATCCGGGCATCATCCGAAACCGACTCAAGATCCGCGCAGCAATTGACAATGCGCGGGCCCTCTTGCGGCTTCGCGATCGTGCCGTTCGACCCGAGTTCGCGCTCACGGAGCTGTTCTGGTCCGTTGTCGATGGGCGCCCGCGACAGCGTCGGGCGCGACGCCCGCAAGAGATTCCGGTCAAGACGCGCGAGTCCGATGTGCTCGCTCGCGAGCTCAAACGGCTTGGGTTTCGCTTTGTGGGTTCGATCACCGTGTATGCCCAAATGCAGGCGTGCGGGCTTTTCAACGATCATCTGACCGCTTGTTGGCGGCATGACGTGCTCGTCGCTATCGGACAAGCGACGGCTTTTCCAGTGGCAACGACGCGCAACGTTGCCACTTGAGCCCAAACGCTGTTAGCCCTTACAGTATGGTCGACGAACCTCCCGCCAGGAGGCTAGAGCGTGCCGCTGTCCGAACTTTATGCACAGACGCTTCAGCAACACCGAAGAACCGACGTCGCGCAGATGCGCTTTGTCGTAGCGCTGCTCGGGTTCGCCTCAGTGTTGTTCTTCGTGCTGGATGCGTTTGTGACGCAGAGCGAACGGCCGCCGGTTGGGGTCATTGCCCTGCGGCTCGTCTTCATTGCGGTGTCGGCTTGGTTTTGGGCGGTGTTGCCGCGTTTGCCGGAGGATCGCCCGTTCGACGGCTACGCGATGCTCTGGGCCTTGCTCGGTCTCGCCGTCATGATCGCCAACGCGACCATTCGCTCGCCGAGCTACTTTGGCCACTACGTCCACGAGGTCTGTGCGCTGCTTGTGTTCTTCGCGGCGACGCCAATTTCGGCGCATCGCAAATTGTTCATCGGTTTGGTTTATGTGACTGCGGCGCTTACGCTTCTGCTGGTCTGGAAGCAGCCGCCGCATCCACTGTATGTGCCCAATACGGTCTTGACAATCCTTCTGGCGACGGTTGCGGGGTACTTGGTCGCGCTGCGCCTCGACCGGTACCGCGACGCAGCGCTCAATGCGCGGCTCGAACTCGAACGCGCCGCGAGGTCCGATGTATTGACGGGAATCGCCAATCGCCGCGCGTTCATGCAATGGGCGTATCGGGAAGTGGCACGGCAGGAACGCGACGAAGGGCCTGGCTTGGCCGTGCTCCTGATTGACGTGGATCTCTTCAAGAGTGTCAACGATTCCTTTGGTCATGCGGCTGGGGATCAACTGCTCGTTGAATTGGTCAGACGCATCAGCACTGTGGTTCGGATTTACGACGTCGTGGCGCGAATGGGTGGGGATGAGTTCGTGGTCGGCCTGCCCCGTTGTGATCTGAGCGCTGCGCTGCGTACGGCAGAGCGGATCCGGGAGGTCGTGACCGCTTCGCCCTTCGATCTCGGCGGGGAATCGATTTCCGTGACCGTCTCGATTGGGGCGGCCGTGTTGCACCCAGGAGAAAGCGAGATCGACGCGGCGTTGGGTCGGGCTGATGCTGCGATGTATCTTGCGAAACGACAAGGCCGAAACCGCATCGAGGCCGAGGCAGACGCTTGAGCTGCGCGAGTTCAAACGAAAAGCGCTTCGCCTTGCGTGGCATGCGTGCGCTCGCTCAAGCCTCGCGGCTCAACGGACGAGGTGAGGGTTGTCGGGAGGCTTCTTATGAGGCGGTCTCATCGTCTCTCGGTCATGTCGTGACGCATGACGCCTTCGGCCAGCAAGCCGTGCTGATTCGATTGGATGACTCTTGAACGCTCACGCTTGCGGCGGCCGGGTCGGGCGCCGCAGGTGTGTGACCGGTCGCGCTCGCGCAGAGCAGGCTCTGCCCAACGCTACTCGGGGGGCTGTGGCAGATAGGTCTCCTCCGCGTGCGCTTCGGCGGCCGAGCCTGCGGGTTTGGGGACGATTCGGAAGGCATCGGCGAGATGGAAGCCGCGTGCGAGCAAGAAGCGGATTTGACGCTGTCGTTCGCGTTCATCGCGAGGCGGGCTTCCGAACCGGCGTTGCCAAAGTGCCCGCGCGACTTCACGTTCATCGGTGTCTAGTTGGGCGAGGGCCGCCTGCGCGAGCGTCTTTGAAATGCCCGCCTCGGCCAGTTTGTGCTCGATGTAGCGTCGACTGGCTTGCGCGGCGAGGCGTCGCACGATCGCTTCGGCGTAGCGCTCATCGGATTGCCAGCCTTGCCGCGCGAGTTCTTCCACAACGTGGGCGATGTCGGCATCGCGCTCGCTGCGCCTGGACTCGAAGCTCTCGCCACTTTTTGCGCCCCGGGCGCGGGCCTGTGCGAGCTTGGCATAGAGTTCCTCGCGCGAGTATTCCCGGCGGGCAAGAAGTGACAACGCACGTTCGCGCAAGCGGATCTCCCGCGCCGGTCGCGGTGCTCGTGGACTGCTGCTACGGGCCATGGATGCGTTTGCCTCGCTGCAACGCTTGGCTTCGATGGTACGCCCAGACGGTCCCGAGATGTTTGCATCGTTCGGCGCAAACAGCGGCAAACTCGCCTGTCTTGGATTGGCGATCTGAAGCCGGTGCGAGCGCTTCATCGCGGCCCTCCATTGCTTCAACTCGTTGCGGCCTCGGCGCGCAAGCCGGCGGTTACCGGGGCGATACCGAGTCGTTCGCGAATCTTCGCTTCAATCTCGCGCGCAAGCGCCGGGTTCTCGCGCAGAAAGTCGCGCGCGTTGTCTTTACCCTGGCCGATGCGGTCGCCTGCGTAGCTATACCAGGCGCCGGATTTCTCGATGATGCCGTGCTCAACCCCCATGTCGATGATCTCGCCTTCGCGCGAGATGCCGATGCCATACATGATGTCGAACGTTGCCTCTTTGAATGGCGGGGCTACTTTGTTCTTGACCACTTTGACCCGGGTTTCGCTGCCGATGACTTCTTCGCCTTTCTTGATCGCGCCGATGCGCCGGATGTCCAGGCGCACGGAGGCGTAGAACTTGAGGGCATTGCCGCCGGTGGTGGTTTCGGGGTTGCCGAACATCACGCCGATTTTCATGCGGATCTGGTTGATGAAGATCACCAGCGTGTTGGTGCGTTTGATGTTGGCGGTGAGCTTACGCAGCGCCTGGCTCATGAGCCGAGCTTGTAAGCCAGGCATTTGCTCCCCCATCTCGCCTTCGATCTCGGCCTTGGGCACGAGCGCGGCTACCGAGTCGATGACAATCACATCAACCCCGCCCGAGCGCACCAGCATGTCGGCGATTTCGAGCGCCTGCTCGCCGGTGTCGGGCTGGCTGATCAGCATCTCGCCCACATTCACGCCGAGCTTTTGCGCGTAGACCGGGTCGAGCGCGTTCTCTGCGTCGATGTAGGCGGCCACCCCGCCCATCTTTTGGATTTCCGCGACCACCGAAAGGCAAAGCGTGGTCTTGCCCGAGGACTCCGGCCCGTAGATTTCGATCACCCGGCCGCGAGGCAGACCGCCCACGCCAAGCGCGATGTCAAGCCCGAGCGAGCCGGTCGAGACGACCTGCAGGTCGTTTTCAATCGAGCCCTCGCTCATCTTCATGATGGAGCCCTTACCGAACTGTTTTTCGATTTGCGCGAGCGCGGCGGCGAGGGCTTTTTTGCGGTCTTCCATGGGGATTGCAGTGGTCATCTTGAGGCTCCTTGATTGTAGGAATCGAAATCGGTCTTAGCCGCGTGAGCGACGGGGGTCTTGCGCCGGTGGAACAGTGTCTTTTGCTCTGATTTGTCCGTTGCGGCCTCGGACGAGGAGCTCACCGCCTCCGTGCTTGCTTAGGTCATGGAATGCGGCCTCGCGTGCTTCACTCTGCGTTGAATGGACAGAGGTTGCTCGCGTGTTGCCGAAGAGAAAGTTTTCCCACAACCCGTCGGCACGGCGTTGAACGATGCGCGAGGTAGGGCGGGGCACAGCAGACTCCTTGACACGAGAACTGAACGAGCGTACAGTGTACGGCTATACAGTCATTTGTCAACAGCTTCCATGCGACCCCTTACCCCCCGCCAAGCCGAAATCCTTGCCCTCATTCAAGAGTTCGTGGATGAGCGAGGCTTTCCACCCACGCGTGCCGAGATTGCCGAGCGGCTCGGCTTCCGTTCGGCCAACGCGGCGGAGGAGCATCTGCGCGCTCTCGAGCGCAAAGGCGTGATTGAGCTCTTGCCGGGGGCTTCGCGCGGCATTCAGTTGAAGCAGGCCGGCTTGCCGGGCTTGCCGCTGATCGGACGGGTGGCTGCCGGCACGCCGATTCTCGCCGAGGAAAACGTTCGCGCGCGGCACAAGATCGATCCGTCGCTTTTTTCGCCGCGCGCGGATTTCCTGCTTGAGGTCAAGGGCGACTCGATGATCAAGGTCGGCATCTTCGATGGCGACTTGCTTGCGGTGCACAAGACCTCCGATGCTCGCAGCGGCCAGATCGTGGTTGCGCGGATCGAGGGCGAAGTCACCGTCAAGCGCCTGCGTCGACGCGGCAGCGCGATCGAACTGCACCCGGAGAACGATGCGCTCAAGCCGATCGTGGTCGATTCGAAAGCGAGCGACTTTGCGATCGAGGGGCTTGCGGTGGGGGTGATTCGAACTGGAGTATCGATATGACTGACGTCACGCCGTCAGACCTGGCCCTTCAGGCGCTCATGGTCGCTAAAGAAGCTGGCCAGATGCTCAAAGAGTTTCGTAACCAACCCTCCAACATGGGGATTCTCCCGGGGGAGCTAGGTCGACGGGCTGATCTTGCTGCCGATGCCTTGTTGAGGCAAAAGCTTTGCGAGTACCCGTATGTCTCAGAACACACCCAGCCACAGCCGAGCACTTGGCCCACGGGTCGTTTCTGGTTGGTCGATCCGCTTGATGGAACCAACGAATACGCCCAGGGGCTCAATGAGTACGCAGTTCATGTGGCCTTGATGGACGGAGACAGCGTTGTTGCCGCGGCGGTCTATTGCCCGGAGATATCTTCGCCAGAGCTCAAAGGGCATCCCGAAAATAAGCATTGGGCTCCTATGCACGCGCTAGGAGGAGTTCAACATTTGAACTGGGGACGACCCTGGGAAAAGCGGCTTGTGCTCACGAGCCGGAGTCGTCCCGCAACGAGTGCGTTTCAGGTTGCAAAAGCCCTAAGAGCCGACGTGCAAACATTCGGTTCCGTTGGCTACAAAGTTGTTAGCGTCGTTGAGTACTATGCCTTGGCCTACATCCACGAGGGAGATCTCAACGCATGGGACGTCGCCGCCCCCGCGAAGCTGGCTGAATCTCGAGGACTTTGCGTAACCGACCTGCGCGGCCGCCCCCTTCGTTTCAACCAGCCCGATCTGAAGCTGCGCGACGGGCTGATCGTCTGTTGGCCGGCGGATCTGCAAACGATTCTGCATGCGGTCAGCGCCGCACGCGGGTCCTGCAACGACGTGCATGGCGGAGCACGGGCGTCCTGTGGGGCGCCTGCGTGAGTGGTGCCGCCCGATGCGGTCGAAGCAGGCAGACGAAGCGCTTCTCTGGGGTGGTCAGCAACGATGCCCTGCGTGATACCACGGCTCTCCGCTTTCAAGCGGGACGCTTGCCCGGCTTGACCTCGGCCTGCGACGCAAGCCGACGCCATCGCGGAGGCGTCAGCACGTGCGGCGACCGGGGGAGGCCGTCGTTTCCGCCCTGTGCTTGCTTGGCATGCGGGGCACCGAGACCGGAACGATCCGTATCCGGAGAACCGATCTCGCTTGAAGCGGGCAGCGACGTGATCGGCACAGCCCGTGCCGCTTCGCTCGGACGGGACCCCCCTCGCGTCGGCGCGATCTCCGTTCGGCGTTTTCGTGCCCGCACCGAAGGTGCGCAACTTCGGTAAAAACGAAGACGGCACAGTTCCCGATTGAGGAGCAGGGCATGGCGAAAAAGTCGAACCTTGGCGTGTTCGAAAAGTACCGGGTTCGCGGCAAATTCCGCCTCGCGGCGATTGACCCGGAGGCGACGCCCTTTGCGCGCGGCGACGAGGGAGCGCTCAAGGCGCATCTCGACGCCTTGGCCGGAGAGCTCGACAAGCTTCAGGATCGACTACACGCGAACGGAACAAAAAAGCTTCTGCTCGTGCTTCAGGGGATGGATACGAGCGGCAAGGACGGCACGATCCGTTGGGTGTTTTCGAAGACTTCGCCTCTGGGGGTGCGCGTGACGGCCTTCAAGGCCCCGACCGAGGAGGAGCGGGCGAGAGACTTTCTTTGGCGCTGCCACGCCGTTGTGCCGCGTGCGGGGGAAATCATGATTTGGAACCGTAGCCACTATGAAGACGTACTCGTGCCGCTCGTCAACGGCTGGATCGATGAGGCAGAGCTCGAACGGCGCTACCAGCACATCGTGAATTTCGAGCGCCTGCTGGTGTCCACCGGCACGACGCTGCTCAAGTGCATGCTGCACATTAGCCGAGAGGAACAGCGAAAACGCTTGCAGGCGCGCCTTGATGATCCGGAGAAGCATTGGAAGTTCAACCTCGGGGATCTCGAGGTGCGAAAGCGCTGGAAGCACTACATGAGAGCCTACGAGCGGGCGCTTTCGGCAACCTCGACGAGCCTTGCACCGTGGTATGTGATTCCGGCCAATGACAAGTTGCACCGCAATGTGATGGTGGCCGAACTGCTCGTTTCGACGCTCGAAGCGATGCGTCTGCCCAAACCGAAGGCCAATCCCGCCTTTTCCGGAATCGTGGTTGAGTAATCGCGGTGCGGGCGACATGGCTGCGCTCCGGCGGCGGAACTTTGCATCGCAATCGGGCGCCGGCGCGGCTGCGACGCTGGGTCGGCGCGGCGGAATTTCAAGCCCTTGAACTGCGCGGCCTCAACCGTACCTTGGGCGGTAAGGGATCGGCCGCGTGCGGTGCCCGGTACACGGTGCCCCGCACGCAGCGGCCCGAATTCGGGTTCGCGAGAACCCGCCCAAAATCTAGGAAAGGAGAGGATGAACATGACCGCACTGCTTCCCCGCAATCCCGCCGCGTCTCTGATTGATGAGTTCTTTCGCGACTTCGCGCCCGGCTTTTTCGTCAAGCCGCTGCATGGGGAAACGCTTCCGGCGCGGATTCCGGTCGAGATCAAGGAGAACGACCGCGAGTACACCGTCCATGCTGAAATCCCCGGCGTCAAGAAGGAAGACATCTCGATCGACATCGACGGCGCGGTGGTGACGATTCGCGCTGAGGTCAAACAGCACAATGAGCAACGCGAGGGCGATAAGGTGCTCAAGAGTGAGCGTTACTACGGTGCCGTCAGCCGCAGCTTCCAGCTGCCGATGGAGATCGACGAAGCGAGCGCGAAAGCGAAGTACGAAAACGGCGTTCTGTCGGTGACGCTGCCCAAGAGGGTGGCGACCAACGTCAAGCGGCTGACGATCGAGTAAGTCCGCGCAAGCGCGGCTGTAGCGTGCCCCGGGGCGTTCTGACGCGGGGCAGGGTTTTGCGCGCGAGCTCGGCGGGCGGCTAGACTCGGGGCTTGACCGTTTTCGACGCCCGCCGTGCATGCAATTTGCCGACCGTCTTGCCAACGTTGAAACCTCCGCCATCCGGGAGCTTTTCAAGCTGCTCGGGCGCCCGGGCATCGTGAGTTTTGCCGGGGGCTTTCCCGATGCCGCGCTGTTTGACGTTGAGGGGGTGCGCGAGGCCGCGCAAGCGGCGCTTGTGGCCGATCCGGCTGGGGCGCTGCAATACGGCGCCACCGAGGGCTACGGCCCGCTTCGCGCCTCGATTGCCGAGCTGCTTCAGGCCAAAGGCGCACCGGTATCGGCCGAACAGCTGATCGTGACGACGGGCAGTCAGCAGGCCCTCGACCTGCTCGGCAAGACGTTGATTTCGCCGGGCGATCGAGTGATCGTGGAGGCGCCGACGTTTCTTGCGGCGATCCAGTGCTTCCGGCTCTACGGTGCACGCTTGATCGGCGCACCGATCGACGGCGAGGGCGTCCTCGTCGAATCGCTCGAACGACTGATCCTCGAGCATCGACCCAAGCTCATCTACCTGATCCCGACCTTTGGCAATCCGAGCGGCGCGACGCTCTCGCCCGAGCGTCGACGGCGCGTGCTCGAGCTCGCGGTTGAGTATCGGGTGCTTGTGGTGGAGGACGATCCCTACGGCGAGCTCTGGTTCGATCATCCCCCGCCGCCGTCGCTGTTGGCCCTGACGGCCGGAATGCCCGCCGCGCGGGAATGGCTTGCTCATTGCGGGAGTCTGTCCAAGGTCCTCTCGCCCGGACTGCGTTTGGGATGGTTGGTCGCAGCGCCCGAATTGCTCACCAAGGCCGTCATGTGCAAACAATTCAGTGATGCGCACACGAGCACCTTCGCTCAGCTCACCGCGCAGCACTATCTCGCTTCGGGCCGCATGGCGCAGGCGGTCGCGCGGGTGCGCGCGGCCTATGGCGAACGCGCGCGCACGATGTGTGCGGCGCTTGAGCGGCGGCTCGGCGCGGCGTTGAGTTTTGTGCGGCCGCGCGGGGGCATGTTCGTGTGGGCGCGGTTGACCGCACCGGGGGCCGATAGCGCAGAGTTTGCGCGCCGCGCGCTCGATCGCGGCGTGGCCTTCGTGCCAGGGACGCCGTTTTTCGCCGAGCAACCCGACCGCGCCAGCTTCCGGCTGAGCTATGCAACCTCGAACCTCGAACAAATCGAACAGGGTGTGGCGCGCTTGGCTGCTGCGCTCTGAGCGACCATGCTGTGAGAAGCATTGACTTGGAATTTTCGCTGCCATGCCTGGCCTTGAGCGCACCACTCCGATCCCCCGTGGGATTACCCTCGATCGCAAGCGGCGCGTCCTCGTGCTCCAATACGCGCAGGCCTCTTACGAACTGCCCTTCGAGTATCTGCGCGTCATGAGCCCATCGGCCGAGGTTCGCGGGCACGGTCCCGGCCAGGAGGTGCTGCAAGTCGGCAAGCGTGATGTCGACATCCTCGAACTTGAACCCGTCGGGCTCTATGCGATCCGGCCGCGCTTCTCCGACGGCCATCAAACGGGCATTTATTCCTGGGACTATCTCTACCTCCTGGCCATTGAGCAGACGCAGCGCTGGGCCGAGTACTTGCGCCGGCTCGAGGCGGCGGGAGCATCGCGGGACGGCGCGACGGGATGAGTGGCGAGGAATCGACCGATTTCGGGTTTCGCCGCGTTCCGCGCGAACAGAAGGCCCGACTCGTGCGCGGCGTGTTCGACTCCGTGGCGAGCCGCTACGACCTCATGAACGACGTGATGTCGGGGGGCTTGCACCGACTTTGGAAGCGCTTTGCCGTTGAACGGCTGCTTCTTCGGCCGGGCGAACGCGTGCTGGATCTTGCCAGCGGCACCGGGGACCTCATTCGTCTGATCGCGCCGGCGATTGCCCCCAACGGGGTCGTGCTGCACACGGACATCAACGCTGCGATGCTGGCCGAAGGCCGCCGGAGGCTGCTCGATGCCGGTCTGCTCGTGCCGTGCGTTCAGTGCGATGCCGAACGCTTGCCATTTGCCGAGGGCAGCTTCGATGCCGTCTCCATGGCCTTTGGGTTGCGCAACGTGACCGACAAGGCCGCCGTCCTGAGCGAGATGTATCGCGTGCTCAAATGCGGCGGCCGTGCGCTCGTGCTCGAGTTTTCTCGCCCGCTTGCGCTGCTCAGGCTTCCCTATGACTGGTATTGCTTCAACGTGCTGCCGCGGCTCGGGGAATGGATCGCTGGCGACTGGCAAAGCTATCAATATTTGGCCGAGAGTATCCGGCGCCATCCCGATCAGGAAACGCTCAAGGCAATGTTCGAGGCGGCGGGCTTCCGTCGCGTGCAGTATTGGAACCTCTCTGGCGGCATCGTCGCCGTGCATCTCGGCGTTCGACTTGACTGAGCCGATGTGGGCAACCGTGCGTCGGCTTGGCTTGCTTGCGCGGCCGGGTGGTCGGCGCGGCGCTTTTCGCGGGCACTTTGGCCTATCATCGCGGTCGAAGCGTTTGCGGTGGGGTCTTTACCCTTCCTGATCGTTTGGACCGCCCTTAGTCGTGTTACATCGAGGTTGAGCCATGTGGAAGATGCTCTCATTGTTCGTCGTCGCGTTGACGCTCGTTGTTTCGGCAGCGGTGGAGGCAAGGCGTCTAGGCGGCGGCAAATCGGTCGGTGTCCAGCGTGAAGCGCCCGCAGTGACGCGTCCGGCACCGCCGGCAAAGGCGACTCCTACCCGCGAGCAAGCTGCGCCCAACGCGACGGGTGCGGCGAATGCAGCGGCTCAGGCGGCAGCGCCCTCGGGCATGGCGCGCTGGGCGGGGCCGCTCGCGGCGATTGCTGCAGGGCTCGGTCTTGGTTTCTTGTTTGCCCAGCTCGGTGCCACAGGGTTTCTGATCGTGTTGCTTGCGGCGCTGGCAACGTTCGCGGCGTTTGGGTTTCTTGCCTGGCGCGTGCTTCGGCCACAGGCGGCCGCTGTCGCAGGCGGGGCGCAGCCGAGCGGCGGTGGGGCGCCCTCGGCTTTCGAACGCCAGCCCGGACTACGCTTTTCGCCGCTCGGACCTTCCGAGTCGGCTGGGGAAGGTGTGGCCGTTCCGGCAGGCTTTGACAAAGCCGGGTTCGAGGCAGAGGCGAGGCGGCAGTTCCTCGCGCTTCAAGCGGCCAACGACCGAGGCGACCTCGATGCGGTGCGCGAGCTTGTGACCGACGAGCTCTACAACGAGATCGCGCGGGACGTGGTCAACGGGAACCGGGAGCCGACCGAATTCGACCGGCTCGAGGTCGAGCTGCTTTCGATCGAAACCGATCGTGGGATGTACTGGGCACGGGTTGCTTTCTCGGGCACGGTACGAGAAGAGGGCGTGGTGATGGGTTCGCCCTTCCACGAGATCTGGAATCTGAACAAGCCCGTCGATGGTAGCCGCGGTTGGTTGCTGGCTGGCATCGAGCAGGCCTGAGCGCAGAGGTCGGCGCGCGATGAAGTTCACCCTCGAGCGGCCTCTCTGATCTTGGCTTCCGTGGTACGCCCGGGGCGGTTTGGGATCATGCGGCGATGCTGGCCTCCAACCTGATCGCTCAGGCGCTATCACGCTTGCTTGCGCACGACGAAGGCGCGCGCGCTTTGCTCAAACCGCATGCCGGCGAGACACTGCGCTTTCGTACGCCGCCCTTTGAGGTCAAACTCCGGGTGACTGAGGCCGGGACGTTCGTCGCGGCCGACTCCGCCTCCGCTGAATCGGGCAGCGCCTCCGAGCCGAGCGTGAGCGTGGAGTTGCCCCTATCGGCACTGCCGCATTGGGCACAGGGCGAGGATGCGCTGCTGCGCGCGGCGCGAATCACGGGTCAAGCGGCCCTGCTGCGCGACTTATCGAGTGCGCTACGAAGCCTGCCGCTTGCGGCTGAGGCCGAGCTGGAGCGCTACCTTGGCCCGATCCTCGCCAACGAAGTGGTGCGGTTTTTGCGCGCCTTGAAGGGGTTTGCCGAGAGTGCGCAAGAGAGCTTGCGCTCGGCGGCTGAGCAGTATCTCAAAGAGGAAGCGCGACTCGTCCCCACGCGGGAGGAGGTAGCGCAGTTTGCGGCCGAGGTTCAGCGCCTGCGGCTCGAGGTCGATCGGCTTCGGGCGCGCGTGGCTCGTCTGGCCTGAGTGTGCTCTCCGGCAGGGTAAGGGCGCCGACCGGGCGAGGCAGGCTTTGCTTCGGCGCATTGCTTCGGCGCCCGATCGCGTTCTTGAGCACCTGTCTTGCCGCCTCGGCCAGGAGAGGCTCGAGAGCTCTTGGTTTCCCAGGATCCGTGATGCGGCGAGAGGTCAGAGATATTCGCGCGCTAGCTTTTCGAAGAGTAGGCGGGCATTGCCCGTGAGATAGGGCGAGATCATCGACATGACCTGGAAGACGCCGCGCCCGATCGCGGTGGCCTCGTCGAGCGCACGCGGATTCATGACGTAGCTGTAGCTGTACCAGTAAGTGGCCGTCAGAACGAGGTTGGTGGCCACGGCCTGAATTTCGCCTTGGGTTGCAGAGAGTTCCCCGCGCTCTTGAAGGTCGTGCATCAGCGCCTCGGCGCTTTTCTGCGCGTTCTGCAAGATACTTTTGAAGTGCATTTCGATGACGCGGTTCTTGGCCAGCAGATCGTTCAAGTCCCGGTAGATGAAGCGGTACTTCCAAATCTTTTCGAAGACCAGATGCAGCCAGAACCACGCATCTTCGACATCGGCGCGGCGGTCTTTCTGCATCGCGAAGAGCTCATCCATTTCGCGCTCGAAGCCGAGGAAGATTTTCGTGACGATCTCGTCCTTGCTGCGATAGTGGTAGTAGAGATTGCCCGGCGAGATGTTCATCTCGTCGGCGATGGCGTTGGTCGTAACGTTGGGCTCGCCGAGCGCGTTGAACAGCGCGAGCGAGACCTCGAGGATGCGCTCTTTGGTTCGGCGTGGCGGTTTGCGTGCCATCGACTTATTCTGTGGTTTTGCCGTTTGCGGCGCAAACCCCCACAGGCCTTTCGCCGGCCAACGCGCTCGCGCGCCTCAGGGCAAGACGCAGCGGCTCGTTTTTCAGCAGCCCTTGCCGTGGTTGCTTCTAGGCGGCTGACCTGCCCCCCACCGGCCGTACCACGGTAAACAAGAGAAGTTCGTCAACCCAGGAGAATGACGGACATGAAGA
>JANWWI010000024.1 GCA_025056355.1 Casimicrobiaceae bacterium | reverse complement strand
GAAGAACTTCGAGGTGTAGTAACCGGGGTTGCCTTCCACCTCTTCGACGATGACCTCGGCCGCCGCGAGCGGTTTGCGCGCCTTAGTCTCCTGAGAGGAGTTAGCTGGGTCGCCGTCGACGTAATTCATGATCCATTGATTGAGCCAACGCTGCATGTCTTCACGCTCGCGGAATGAACCGATCTTGTCACGCACGATGCATTTGAGATAGTGCGCGAATCGGCAACAGGCGAACATGTACGGCAATCGTGCAGCCAGATTCGCGTTGGCCGTGGCATCCGGATCGTAGTACTCGGCCGGCTTGTGCAGGGATTGCGCACCGATGAAAGCGGCAATGTCGGTGTTTTTGCGATGCACGAGCGGCATGAGCCCGTTCTTCGCCAGTTCTGCCTCGCGACGGTCCGAAATCGCAATCTCGGTGGGGCATTTCATATCAATTCCGCCGTCATCGGTCGGGAAGGTATGCGTCGGCAAATCGGTGACCACCCCGCCCGATTCCACGCCACGAATCGCCGTGCACCAGCCATACTCCTTGAACGAGCGGTTGATGTTGGCTGCCATGGCAAAGGCCGAGTTTGCCCACGTGTACTTCGAGTGATCTCCACCGCCGGTGTCCTCCTCGAAGGCGAACTCTTCGACCGGATTGGTCTTCGCGCCATAGGGCATGCGAGCCAGAAAGCGCGGCATCGCCAGCCCGACGTATCTCGAATCGTCGGACTCGCGCAATGCCCGCCAGGCCGCGTACTCGGTATTACTGAAAATCTTGGTCAAATCGCGTGGATTCGACAACTCCTGCCAACTCGACATCTGCAGGAGGCTCGGCGCCGCCCCAGCGATGAACGGCGCATGAGCGGCCGCGGCCACGCGCGCCATTTCACCTAAGAGCTCGACGTCCGGCGCGCTGTGGTCAAAGTAGTAATCGCCGACGATGCACCCATAGGGCTCGCCACCAAACTGCCCGTATTCCTCCTCGTAGATCTTTTTGAAGATCGGGCTTTGATCCCAGCCGGTGCCCTTGTACCGCCGCATCGTCTTGCGCAGCTCGTTCTTCGAAATGTTGAAGATTTTGATCTTCAACATGTCGTCAGGATCTGAGTTGTCGACCAAATACTTGAGACCGCGCCACGTCCCTTCGAGCCGCTGAAATTCTTCGTGATGCAGAATGAGATTGAGCTGATCCGAGAGTTTTTTATCGATGGCGGCAATCAGTGCCTCAATGGTGCGGTACGCATCGGTCGAGATTGTGGCTGTGTGTACGAGCGCCTGCTGTGCAAGCGTTTGCACCGCCGATTCGATCGCTGAGCGCGCTTCATCCGTTTTGGGACGAAACTCTTTCTGCAACAGCGCCGCAAAATCGCTGCCTTCGAACTCAATCTGAGGCAGAGTGGTTTCTCGCTGGGTTGTGTTTTCCATAGTCCAACGTCCTCGAATGGATCTCGATCAGGCAGAGTCAAACCGGGCTACGCGTTCTCCGCCGGCTTCGGCGCGGAGGACAGGGCCTTGAGCAGGGCCGGATCCTGCAAGACCTTCGAGAGCAGTTCCTCAGCGCCAGATTTGCCATCCATATACGACAGGAGGTTGTGCAGCTGGGTACGGGCTTCGAGCAACTCGTTGAGTGCGCCGATTTTTCGAGCAACCGCCGCTGGCGAAAAATCGTCCATGCTTTCGAAGGTGATGTCCACCGACAGGTAGCCCTCACCGGTAAGCGTGTTCGGAACGGTGAACGCCACGCGCGGTTTGATCGCTTTCATGCGCGCGTCGAAGTTGTCGAAATCGATCTCGACGAACTTACGGTCCGCCACGTCTGGAAGCGGCTCGAGACTCTTGCCCGAGAAATCGGCCATCACGCCCATCACGAAGGGGATCTGAACTTTCTTCTCCGAGCCGTAAATTTCGACGTCGTACTCGATCTGGACCCGCGGCGCACGGTTCTTCGCGATCCACTTCTGACCACTTTTCTTTGCCGACATGGTGCGTGCTCCTATTGTGTTCGGCGCAGACTGCGCCGGATTTACGAATCATGACCCGGCGCTCGCGCGCCGGTAATCAACTCAAGTTGCGAAATGGATTCGGGCGCGAGCTCTTGCATGATTTCAAAGAAATTCATCGTGAGCATGCGTTGAGCACGACGCGCAAACAGATACGCGGGATTGCTCGCCTCGTGCCGCTCCAGATACTGGCAGACCAGCTCGAGCGCCCGCCGCGCATCCTCTCGACTAGAGATTACTGCGAGCGAAAGACCCGCGCTAGGGGGAGCGCTCGCGGCGACACGGACTTCTTCCCCTTCGGAGGCCTGGGGGCTCGGTTGCGCTTGCACGCGCCGGATCGCCTCGGCCACAGGCCGAAGGGTCTTCAACAACCGATCTAAATCTGGCCGATCCTCGCTTGCGAGCTGTTGCGCGAGAAATTCGACCAGCTCATGGGCCGCTTCGTCGGCTTGCAACACGGCCAGCACTGCTTCGCTTCCGGCCGCAAGCGCATCGGCCAGCGCCGCCTCGACCTGATTGACCGCAAACTTTGCGTCCTGGGGACGAGTGAAGACGGTCTCCACGTCGCGGTAACTGGCCGCAAGCGGCGGCGGAAGGAGCGCGGAGGCCCGCAGCGCCTGCAAGAGCCTGTCCTCGCCGCCAAACTCCGAGCCTGCGAACGCCACCAGCGCGTTGGAGCGAACGTAGGGATCGACCTCACCGTCCACTTCAAGCCGCGGATAGACCTCCTCCCAGTACCGCTTGCACCATTCAAGGCACAGGCGCAAACCCGCGGCAAACCCGACCGGGCCGTACAGGTGTGTGTTGGCGAGCGCTAGAAGCGCACCGACGCGCAGGTCGCGGGTGCGCTTGAGCAACTCGCGCGACATTTTGTCGACCTTACGCCAATCCGGTTCGACGGCTGGAATGACGGTGTCGCCGTACTGCTGCTCGGGCTTACCGGCGGCCTCCTGCGTCAAAGCCAGAAATTCAGCGTCGTACTCACAGTCGACCCCGCAGGGCGCGTCCTCGGAGACGGGCACGAGAAATTCGCTGAAGTCAAGCATGATTTATCAACCTGCACGTCGCCACATCACCGAACCGCGATCGAAGGCCAAACCACGCACGATCACCGCCAACCCACCTACAACGCTCATCCCACCCCGAAAGCCCAACCGCGTGCATTGCTGTGCCAGGGCCTTCTTCTCGCCTGAGCCCCTGATCCATGCTGCAAAAGACGGAATACGATCGCAGCGTACGACAGACGCCTCCGAATGTCGAGGTTTCAAACCGTGACAAGGGTGGGCGGCAACGTCCGTTCATCATCGGTGATTTGCACGAGGTCACAGCGCACAAGCAGCGCCGAGAAGTTGTCGTGCCCCGGCGCCATGCGGCCGCGCACGGCAGAAACAAGTAAATCCCGCCACGCCTCGACGGTTGGACTCTGGGCATGGAGTCGGCCCAGCGTCGGCTCATCGAGCAGCTCCCAGACGCCGTCGCTGCACAAAAGCACGCCGTCGCCAGCCTCCAAGACCAACGGCTGCGGCGACACATAGGGCTCAACGCCTTCCAGATTTGCCCCGAGTGAGGCGTACAGGACGTTTCGCTTCGGGTGCTGGCGCAACCGTTCGGCCGGATAGAGCCCCGCATCGATGAAGCGCTGCACGAGCGAATGGTCGTAGCTTTGCCCGACGATCTGAGCGCCGCGAAAGACGTAGCACCGCGAGTCGCCGAGATTGCCGATGAGCAGCTGGCGGGAGTGCGCGTCGATGAGAGCGGCCACAAAGGTCGCCGCCATCCGGGCAAGCTGTGTCCCCGTGCTTTGACGCGCTGCAATCTCTCGATCGGCCGCCTTCATGCAGCGCAGCAACGTCTCACTGCTAAACACCGGCAGCCGCGAAAACTCTCGGCTTGCAACACGAATTGCAATTTGTGCCGCGACGTCTCCGCCCCCTTGCCCGCCGGCTCCATCAGCCAGCATGAACAAATGAACGGCCCCGAAGGCGTGACTGCTTCCGACCGCATCTTCGTTGTAATCGCGCCCTCCGTCGTGCGAGAAGCTGCAGGTTTCCAGCCGAAGCACCTGACGGGCGCTCATGGGGTTCCTCCTTTGATCCGCCGGCTCTCCCGCTCATAAGCCTCGACGAAGGCGCGGCCAAAGACGTTGTGAAAGTCATCTTCGGCCTCGCGCCGCACTTGGGAGAAGAGCTTCACATACTGTTCCCAAAGCCGCGCCTTGCGCGCGGCAGGCAGGAGCGCTTCAAGCACGGAACCCTTCGACAGCCGCCGCTCGAGACACTCCGGATCGAACTTGTTGAGCACTTCGGCCAGGGCCGCGCGCGTGCCGGCAATCACGCCGACCTCATGCGCTCGCAAATCCTCAAAAGCATCGCGCATCGCCACATCGGCCCGCATAAACCCGGGCATCTTGCGCCCGAGCAGCTGCGTGAGCGCCGCATCGGCGTTCGGCAAAAACTTGAGCGGATTGTTGGCCTCCACCGAGATGATCGTGACGCTTGCCTGGAGTTCTCGCTTGGTGGTGGCGCGTGCGGCAAGCAGATCGATCGCCCCGGCAAGCGCGGCGCGCAGTACGGCGCCGATCAAGCGCATCTGCTCCGCCGTCAGGCCGTTCGGAAGCGCCGATGCGGGAAGTTCGGCCCCCTCAAGAAAAGCCTGCGTCAGCACGGCCACGCCGTTGGGAAGCGCTTCGGCGGTTGAAGCGGGAGGAGGCGGCGCCAGCCCCGCGCCCGAAACAGCGGGCTTCGATGAGGAGATCGCCCATGGCTCAGCGGGCGGCGCGGCTCGCCCTTCGAAGATCAAGGGTGATGACGCTGAGGCGGCCGGCGCCGGAAGCCCGAGGTCCGGAAGGCCTGTTTCGCTTCGTCGCGCCATGCTCAGATCAGCCGACGCTTCCACCGCACGCGGCGGCTCGAAAGCCGCCCGAAATTCCGGCAAATGGTCTGCAACAGGCGCAAGCGGCGTTTGTGCCGATTGACCCTGGAGAACTTCGAGCGGATCGGTGGGCTCGTTCGGACGAAGCAGCGAGTCGAGACTTCCGTCGCCAAGGCCTGGGGTTGCCCGTTCGCCGGGCCGCGCAAAGGCTTCGAGCACCGGGTCGGCAAGCGGCGGCGCCACTGGCGGGAATAAAGACTCCACCGGCGGCGCCACCGCGCCTCCGGCCAGCGCATTCTCAGCAGGCGACGGCGGCGGTGCGAACAGCGATAGCGGATCGGCCGTATTGCGCACGGCCGCGGAAGGCAAAGCAAAGGGATTCTCAGCGCTGCGCGCATCGCCCTCGGCGAGGCCGTCGCGCCAGCTCGGTGAGGGTCGAGCCTCCGGCAGGGCCCCGCCGAGTGCCGCAAGCGGGTCGAGCGGGACCCCGCCGATGTGCGACGCCGGCGGACTGAGGACCGATGGCGTCGCCGCGGTCGGTGTCGGAGTCGGCGCCTCCACGAAGGGAGCGGTCGACGGCGCAAGCGGCACGCTCGGCGGTGTGGGCGTGCCAATTCCTTCCAGATAGATGGCGAAGGGATCGTCCGCGAGATCAGGCGCAGCGGGCAAGATGGGCGCGGCAGGCGGTGCCGGCGTTGGCGAGGCGGCAGGCGGCGCGGAGGCTACGCCACCACCGGCCTCGAAGGGATTGACCGGAATCGTTGTGGCACTTTGTGCCGCTCGCGCGGCTTGAGCGCTTGGCGAGTTGTAATGCGCCACCACCACAAACGGCCCAAACTCAATGTAATCACCGTCTTCGATGCGCACCGCCTCACCGTAGTCGAGCTGCCGATCGCCGACGATGATCGGCAAGGACATGCTGGCGTTCGTCAAGATCGCCACCGGCCCGTCAAAGCGAATCGTGCCGTGAAGCCGAGACACCCGGCGATGCTTGTCGGCCAGCTGCAGCGTGCTGTTTTCGTCACGACCGATCGTGCCGCCTTGTTCGCCAAAGGTTGCCGAGATCGGCACGCTCGGCGCAACGGCGTCAATGGTCACGACGGTGAGAGTCAGGCTATTCACGACCCGAGGGACTCCCTCTGAAACTTAGCGTCCAAGGACGTTTCGGCGTGCACGCTCAAACTGCGGACCCCAAACCGGATGCCCGTGTTCGGTTCGGGCAAGATCGAACCCCGGATCGAGCCGGAATGCGCGCTCAAAGGATGTGCGGCATGCGCCCACCGCGCCCGTGACGCACTGGGAAAAGGCCAGAAACTTGAGCGCACGAACCCGTTGCGCCACGCTGAGCGAGGCATCGTTGCCGAGCGGAGTCAACAACCGAATGGCCTGCGCGAATTCACCACGCTCGTAGGCGCTCACGCCGTTTGCAAGGGCCACCTCGGCCGCTGAGGGCTCAGCCGGCTGCGGAACCGCAGGCGCAACGCTCGGTGTCCCCGTAGCGGGTGGCGGAGGCGCCGGCGACGGCGCCGGTATGGGTGCTGGCGCCACCGGAGGCGGCACTGGCGCGCTGGCCGACGTCGGTGCCGGGGCGGTACCCGGGTAATTGACCGTGGGCTGCGGCGGTGGTGCGCATCCGAGTACCAACGCAGCCGTTCCGGCCGCAATCAGACCTTGCCTCAGCACAGCATGGGTCAATCGCCCATCGGACATGGCTAACCCCTAAAAAGCATGATGGATTGAAACCGACTTGCCGGCTTGGATCTCGACGGTTCGCACCACCGGCGGCGCCGCTGGATTACGCAACTCAATCGTGTAACGGCCGACCGGGAGCGTCAGCGTCCTGAGCGGTGGTGTGGTTCCGCGCAGTTCCCCGTTGACGATGACGTTGGCCCAGCCGTTACTCACGTTGAGGCGGAGCCGCCCCGTCTCGACCCCAGGCGACGCCGGACTGGCGGTCTCTGCGACAGGCTTCGCGGCTTGTTGTTGAAGCGTTTCGGTTGAGGCGACCGGTTCGCGGTGGGTCTGGGCGGGCTCGCTTGGTGACGGCGGTGCGACGGCAACCGATGCTGCCGACCCCGTCGAGGCGGCAGCGGATTCAACGCGCACGGTCGATGTTGGAGACGGCGCTTCCGCCGTTGAGCGATTGGCCTCCGGCGCGCTCGCAGGAGGCGCTTCCGTAGCAGGCTTCACGCCTGGCGCCGTGGCCGCCGCTGTCGCGGGAGGTTGCTGCGTCTGGCCCAGCCGAGTACTCGTCAGCGCGTAAAACGTACCGCCGAGGATTGCGAGCAACGTCAGTGCCAACCCTGCAACGAGAATCGGGCGACGCTTCGCGCTGCGCCCGGTGGGCGCTTGAGCCGGCGCCGCCGAAGCCGGAGTCGGCGCGGGCGCCGCTTCCGAGGAGACTGCCACCTCCACGGGCGCGGCCGTCTTCAGTAAATCCGCAAGCGGATCCTCCGAACGAGAGACCGTCGGCGCGCGGCTACCCTCCCCTGTAAGGACCACGGTAGGCGTCCTATCATCCTCAGCAACAGGTGCCGAGGCCGTTGGCGTCGTGGCCGGCGCGCGCACGGACTCGCTCGGGCGCGCCACAGTACCCACGGGCGGAACAACCGTGGTTGTCAGGGATTGGATCTCCGTCTGACCGCTCCATCCGAGCGCCGCGCGAAGTTCGTCGATCGACTGAAAGCGCTGTTCCGGCATCACCGCCAGGCACTTCATGACCGCTTGACACAGTCGCTCCGAATACGGCCCGCGCGCCAACGTGGCCACATCCTTGAGCGGATCGACCATCATGCGCGAAATCGCCTGCACCGGCACCTTGCCCGTCATCGCGTGGTAGAGCACTCCCCCGATCGCGTAGATGTCGGTCCAGGCACCCTGCGCCATGGAACCATCATCCGAATACTGCTCGATCGGCGCATAGCCTGGCTTGAGCACCGTGGTCAACGCCCGGGTCATCCCGCCGATGATCCGCCGCGCTGCGCCAAAATCCATGAGCACCGATCGGCCATTTGGCAGCACCATGATGTTGTCGGGCGCAACGTCGCGGTGATAGCACTGTTCAGCATGCAGTTCACGCAGCGCAAGCAAAATCGGATCGAGCGTCTGACGCAGCCACTCCTCCGTAATCACCTCCGGATGCGACCGGATCATTTCCCGCAGCGTCACGCCACGGTAGTAGCGCATCGCCATGTAGGCCGTGCCGTTGTCTTCCCAGAAGCGATAGACCTCCACCAAGCCGGGATGTGAGAATCGCGCAAGCAAGCGCGCTTCGTTGAGGAAACTTGAAAGTCCGGCTTGAAACGTCTTTTCGTGTTCGGGCGAGCGCAGCTCAATCGTGCCGCGCCCCGAGCGGAACGCGAACGCAGCTGGCAAATACTCTTTGATGGCAACGATGCGGTCGAGCGTGACGTCGCGTGCGGTATAGACGATCCCAAAGCCGCCCTCGCCGACGACCCCGGTAATTTCGAATTCCCCGAGTCTCGTGCCAGCTGGCAACGCGCTCGAAGCAGTCGTGATCGGCGTAGACATCGGTTGTTGCTGCGAGCTTGTTCAGAAGGAATGACGCACGACTTGACGCGAGCCAGCCGTCACCTCAATGGTCCGAGAAACCGGTTCGTGTCCGGGCGCGATGATGTCGATGCGATACGTCCCGGGCGCTAGTTTGACTTCGCCCAGCGCGGAAGACAAGCCGCGCGTGATGCCGTTGATGTCAACCCGTGCAGCCGGTCGAACTTCGAAGCGAACCGAGCCCTCAGCCGCGGGTGCCTGCTCAACGGCCGGTGCCGAGGGCTCCGGGGCAGAGGGCACTGGCGCACTTGCGCGCGCCGCGCCCGGCTGTGCCGACCCAGAGGCGCCCGCGGCGGTGGCGCTCCCAGCGGTTGCTGCCACCGGCGATGCCATCGCCTCGACGCGAGGCGGCTGCACGTTTGTCATGGGCGGCGCCTTCGCAGGCAACAGGCGCCACAACGCCACGCCCGCACCGAGCAGGAGCAGTCCGCCCACGGCCGCGAGCACCGCGGTCCGCCCTCCAGAGCGATCGCCGCTTGGCTTGGCCTCGCGCGGTTGCTCGACGCGTTCGGCATTCGTGTGCTTCGCCGTAGCCGGCTCGGAAGCTCGGCCGCGCTGACTCGTTTGCTCCGGGTCGAGCCAGATCTGGGGCGGCTGAGTGATGACCTGTGGCGCGAGGCCCACGTTCCATCCGAGCGCTTCACGAAACTCCGTAACCGACTGGAAACGCTCGGCCGCATGCACACGCATGGCCTTGGCCACGGCGGCCGAAAAGGCCGGCGAGAAACGCCCCTCGGTGACCGCGGCAATCGTCGGCAGCGGGTCGGAAAGAAGCCGCGAGACGGCTTGCACGGGGGCCTTTCCGGTGGCCAAGTGGTAGATCACCGCGCCGAGCGCATACACATCGGTCCAGGCGCCCTGCTTGAGCGTGCCGTCATCGCTGTACTGCTCGACCGGTGCATAGCCCGGCTTGAGAACTGTCGTGAGCGCTTGCGTGGCATCGCTGATGATGCGACGCGCCGAACCAAAATCGAGCAGCACCGAACGCCCATCCGCGAGCATGATGTTGTCTGGCGCGATGTCGCGGTGATACACCTGATCCCGGTGCAACATTTCGAGCGCATCGAAGATCGGGCCCATAATCTGAGCGATTTCGGCCTCGGAAAACCCACCGGGCTTCTCGTCGATCGCCTGCCGGAGCGTGCGGCCGACATAACGCTTCATGACCATGTAGGCCGTGCCGTTGCCTTCCCAGAAGCGATAGACCTCGATCAGCGCTGGGTGGGAAAACTTTGCCAAGAGCTTGGCTTCGTTAATGAAGCCGCGCAGCCCCGCTTCGAAGGTGGCGCGATGCGCCTCCGAACGCACCGCCACGCGCACTCCATCGACTCGCCCCGCGAAGGCGGCCGGCATGAACTCCTTGATCGCCACCACGCGATCAAGCGTGAGATCCCGCCCCAGGTAGACGATCCCAAAGCCACCCTCGCCGATGACCCCCGTGATCTCGAAATCGGCGAGACGCGTCCCAATGGGCAGGCAGTTCGCGTGGGCCGCGAGCACTTTCTCGTTCCCTTCGCTCACGATGCGCCCTCTCGACGAAAGACAGCAGTGCGAAACGTTACCAGTTTTCCAGCACGTTGTCGGCTCATCCGCGCGGGCGAAACCGCTTGCGGCAAACCGTAGGCTTCAGAAAGCCAGACCAATCTCGGAGAGCGTTCGAGTCTGTGTGCTACCGACCATGCGCGCGCGGAAGGCTTCGGTCGCCGCCGCGCGCCCTTGGGCAAAGAGCGGATGCGGGGTGCCGCGCTGTCCGAGCGAGGTGACCTCGGCCACCTGGATGACCGCGGTGCGCCGCTGCACATCGATTTCGCGAATCTTGGCGGTGACGTTGAAGGTATAGGTGACACGCTGGCAATCTGGGCCCACTCCAACCACACAGAACGGAAACTCCTGCGTGAAGGCGACAGTGGCGCCGATGAAGGAGCGCGCGAGTGCTTGCCGTTCCTCCAGCGCTCTGGCAGCCTGGCGCTCGCGTTCAGCCAGGGCGGCAAGCTTCTGTCGGGCGATCGCGTGGCGCTCACACTCATCGTCGGGAAACTGCTCGAGAAAGCGCCGCAACGCCGCCTGAGACTGCGCCGCATTGAAGGCCGCAAAGCACTGCTGCGTTCGGTTCGGCGTCGGCGACGTGGCCGGCGCAACGGTTGCGACCGCCGCTGGCGCAGGGGTCGCAGGTGGTGGTGGGGCTGGAGTCGTCGCCGGCGGCGGAGGTGAAGCAACCGCCGGCTCGGGGCGAGCGACCGCCTCGATTGCAAAAAACATCCGCCCGCGTTGAGTCGGCTTCCCGTTTTCGAATTCGCCTTCAAACCGATCGCCCGAACCCCAACGATAGATGCCGCGTCCATGGGGCATACCGTTGCGAACTTCGCCCGTGTACGCATCGCCGGAGACAAACCACAGATCGGCCTCGCCGATGGCCTGATCGTCCACCCAGTCGCCCTCGTAGCGACTCCCGTCGGGAAACAGCATCACGCCCTTGCCGTGTTTGCGGTCATCGCGCCACGTGCCCTCGTAGCGCTGACCGTTTGCGAAAACTGCAACGCCTTGGCCGTTTCGTCTACCGGCCTGCCAGTTGCCGGTGTAGGTGTCGCCGCCCGCTTCTCTGAGCGTGCCGGTGCCCTCACGCTCACCCGCAACGAGGCTGCCCTCGTAAACATCGCCGTTGGGATAGGTCAAGAGACCGTGCCCATGCGGACGATCGGCCAGCCATTCGCCCTCATAGCGCATCCCGCTTGGCCAACGATAGATGCCGCGTCCCTCTTTCCTGCCGCGTACGATGTCACCTTCATAGCGGCCTCCGTCGGCATACTCGACGCGGCCGCGTCCACTGACGGAGCGATCGCGCTCGTCAAGGGTGAAGCGGCCGATAAAGACGGCATTGGGAACTTCGATACGCCGCTCCGGCACTTCGCTGGCAATTGCCGGCGCAACCGGCGGCGCAGCCGGAAGCGTGCTGGGAACAACCGGCTCCAAACCCTCGCGCGACGGCGCAGGAGGCGTCGACGGTGTACCACCGGCACCCGGACCCGGGGGCGATGCGCTTCGCGCGGCCAGCCGGAGCCGTTCGGCTTCGCGCAGGTGCTGTGCCAACATGGCCGGCGCGACCAGCTCGACGCAGGCTTCAAGCGAACAATCGCGCAGCGATTCTTGCCTCACAAGGCGTCCTTGGAGGAATTCCCCGCGCAGGATGTAATGGGGGCGACCATCGACAAATGCGAAGAGTTCACCAAGTCCTTCCGCGCGCCCCTCACGGCAGCCGCCAACCCATGACACGGTAAGTCTCGGCGCCGCGGGAATGCCGCTCACGCGACAGCCGTGACGCAGCTCGACAAACAGCTCCTCGCCGCGAGCCATTCCGAGCGTGGCCAACGCGCAAACAAGCAACGACCCCAGCGCGCGCAGAGCGCTGCAAAACATCCGCGACGGCGCCGAAAGCCGCATCGGACGCAAGGGGCTGCTCGGCCAGCGTCGAGGCCGATCACGAACGCAGGAACGTTGTGGCCGAACCCGTGGCCCGGCGGCGTGCTTGAGCCGGTTCTGCAAAGGATCTCGCTTCAAGCCGAACAAACGGCAACACCCTATCTTGCGCCGGCGTCGGGCCATTCGGGCCACTGCACGCTGCTCGAGCGTTGTCCACGAGTCAGCCAGGGCCCGCAGTTGACTGCACCAAAACGTGTTCGAGCCCATCAGATCAAGAATAACCGACCTGCCGCGATTCTTCAGCAGACGCCGATGCACGCAAATCCCAGCACTGAGGCAAGGCGCCCGTCGCATCGACCGTGAAAGGCGCAATCGTCTCGTCCGAAACAGTGACAGAGGGGTTCTCATGTCCCCGTCGCTCCACGTCAAGTTCAATCAGGGTCACTCGGCCAGGCCGTCACAAGAACGGTTTTGCGGGCTGCACCGGGGTAGCTGCCTACGCAGGGGCCACACCCGAGCCGTTCTGGATGGGCGGCAAAATTCTGAGATCAGCATTTTGAGAAAAGGTTTCTGACCCTGAAAAACGGAAAACATTTGAGGATGTCTGGGTTTACAATCCCGCCGTCCTAATCGGAAGCGGGAAACGGAGGTTTTATGTCCGAATATCTTCAAATCCAAGCGCAGATCGCCCAGTTGCAAAAAAAGGCGGAAGCCTTGCGCAAGGCGGAGCGGCAAGCGGCGATTCGCAATATCAACGAACTGATTGCGACGTTTGGTATCACGGCCTCGGAGCTCAATTTCGCCCATGCCGATGCAGCGGAACGGCCGGGCCGGCGCGGCCGTAAAGGTCGGGGCAAAGGGCAAGCGGTTGCGAAAAGCCGAAGAAAACACCCAAGCGCCGGCCGCAAGGTGCCACCGAAATATGCCGATGGCAAGGGCAACACCTGGGCGGGACGCGGTCAGAAGCCGAAGTGGCTTGTCGAGGCACTCAACGCGGGCGCGACGCTGGAGCAGTTTCTCATCACGCCTCCGGCCGCATCCCAGCAGGGTTAGCGCCCGGCGCGAGTCTTCTTCAAACGCTGGTACGCGCGGCTTGGGCGCTTGGACCGCCGCTCGCCCCCGGCTGAAACCCGTTGAACGAAGCTCGAACAGAGCGAATCGGGCATATGTCGTTCGTGTTTCCCAGCACTCCGCGGCTCCGACCCTAAAATTTCGCCAAACGGTTCGGCCCGCAATCGTGCCCTTTGCAGCGCGACATGCTTTATCGTCTCTGGCTTCTCTTCGCGCAGGTCTGCACGGTCTGCGTCGCCGCTCTTTTTACGATCAGCACGCTTCGTCCGGAGTGGCTGAACCGCCCGGCTGGATCAAATTCCGCGGCCCGCTCCGCGCCCGTGACCGTGGCGGCGCCCGCGGGCGCGCCGCCCGCGAGCTCCTCAGCCTCGGGCAGTCAAATTACCTTTGCCCCTGGTGCGTCCGCGGCCCTACCGTCGGTCGTCAAGATCGCAACGAGTGCCGAACGACGACGCTTCCGCCATCCGTTATTCGATGATCCCGCTTTTGAGCGTTTCTTTGGCCGCCCGCGTGACAGTGATCCGCAACTGGTACTCGGTGAAGGCTCTGGCGTGATCGTTCGCGCCGACGGTTACATCCTCACGAATAAACACGTCATCGAGGGCGCACAAAACATTCAGGTTGAACTGTCAGACAAGCGCGTGTTTCGGGCCCGGTTGGTGGGAACCGATCCGGAAACGGATTTAGCCGTCATCAAGGTCGATTCCCCCGATCCGCTGCCTGCGATCGTGTTTGGAGATTCGAACGCGCTCAGGCCCGGGGACGTCGTGCTTGCGATTGGAAATCCGTTCGGCGTTTTCGGAAGCAGCGTGACCATGGGCATCGTGAGCGCTACCGGTCGAACGCAAATCGGTGATAGCAACCCGTTCGAACATTTCATTCAGACCGACGCTGCAATCAATCAGGGCAATTCAGGCGGCGCGCTGGTTAACACGGCCGGACAGTTGGTCGGTATCAATACGAGCATCTTTACGCGCACGGGGGACTTTTCCGGCATCGGATTTGCCATCCCCACCGCCGTCGCACTTCCGATCCTCGAGCAGTTGATCGCAACGGGCCGCGTTGAGCGAGGATTTTTAGGTGTCACGCTGAGCGCCGTTCCCCTGGACGCGATCAAGGCGCTCGGGCTCAAAAACAACAAAGGCGCATTCGTTCAGGCCGTAGCCGCGGATGGGCCAGGTAGCCGGGCTGGCTTGCGTCCTGGGGACGTGATCATTCGCATCAATCGCAAGCCGATTGAGGATCGTATCGAAGCGGTCAACGCAATCGCCATGACCAAGCCTGGGACGACGATTCCGATTACCGTCGTTCGAGAAGGCGCGGAACTTGAGATCGAGGTAACGCTCGCCGCGCGTCCGACGCCGCGTCGCGGGTAAAAGCACGCGGCGGCGCCTCCGTGAGGCAAAACGCGCTCGTCTCGACACGCGGCTTCGCCTTTGCCAAAGGGCGGCCGAGATTATTTGGACGCTCGCCCGGGCCAACTGCTCGTTACGCTTCGGTTGGCGCGCGCGGCTTGATCAGTTTGCACATCCAAATGCCCAACTCGTACAGGATCACGAGCGGGATGGCCAGAAACAACTGCGAAAGCACGTCCGGTGGCGTCACGATCGCTGCGATCACGAACGCCCCGACGATGAAGTAACTGCGAAATGCCTTGAGCTGCTCGACCGTGGCGATGCCGGCGCGAACGAGAACCCCCAATACGACGGGCGTTTCAAAGGTGACGCCGAACGCCAAAAACATCGTCAACGCGAAGCTCCAGTACTTTTCGATATCGGTGGCCACGGTGACGCCATCCGGCGCATAGCCAAAAAGCATCGGGAACAAAAACGGAAAGACCACAAAGTAGGCAAAGGCCATGCCAACGAAAAACAGCACGGTCGAAGAAACGATCAGCGGCAGGGCGAGCTGTTTTTCGTGCTTGTACAGCCCCGGCGCGACGAACGCCCACACCTGATAGAGCACGAACGGTAGCGCGAGTAAAAAACTCACAAGCAGAGTAACCTTGAGCGGAATGAAGAACACTCCGATCACGTCCGTCACGATCATCGAGCCGCCCTGGGGAAGCGATTTCATGAGCGGCGCAGCGACAAAGCTGTAAATGGCTTTCTGCCCCGGATAAATCAGCAAGACGATGAGCACGATGAATACCGCGGCAATCGCCCGAATCAATCGATCTCGCAGCTCGACAAGATGCGAGATGAAAGACTCTTCCTTGAGCGTTTCGGGTTCGTTGGACATGTGCTCGGGACCTAAGACTGCGGCAGCCCTGGCTTAGCGACCGGTTTCGGCCAGGCAGCGCCCAGCGCCGAGGCGGCCAGGGCCTCCTCCTGCGAGTCGACGTCGATCGAAGTGCTCTGCCACGCCGGTGCGAGGGGCGAGTCGAGCCGTCGCGCCACAGCCGATCTCAGAGCGCCTGATGAAGCCTGCGTTTGCCCGGCACGAGGGTTCCCCGACGCATCCTCGCCAAAGCTGCCACCGCCGAACCAGGCATTGGCATTGGTCTCGAGCTCGGCCACCTCTTGCTCGACCGCCCGCCCAATCTGGTTGACCGAATGCTCAACGCTTGCGGCCGCGGCTTGCGCTTCTTGCTGTAGCTTGCGCAACTCCTCGAGCTGCATCTCGCGATCGATGTCAGAGCGCACCTGGTTCGCATACGCGCGCGCGCGTCCGATCCAGTGCCCAGCCGTGCGCGCAAGGCGCGGCAGCTTCTCCGGGCCCAGCACGATCAACGCGACCACGGCGACGACGGCGAGCTCTTTGAACGAAATGTCGAACATCGCTCCACCACGGGGCCGCCGTTACCCGTCAAGCCTGCCCCATCCTAGGGCGTATCAGACGCGATCTTTGCGAACCTCGCCTTCGATCACCTTGGGTGTCGAGGCGGTCGCATCGCTCGCTCCGTTGCCCGAACCGCCTTTGGCGGCCTCTTCGCCGCCTTTGAGACCCTCTTTGAAGTCCTTAATTGCGCCACCGAGGTCCTTGCCCAGGTTGCGCAGCTTCTTCGTGCCGAAAATCAGCAGGACCACCAAGAGCACAATAAGCCAATGCCAAACTGAAAAAGTGCCCATGTGACGTTCTCCAGCAACTACGTTCGGGTTAATCACTCCGGTTGGATCATGCGACCCAACGGCTTCGGCCCTCCTAGAACGTGCAAGTGAAGGTGGAAGACCTCTTGCCGCCCGATCCGGCCCACGTTGATGATCGTCCGAAAACCGTCGGTGCAGCCCAGCTCTTCGGCAATTCGCGCGGCAGCCCAGAGCATTCTACCGAGCGCCGGCTGGTCTTCTTCGTTCACATCCGAGAGCTTCGCGATGTGTTTTTTCGGAATCACGAGCACATGCACCGGCGCCGCTGGATGAATGTCATGAAAGGCGAGCACGAGCTCGTCCTCATAGACCTTCCGCGCCGGAATCTCCCCGCGGACGATCTTGCAGAAGATGCAATCTGGGTCGCTTAGCATCCAACTGTCTCCGTGTTGACCTAACCACCGCGTGCGGCTTTTTCCGCAAGCCCTGATACGCCCTCGCGCCGACCGAGTTCGGCAGCCACCTCCGCGGCACCGGCGCCGTAGGCTGAAAGCGCAATGAGCATGTGAAACCACACATCCGCGGCCTCGGCGACGAGACGGTCCCGATGACCGCCGTAGCGCACGTCCTTAGCCGCCATGATGAATTCAGCGGTCTCCTCGGCCACTTTTTTGAGCACGGCATCCTCGCCTTTTGCCGCAAGCTGCGCCACATAGCTGGTTGCCGGATCGCCGCCTCGCCGCTCGGCGATGCGTCGAGAAAGCCGGTCGAGCACGGCCAGTCGCTCTTGAGACGATTCAGGATCCGCGTCCATAGATTTCGGCTTCTGATTTGATCGGTTCTAACTCAACGACCCAATCGCCCTCCGCCGCGCGGCGAAAAAAGCAGTGTCGCCGGCCCGTGTGACACGCAATACCGCCCAGCTGGTCGACTTTGAGCAGAAGCGTATCGCCGTCGCAGTCCAGGTGAATCGACCGCACGAGCTGCAGATGCCCTGAACGTTCCCCTTTCATCCAAGCCGCACCTCGCGAGCGGCTGAAGTAGCAGGCTTTACCCGTGATGAGCGTGCGCTCGATTGCGGCGCGATCCATCCACGCCAGCATGAGCACCTCACCGCTGCCGGCATCCTGGACGATGGCCGGCACGAGTCCCCGATCATCGAAACGGATCGCGGCCAAGAGCTTGAGCGTGGTCTCCTCGGGAGTCGCCTTCATGCGGGCGGTGCATCGGGTTGTCGCAACGGGTGTGCGCGCGCAAACGCATCCAGTTTGAGGCACTGGGCTTCTACCGCCGCGAGGCGCGGATAAGCGCCCAGATCAAGATCGAACCGCCGCGCGTTGAAACACTGCGGCACAAGCACGCAATCGGCGAGGGTTGGCGAATCGCCGAAGGCAAACCGCCCGCCCCGTCCCGCGCGATGCTCGGCCTCAAGCATCGCCTCGCAAGCGGAAAAACCGAGCGCGATCCAGTGCCGCGTCCATTCGGCCCGCGCGGTTTCGTCGGCCCCGAAACGCGCTTCAAGATACTGCATGACACGCAGATTGTTGATCGGGTGAATGTCGCAGGCGATCGTGAGGGCAAAAGCTCGAATTCGCGCACGCGTCTCGACGTCACCGGGTAGAAGCCGATGGGGCTCCGGGTAGCGCTCATCGAGCCATTCGATGATTGCCAACGACTGCGTGAGCACCTCGCCATTGTCGAGTTCGAGCGCGGGCACAAGCCCGGCCGGATTGACCGCCCGGTAACGCTCTGAGCGCTGCTCGGCCTGCAACAGGTGTACCGGAACGTGCTCACTCTGAAGCCCTTTCAGGTTGAGCGCGATACGAACGCGGTAGGCTGCTGAAGACCGAAAGTAGGTGTAGAGCTTCATGCCTCGCTGCTTGCTCAGTCGAGCTGAACGCCGAGGCGCTTGATGATCGCGCCCCACTTTTTCATATCGGCTTCGATGATCGACTTGAACGCGGCCACCGTTCCGCCACCCGGCGCCATGCCAGCATTCAAGATCCGCTGTCGGACCTCATCGAGCGCAAGCACCGCATTGACATCCGCGCTAATTTTGAGAATCACTTCCGCGGGCAACGACGCGGGCCCGAAAAGCCCATTCCAGGCGATCGCCTCGAAACCTCTGACCCCGGATTCATGGATCGTCGGAAGCTCTTTGAGCGGTTCAAAGCGATTGAGGCTGGTCACGGCGATTGGCCGGATGCGCCCGGCCTGAACGTGCGGCGCAATTCCCGAGGCCACGGCAAAAAGCACCTGCGTGTCGCCGTTGGCCACCGAGAGCGCAGCCGGCGGTGCGCCGTTGAACGGGACATGCTGTGCCTCGAATCCGGCCTCGCTTTTCAGAAGTTCCATCGACAAGTGTGAGGACGAACCGTTGCCGACGCTCGCGTAGGAGAGTTTGCCCGGATTCGCCTTCGCCCACTGGATGAGCTCCTGCACGGTCTTGACGGGCAAATTAGCATTCACCGCAAGAACGTTTGGCTGCGTGGTGGTCAGGACAATCGGCGCCAAATCGCGCACTGGGTCGTACGGCATCTTCTTGTACAGAAACGGCGCGTAGGCCGTCGGCCCCGGAAAACCGATGACCAGCGTATGCCCATCGGTTGCCTTGGCGACTTGATCCACGCCCAAAAGGCCCCCGGCGCCCGGCTTGGGTTCAACCACAACGGGTTGCCCCCAGCGATCCTTGAGCTTCTCAGCCAAAAGCCTTGCAACGATATCGAGTGAGGAACCCGCGGGCGCCGGCACGATGATCTTGACCGGACGCTGCGGCCAGGCGGCTCCCTGAGCAAGCGTCGACGGGATAAGCCCGAGCACGCCGAACGCGCCAGCGATAAGGGCCGTCGACAGTTTCCAGGTCAAAACGAAGGACGGCATCTCTAACCCTCCACCACAGCTTCAGCGACCCGCTAACAATAACCGAGCCGGCACGCCCTCGACGGCCCACCCTGGCTCCTTCTCGATCGTCCGTGCCCCGAGAGTCTGGGCGATGCCCCTCGTGGCCGAGCCCCGCCTTCGCGGTTCCGAGGCGTCGCCTCAGCTCGACTGCACAGCCAGGATGCGCTCGACATAGCGAGCGAGGAGATCGACTTCGATATTGACCTTCGCGCCCACTCTCAGGTCGCAAAAATTGGTCACCTCGCGCGTGTGCGGAATCACGTTTGCTTGGAAACGGCAGGCCCTCTCACCGTCTGTCACCTCGTTGACGGTCAAACTCACCCCGTGCACGGCCACAGACCCTTTCCGAGCCAGATAGCGACCAAACGCCGCCGGCAGCTCGACCTCGAGCCGCCAACTCTCGGCAATCGGCATCCACTGCACCACCGTTCCTACCGTGTCGATGTGACCGGTGAGCAGATGCCCACCGAGGCGATCGGCCAGGGTGAGGGCCTTTTCGAGATTGACCCGGGCGCCGACTTCAAGCCCCGAGACGATCGACAGCGTATGAGCGGAGACGTCGCTTGCCAGCCAGCGCTCGCCCTTGTCGACAATCGTCAGGCAGCACCCGCTGTGCGCCACCGAATCCCCGATCGCGAGGTCATCGATGGGCCAGTCCCCCACATCGACCGTGATCCGCACGCCCCCGCCCGCCCCGAGCGAGACGTGTCGTGCAACCCGCCCTGTACCCGTCACAATGCCTGTAAACATCCTTGCGCGGTCCTCACGGGGTTCGGTAGATCAAACGCACGTCGTCGCCGAAACGGGCCACGTCGTGCAAGTCAAACGTTCGTGCCGCTTCGAGACTGCGCGGCGAGGCCAGCGTAAACATCTCCCGGGCCTCGAGCCCGAGCAATTTCGGCCCCACATAGACGAGCAGTTCATCGACGAGTCCCGCCTCGATCATTGGGCCCGTGAGCCGGGCTCCGGCCTCGATGTGCACTTCGTTGATCCCTTCACTGGCCATCCAGCGGAAAGCGGCGAGCAAATCGATCTTGCCGCGTCCGTCCGGGCAATGCACGGTCCGCACGTGCGCGGGCAGCCCTGGCGGCGTTTTGTCTGCGAGGATCAAGGTCGCCCCACCCGTCTCGGCATCGAGCACGCGGGCGTTGGGCGGCATGTTGCCCACGTGATCAAACACGATCCGCCGCGGCTGGCGTAGCGCTCCCCCAAAATCGAGACCGCGCACGGTCAGTGCCGGGTCGTCGTGCCGCACCGTGCCGACACCCGTGGCAATCGCACAGGCGCGCGCGCGAAAGCGGTGGCCGTCCAGTCGTGCCTCTTCGCCCGTGATCCACTGCGAGCGCCCGTCGGCAAGCCCCGTGCGTCCGTCGAGCGAGATGGCCATCTTGACCCGTACCCACGGTAGCCCAAGCGTCATTCGTTTGATGAAGCCGAGATTGAGTTCGGTGGCCTCGGCCGCAAGCAAGCCCACGCGCACTTCGATCCCGGACTCGCGCAACCGCGCGAAGCCTCGCCCGCTGACCAGCGGATTCGGATCTTCGAGCGCCGCAATCACGCGGGCCACACGCGCCTCGATCAGTGCATCGACACAGGGGGGCGTGCGCCCGAAGTGATTGCATGGCTCGAGCGTTACATACAGCGTCGCTCCGGCCACCTCGGCACCCCGAGCGCGCGCGTCGCGCAGCGCCATGACCTCCGCGTGAGGGCCGCCCGGCGGCTGGGTATGCCCCCGCCCAAGCAGCTTGCCGTCACGAACCAGCACCGCGCCTACGCGCGGATTCGGCGTTGCGTGGTTGATCGCTCGCTCTGCTTCGGCAAGGGCGAGCCGCATCCACTCGGCATCGGCCGCCGTAAACATCAGCCTCCCTTGCGCGAGGGGCTTCTGCCGCGCTTGCGGCCTGTGCTGCGCTGGTCGACCTCGTGCAGCATGCTGCGGAAATCCTCAACATCCGAAAACGCGCGATAGACGGACGCAAAGCGGATATAGCCGACTTTGTCGAGTTTATAGAGCTCGGCCATCACCATTTCGCCGATCTCCCGGGAAGAGATTTCGCGTTCACCGCGAGCATGGATCTGCGCCACGATGCGCGAGATCGCCTGATCGACGTACTCGGTCGGCACAAAGCGCTTGTGCAGGGCCTTGTTGAATCCGGCGCGAATCTTCTCGATGCTGAAATCGACGCGTGTCCCGTTTTGCTTGACCACTTGCGGCAAGCGCATCTCGACCGTTTCGAAGGTCGTAAAGCGTTTGCCACACTGGCCACAGCGTCGTCGTCGCCGGATCGCATCGCCCGATTCCGAGACCCGTGAATCGACGACCTGCGTCTCCGACCAACCGCAATATGGACACTTCATGCGCTCGATTGTTCCGCAAGCACCAGCAAGCGCTCAAGCGCAAAGGCCACCGCTTGCGCGCGCACGCCGGTGCGGTCACCCGTAAAGTGTCGCTGGAACGACTCAAGCCTCGTTTGGCGACTCGCTGCCCCAAAACCGCGTGCCGCGAACGCAAAACACACCAATCCGACCGGTTTGACCGCCGATCCACCCGTCGGTCCGGCAATGCCCGTCACCGCGTACGTCAGATGCGCGCTCGCGCGAGCCAACACGCCCAGTGCCATCTCTCGCGCGGTTTCCTCGCTGACCGCGCCAAAAGTCTCCAACGTGTGTGCTGACACGCCGAGCGATTCGACTTTTGCCGCATTGCTGTACGTCACGTAGGCCCGATCGAACCACTGCGACGAACCCGCTACGGTCGTAATGGCCGTGGCGATCCAGCCTCCGGTGCAGCTCTCCGCGCCGGCAAGCACGATGCCGCGCGCAAGACAGCACTCCCCGAGCCGATGGGCGAGTGCAGAGAGCGGCTCATTCACCATAGCCGAACCACCACGGCAGCCAAAAACAGGGTCAGTCCCGCGGCCACGGCATCGTCGAACATCACACCCCAGCCGCCATCGAAGCGCCGATCCGCCCAGCCCACGGGACCGGGTTTTACGATGTCGAACAGCCGAAAAAGCAAAAACAACACCGCTTGCGCAGCTAAGGATCCGTTCACGATCGCTGCCACGAAGGCCATCGCCACGATCTCGTCCCACACGATCGCGGGATGGTCATGCTCGCCAAGCGCTCGCTCGGTGATGCGTGTTGCCCAGACGCCGAGCACGAAGGCCACGGCCAGGCAGGCCATGAAGGCAAGATCGCCGACCACCGGCTGCCCCCATCGCGCGAGGACAAGCCCCAGCAAGGCGCCCCACGTGCCCGGTGCGAACGGAATCAAGCCCGCGCCGAAGCCGAGCGACAAACAATGCGCCGGATGCGACAACATGAAGCGAAGCGTCGGGACCGCTTGGCTCCCGCCGACCGTTTCGGCCCTCATCGTGGCGAGGCTCCCGACAAAGGCTCCCTCGCTTGCGGCGCGAAGTGATCCCAGCCCATCCAAACGCCCGCAAATTCCCGAGCGCTTGCATCAAGCACGCGCACGCTGGGCTGAGCCGCACGCGGTGCAAGGACTCGCCCGATGCGCGCTCCGGCGGGCGAATGCTTGGCAAGTAGCGCTTCAACTCGGGCTCGCGCGCCTCGCGGAGCCGTAAACAGTAACTCGTAGGCATCGCCCGTGGCAAGCACGCAATGCCAGGCAATTGGTGCTTGTTTCGGATCGGCTAATCGTGCGCTGAGCTCGGTCGGAATCCGCGCCGCATCGATTTCGATGTCGACGCCCGAAGCTTGCGCGAGATGCTTAGCCTCACTCACAAGACCATCCGAAATGTCGATCGCGGCGCTCGCAACACCCCGCAAGGCAAGTCCAAGCGCCACGCGCGCGACCGGTCGCTCGTACCGCTCGATTTCGACCATCGAGGCGGACTCAGCGATTCGTCCGGTCAACGACAGGCATGCCCACCCCGCCGCACCCAGGGGGCCGCTCACCCAAAGCTCGTCGCCGGGCTTGGCGCCCGAGCGCAGGAGCGCATCGGGACGACCCGCCCGAAGCGGCACTTCGCCGATCGCCACGAGGCTCACACTGAGCTCGCCCCGCGTCGTGTTGCCGCCGATCAGTTCGACCTCGTGCGCGGCAAGCGCGGCATACAAGGCGGCCGAAAACGGCGCAACCCAAGCCTCCTCGGCCTGAGGGAGCGTAAGGCTTAGAAGCGCGTATCGTGGCCGCGCCCCCATCGCTGCAAGATCGGAAAGATTGACCGCCACGAGCCGCTCGGCCAGACGCTCCGGTGCCAGCCCGGGCAGAAAGTGGCGCCCCTCGATGAGACTGTCTGTGGTCACGACGAAAGCATGACCGGGCCGCGGCGCAACGATGGCTGCGTCATCACCGCTGCCAAGCAGGGCCGACGAAGCCGGTTTCAAAAAATAGCGACTGATCAGCTCGAATTCCGTCACAGCCGAAGGTTGTATCACCGCCGCATGCGATACCCCGCCATGCTTGCTCTCACGGTTGGCGCTCAACCGATTCGGCTTGAGCGCCGCGGCGGTGGCCCCCGTGAGCAATCCCAATCCTGCCACGTTCGTTTGCCGCGCGATATCGCTACATTTATGCCATGCCCGACACCCGTGGCGAGCGCGTTCAGTCGCAAAAGCTCCGGATGCGCCCGATGAGACGCGCGGATGCCCTCACCGAGCGGCCCCTTCCTGCGCGGGTGGCCGATCAGAGTCCCCCTGCCTCATGCATCTCAAGCCCGATCGAGCGCGAAGAGCCGCTTGCGACAAACCCTGTCTGACGGACAGCCGCGTCGCAAGCGATCATGCGAAAAGCTCCTCATTCGGCCCGCGCGTTTATGCAGAGGTTTCCTCACCCGCCAACGGGTCGACCGTCGGGCATTGCAAGTTTTTCCGCTTCATTTCATTGCTTGCTGTAAGCCCGCCGCAGTCATGACACCGAAACCTCCGGTGCCTCCCCGGGCACGTCCGGTCAAACCTCATCCTCCCGCGCCCAAGCTGTTCGTCCTCGATACAAACGTGCTCTTGCACGACCCGACTTCGGTGCATCGCTTCGAGGAACATGACTTATTCCTCCCGATCTGCACGCTCGAAGAACTCGATCACTACAAGAAAGGCACGCAAGAAGTCAATCGCAACGCGCGTCAAGCGTCGCGTCTGATCGATCAAATCGTGGGGGATTTTTCCAATGGGATCGATGAGGGCATCCCGCTTGGCCCGCACACGGGCGGGGCGGCCACGGGTCGACTGTTTCTGCAAACCGAGGCGCTATCGGTCACGCTGCCCGACTCATTCGCCGCCGGAAAAGCGGACAACGAAATTCTCGCAGTCTGCCTGCACCTGAAGAGACGCTTTCCAAAGCGCCAGGTCGTGCTCGTGTCGAAAGACATCAACATGCGCATCAAGGCACGGGCACTCAATTTAGAGGCCGAAGACTATTTCAATGACAAAGTCCTTGAAGACACCGAGCTGCTCTACTCAGGCGCGCTCGAACTGCCCGACGACTTCTGGGAAACGCACGGCAAGGGCGTTGAGAGCTGGCAACAGGGCGGAACGCACTTCTATCGAATCGCCGGGCCGCTCGTTCGCGATTTTGTGCTCAACGAGTTCGTCTATAGCGAAGCGGACAAGCCCTTCTATGCCCGAGTCGTCGCCCTCGAGGGCAAGACCGCAACGCTTGCCACCTTGCGCGATTACGGCCATCACAAAAACGCGGTCTGGGGCATTACCGCGCGCAATCGCGAGCAGAATTTTGCCTTCAATCTGCTCATGAATCCCGAGGTCGACTTCGTGACCTTGGTCGGTCAAGCCGGCACGGGGAAAACCCTGCTCGCGTTGGCCGCCGGCTTACAGCTCACGCTCGAACAAAAGCTCTACAACGAAATCATTATGACGCGGGTCACCGTCCCGGTTGGCGAGGACATCGGTTTTCTGCCCGGCACCGAGGAAGAAAAAATGGCCCCATGGATGGGCGCACTCGATGACAACCTCGATGTCCTAATGGGACATGCGAGCGAGGCGGGCGACTGGGGACGACTCGCCAGCAGCGATCTGATCCGCGCACGCATCAAGGTGCGCAGTCTCAACTTCATGCGCGGTCGAACGTTTTTGAACAAGTTTTTGATCATCGACGAGGCGCAAAACCTAACGCCTAAGCAGATGAAGACGTTGATCACTCGGGCCGGCCCCGGCACCAAGGTCATCTGCCTCGGCAACATCGCCCAAATTGACACACCCTATCTCACCGAGGGCTCTTCAGGGCTCACCTACGTCGTGGATCGCTTCAAGGGGTGGGCACACGCCGGGCACGTCACCCTTCAGCGTGGCGAGCGCTCGCGCCTTGCCGACTACGCAGCCGAAGCGTTGTGACGCTCGTTCACGCGGCCCCGGCGCGTCTCGGATCGTCCGAACGGAGCGCGGTCCGGGGACCCGATCCAGGCAGCCACCAGCCACGCTGGGCTTGTCCGGACCGGCGAACCCTGAGCGCTCAAGGCGGACCGGGCCCGTGCGCGCCGAGATCAATCCAACCCCGATCATCGTTGGGTCGCACGGTTCGTGACAGAGCCGCACGCAGAACAGCGGGTTGAAACCCTCAGCGGTTGATTCGAAGTAACGCGTAGCGCTTCTTGCCGCTTCGTAGCACGATGACGCTTTCGCTCGCGCGGTCGCTGTCTGCAAGCATTCGGTCTGCGTCGACCCGGCGGTTGTTGAGCGCCACCGCGCCGCCCTGGATCGCCCGGCGCCCTTCCCCCTTGCTTGCCGCAAGACCGGTACGTACGAGGGCATCGACGATGCTGACGCCCTTCTGCCACTCAGCGCCGGTGAGCTGGGCGCTTGGGACATCGGCGAAGATTTCCAGCAGCTCGGCGTCGCTGAACTGCTCGATCTGGGCGCCGAACAGAATGGCGGTTGCTCGCTCAGCCGCCGCCAAGCCGCCCGCGCCGTGCACGAACTGCGTGAGCCAACGCGCAAGCGCTTTCTGCGCCGGACGCTCCTCGGGGCGCTCTTGTTGCGCGGCTTCGAGCGCCTCGATCTCACGGCGTGGAAGCTCCGTGAGATAACGCAGGCACATCCCGACATCGGCATCGGCGACGTTGATCCAGTATTGGTAGAAGGCGTACGCCGAGGTCCGCGCCGGGTCGAGCCAAAGCGCACCGCGCTCGGTCTTGCCCATCTTCTTGCCATCGCTGGTGGTCAGCAGGGGACAGGTCAACCCGTAGAGTTGCGCGCCGTGCAGACGCCGGCCGAGGTCAATGCCCGCGGTGATGTTGCCCCACTGGTCGCTGCCGCCGATCTGCAGTGTGCAGCCGTAGCGACGGTAGAGTTCGGCGAAATCAAAAGCCTGCAGCAGCTGGTAGCTGAATTCGGTGTAACTGATCCCCGATTCCGGCCGCTCGAGCCGCGCTTTGACCGATTCTTTGGCCATCATCGCATTCACCGACACGTGCTTGCCGATGTCGCGCAGAAAGTCGAGATAGCGATACGGGGCTGTCCAGTCGTAGTTGTTCACGAGTTTCGCCCCGTTTGTGCCGGAAAAGTCAAGAAAGCGCTGCATCTGAGCGCGCAGACCCTCGATGTTTCGGGCAAGCTCCTCTTGCGTGAGCAGATTGCGCTCCTCGCTCTTGCCCGAGGGATCGCCGATCATACCTGTGGCCCCGCCAACGACCGCAATCGGAGTGTGGCCGAAACGCTGGAAGCGCCTCAGCATCATGAGCGGCAGAAAATGCCCCACGTGCAACGACGGCGCGGTCGGGTCGAACCCGCAGTAAAGCGTCCGGGGCTCCCGCAGGTGCGCGGCCAGTTCGCTCTGGTCTGTGCTTTGATGGATGAGCCCGCGCCAAGCGAGCTCATCGAGAATGTGATTCGGGAAATCGGACATGAGCACGACGTCCAACGGCGTCAAAATCAGCGGCTGATCGATTCATTCTAGGCATCAACCGCACAACCTTGTGGAGGACAAAACGATGGGCAAAATCGCAACGCGCAACATCCAATTCCGACGGCCCGACGGCGGGGAGGTGCCGGGTTTTCTCGCTGAAGGCGAGCCGGGTGGTCCGGCGGTGGTCGTCATCCAGGAGTGGTGGGGCGTCAACGACCAAATCCTGGGCGTGGCCATCAAACTGGCTCAAGCGGGCTACACCGCCCTGGTCCCCGATCTCTACCGTGGAAAAAGCACGGTGGAGGCCGAAGAGGCTCACCATCTCATGAGCGGACTCGACTTTGGTCAAGCGGCCGCGCAGGATGTGCGCGGGGCCGTGCAGCACTTGAAGGCCTCACACCCGAAGGTCGGCGTGACAGGCTTTTGCATGGGCGGCGCCCTCACCCTACTGACGCTCATGATGGCGCCCGAGGCAGATGCCGGCTGTGTTTGGTACGGCTACCCGCCTCTTGACTTCGTTGATGCCACCAAGATCAAGGCCCCCCTGATCGCGCACTGGGCGGAGCAGGATCAACCCTTCCCGATCGCCACGGTCGATGAGCTTGAAGCCAAGCTCCGCGCTGCCGGTGTCAACTACCGCGGCTACCGCTATTTGGCGCACCATGCCTTTGCTAACGAGACCGCGCAAGGCCCACAGCGCATCGCGCTCACGCAATACGACGCCGCATGGGCCACGATCGCTTGGGATCGGACGATGCGTTTTTTCGGTAGGACGTTGGGCTAAAAAAACCTTGCCCTCTCGCGAACCCACCGCCACCAAGCCGAGTGGCGCCGGCCACAGGAAGCGTTCAAGCGCCGCGGCCTGCTTGCCGCGATCGGATCCAAGCCCTGAGCGCCCCGGGCGATCCGAATGTAGCGCGGGCAGAGGTTCGCGCGGCTGCCTGTGCGGTCAAGCCGCCCGCGGCGCGGAGCGAGGTGGCCATCTTCGCGTAGGCATCGGCCACCGGCACGCGCGTGCGGCGCACCACCGCGGTCAACTCCGCGGGCCGCTCGCGCGCCGCGCTTGCCGGGCCCTCGGTGAGCCGCAGCCGTCCTTCAAGCCGCGCAAGGTCATCGGCCAGGGCGATGAGCTTTCCGCCTCCGACCGCAGCGCCGAACGCCGCGAAGGCACAAGACAGCGACGCGGCCGCTGTGCCCAGGCTGGAGGAAGCGCCCGGAACACCCCGCATCTCCGCCTTGAGGGCGGCGATCGTCTCGCGCGTCTGGCCTGCCGCCTGCGCAAACTCGGCGCTGGTCGGCTGCCCCAATCTCCTGAGCGTGGCAAGCGCCTCGCGCCCCCCTTCGATCTCCGCGCGGATTGCCCTGTGCGCGCCACGCCAAGCGTCTACCGCGCCTGCTTGACCGCCGAGAGCACCTCGGTTGGCGCACTGAGACCCTCTACACTCGATCGCACGCGCTCAATGGCTGCAAGCGGCTCCTTGGCGTCTCCAGCGATTCGCTGGGCGAGCGTGAAGTCTTTGTCCGCCATGATCTATCTTTCGTCCTTGGTCTTCGTCCTGTTCGTGTTCTTCGCCTTGGTCGGCTTTTGGCGCGGTCTTGCGGCGCTTGCTGTAGGTTTTGCGGCAGGCGAGCTCATGCATCGCCTCCGCGCCCGTCGGTAACGGCGGCAAGCCACTTCTCACCCACGCCCTCTCGGGCGCCTGCGCCCGCGGATCGTGCAAGCAGGCGCCACGCTCGGCCGTCCCTCGGCACGCTCGGCCCCTCGACTAACGCGCGAGCCTCGGGTCAACGTACGGGTTCGGGCCAACGCATGCATAGAGCGTCCCGATAACCGACCCCTTACCGACGAGTGCAAGTTAACTAACGCCCAGCCCCAGACTTTCAGGACGAGCGAAGCGGCCAAACGACCCAGTCACACTCACCTAAAGGCGACGGGGTGTTCGCGGCAACCGTCGTCCTGTAAGCGCGTCCGAAGCTCCTGCAAGCTGTTGCCGGGTAAGCCCATGCAGTGCAACAAGCCCACATCGGCGAAACTTCTGCGGCATATCGACCCCCGAGACGCTTGGGCATCTTGATCAGCCGCCTCATCGTGTCAGAGGCAACCGGCGTGACCGGGTCGATCGAGCCCCGGATGAAAGGGTGTGTTCGTGGCCATCAACAAGCATGCCCGCGTGGCCTTTTTCAAATGCCATGATCTCGCGCAACGCCGTGGCCTACGCCGGCAGCGACCCGAAGCGTGCTGACCGACAGCGAATCGGCCTTGCCTTCCAGAACCGGCAGCATCACGACCGCTCGCAACTTCAGCACCGAAACATCGGCAAAGCTGCACCGAAAGGTCAGCGTTCAGGCGCGGCTCAGGAAGGATCGCTTCAGGGATGACCGATGACGGGCGGCACTTGGCGCATGATCGGTGGTGGACGGTGCAGGGTTCGAACCTGCGACCCCTGCCGTGTGAAGGCAGTGCTCTACCGCTGAGCTAACCGTCCTCGAAGCGGAGTTCTCGGCACCGGCCGCGCGGTGCAACCTTGGGGCACCTACCCGAAACAGGTGCTCTCAATTGCTGCAGCGCTTAGAACACACACGCCGACGCAGCCTATGCCGAGGGAATGAACCGGGCTCAAGTGTAACAGGCGCCGCACCCTTAGCGCAGATCGCTGCGCTGCTCGGAACCGGCCAAAAGATCGGCGATCGCCTGCAGCTCTTCTCGTACCTCGCGCAACAACGCTTCAGTCTCTGTTCCAGCGTTCTCTGCACCCGGCGAGGTCCTTGCGCCGCGACGTCGCACGCGTACCACCTTGCCGCTGACCTCTTCATTGAGACGCCCGCGGGCGCCCATGATCGTGAAGCCCTCGTCGTAGAGCAGCTCTCGGATACGTCGGATGAGCAAAACCTCGTGATGCTGGTAATAGCGGCGGTTGCCGCGACGCTTTGCGGGACGAAGCTGTGAGAACTCCTGCTCCCAGTAGCGCAACACGTGCGGTTTGACCATGCACAGTTCGCTCACTTCACCGATTGTGAAGTAGCGCTTCGCCGGGATGGGAGGCAGCTCAGGGGGTCCTTCGGGTTGGCTGTCGCTCCGCATGGCCTGCATCAATCTTGGCCTTGAGTTTGTGACTCGCGTGGAAGGTCACGACACAACGGGCCGAGATCGGAATGACCTCCCCCGTTTTCGGATTTCGCCCGGGCCGCGGCGGCTTCTGGCGCAGGTTGAACATCCCGAACCCGGACAGTTTGACGTCTTCTCCCCGCTCGAGCGCGCTGCGCAGCTCCTCGAAAAATGCGTCGACCATGTCCTTCGCCTCGCGCTTGTTGAGGCCGAGCCGCTCGAAGAGCACAGCGGCCAGTTCCGCTTTCGTAAACGATTCAGGCATGCGAATCCGACGCTCGATTTGACGTTGCTAAACCGCGCAGCTCAAGCCGATCTCAATTACGTCCGCAGGCACGCCCCAAAGGCCTCGCTTGCGGCTCTGAGCAGTTCGCCAACCACGGCTTCGATCTCTGAGTCCGCAAGTGTACGTTCAAAATCCTGCATAAGTATGCGGATTGCAACGCTTTTTTTGCCATGAGGCAATCCCGCGCCACGAAAAACGTCAAACACGTCCACCGCTCGGACGACCGCCGGGGCGCGCACGCGCAGATGCTCGAGCAGTGCCCCCACTTCCACCTGATCGTCGAGGACAAGGGCCAGGTCTCGCCGTGCCGTTGGCTGCGGCGAGACCGGTTGGGCCGTCGGTACCCCGCGCTCGACGAGGGCAGCCACCTCGAGCTCGAAGACGATCGGGGCGCTCGAGAGATCGAAGCGCGCCCAATGACGCGGATGTAATTCGCCGAGAAGTCCGACGACACGCCCGTTGCTCACGAGCCGCGCGGCCCGCCCGGGATGCAGCATGCGGTGCTCGACGCGTTCAAAGCGCGTGCCGGGGGGAAGAATGGGTTCCAAATCCCCCTTGACGTCGAAAAAGTCAACGCCACGGCGTGTCGCGCCCCATTGCTCCGGCCATGCGCTACCCCAAGCGACACCACCCAGCCGTAACGGCTGAGCCACTCCCGCCACGCTGCTTGCACCGTCGCCGACGCTTGCATCGCGGCGAAAGACTTTGCCGAGCTCAAAGACGCGCACCCGTTCAAGACGCCGGCTCGCATTGAACCTGACGTTGGCCAACAACCCGGGAATGAGCGACGAGCGCATCACGGCCAGGTGGCTCGCAATCGGGTTCAGTAGCCGTATCGGATCGGGGTTGCCGACGATATCGGTTTCCCATTCCGGCTCGACGAAGGCATAGTTGATGACTTCGAAATAGTCTCGAGCCGCCAAAAAGGCACGCAGTGCATGAAGGCTACGCATGCCCTCAGGCCGCGCACGCATCGCGGCACGCGCGAGGGGCGGTCGGGCGGGGATCGCATCGAAGCCGTGAATCCGGGCGACCTCCTCGATCAAATCCTCTTCGATGGCAAGGTCAAAACGATAGGAAGGTGGGGTCACGGTAATCGTCTCCGCATCGCCCGCGCCTGAGCGCTCGTTCGGCAGACCAAGCCGCGTAAAAATCGCACTCATCGTGTCGGCGGGGAGATCGAGTCCGATCACCTTTCGCGCCCGCGCCACGCGCATTCGAATCGGTTGTCGCTCAGGCAGACGGAGGACGTGATCATCGATCGGTCCGGCCTCCCCGCCGCAAATTTCCAGAATCAAGCCGGTCAGATAGTCAAGGTGCTCCGGAATCGTCGCCCAGTCAACACCGCGCTCGAAGCGATGCGCGGCCTCGGTGGAAAATCCTAAGCGTCGCGCGCGGCCTTGAATCGCCTCCGGGTGCCAGAAGGCAGCCTCGAGATAGACGTTTCGCGTTTCGCTGGTCACGGCCGTGGCTTGACCACCCATGATGCCTGCCAGCGATTCCGGTTTCTCGCCGGCAGCAATGACGCCGTATGCCGGATCAAGCGCCACGGTCTGTCCGTTGAGAAGCTCAAGCGTTTCGCCCGGGCGTGCCCAGCGCACCACGAGCGGCCCTTCGACGCGATCAAGATCAAACACGTGGCTCGGCCGCCCGAGCTCGAGCATGACGTAGTTCGAGATGTCCACGAGCGCCGAAATCGATCGTTGACCGGCGCGTTCGAGCCGCTCGCGCATCCAGGCCGGTGTTGGCGCCTTCGCATCGACACCGCGAATGATGCGCCCCGCAAACCGACCGCACAAATCGGGCGCCTCGATCCGTACCGGCAGCGTTTCGGTCAGCCTCGGCACCACGCGGCGCATCGGCGCTTGCATCAAGCGCGTCGCAGTGATTGCCGAGAGATCCCGCGCCACCCCGTAGACCGAGAGCGCATCGGCACGGTTTGGCGTCAGCTTGATCTCAAACACGGCCTCGTCGAGCCGCAAGTACTCGCGAAGCGCCATGCCGACCGGCGCATCGGCTGCTAGCTCCATGAGGCCCGAGCGATCCTCCGCAAGTCCAAGCTCGCGCGCGCTACAGAGCATGCCGTGCGATTCCACGCCGCGCACCACGGCGCGCGCGATGCGGATCGGCTGGCCCTCCTCACCGGGCGGCAGTTCCGCCCCAACGAGCGCACACGGCACGCGCATGCCGACTCGTACATTTGGCGCACCACAGACGATGGACAGAGGTTCCGCGGTGCCCGTATTGACCCGGCAGACCGTAAGCCGGTCCGCGTTCGGATGTTTCTCGCACGCGAGAATCTCGCCGACCACCACCTGAGAAAACGGGGGGGCCACGCGCCGCACGCTTTCGACTTCAAGCCCGCCCATGGTCAGCGCCTGGGCTATCTCCTGCGTGGTAAGGGCCGGATCACAAAAACTGCGAAGCCAGAGTTCCGGAATCAGCATGACCGAAAAACGTTTCTGAAGGTCGCCTTGGGCCTGTGCCCGATGCGCGATCAGGCAAACTGGCGCAGAAAGCGCAAATCGCCCTCGAAGAAAAGCCGGAGGTCGCCGATGCCGTAGCGCAGCATGGTCAGGCGCTCCAAGCCGGCGCCGAAGGCAAAGCCCATGTAGCGCTCCGGGTCGAGACCGAAATTGCGAACGACCTGAGGATGCACTTGCCCCGCGCCGGCAACTTCGAGCCAGCGCCCTTTGAGCGGTCCCGAATCAAACATCATGTCGATTTCGGCCGAAGGCTCTGTGAATGGGAAGTAGCTCGGGCGAAAGCGCGTGGTGAGCTGATCGCTCTCGAAGAAACGACGCAGAAAATCCGAGAACACCCCTTTCAAGTCGGCAAACGAGATCGCCTCGTCGATCCACAGCCCTTCGAATTGGTGAAACATCGGCGAGTGCGTGGCATCGGAATCGACTCGATACGTGCGACCCGGTGCGATGACCTTGATGGGGACTCCGTGCTCGATGAGTGCGCTGGCGTGTTCACGAGCGTAGCGCACCTGCATTGGTGAGGTGTGCGTCCGCAAGAGCAGCGGCAGACCGTCGGCGCTTTTCACGTCGACGTAGAACGTGTCCTGCATTGAACGCGCAGGATGGTTAGGTGGATTGTTGAGCGCCGTGAAGTTGTACCAATCGGTCTCGATTTCCGGCCCGTCTGCCACGTCGAAGCCGATGGAGCCGAAAATCTCTTCGATCCGCTGCCACGTTCGAATGACGGGATGAATCGCGCCTGCACCAGTCCCACGCCCCGGTAACGTGACGTCGATCGCCTCGGCCTGAAGTCGAGCTTCAAGTGCCATCTCCGAAAGCTCATGCCGCCGCGCCCGAAGCGCATCCTCGACCGCTTGCTTGGCGCGATTGATCTCTGCGCCTCGGCTGCGGCGCTGCTCAAGCGGCAGCGTCGCCAGGCCTCGAAGAAGCTTCGTGAGCGCGCCGTCTTTGCCGAGATAGCGAGCCTTGGCATCTTCAAGAGCGGCCGGATCCCTAACGGCCGCGAACTCCATCCGTGCGCGCTCAACGATCTGTTCCAGCGATTCACTCATGGCTTACATCCGCAACAGGAAAGACGAAGGGAGGCCAGAGCCTCCCTTTCGCCGATGCTTGTGCAAGCGTATGCCCTGTGGGAGAAGAGGTTCAGGACTGCTTGACGCGCGCAACAAGGGCGCGAAAGCCCTCCATATCGAAGACGGCCATGTCGGCTAGCACCTTGCGATCGATTTCGATCGCCGCTTTTTTGAGCGCTCCCATGAAGGTGGAATACTTCATTCCGCATTCCCGCGCCGCTGCGTTGATGCGGGCGATCCAAAGTGCGCGGAAGTCGCGCTTGCGGTTCCGCCGATCCCGGTAGGCATACTGCCCAGCACGCATGACTGCTTGCTTGGCCACGCGAAACACGTTCTTGCGCCGACCGCGGAACCCCTTGGCCTGCGCGATGACCTTCTTGTGGCGCGCGCGCGCCGTCACTCCCCGTTTGACTCGCGGCATGGTCTGATCTCCTCGGGTTTAGGCGTAGGGCAACATCGCGCGAGCATGGGCCAGATCACTGTGGTGAAGTGTCACCATGCCACGCAATTGGCGTTTGTTCTTGGTCGTACGTTTGGTCAGCAAATGGCGCTTTGTTGCGCGCGCTCGCTTGACGCTGCCGCTTTTTCGCACCTTGAAGCGCTTCGCCGCGGCTTTTTTGGTCTTGAGCTTGGGCATGATCAGCCTCGTTTCGGTTTGCCTTGTCAGTGTTTTCCTCCAGGCGCTCCGACCCTACGTCGAAGACTTGTTGGCCCGGTTCAGAATCGAAATCGAACCCCCTGCGTTTCGCGCCTCAGGCCCTTGAGGCACTTGGCGCGGTTGGACCGCCGGTTGCCTTACCGGACGGTGCTGCCTTGGCTTTGCCGCCACTTGCGCCGGGCTTTTTCTTTGGCGCAAGCAACATCACCATCAAACGACCCTCCAGACGCGGGGCCTGCTCCACGACCGCCACGTCGGCCGTGTCGTTGCGAATGCGCTCAAGCTGCCGCACCCCGAATTCCTGGTGAGCCATCTCCCGGCCACGAAACCGAAGAGTCACCTTGACCTTGTCTCCATCGGCGATGAACTCCATGAGCTTGCGCATCTTGATCTGGTAGTCGTGTTCATCGGTCTGGGGCCTAAGCTTGATTTCCTTGATTTCGATTTGCTTTTGCTTGGCCTTGGCCTCCTGAAGTCGCTTCGCCTCCTGGAACTTGAACTTGCCATAGTCCATGATCCGGCAGACGGGCGGCTGCGCCAGCGGCGCAATTTCCACCAGGTCAAGATCGGCTTCCTCCGCCATCGCCAACGCCTGTCGAAGCGGGACGATGCCAACTTGAACACCGTTCTGGTCGATCAATCGGACTTCACGGGCGGTGATCTCTCCGTTGATCCGGGTTTCTTTCTCTGCGATGAGTGCACTCCTCGTTCGTTATTTGACCGCAGGAGGAAAGATCGACGCCGCGCGATCGTGCATGCCTGGTTGATTGAGGGCTTGCATGGCCGCAATAAAGCGATCGACCGACACCTCGCCGTGATCGACGTTGCCTCGACCACGAACAGCAAGCGTCCCCTGCTCCACTTCCCTCGCGCCGCAAACCGCAATGTAGGGTAGCTTTTGGAGGGATAAGTCACGGATTTTATAAGAGATTTTGTCCGCTCTCAAGTCCGCTTCGGCGCGAAGCCCTGCAGCACGAAGCCGTTCGACCACCGATTCGACATAGGCGTTTTGGTCCGATGTGATCGAGGCCACGGCCACCTGCCTCGGTGCGAGCCACAACGGAAGCGCTCCCGCGTAGTGCTCAATCAGGATGCCGATGAAGCGCTCGAGCGAGCCCAAGATCGCGCGGTGAAGCATGACCGGATGCTTGCGCGTGTTGTCCTCAGCCACATACTCCGCGCCAAGCCGCACGGGCATGTTGAAGTCGACCTGCATCGTACCGCACTGCCAGATGCGGCCCAGGGCGTCCTTGAGCGAGTACTCGATCTTGGGTCCGTAGAAGGCCCCCTCGCCGGGCAGCTCCTCCCACGGCGCACCAACCGCATCGAGCGCCGCACGCAGGGCCGCCTCGGCCTTGTCCCACACCTCATCGGAGCCTACCCGCTTTTCCGGGCGCGTGGAGAGCTTGTAGATGATTTCGGTAAAGCCGAAATCTGCGTAGACACGCTTTAGAAGCTCGTTGAAAGCGATGCACTCGGCCTGGATTTGCTCCTCGGTGCAGAAGATGTGGCCATCGTCCTGGGTAAAACTTCGCACCCGCATGATCCCGTGCAGCGAGCCGGAGGATTCGTTGCGGTGGCAAACCCCGAATTCGCCGTAGCGAAGCGGCAAATCGCGGTATGAGCGCAAGCCGGCGTTGTAGATCTGCACATGGCCCGGACAGTTCATCGGCTTGACCGCGTAGATCCGCTTTTCGGACTCCGTGGTGAACATGTTGTCTTTGTAGTTTTCCCAGTGTCCGCTTTTTTCCCACAGGCTTCGGTCGAGGATTTGCGGCGCGCGAACCTCCTGGTAGCCGTTTTGCTGATAGACCCGGCGCATGTATTGTTCGACCACCTGCCAGATCTGCCACCCGTTCGGGTGCCAAAACACCATCCCGGGGGCCTCATCCTGCACGTGGAAGAGATCGAGCAGGCGGCCGATCTTGCGGTGGTCTCGCTTCTCCGCCTCTTCGAGCCGGAACAGGTAGGCCTCTAGATCCTCTTTGCTTGCCCAAGCGGTGCCGTAGATCCGCTGGAGCATCTCGTTGCGATGGTCGCCGCGCCAGTAGGCCCCGGCCACCTTCATGAGCTTGAAATGCTTGAGCCGACCCGTGGAAGGAACATGCGGCCCGCGGCAGAGATCGGTGAAGCCACCCTCGCTGTAGAGCGAAATCTCCTCGCCCTCGGGGATCTGCGCAATGATCTCGGCCTTGTAGTGCTCACCGAGTTGTTTGAAGAAGGCCACGGCCTCATCACGCGGCACCACCTTACGCACCACCGGCTCATCCTTGCGCGCAAGCTCCCGCATGCGAGCCTCAATCTTGGCCAGATCGTCGGGGGTAAACGGCCGGTGGTATGAAAAGTCGTAATAAAAGCCGTCTTCGATCACGGGGCCAATCGTGACTTGCGCCTCGGGGTAGAGATCCTTCACCGCGTACGCGAGCAGATGCGCGGTCGAGTGGCGCAGGATTTCGAGCCCTTCCGGATCGCGTTCGGTCACGATCGAAACCTTGGCATCTCGATCGACGAGATACGCGGTATCCACCAAGCGTCCGTCGACTTTGCCGGCCAAGGCCGCCTTGGCCAGGCCGGGACCGATCGCGGCTGCGATTTCCGCCACGGTGACCGGCCGATCGAAGGCGCGCTTCGAGCCATCGGGTAATTCGATCTGAATCATGGTAGGAGGACGAACAAAAACAAAAAAGGCAGCCGAGGCTGCCTTCGAGTACGTTGTCACGAGCGTGTCGTGACGCTTGAGCGTTTAGCCTCGGCCGACGTGCTTCAGCGATGTGGTGCTAGTTCGCAACATGTGAGCTTTTGCGCTTTGCCGTCTGCGCGACTCTGGAAGGCCGCACGCTCAGGCGAAGAAATCTTGGTAGAGACAAGTGGACTCGAACCACCGACCCCCACCATGTCAAGGTGGTGCTCTAACCAGCTGAGCTATGTCTCTATGAGGGTGAAGTATAGCGAAGCCGCGCTTGTAGGCGAAGCCTTGCCCAAGCTAAGATCGGAGGCGCAGGGAGGAAGAGCTACAACCGTCTCAGACGGGCAGCTATCGTCTTGACGCGACGATATGGCTCACCAGGTACTTCATGCCGCCCGCGCTTCCTGCCCTCGATTCTGATACCCCGTACCGCTCCCATCGCTTCGAGCCCACGCGCGAAGCGGCACTTGAGCGCTGCGCGAAGGTCGATCCTCGCCGCTATGCGGCCAGCCGCAACCATCTGGACGGCGCAGTAAGCGGGCTTTCGCCGTATATCACCCACGGGCTCACGAGCGTGCCGGAGGTTTTACGCCTCCTCAGCGAGCGACATCGGCTAGGCTGGCAGGATAAGTTCGCCTTCGAGCTCGGCTGGCGGGAATATTTCCATCACGCCTGGCGGCATCTCGGCGAGGATCTCTGGAAGTCCGCACGCACACCGCCTGCACCCACCGAGGTCTACCGAAAGAAGATGCCCGCGGATGTCTTGCGCGCTGCCACGGGGGTGCCGGTCATCGATGTGGCGGTTCGAACCCTTTACGAAAGCGGGTATTTGCACAATCACCAGCGCATGTGGCTGGCGAGCTACCTAGTTGTCATTTCCCAAGACGTTGTTCACCCGGGTTGAGGCAAGATGGGGGTGTTGAAAGTCCTCTCTTGTCCTCAAGGCGCCCCCCGGATGAACCTCCATAAGAATGCCCGATTGACGCCCAAAGGTCGAGCG
>JANWWI010000023.1 GCA_025056355.1 Casimicrobiaceae bacterium | reverse complement strand
CATGCCGGCGCTCGACGACGAAGCCGCCGCCCTGGCCTTCGCTGAGGACCTGCTGGAGAAGGCCGCGCCGCGGTGGCTGATGGGCTGGCGCGACATCGCGCGCGCGACCGACGAGCGGACGGTGATCGCGTCGGTGTTGCCGAGGGCGGGGGTAAACCACAAGACGCCGCTGATACGCCCGTCTTGTTCGCCGCGGCTAACAGCAGCGCTGCTCGCGAACCTGGACTCGCTTGTTCTCGACTACGTTGCTCGCCAGAAAGTGGGCGGCACATCGCTGACTTACTTCTACGTCAAGCAATTCCCGATACTGGCGCCGGATTGCTACACCGACGCCGACCTCGCCTTCATCGTCCCGCGCGTGTTGGAGCTGACCTACACCGCGCACGACCTCGCGCCCTGGGCGCAAGAGCTGGGCTATGACGGCCCGCCCTTCCCCTTCGATCCCGAGCGCCGCGCCGTCCTTCGCGCCGAACTCGATGCCTACTACGCGCGCCTCTATGGCCTCACGCGTGAGGACCTGTGCTACATCCTCGACCCGGCTTCGGTCATGGGCGAGGACTACCCGTCCGAGACTTTCCGCGTGCTCAAGGAGAACGAGCTGCGCGCCTTCGGCGAGTACCGCACCGAGCGGCTCGTGCTCGAAGCGTGGGACCGTTTGCACGCCGAGTCGCATTCCGATGGAAGGGAGCAATCCCGATGAGGCTCCAAGTCCAGAACTTCGGCCCGATCCCGAGCGCTGATGTCACGCTCGGCGATCTCAACGTTTGCGTGGGGCCGCAGGCCACCGGGAAAAGTCTGTTCTGGCAGTTGCTCAAGCTGCTGCTGGACGCGCCCGCCATCCGCGACGAGTTTCGCCGCTACAACATCGATTGGGGCAAGGACGCCAGGGGCTTCCTCAGCCTCTACTTCGGCGAAGGCATGGAACACTTGGTCGGCCCGGACACGGTGGTCCGGCTCGACGGCCAGGAGCGCCCTTTGGACAAGCTTTTCGAGGGCAAAAAGGGGCGCCGCTCCGAGCCGATTGAGAACATGTTCTACGTCCCGGCACAGCGCGTGGTGGCGCTGCGCGACGGCCTGACACGAACGTTTCTGGAGTTTCGCGCCGGCGATCCGTTCGTCGTCCGCGACTTCAGCAACAAGTTGCACCGCCTCGTGCAAACCGAGTTCGCCAAGGCCGACAAGCTCTTTCCGCAAGCCAATCGGCTCAACGGCCACCTGCGCACGCTGGTCGACGACGCCTTCTTCCGCGGCTTCGGGCTCGAGTTGAGCCGGGACACCTCGTTCCAGAAGAGGCTGGTGCTGCGGCGCGAGCAGATTCGACTGCCTTTCATGGCGTGGTCGGCCGGCCAGCGCGAGTTCTCCCCGCTGCTGCTCGGCCTGTACTGGCTGATGCCCGCGGGCAAGGTGTCGCGTCGCGACCGCCTGACCTGGGTCGTGATCGAAGAGCCCGAGATGGGCTTGCACCCCAAGGCGATCTCCGCCTTCATGGCGCTGGTGCTCGAACTGTTGCGACGCGGCTACCGCGTGTGCCTGTCGACGCACTCGCCCCAGGTGCTCGACGTGGTCTGGGTCCTGCAAACGCTCAAGAAGCACGGCGGGACCGACCGGGACGTCTTGCGCCTGATGAATCTGCCCAGCAATCCCGTGATGAAGTCCATGGCCGCTGCGGTGATCGACAAGTCCATTTCGGTGACTTACTTCAAACCCGACTCGGGCCCCGTTGACATCTCGAGCCTCGACCCGGGGTCGGACCGCGCCGAAGAGGCAGGATGGGGAGGTCTGACCGAGTTCACGGCCAACGCGGGCGATGTCGTGGCCGAGGTCATCGCTCGAAAGGAGCGCTCACAATGAACCTCGCTGCCTGCTTGCGAAGCCAGGGGATCGATTGGGCGATACGCAGGGGTTTACAAGCGCTTGGCGCGAACAGCCATCGGATTTTGCTCGTGCGGGGTGCTCGGGCGATGCATTCGGTCGACCTTGACAGCGCCTGCAAGGAAGCGCACCCCAACGAACCGCGCTGGGACTACGGGGTTGAGTGGCGTCGCCACCACTACGACGAAGTGGCTTGGATTGAGGTGCATCCGGCAACCTCTGGGGAAGTCGAGGCCTTCCTGCTCAAGCTCAAATGGCTGAAGGCGCGGCTCCGAGACGCCGCCGGGCCATGCGACGCCATACCTTCGACCTTCCACTGGGTGGCCACCGATGCCGGGGTGCACATCGACTCGGCGCGGTTGCGCAAACTAAACGCGGCCGGCATTCGCAAGCCGCGCCGTCGACTTGAGCTCTGACCGAGACACAACGGCGAGGCGACCGTTCAACTCACCGCACGGTGGCAACACGAGCCGCGAGGTGGAAGCTGCAACACAAGCGTTTCACATGCGATGAACATCCTCGAACGCACCTTGGTCGCGAAGACCGGCCGCGAGCATGGCTGGGAAAACGTGGTCGAGAGCATCGAGGCCCGTGTGGTGCTCGGCTCGGCGCGTCACCGCGGGCGCGCCACCGTCACCGCCGCGACTGAAGGCAATGGCTGGCGGGTGGGTTTTGCCGACGGACGGCTGGTGCGCGAGCTGGCGCGCAGTCTGCCGGGATTGGCCGGGGGTACTGGCGGGTTCCATGCGCCCGACATGGATGCGCTCGCCGTGCTGCTGCGTCGCGCGGCCGAACTCTCCCTCGCGCTGCCGGACCAAGCCGCTCGGACGTTTCGTGAACGGGTTGGGAAGACGCTAGAGCGGTTGACAGACAAGGGCACGGAAGTTGAGCGGCTCGTACGCCAGCGTGTCGGTCAGGACGTCTTCCGCGAGGCGCTGCTCGACTACTGGGGTGGAGCTTGCGCGCTGACGGGGCTTGACCTGCCGGAAGTACTGCGCGCGAGCCATGCCAAGCCTTGGGCGGAGTGCGCAAGTGATGAGGAGCGGCTGGACGTCTTCAACGGATTGCTGCTTGTGGCCCACCTGGACGCGCTCTTCGACCGCGGTTTGATCACCTTTGATGCGGCGGGCCGCGTGGTGATCTCGTCGCGCTTGAGCAACGATCATCGCACTGCGCTCCAAGTGGATGAAACGCTGCATCTGCGCTGGCTTGCGCCTGAGCATCTACCGTACTTGCGCTGGCATCGGGAGAATGTGTTTCAAAGCTGAGCCACGCCATGGGGTTGACTCGCATGCCCATTCGGCAGTGAGCGGCTTTGAACTTGCCCCAGTTCCTCATGCCAGGGCGGTCAAGGCTTCCGCCGACCAGATCGTCCTGCGTCAACCGGCCTTGGATTTGAGGCGAAGTTGCGGCTTTGTTCCCGCCGATGAAAGGACAAGGTGTCACAGTCTCGTACGGGGCAGCGTCCGCCCAGCGCCCATTTTTCCGTGAAAATCTAACGCACAGCGTTAGAATTGCGAGGAAATGGAGGTTTCGCGCACTGCCTACCTACGACTCCTGCGCGAGCGGTTGGCCGACTACCCGATCGTGGCGCTCGTTGGCCCGCGCCAGTCCGGCAAGACCACGCTGGCGCGGGCGTATGCTGCGGGTTCGGCCGAGACGGTGCACTTTTTTGATCTCGAGTCGCGCGCCGACCTGGCCCGCCTTGCCAACCCGGAGCTGATCCTGGGGCAGTTGCGCGGGTTGGTGATCCTCGACGAGGTACAGCGCCGCGCCGACCTTTTTCCCCTCTTGCGGGTCCTGGCCGATCGGCCGGGGACGCCAGCGCGCTTTCTGATCCTTGGCAGCGCCTCCCCGGCGCTCCTCCGCACGGGCAGCGAAAGCCTGGCCGGACGGGTGTCGTTCATCGATGTCACCGGCTTTTCGCTCGCCGAGCTGGGCGAGAGATCACTCGCCCGGCTGTGGTGGCGCGGTGGCTTCCCTCGGGCCACGCTGGCTCGATCGGATGCGGCCGCACGGCAATGGCACGAGGACTTTCGTCGCACGTTTCTCGAACGCGACATCCCGCAGCTGGGCATCCAAGTGCCGGCCACGACGCTTGCGCGCTTCTGGACAATGGTTGCGCACTACCACGGCCAGGTGCTCAACTTGGCAGAGCTCGCGCGCGCGCTTGGTGCCTCGGAGCCGACCGCTCGGCGCTATCTGGACCTCTTGAGCGGGACGTACATGGTGCGCCAGTTGCCCCCGTGGTTCGAGAATCTGCACAAACGCCAGGTGCGCTCACCCAAGGTCTACATTCGGGACTCGGGGCTGCTGCACGCGCTGCTCGGCATTGGCGATGTGGCCGCCTTACAGGCGCACCCGAAGCTCGGTGCATCCTGGGAGGGGTTCTGCTTGGAGCAAATCCTCACCCTTTGCGGAGATCGGGCCGCGTACTTCTGGGGCACGCACGGCGGGGCGGAGCTCGATCTGTTGCTCTTTCACGCGGGTCGTCGGCTTGGCTTTGAGTTCAAATTCACCGACCGTCCCGCAACCACGAAATCCATGCGTGTCGCCCTGGAAGACCTCGCCCTCGATCATCTCTACGTCGTGCATCCCGGCGAGCATGAATTTCCGCTCGACGCGACGATCACTGCCCTGCCGCTGCCTCGTGTCATCGAGCAGCTTTCGCCGGAGGCGACCTGCGGTTGATCGGCCGCGATTTGACCGCCCTACTTCCCAATACAAAACCGCGCAAAGATCTCGCCGAGCAGATCGTCTGGGGTGAATTCGCCGAGGATCGAGCCGAGCGCGTTGTGGGCGAGGCGGAGTTCTTCGGCGAAGAGTTCGAGCGCGAAGTGTTCGAGCTGCGGCTCAGCGGCGGCAAGGTGGGCCGCGGCGCGTTCAAGCGCCGCCACGTGGCGCGCTCGCGCGATGAAGGTGCCTTCCTCACGCACCGTGTAGCCGAGCCGCTCGGCGAGCGCGGCACGCAGCCGATCCAGCCCAGCGCCGGTCTTGGCTGAAATTGGCACGGCCGCCTCCGGTAGCGCAGCCCCCGGCGCGAGGTCGATTTTGTTGGCGACGATAAGGTGCGGGAGTGTTGCGGGCAGTTCGGCTTTGAGCGCGGCGAGGGTGGCTTGGGGATCGGGCGCGCCCGCTTCGATCATGACCAGGGCCAGATCAGCTTTCGCAATGGCGGCGCGTGTGCGTTCGATGCCGATCGCCTCGACCGGATCGGCGGTTTCGCGCAAGCCGGCGGTGTCGATCACTTCGACCGGCAGCCCCTCGAGGTCGAGCCGCGCGCGCACGGGATCGCGCGTGGTGCCGGCCATCGGGGTGACGATGGCCAGTTCCTCCCCGGCGAGCGCATTGAGCAGGCTCGATTTGCCGACGTTGGGCGGCCCGGCGAGCACGATCACGGCCCCGTCATGGAGCCGCTGACCGTGGCGCGCGGCGGCAAGCACGGCTTCAAGCGCAGCGCGCGTTTCGGCGAGCTGCTCGCGGGCACGCGCCTCTTCGAGGAATTCGACCTCCTCGTCCGGGAAGTCGAGCGTGGCCTCGACGAACATGCGAAGCCGGATGATCGCCTCGCGGAGGGTGGCGATGCGGGCCGAGAACTCACCGGTGAGCGAGCGCGCGGCGGCGCGGGCGGCGGCGGCGGTGGCGGCATCGATCAGGTCGGCCACGGCTTCGGCCTGCGCGAGGTCGAGCTTGCCGTTCAAGTACGCGCGGCGCGTGAATTCGCCGGGCTCGGCGAGCCGTGCGCCAAGCGCCGTTGCCCGGTCGATGAGCAGGCGCAGGACCTGTGGCGAGCCGTGGGCATGGAGTTCGAGCACATCCTCGCCGGTGTACGAGGCCGGGGCTGCGAAAAAGAGCGCGAGCCCGTCGTCGATCGGCGCGCCCGCGGCATCGAGAAAGCGTGCGCGGGTGGCAACACGCGGCTTCGGTTCGCGGCCAAGAAGCGCGGCGGCGATCTCGCGCACCTTCGGGCCCGAGAGGCGCAGGATGCCCACCCCGCCACGGCCGGGCGGGGTGGCGACGGCGGCGATCGTGTCCTTCATCGGGCAGCCCTCACCCCAACCCTCTCCCAGAGGGAGAGGGAGCAAATCTCCCGTCATCAAACGCTTGAGGCGGCGAAACATATCCCTCTCCCTCTGGGAGAGGGCGGCGCGAAGCGCCGGGTGAGGGGGCGCATCAGTTGGACCCTCACCCCAACTCTCACAGAGGGAGAGGGAGAAAAACCGGCAGTGCGCTTTCGCGAGTTGAAGCTGTCCGCCGCTCGGTGCAAGAGCAAAAACCGCAGTCCCTCTCCCCTTGGGAGAGGGTGGCGCGAAGCGCCGGGTGAGGGCTTGCGGATCGGCCACGCGCTCACTCCAGCCCTCTCCCAGAGGGAGAGCGAGAAGACGGTGCGCTCGCCCAGAGGCAGAGGGAGAAGACGGGGCGTTCTTCCCAAGGGAGATGGCGGGCTTTCTCCCAGAAGAAGAGCGCGGGAGGAAGCGCCCTCTCCCGCGGGGAGAGGGCGGCGCGAAGCGCCGGGTGAGGGCAGGAAGAGGGCTCGCACACTCAGATGAGCCCTGCGCGACTCGCAAAGGAATTCGCGCAGGCGCTCCCCCTGGCTCGGAACGGGTCAACGCTTGAGCAGCGCGAGGCGCTTGGCCTCCTCGCGCTCGAGCATGCGGTTGATGTAGGCCTGCTGGCCGATTTGGATGATGTTGGAAACCGTCCAGTAGAGCACAAGCCCCGCGGGGAACCAGATGAAAAGCACGGCAAAGGCAACCGGCATGTACTGAAGGATCTTTTGCTGCATCGGATCCATTCCGGGCGAAGGCGGCATGAGCTTGGCCTGCATCCATGCTGTCACCGCGTAGAGCACCGGCAGGATGAACCACGGATCGGGCGCGGAGAGATCCTGCACCCAGCCCAGCCACGGAGCGTGACGCAGCTCCACCGCGCCGACCAGCACCCAGTAGAGTGCGATGAAGACCGGGATTTGCACGAGGATCGGCAAGCAGCCGCCAAGCGGATTGATCTTTTCCTTTTTGTAGAGCTCCATCATGGCCTGATTGAGCCGCTGACGGTCGTTGGCGTAGCGCTCTTGGATTTCTTTGAGCTTGGGCGCAACGAGCTTCATCTTCCCCATGCTGCGCGCAGCTGCGGTGTTGAGCGGGAAGAAGACCAGTTTGATGAGCACCGTCAGCAGCACGATTGCCCAGCCCCAGTTGCCGACGAGCTTGTGGAACCATGCGAGCAGCCAAAACATCGGGGCGGCAATTGCGTGGAAGATGCCGTAGTCGACCACATACTCAAGCCCCGGCGCGAGCTTGAGCACACTCTGTTCTTGGGGCCCAACCAGGAGCGGCACCGTCAGCGCGGCCGTTGCCCCTGGGGCAACCTCGCCGAGGGCGACCTTCACGCCCGCCCGATAGATCTCGCCGTTTTCGCGGGAGACGTAGAAGGTGCGCGGCACATCGCCTCTGGGCAGCCAGGCATTCACGAAGTAGTGCTCGACCATGCCGATCCAGCCGTCGCGCGCTTGTTCGACGATGCCGGGCTTGCCCTTGTCGATATCGGAGAAGCTCACCTTTACGTACTTTTTGGCCTCGGTGAACTGCGCGGGGCCGTGGAAGATGCCGACCAGCGCGTTGGCCTCGCCGGTGACCTTGTTGTCACGGTGCAGATGGAAGTAGGCCGTGGGCGAAAGGGGCGCCTGAGTCGTATTCGTGATCTCGTGGGTGACATCGACCACGTAGCTGCCACGGCGGAAGCTGTAGCGGAGTGTGCTTTTTCCGATTTCGGCCCCGGAGGCGTCCCGGATCGGGGCGCTTAGCCGCAGCTCGGCCTGATCGCTTGCGCCGAGTTCGATGCGCGTGGCGCCGCCGTCGAGCGTGTAGAGCGTGTTGTGGTTCGGAAAGCCGGGATTGGTGAAGCCCGTCTGCACGATGTGGATGCGTCCGTCTTTGCGCAGTAGCGACAGGTAGGGCTTGGCCTTGTCGGCCGCGTCGCGGTGCTGCTTGAGCGCAGCCTCCTCGATCACGCCGCCGAGCGTGTTGATCTTGTATTCAGCCAGGTCGGTAACCACGGTGATCGTCTGCCCGGCGGCAGCGGCAGGCACGCCAGAAGGGGGTACGCTGCCTGAGGCCTGGGCGGCGGTCTTGGCAGCGGAGGCATCGGCTGCGCTTGCGGGCGCAGCCGGGGTGGTCGGGACGCTACCGCCGGAGGCTGCGGCCGGCTCGGCTTTCTTGTCCTGTACGGCCGGTGGAGGCGCTGGCGGTGCGTTTTCTTTCTGCCAGGCCTGAAGCAGGAAAAGGCCGGACATGAAAAAGATCACAAGCAGAAGAAGGCGCTGGAAGTCCATGGCGGTCGAGTTCAGCCAGTAGAGGGTGGAGGCGGCTCAGAGCCGACCGGCGCGGCGGCATCCCCGGCGCTCGGGCTGCCTGGCACGGGGTCGTAACCCCCGGGATGCCATGGATGACAACGCGCGATCCGCCATGCCCCAAGAACGGTCCCGCGCAGGAGCCCGTGCAGCCGAATTGCTTCGGCGGTGTATTCCGAACAACTCGGGAAAAAACGGCAGCGCGGTCCAAGAAGCGGACTCACGCCGTAGCGATAGGCGCGGATCAGTCCCAAGGCCGCTTGAGCCGGCCACTGGCTCGGGGGGCTCATGGCGTTCTCCCGGGCCCGCGCCGGAGCTCTGCGTCGAGCAGCTGCTGCCATTCGGTCACAATCTCTGGGAGCTGCGAGCGCTCGACGCGCGCCACGAGCCGGGCCACATACCAGCGCGGCGGCAACAGCGGCCGTCTCAGGCGGAACTGTTCACGCAGGCGCCGTTTGACCGCGTTGCGCAGCACCGCGGTGCGGGCGAGCTTTTTCGACACCATCAAGCCGAGGCGTGGATAGAGGCTGGCAGAGTCGTTCGGCGGTGTCATGCGATAGAGCCACAGCCAACGCGCGCGTACCGGACGGGTTTTGAGCACGGCATCGAACTCTTCGGCTCGCGTTAGCCGTGCTGTGCGCGGAAAGCGCAGGTCAGCTTGCCTCGCGCGTGCGGCGGCGCTGCCGGCGGTTTGCGCCTCACCGCTTGTGCTTCGGGGCTTGAGACAAGAGACGACCACGGCGCGCAGTCACCGCTGGGCTCTCGCCGGCGGCCTCAGGCGGAGAGCCGCTTGCGGCCTTTGGCGCGACGCGCATTCAAGATCGCGCGGCCGGATTTGGTTTTCATGCGCGCGCGAAACCCGTGATTTCGCTTGCGGCGGATGACGGAGGGTTGATAGGTGCGTTTCATGGTCGTGGCGGTCAGCTGGCCCAGGCGGGCAGTCCGCGCGGGCCGGATGGAGGCTTTGGCAGCGCGGCACGGAGCTCACCTACGCGAGCTCGCGCGCCGAGCCAATCCGAAGGAACGATCGTTGTCCCGCGTGCGCGGGGCCGGATCGCGCCGGGCGCCATCGAACGCCCGTCGATGGCGCGCCGCACGAAAAGCTCTTGATTTTAGCCGCGTTGTGCGGCCTCAAGGGCGAGCAAGAAGCGCTTGACGGGCACGCCCCCGGAGTAGCCACCCAGCTCGCCGCGAGCGGCAATCACGCGGTGGCACGGAATTAGGATGAGGATAGGATTTCGGGCGTTCGCCGCAGCGACCGCGCGCGCCGCGGTCGCGCGCCCGAGCGCATGGGCAAGCTCGGCGTAGCTTCGCCTCTGGCCATAGGGAATCGCACATAGGGCCGCCCAGACCTCCTGCTGAAAAGCTGTGCCGCGCGGCGCAAGCGGCACGTCGAAGCGGCGACGCGTGCCGGCGAAGTACTCGGCAAGCTGCCGCTCGAGCGAGCGCAAAAGCGCGGTGCGCACCTCGCGCGCGCCGGGCGGCACTCTGGGCACGCGGCGAGCCGTGACGAGGTGCAAATCCGTGATCGCGCCCGCGCATTCAATCGCAAGCAGCGTGCCGATGGGCGAGGAAAAACGCAGACAAAAACACGCGGCAGGCACTTTGGCAATCCTTGAGGGCGTCACCAAGTCGCGGCCGACGCCCCATCGTGTGGCAGGTCGTACGCGCAAGACCCCTTCGTCCTTGGTCGGGCAAAGGATCATGCCACGAGCCTCTGCGGTCGAGCCACGCATGCGGTCGCCCGGCCGAGAGCCGTCGGGTGCGCTAAGGATCCCGGGCAGCCCGTCCAGACCGCGAGCCCGCCGCGCGATGCTCGCGCCCCGCGGCTTTTGCGCGACGCCTCAACGACGCTGCGCGAGCCAACGCGCAAGAGCGAGCCAAAGTGTCTCAACCGGTGCGCGTGCGTAGCCGCGCGCAAACCACACCGCGCTGAGTGCCGCAAGCACAGCCCAGGTTGTCAAGGCAAGCGCACTGTAGGCCGCGCGGCCGAGCTCGCCATGCCAGCCGCCCGCCCAGGCGGCAAAGACCAGTGCGAAGACCAGCGATTGACCGAAAAACTGCGTCAGCGGTGCACGGCCGGCAGCCTCGACGAGCCACCGAAGGGAGGCAGGGGATCCAGCGCGAGGCCTCGCCCAGCGCGCTGCAAGCCAGAGCAACAGCGGTGCGGAACCGACAGCGGCGGCAAGCTGCGCAAGCACAAGCCAGGCGGTGGCGGGCTGTTGCTGAACGCTGTAGGTCCACTGGCCAGCCACGAGCGCAAGGGCGTCGCAGAGCAGGCCCAGAACGAAGACGGCGAGGGCGGCGCTTAGGGAGCGGTTCCAGGGGGCGCCGCGCTTGAGCCAGTCGATCAATCGCGGTGCGAGCCACACGCCGGCCGCGGCAAGCGCCCAAAGTTGCGGTTGGATGAGATGAATGAGCCCGTAGCGCAAAAACTCGAGCGGATGGGCCGCTAGGGCGGCCGCAAGGCTTGCGCTTGCGACGGAGGTCGGCTCGGGGGGCAGCGGATCGCCCGGCTCTCGCACGAACCAAAGCGCCGACAACGCGCCGAGCAGCAGAAAAAGACCTGCGCCCGTCACGACCCAGAGACGCAGTTCTTCCGCTGCACGCGGCCAGCGCAAGCAAAGCGCAAGTCCGATCAGCGCATAGCTCGATACGATGTCGCCGGGCCAGAGCAGAAGGCCGTGCGCCACGCCAAGCAGCCAGAGCGCGACGAGCCGAGCCCGCATCGCGGAGAGCACCGCGCGTGCGCTTTCTGGCTCGGCGGCCTCCGCACGCGCCCATTGGAGCGCAAGCCCGAGCCCGAACAAGAAAGCAAGCGTCGGGTAGGCCCGTCCCTGCACGAAAAAGCCGATGAGCAGCTCGGCGAAGAGGTCTGCGAGGTGGCCGACGCGCTCGAGGGCGCGGTGGCTGTCCCACCCGACCGCGAACGCGTGCACGTTGACGAGCGCCACGCCGAGCAGCGCGAGCCCGCGCGCCAGATCGATCGCGGCAAGGCGCGTGCTCGGCAAACCCGTGTCGATCGCAGCGATTCGAATCTCCCCGGCGCCTCGGATGGTGGCGATGTTAGTCGCGGCCGGGGAGAATTGCGCTTCGGCGGATCTTCAGAGCCCGAGCCGTGCGGCAAACCGTTCGCGCGCCACGCGCAACGGCGCCGGGAGACGATCGGCCAGGCGCGCGAACAATTCATCATGCAAGGCGAGCTCGGCACGCCACGCGTCGCGATCGACCGCAGTCAGTGCGGAAAAGCGCGCGGGGTCGAACGCGAGCCCGCGCCAGTCAAAATCGCCGAAGCGCGGCGAGACGCCGATGGCATGCTCGACTCCTGTGGCGCGACCCTCGATGCGCTCAAGCATCCAGGCGAGCACGCGCAGGTTCTCGCCGAAGCCGGGCCAGAGGAATCGCCCCTGCTCGTCCTTGCGAAACCAGTTGACGGCAAAGATTCGCGGCAGGACCGCGCCGCGCGCCTTGAGCCGCTCGCCCAGGGCGAGCCAGTGAGCGAAGTAGTCGCCCATGTGGTAGCCGGCAAACGGCAGCATCGCGAACGGATCGCGGCGAACCACCCCTTGTTGCCCGAAGGCCGCGGCGGTGGTTTCGGAACCAAGCGTTGCTGCGAGGTAGACGCCCTCCTCCCAATCGCGCGCCTCGACGACCAGCGGCACGGTGGTCGAACGCCGCCCGCCGAAGATGAAGGCATCGATCGGTACGCCCGCAGGATCGTCCCACGCCGGGTCAAGGGCTGGGTTGTTCGTCGCCGCCACGGTAAAGCGCGCGTTTGGATGCGCCGCCTTGGCGCCCGTCGCCCGGGCGAGCTCAGGGGTCCAATCGTGCCCCTGCCAGTCGAGGCAATGTGCGGGCGGCTCAGGGGTCATGCCTTCCCACCAAACATCGCCGTCGTCGGTCAAGGCACAGTTGGTAAAGATCACATCGCGCGTGAGCGCAGCCATGCAGTTTGGATTTGTCTCGGCGTTGGTGCCGGGCGCCACGCCGAAATAGCCCGCTTCGGGATTGATTGCGTAGAGGCGCCCGTCGGCGCCCGGCTTGATCCAGGCGATGTCATCCCCGATCGTGGTGACGCGCCAGCCCTCGAAGCCCTTGGGCGGCACAAGCATCGCGAAGTTGGTTTTTCCGCAGGCCGAGGGAAATGCGGCGGCGACGTGAAACTTGCGCCCATCCGGGCGGGTGACGCCGAGAATGAGCATGTGCTCGGCAAGCCAGCCGAGCCCATCCTGCTCGGCTGCGGCGCGTCCCATCGCCGAGGCGATCCGAAGTGCGAAGCATTTTTTGCCCAGTAGGGCATTGCCGCCATAGCCTGACCCGTAACTCCAAATCTCTCGGGTCTCGGGGAAGTGCACGATGTATTTGGTCTCGTTGCACGGCCACGGCACATCCCGCGCGGCGCGCGCAAGCGGCGCGCCGACACTGTGCACGCAAGGCACGAAGTGGCCCGACTCCCCGAGCGCTTCGAGCGCGGCAGTGCCCATGCGCGTCATGAGCCGCATGTTTACGACCACATAGGCCGAGTCGGTGAGCTCTACGCCAATCTGGGCGAACGGCGAACCGAGCGGCCCCATCGAAAACGGCACGACGTAGAGCGTCCGGCCGCGCATCGCTCCCGTGAACAAGCGCGTCAGGGTCGCGCGCATTTCTTGCGGATCGACCCAGTGGTTGGTTGGCCCAGCATCGTCGCGGCGCTCGGAGCAGATGAAGGTCCGATCCTCGACGCGCGCCACATCGGACGGATCGGTCCAAGCAAGAAATGAGTTGGGCCGCTTGTGGGGATTGAGCCGCTTGAACGTCCCCGCGCGGACCAACTCGGCACACAACCGCTCATACTCGGCTTGGGAACCATCGCACCACTCGATGCGCGCGGGCTGCGTCAAGCTGGCGATTTCTCGAACCCAGCTGAGCAAGCGGACATGGCGGACGTGCGCCGGTGCGCAAACCGTGGCCTGAAGGGTCAGTAGCGTTTCGGGTTGATTCATCGGAAGAGATCGCTTGCAGGGCCAAAACGTGAGGCGGCCCTAGGACCGTCGAGGGGATTTGCCGTCGAGCCCAAGCGGTCGGATTGAGCGTTCGTCTCAACGACCCGGCAAGGCACGGATCGTGCGGAGCCCGATTCTAGGCGGCCACTACAAGCGACTACAGGGCTTTTTTATGCGCGTGTGGCATTGACCGATGCCGCGTGTAGTCTGGCAACGCATCTTCCGCGCGGGGGCGTGCGCGCAGCGAACGCTTGGCCAAACAGCGCGCGCAAGACGCGGAGGCGCCGGAATCCTCAGCTTTCCAACACAAACGGCGCAGGGTTGAATGCGCGCCCGCTGCGCCGGGTTTGTTGTCGGGCGAGCAAAAAAAAAAAACGGCACCCGAAGGTGCCGTTTTTTTTTTTCGAGCATTCGCGCCGGCTTAGGACTTCGGCTTGAATTCTTTCGGGCACTCGCCTGGCTTGATGCTGAAGATCCAGTCGACCAGCTTGTTGAGCTCCGCATCCGTAAGTTGCGGATGTGCGGGCATTGGCACCATGCCAAAGACGCCCGAACCGCCCGCCTTGATGTGCTTGGCCACCGTCGCTTTGTTCTCGGCAAGTTTCTTGGCATCCTTGGTTTGATAGCAGGCCACGATCGCGTTGTATGCCGGCCCGACCATTTTTTTGTCGACCGCATGGCAAGCGGTGCAGCCCTTGGCCTTAGCGAGTGCCTCATCGGCGTGGGCTGCGCCGAGGGCGAAGAGTGGCAGCATGAACGCCGCTGCTGTACGAAGTGCGAGTTTCACGTGAACGCTCCTTGATCGATCTGTCTTTGAGTTCGGCCGCGCACGCAAAAGCGGCAAGCCCCGGCGAGCACATCGCAGGAACTCGTCGTTACTGCCTGCCTTGCCGGCGCGCCGTACGCGCGTTGCCAAACTACTAACAAATTGTGTCAGATTCGGTTGACAAACGCGAAGCGCCCTGGACGCGAAATCGGACGTTTTGAATATGCAGCGCAGTACCGGTTGCTTGTGATCGAGCGCTCATGCGCCATCCAGCGGCTCCTGCGAACACCGCCCCGCCGAGCGTAGCGAGCGGCACTTCGTTCGGGGCCGATTTTCGGGTCAGCCCGAGGCGCCCCGCAGCCGCACGAGCAGCCCATCGAATTGTTCGAGGTTCGCGTAGCGGATGACCAGCTCGCCGCGTCCTCCCCGCCCCTGGCGGATGGTCACGGCAGCGCCGAGCAAGTCGGCGAGTTCGGTCTCAATCCGCACGAGGTCCGGGTCCCTTGCCGAAGGGCGGCTGCGGTCGGTGCCGCGCGACGCCTCGCGCTGAGCAGCGGCAGCGCTCTCGGACTTGACCAAGGCCTCGACGGCACGAACCGATAAGCCTTGAAGTGCAATCCGCTCGGCAAGCAGGACCTGCCGGTCGCGCGGCAAGGTGGCCAGTGCGCGCGCGGCGCCGGCCTCCAGCTTGCCCTCGAGCACGCGCTCACGCACTGCCGGAGCCAATTCGAGTAAGCGCAGCAGGTTCGACACCGCGCTGCGACTCTTGCCGACCGCGGCGCCGGCTTGCTCGTGGGTGAAACCAAACTCGCGAATCAGGCGTGCGAGTCCTTCAGCCTCTTCGATGGGATTGAGGTCCTTGCGCTGCAAGTTCTCGATGAGGGCAAGGGTGAGCGCGGTCGCATCATCGACCTCACGCACGAGAACGGGCACCTCCTGCAAGCCCGCGCGCTCGGCGGCGCGAAACCGGCGTTCGCCGGCGATGATTTCGTAGCGGCCCTCGCCGAGCTTGCGCACGACGATCGGCTGCATCAATCCTTGCGCGCGGATCGACTCGGCGAGTTCCGAAAGCGAGGCCTCGTCGAAGTGACGGCGCGGTTGGAAGCGCCCCGGCACAAGTTCAGACAACGGCAGCGTTCGCACACCCGCTGAGCTCGGGTCGCGCAGGGCTGTCTCGGGCATGAGCAGTGCGTCGAGGCCACGGCCAAGCCCTTTGAGTTTGGGTGCCATTGCGGTGCTTTCGTGAGTTGGCTTAGCGTTGCGGCGAAGCCGCCGCGGGTTCGTGACGCGCAATCAATTCTTGGGCCAGCGCTAGATAAGCCTGCGCGCCTTTGCTCGCTCGATCCAGAAGCAGCGCGGGCAGGCCGTGCGAAGGCGCCTCGGCGAGCCGAATGTTGCGCGGGATCACGGTCTTGAACAGCTTGTCGCCAAAGTGCCGCTCGAGCTGCGCGGCCACCTGTTGCGAAAGGGTCATGCGCGGGTCGTACATGGTGCGAAGCAGCCCCTCGATCTGCAGATTGGGGTTCAAAAAACCCTGCATACGACGCAGCGTCTGCACGAGATCCGATAGGCCCTCGAGGGCGTAGTACTCACACTGCATCGGAATCAAAACGCTGTCGGCCGCGCACAACGCGTTGAGCGTGAGCAAGTTGAGTGTGGGCGGACAGTCGATCAGGATGTAGTCGTAGGCCTCGGCCACCTCGGCGATCGCCGCACGCAGCGTGCGAATGGCCTCTTTGAGCTTCGTCTCGCGATCGGGGAGATTGACAAGCTCGACCTCGGCGCCGGCCAGCTCGCGGTTGGCCGGAACGAGGTCGAAGCCACCGAGGGCGCCGATGCGCGCCTCAAGCAACGTGGCCTCGCCCAACAACACGTGGTAGACGGTGATACGCGCGGCGTTTTTGTCGACGCCGGCCCCCATCGTCGCGTTGCCCTGGGGGTCGATGTCGATGAGCATCACGCGTCGGCCTTCTTTGGCAAGCGAGGCCGCGAGATTGACCGCCGTGGTGGTCTTGCCGACGCCGCCCTTTTGATTGGCAATTGCAATGGTGCGGATCATCGCTCAGCGGCAAATTTGCCGGCAAAACCCATCAGTGCCGCTCCGCCGAGCCGCTTGAGCCACACGGGCAGCTCGGGGTAGAGCGCAAACACGCGCCGCGCAAACTGTGCCGCAGCGATGAGCCACAGGCAGTAGAGAAAGGCAAGCACGAGCACGATCGCCATCATTCTTGCGTAAGTGGCCACGCCGTCGAAGCTGCGCGGGTCGATAAAGAGCGGAAAAAACGCCACGTAGAAGCCGATCACCTTGGGGTTTGACAGCGACACGAGCATCGATTCAAGAAACCAGGCCCGCGGTCCGCGCCGCCCTCGGGCCGCAGCCCCGCCCGGGCGCTCGCCTAAACTCACGCGGGCATCGCGCAGCAGCCTCCAGCCAACCCAGGCCAGATACGCGGCCCCGCCGTATCGCAGCACGTCGAAGGCCGCCGGATGGGCCGCGGCGAAGGCAGCCACACCGCCCAGCGCAAGCACCATCCACACGCTGTCGCCACTGAGCAAACCGAGCGTGCTCCAAAGCCCCGCCCGCACCCCACCGCCCGGCTCGCCAACACTTGCCAACAGCTTGATGGTGCCGGGACCCGGAATGGCCAAAAACACGAGCGTGGCGAGGATGAGCGCCCAGAGGTCGTTGATGCCCGTGATCGTCATCGAGCCGCCTCGAGCCAAAACAACCGCCGCTCGGCCTCCAAAAACGGGACTGTGAGCACTTCCTCACGTGCCACACGCCATCCAATCGAGGCAAGTTCCGCGATCTCCTCGGCCGGATGCTTGCCCTTCATGGCCAGCATGAGCGCTTCTTCGTCGAAGTTCAGACAGGCGTGGGCCGACTTGACGTAGTCGGCAAGCGAAGCGAAGGCGCGGCTCAGGACGATGTCGTAGGTGGCGGGGTGTTCTTCCACGCGGCCATGGATCGCGGTGAGATTTTTCAGCGCGAGCGTTTCGGCCACCGTGTTGACGAAATCGGTTTTCTTGCGTACCGAGTCGATGCCGACCACCTCGAGTTCGGGCATGAGGATGGCGATCGGGATGGCGGGGAAGCCGCCTCCCGTACCGACGTCAAGCAGCGAGGTGGCCTCTTCGGGCAAAAAGGGCACGACAGCGAGCGAATCAAGCACGTGTTGAACGAGCATCGCCTCCGGCTCTCGGATCGCGGTCAAATTGATGACGGCGTTCCACTGTGAAAGCAGGGCAAGCGCATCGATGAGTTTTTGCTTCTGGCGCTCGGTAGCGGGTAGCTTGAGCCGCTCGAGGCCTTGCTCAAGACGTTCGAGCAGGGCCAGTCTGAGCTCAGGCGTGAATTCGACCGCCTCGCGCTTCGGCCTGGATGGCGAGGGATTTTCGGGCTGCAAGCGCCCGAGTGCTTGCTCCGCAGCCGGCTTTTTGCGCGCCGGTTGCGCGGTTTCGGATCGAGAACGACGCGGGGCATTCATGCGGTGGTGACTTCCAGGGCTCGAATCTTCTTGAGATGCACGAGAAGCAAGGTAATGGCCGCCGGCGTTACGCCCGAGATGCGTGCCGCCTGGCCTAGCGTTTCGGGGCGCTGTTGGGTCAGTTTCTCCACGACCTCGTTGGAGAGCCCGTAAACCCTCGTGTAATCGAGATCGGGCGGAAGGCGAACGTGCTCATGAGCACGCGCCCGCTCGACTTCTTCTTCCTGCCGCTCGATGTAGCCGGCATATTTCGCCGCGATCTCGACTTGCTCGGCCACCTCCGCCTCGAGCGGCTCAGTGCGGGGCGCGAGCGCGGCTTTGGCGGGGAGATCAAGCTCGATGCGAAGCGCATCGAGCTGTTCGAAGCTAACCCCCGGACGGCGCAGCAGGTCGAATAAGTTGTATTCCCGCTCAATTGGGCCTCCGAGAAGCGCTTCGGCGCGTACGCGATCGAGCACGCGCGGGTTGATCCAAGTTGTCTTGAGCCGCTCGGTTTCACGTGAAACCGCGTCGCGCTTTCGGCAAAAGGCCTCCCAGCGCGCATCGTCGACAAGCCCAAGCGCTCTGCCCTGTTCGGTAAGTCGCAGATCGGCGTTGTCCTCACGAAGCTGAAGCCGGTACTCGGCCCGGCTCGTAAACATTCGATACGGCTCGGTCACGCCGCGCGTGGTCAAGTCATCAATCAGGACGCCGATGTAGGCCTCGTCGCGCCGCGGACACCAACCTGAAAGCCCGCGCGCCTTGCGCGCCGCATTGAGGCCCGCGATCAGACCCTGCGCAGCAGCCTCTTCGTAGCCAGTCGTGCCGTTGATCTGCCCGGCCAAAAACAGCCCTTCGAGATATTTGGTCTCGAGCGTCGCCTTGAGTTGCCGCGGATCAAAGTAGTCGTACTCGATCGCATAGCCGGGACGGACGATCCGCGCGTTTTCAAGGCCCTTGATTGAGCGAATCATCGCCCACTGAACGTCGAAAGGCAGACTCGTTGAGACACCCGCCGGGTAAATCTCGGTCGTATCGAGCCCTTCGGGCTCAAGAAACACCTGATGGCTTGTGCGATGCGCGAAGCGGTAGACCTTGTCCTCAATCGAGGGGCAGTAGCGAGGGCCGACACCCTCGATCACCCCCGTAAACAGCGGACTGCGCCCAAGTCCGCCGCGGATGATCTCATGCGTACGCTCGTTGGTATGCGTGATCCAGCACGGGACCTGTCTCGGGTGCATCTCGCGCCGCCCCATGAAGCTGAACACGGGTGTTGGATCATCTCCGGGCTGCGGTTCGAGCCGCGAGAAATCGATCGTGCGTCCGTCAAGCCGCGGCGGCGTGCCGGTCTTCAAGCGCCCCTGCGGGAGCTTGAGCTCTCGCAGCCGCGCCCCGAGGGTGGTCGCGGCCGGATCCCCGGCACGGCCGGCACTGTAGCGCTCAAGGCCAATGTGGATGAGTCCCGAGAGAAACGTCCCCGTGGTGAGGACGACCGTCTCGCTCTCGAAGTCCACACCCATTTGCGTCCGCACGCCGCGAACGCGGTCGCCGACCACCAGAAGATCATCAACGGGCTGCTGAAATAGGCGAAGGTTTGGTTGCCGCTCCAGTCGACGCCGGATCGCGGCTCGATAGAGGGCACGGTCATTTTGCGCACGGGTGGCGCGCACGGCTGGCCCCTTCGAAGCATTGAGGATGCGAAACTGGATCCCCGCCTCATCCGTGGCAAGCGCCATCGCACCGCCAAGCGCATCGACTTCCTTGACGAGATGCCCCTTGCCGATGCCGCCCACGGATGGGTTGCAGCTCATCTGCCCGAGGGTCTCGATAGAGTGCGTCAAAAGCAGCGTCTGCGCGCCAGTCCGAGCCGCCGCGAGCGCGGCTTCGGTACCGGCGTGGCCACCGCCCACGACGATGACATCGAAGCGCTCTGGGTAGATCATGGTCGTCTTTCCGGCCGGTTGACGCCGGAGTTGATCGGTTGAACACGCATTCAGACGGGCGTTCGCGGCGACGAGAAGGAGGGGCGATTTTAGTCAAGCTCCCCCCGCGACTAAAACGAATCGCACGGTTTCACGTGAAACCGTTCAAAAGCCCCAGCTGCGGGGCACCACTCGGTGCTCACCGCGACGTACCGCCTCGGTGACTTCCTCAAAGCCTCCCTCGCGCCACACAAAAAACCGCCCCTCGCGCAACGCTTCGAAGCTCGCCGGCGGCAATCGGTAGCGAAAGCGCACGCCCCCCCAGACCTGATCCGCCTTGACCGAGCCGTCGGGATTGATGATCGGCGTCAGGCCACTGGGTCCGTCTCCCGCCTCGGCACTCGGCTGCACGAAGACGAAGGGCGTTGTCTCCGTGAGCACATAGCAACGCGCGGCCGTCTTCACCTCGCCGCTCAACGCCCCGACCGCAGCATCCGCGAAACGCGCAAACCAGCCACCTGGGTCAGCGAGCTGCGTGTCGAGAAAAACAACTACACAGGCCTCACGCTGCGCAGCCACGGCCTGCGTCACGGCGGTCGCCTCGGACACGAGCCGCGCCAACGCTCCTGTTGACCACGCCACGTAACGCGCGGCTTCGCTCCGAACCGCGCTTGTCGTAGCAACGAGCAGCGCGGCAAACAGGCCTCCCAGCACATACACCCGCGCCCCCGATTGAGCGCCAAGCCCGACTGCCGCGACCAGCGAAAGAGCGACCCACGGCGTGTAATAGAAACGCGCAAAACTCAACGTGCCGAGCGGCTCTCCATCGAGCATCACCGCAAACGTTCCAACCAGAGGAAGCTGCGGCAAAACCGCGGCACCTGCCAGCAAGGCGAGCGCGAGCGCAAGCCAGCGCCACTGCGCCGCGGCCCACGCAAACGCGACGGCGAACAACCCTGCCCATGCCGCCGCGAGCGCGGGGCCATGCCCCGGCCAAAGCAGGTCAAACCACCGGGCTGCCGACAGGCTCCACGCCACCCCTCCCCGCACGCCCGCTGACCACCACTCGGACGGAACCGCCGCGTAGGCATACGGCACGATCCAGTGCCGCCATAGGAAACACAGGACCACCACGCCCGCAAGGGTGGCTGCGTGGACGGCCGCAAGCCGCCGCGGTACCGCGTGCTCCCCGAGGCGCCTTGTCAACGCAATGACGAGCGCAAGCGTGGCAAGGATCGGGTAGGCCGATTCCTTGCTGAAGCACGCGAGCAGCGCGAAGAGTAGACCCGCGCCCCAGAGCGCGATTCCGTATCCGGGCGTGGGGCGCATCAGCAGTGCAACCCAGCAGCGCGCACTGCCCAGCACGAAGGCGGTTGCAAGCAAGTCGAAGCGATTCGATGGCCAAAGCGACGCGGCAAGCGCCATCGGCCCGAACGCCACGAGCGCTGCCGCCCACACGATTGCCCGTGGGGGCTGTCCAAGCGCCCGCAGAAGCGAAGCCGCAAGCAGCGCATTGGCCGCATGGAGCACGAAGTTGGCCACAAACTGCGCCGAAGCCGCGGCGCCACTTGCATGCTGTACCAGCCACCAGAGGACTAACCCGACCGGACGGAAGTACAGCGGCTCGTAGTAGTGCGCCTGCCAAAAGGCGCTCCACGGCTCGCCCACAAGGCGCGCCGTTGCGGTAAATACCCAATCGTCAATCGTGAGCCCCGCGCGCCAACTCGGTGCCGCGCACGCCGCAAGCGCGAGCAACACGAGCAGCAGTCGCACCCGCGGCAGGCGAGCGCGCTCCGTTCGCGCCGCGCTCAGAAAAAGGCCACGCGCAGCACTAGGCATGCACGGCCCTCCCCAGCGCCGAACCGCGCGCGCCTCTGACCTGTCGCTGTCACGTGGTAGGCCCGCCTAGGCGCTGCCCGACCCACATGAGTAAGCCATCGCTCGCGCTCTCGATAAGGTCCAGCGCGTGTTCGAAGTCAGCCCCAGCTCCGTAGTACGGATCCGGAACCTCGCGCAGACGGCAGATTCGCTCGTCGCCGGCAAATTCCAGAAGCAAGCGGATGCGATCGTGCCGCTCCCGCGGCGCTGCTGCCAGCAGCGTCCTGCGGTTGAAATCATCCATGGCCAGAAGCAAATCGAAGCGTTCGAAGTCGCTTGCCTCAATCGCCCGTGCCCGGATCTTTGACAAGTCGTACCCACGGGCGCGTGCGTGCCGCACCGCGCGTGGATCCGGCGGCTGACCAACGTGTCCGTAAACCGCCGCGTGCGTCCCTGCAGAATCGATCGTGATCTGCTCTTTCCATGGGGACGCCTCCACTTTTGCGCGAAACACCGCCTCCGCGGTCGGGCTCCGACAGATATTGCCCATGCAGACGAACAAAATGTTCATATGACTGTGCCAGAGGCGTCGCGCTCGACCCCGGCCCCGGGGACTCAAACGTCGAGATTACGCACCCCCAGGGCGTTGCTCTCGATAAAGATGCGGCGCGGCTCGACCTCTTCTCCCATCAGGGTCGTAAAGATTTCGTCCGCCGCGATTGCATCTTCGATCTGCACCCTGAGGAGCCGGCGCACTTTGGGGTCCATCGTCGTCTCCCAGAGCTGCTCGGCGTTCATCTCGCCCAAGCCTTTGTAGCGCTGAATCGTTACGTTTGTTCGCGCTCGCTCGAGCAACCACTCAATCGCTTGGCGAAAACTGCCGACCCCCGCCTCCTCCCGCTGGCCCCGGCCATCGAGGCGTGCAACGGCGGCCCCGGGGCCGATCATTGCCTGAAGTTCTGCCGCCTTGACGATCTGTTGGTAGTCGCCGCTTGCAAGAAAGTGCTGGTCGATCACCGTCTGCGTGGTGTGCTGCGCGTGGCGGCGCTTCAACACGAGGACGTGCTCCTCATTCTTTTCGTCGTAGACGGCCTCGACCTCAAGCTCCGGATCATCGATCTTTGCCGCGAGCGACTGCGCGCTTGCCTGTGCTTCTGCGCCGCTTGCGAGTGAAACCCGTGCACCGGCCAACAAGGCTTCAAGCGCCCGACGATCGATGCTACGGGCGTTGCGCTCAATCACCGCTTCGGCAAGCAGGTACTGCCGCGCCACCTCCGCCAAGCCTTTTTCCGTGAGAGCCTGAGCGTTCGCGGCAGGACGAAATTCAGCGCCTTTTAGGGCGATCTTGAGCAGGTACTGCTTGAGCTCAAGGTCGTCTTTGAGGTATTGCTCCTCCTTACCCGCTTTGACTTTATAAAGCGGCGGCTGCGCGATGTAGATGTGCCCACGCTCGATCAGCTCTGGCATCTGACGGTAGAAAAACGTCAGAAGCAGCGTCCGAATATGTGCGCCATCGACGTCCGCATCGGTCATGATGATGATGCGGTGATAGCGAAGCTTGTCCGGGTTGTAGTCTTCCTTGCCGAAACCGGTTCCAAGCGCGGTGATCAGCGTCACGATTTGTTCTGAAGAGATCACCTTGTCATAGCGCGCCTTTTCCACATTGAGCACCTTGCCGCGCAGCGGCAAGATGGCCTGGAATTTCCGGTCTCGACCTTGCTTGGCCGTGCCGCCGGCGCTGTCACCCTCGACCAGGTAGAGCTCGGCAAGCGCTGGGTCGCGTTCCTGACAATCGGCAAGCTTGCCCGGCAGTCCGAAGGAGTCGAGGGCTCCTTTGCGCCGCGTCATCTCGCGTGCCTTGCGCGCCGCTTCCCGAGCGCGGGCCGCCTCCACGATCTTGCCGCAGATCATCTTCGCGTCGTTCGGATACTCAAGGAGGAAGTCGGCGAGTTTTTCCGCAACGATTTCCTCAACCACCGGACGCACTTCGCTCGAGACCAACTTGTCTTTGGTCTGCGAGGAGAACTTCGGATCGGGTACCTTGACCGAAAGAATGCAGGTCAAGCCCTCGCGCAGATCATCCCCGGTGACCTCGACCTTTGCTTTTTTGTCGAGCTCATTGGCGCTGATGTATTTCGTGATCGTGCGCGTCATCGCGGCCCGCAGTCCCGTCAGATGCGTCCCGCCGTCGCGCTGCGGAATGTTATTCGTGAAGCACTGCACATTTTCCGCGTAGCCATCATTCCATTGCATCGCGACCTCGACCGCAATGCCCTGGCGCTCGCCCTGTGCGTAAAAGACGTTCGGATGCAAGACCGTCTTGGCCTTATTCATGTACTCAACAAAACCGCGCACCCCGCCACTGTGCGCAAAGACCTCACTCTTGCCGCTTCGGTGATCGGTCAGTTCGATCTTGACGCCATGATTCAGAAACGAAAGCTCCCGAATGCGCTTGGCCAAGATTTCATAGTGATACTCGATGCGGCCGAAGATTGCCGCCGAGGCCAAAAAATGCACCTCCGTTCCGCGTCGGTTGCGCGTCTCTCCGGTGACCCGCAGCGGTCCAAGCGGCACGCCTTCGCGAAACTCCATCTCATGCACCTTGCCGTCCCGCCAAATCTTGAGCTTGAGCCAGTCCGAAAGCGCGTTGACCACCGAAACCCCAACCCCATGTAGGCCTCCGGACACCTTGTAGCTGTTTTGGTCGAACTTCCCCCCGGCGTGCAACTCCGTCATCACGATTTCGGCCGCGGAGCGCTTGCGCTCGTCGTCCTGCTTGATCGCGGTCGGAATGCCTCGCCCGTTATCGGTCACCGACACGGAGTTATCGGCGTGGATCACCACCTTGATGTCGTCACAAAACCCTGCCAGGGCCTCATCAATTGCGTTGTCAAGCACTTCGAAGACCATGTGATGCAGGCCGGTGCCATCGGCCGTATCACCGATGTACATCCCCGGCCGCTTGCGAACGGCTTCCAGTCCTTTCAGAACGCGAATGGAGTCTTCGTCGTACTTCGACGCATCGTTTTTCACGTGGTCGCTCATGAGCTTTTTCCTCTCGTTCCTAGACGACCTCCGCAATCCCGCGCGCCGCCGCAGTCACGACGAGCGGTTGAGGAGCGCTGCACTTCTGCCTGTCCGCTCAGATGCGCATCGGCATCACAACGTATTTGAAGTCGTTACGCTCGGGGATCGTGACAAGGGCTGAAGAGTTCGCATCTTGCAGCGACAGCATGACCTCGCTTGCCGCCACCGTCGACATGACATCGAGCAAGTAATTGATGTTGAACCCCGTCTCCACCGTTGGCCCGTCGTAGCTCACCTCGAGCTCTTCGTGCGCCTCTTCCTGTTCGTTGTTCGTGCACGTGATCCGCAGCATCCCCGCTTCAAGGCTAAGCCGCACCCCGCGAAAGCGCTCGTTGGACAAAATGGCCACACGCTGGAGCATGCTCAGGAACTGTTGCCGATCCAGAACCACTCGCTTGCTGTGGGTACTTGGAATGACCCGCTGGTAGTCCGGAAACTTGCCATCGATAACCTTGCTGGTCAGTTCCACGGCGCCAAAGGCGAAGCGAACCTGATGCGCTAGCAAGTCGATCTCGACTGGATCGTCCTTATCCGAAAGTAATTTCGCGAGTTCAAGGACCGTCTTGCGTGGCACGATCACTTCCTGCCGCGCACCGCTGACCTTCGCCGGCACCGTCGCATAGCTCAACCGGTGCCCGTCGGTGGCCACGCAGGTCACGCTGTTTTCTTCGACCTCAAGCAGCATGCCATTCAAATAGAAACGAATGTCTTGCTGCGCCATCGCAAACTCGACAAGCCGCAACGCAGACTTGAACACCCCTTGCGCAAGCTCGACGCGCCGCGCCCCTCCCTCATTCATCTGCAAACGCGGGTAGTCGGCGGCAGGTAGCGTTTGCAAGCTAAACCGACTCTTGCCCGCCTTGACGGCAAGCTTTCCGTCCCGAACCTCCAACGAGATCGAGGATTCCTCCGGCAGCGCGCGCAAAATGTCGACGAGCTTTCGCGCCGAGACCGTGACCGCCGGTCCGCTCTCGGGGGCGTCAAATTCGCTCCGCGCCGTAATTTGCAATTCAAGATCGGTTGCCGTGGCGGCAAGACCGTTGGGCGTCGCTTCGATCAGCACGTTGGCAAGGATTGGCAGCGTTTGACGCCGCTCGACGATGCCAACGACTGCCTGCAACGGTTTGAGGATCGTTTCGCGCGGAATGTTTTTAAGATTCATGACAAACCTTTTTTTCTAGTAACCGTGCCTGCACACGGCTGTGGAACAACGGTCGAGCCGTTTCCGATCAATCGCTTGCGCGAGCGTTTTCATGTGGATAAGCCCGTGACGACCTGGGAGGCAACTGTGCGGGCGAGGACCGTTGCGCCCGCTTTCTTCGTGTTATCCCGCACAACCGTTGCGTCCATTCCAAGGTTTATCCACCGGGCCTGTTCTCCCCTCTGAGGCCCGCCGTTGAACTTCGCATCGACGCGCTCGGAGGCTTAGGCGAGCCCTTGCGTCAACCGCGAAGCGTCTGAAGCAGGAAGGCATAGTCGTGCTGGATCTGTGGCGAACGTTCGCGTAACCGCGCAATCTGTCGGCAAGCGTGCAACACGGTCGTGTGATCGCGTCCGCCAAAGTTTTGCCCGATTTCAGGCAACGACAGAGAGGTCAGCTCCTTGGCGAGCGCCATAGCCATCTGCCGCGGTCGCGCAAGGACGCGTTGTCGATTTTTCGAGTGCATGTCGCTGACCTTGATCTTGTAGTACTCCGCAACGGTCCTTTGAATGTTGTCGATCGAGACTTGCCGTGATTGGACGGCCAGTAGGTCGCGCAGCGCCTCCTTTGCCACCGTTGGCGTGATTTCCACACCGTGAAAGCTCGCATAGGCGATCACGCGTTTGAGTCCGCCCTCGAGCTCGCGCACGTTTGAGTTGATGTGTTTGGCAATGAAAAACGCAACGTGTTCGTCCAGTTCAATGCCAAGGGCGCGCGCCTTTGCGAGAAGGATTGCGACGCGCATTTCGGTCTCGGGCGGCTCGATTTGAACCGTGAGGCCCCAACTGAAACGGCTCTTGAGGCGGGCTTCGATGCCTTCGATTTCCTTCGGGTAGGTGTCGCAGGTGATGACGATCTGTTTGCCGGACTCGATGAGGCCGTTGAAGAGGTAGAAAAACTGTTCTTGGGTGCTTGACTTGCCGTTGAAGAATTGGATGTCGTCAATCAGCAACAGGTCAAGCGCTAGATACTGTGCCTTGAAGTTGTCCCACTGCTTGTTCTGGTAGGCGCGGACGACGTCCGAGACATAGCGCTCGGCGTGAAGGTAGCGGATACGCGTACCGGGGTGCTCATCGGCTACGGCGTTGCCGATCGCTTGCAGCAGGTGCGTTTTGCCAAGACCCACGCCGCCGTAGATGAACAGCGGGTTGTACGCGGAGCCCGGATTGCTTGCGACCTGCGCGGCAGCGGCTTGCGCGAGTTGGTTCGCCTTGCCGGTCACAAAGGTTTCGAAGCGAAACTGTGGATTGAGCGCGCTGTCTGGTCGCGCGTGTTCCGGTCCGCGAAGGGCTGAATCGTTGAACTTGTCTGAGAGCCGGCGACCACTGGCTGCACCCGAGCGCGCGGCGTGCTCGGAGCGCCGCGCTTCCTCTTCACTGCGATCCCTCCCTGGTTCGCATCCGTTTGACAGGCTGCCACGGCGTGGGCTGTTCTCGGCGACGGTGATCGAGATTGGCGTCTCGGTCCCGAAGTACTCGCGCGCTTCAAGGCGAATGCGAGGTAGAAAGCGCTCGCGAACCCACTTCGCGACAAACAGATTCGGTGCCAGGAGTTCAACGCCATGCGCCGCTTCATGACTCTGAAGCGGCCGAAGCCACATGGCCATTTGCTGTGGCGAGAGTTCCTGGGCGAAACGCTCTAAGCAGTGCGTCCAGAAAGTGGACATAGAGGCGATTCTGGATCGATCAGAGAGGCGACGATCAAGACCGATTCTAGTGCCCGGAGGGCATCCGAAGCAGAGGTGCAAAAACGCTCTCGAGCGTCGGTCGAGTACCGACGTGGGCCCCATCGAGGGAGCCGTGCTGGTTTAGGATTCCGCCGTGGTCACGCGGCGCGGAAAGCGAATGTTGAGCTGCTTGAGCTTTCGATACAAATGCGTGCGTTCGAGTCCCGCTTTGTCGGCGACACGGCTCATGTTGCTGGCTTCCCGGCCCAGCAGGTTCTCGAAGTAGACACGTTCGAAGGCCTCCCGGGCCTCGCGTAGCGGTAGGTCGAAAAATTCCGGGGGCAGGTACGGTCTTGGGGTCTCTGGGACGCCGACCTGATCGCCCATGATCGCTTGAAGATGCTGTAGTGTGACCGGCTCATTGCTCGCAAGCAGCAAGCTGGACAGGACGCTTTGCAACTGGATCAAGTTGCCCGGCCATGGGGCGTTTTCGAGGTAAGAACGGACCTCTGGCGTGAGGCGGGCCGGAGCGTCAGGACCGAACGCTCGAGCGTAACGATCGATCAGTTCGGATAGGTCCTCCCGCCGAGCGCGCAGCGGCGGAAGCAAGACCGTACACGGCGACAGCAACGCGTAGAGCGAAGCATCGAAACGCCCTTCGCCGGAGAGCATGCCGAGCGGCTCGGAGCTCGCACAGACGATGCGTGCGTTGTAACTGGTCATGCGCTGGAGCATGAAGCCCAGTGAGCGCTGCTCAGTCTTCGAAAGCAACGCCACCTCGGGGCAAAAAAGCACACCGCCGCGCGCGGATTCGAGGATTTCAAGCGGGGCGTGGATGAGCCGTTGCCCCGCTTCGATCTGCACCCACGGCGTATCGGGCTCGTGTATGGCGCGTGCGCATTCAAGGAAGCCTACCCCTGTCTCACCCGTCAGCAAGATCGGGCGCCCCTCGGCCAGCAGTTGCATGATGCGCGCTTGCGCCTCACGAATTGCCGGCGAGCGCCCAAGCGCCGACAGATCGACGCTACGGCTCGTTTTTGTTTGCTTCGCCTTGAGTGCGCGCTGGATCGTCGCAAGGAGCTTGGCAAGCGTAATCGGCTTTTCGAGGAAGTCGAAGGCGCCGATCCGCGTGGCCTCGACGGCCGTTTCGATCGTTGCATGCCCGGAGAGCATGATGACTGGCGTGCCGAGCTCTCCAGCGGCTTTCCATTCCTTGAGCAAGGTGATGCCATCGGCATCCGGCATCCAGATGTCGAGCAGCGTCACCGAGGGCATGCGGGCACGGCGCAGCGCCCGCGCTTGCGCCGCATTTTCGGCAAGACGAACCGAGTACCCCTCCTCTTCGAGGATCTCTTGAAGCAGCGTTCGAATGCCGACTTCGTCGTCGACCACCAGGATGTCAACGGGCGCGCTCAAGCGTTAGCTCGAACCGTGAAGAAGATAAACTGGGAACGCAAGGGTCACGCGGGCACCCACGACCGCGCCGCTGGCATCGCGGAGATTTTCGATGTCGATGGAGCCGTGATGTTCGTCGACGATCTTTTTCACGATGGCCAAGCCGAGTCCGGTCCCTTTCGCTTTCGTGGTCACGTACGGCTCGAACACCCGATCGAGCACCCGCCTCGGAAACCCGCCACCATTGTCGCAGAATTGCAGCACGAGCTCAGCGCCCGTCTCGGGCCCCTCCTTCGTGCGGACCGTGGCTACGATTTCGAGACGAGCATCGGCCTGCTCGGCACAGGCCTCCGCGGCGTTTGTGATGAGATTATGGAACACTTGCCGCAGCCGGGTCGCCTCGGCTCGGATAAACCTCGGTTCGGCCCGCCAGTCGAGCACGATCTGTATCGGGTGGGCGCCGTATAGGTCGAGCGTTTCGCGCAGGAGCGCTTCGACGTCGACCGGCACGAGGCTTCCCGGCCTCGGCTGGCGCGCGTAGACGGCAAAGTCGTTGACCATGTTTTTCATGGCCGTGACTTGATTGATGATCATCGAGGTTGCGCGGCTGAGCGTTTCGGCCTCCGCCGGTCCAAGAAGCGGCGTGAGCTTGACTTGCAGGCGTTCTGCCGAGAGCTGGATCGGAGTGAGCGGGTTTTTGATCTCGTGCGCGAGCCGCCGAGCCACCTCGGCCCATGCCATATCGCGTTGCGCGCTCAACACCTCGGTCAAATCGTCAAACACGATGAGTCGCGCGGCGCCGCCCGGAATGCTTCGGCGCGCCGCGCGCACGATCAAGGTGCGGGACAAGCCGCCCACCTCAAGCACGAGCTCACGCTGCCAGTCGCCATCCTGACTGCGAGCGAACCCGCGCTCGATCTGCTGCGCGAACTCTGCCACGGCGCCAGCGACCTCCGTGGCGGAGGTGAGCTGCCGCCCCACGGCTTCATCGAGCCTTGCCTGCAAGATCACCGAGGCGGCCGCGTTGGCCAGGCTGAGCCGGTAATCATCGGAGAGCACGAGGACGCCCGTCTTGATGTTGCGCAGGATGTTCTCGAGAAACAGGTTGTTTGTTTCGATGGTCTTCTGGTGCGACGCCTCCCGCTGCCGCGCCTCGGCCAGTTCCTCGGTCATGCGGTTGAAGGAGGAACCCAGCACGGCAAGCTCATCCTCGCCGGAGGCGGGCGCGCGTGCCGAAAAATCGCCTTCCGCGACTTTGCGCGTGGCCTGGGCCAGCGCAGCCATTGGGCGAGCGAGCCGATCGGAAAACAGCGCCGCAAGCGCAAGCGCGGCAAACACCGCGAGCAACAAAGTCAGCGTCAGCATGAGCGCAAAAAGGCGCTTGAGCGCCGTGCGCTGAAAGGCAAGCTCCTGGTAATCCCGGAACCCCGCATCAACCCAAGCGGTGCGTTCCCGTAAGGCCGCCGGTACCGGCTGTAGAAGAAGCAGCACGCGTTGCGGCTGGAGCCGTGTGCCCGGGACGGCCACGGCCACGCGGAGTTGTAACCCGCCATCGCTGAGCGGCTCGATGGCCGTGAGCGGAGCGAGCGGTCGAACTTGCCGCAAGTCGAACGAACCCAGCGTAGGCGCGATGGCCTCTTCGCTGCGCTCGCTGGCAACGCCAAGGGTTGTGCCGGTCTGCGTGAGCAGTGCCGCGTAGGGCAAGCGATAGCGTTCGCGCAACGCGATCAGGCGTGTGCGGGCGGCCGTGAGATCCTCGGCTTCGGCCAGTTGCTCGGCCATCGCCTCGCCGCGCCGGGCGAGCTCCTTGAGCGGCTCGCTGAGCGCGTGTTTACCGAGCTGCAGGCCAGCCTCGAGCGCTCGCTCGATGCGTGTATCGAAGTAGCTCTCGATCGTCGAGCTCAGAAAACGAACCGAGATCGCGTAGACGAGCACCCCGGGTAATGCGGCAACCACGACGAAGAAACCCATCATGCGCGCCGTAAGGACCGCCCCAAACACGCGCGCGCGACGCGCCCTGAGAAGCAGCACGAGCTGATAGAGCACGAGGGCCGCAAGCGCAAGCACGATGAGTGCCGAGGCGATCAGCAGCGCCGTGTAGTAGCGTGTCAGGAGCGTCGAATTGACCGAGGCTTGCGCGAGGACGGCCACCAGTGCGGCCCCGGCAAGCGCAAAGACAAGCCACGCGATGCGCAGCCACCGCGGGGGCGCGATCGAGGCGGGAACGGGCGTGTCCTGCGCAGTCATGGGCCCACAACCACTCGGTACCAGTCTGAGGCAAGCCACCACTCGCGCGACACAAGGGTGTTGACCTGAAGCGGTTTCGGTAGCCGCGTACTGTCCAGACGCAGCCGCAGAGCCACTTCGTAGCGTTCGCCTGCCCGGATTGCGCCGCGCTCGCTGAGCGGTCGCCCGCGGACGAGCCGGATCTGGCGCAACGCCTCTTCGAGCGTGGCAAAGCTCGACAAAGGTCCGAGGGTTGCCCCCGCGTCCACGCGGTAGGTGTTGGTCAGCGGCGAATAGCTGAGCCGGCGCACCGAAGGCAGTGCCCGCACCGGCTCATCGAACCACCACGCGCGGTAGCGTGCGATTTCGACATCGAGCACGAAGTAGAGGGGCGTGCCGCGTACGAGCGCCTCCTCGAGCGGGGGCGTGAGCGAAAACTCGAATTCGGCATCGAGCACCAGCGTGTCCTCGACAACGCGCACCACGGCGCTTTTGGTCCGGATCGTGTCGGCAACGGCGGCGGCCGTGCACAGCAGAGCGAACACGATCGCCATCCAGGCCCAAAGTGGGCGAACCGGGGCGCTTTGCCTCTGAGCGCTGCGGCCGCCTGCGGCGCGTGGAGAGCCGATCATGGCGCCTGCTTCTCCAGCAACGCGTAGAAATACCCGTCGTGGTTGTGCGTCTTTCGATTGCCGCCCGGAAAGAGCTGCCCCGCTGATGAAGCCGGCGATCCCGGCAGGTGGATGCGCAAGCGGCGCATGTCGGGGTGGCGTGCGAGTGCCGCCTCGATTTGAGCGCTGTTCTCGGCGCGAAACACCGAGCAGGTCACGTAGAGCATGCGCCCGCCGACGGCAAGCGTCGGCCAGAGTCGGTCGATGAGCTCGGCTTGAAGCCGGGCGAGCTGCGCAATGTCGGTGGGCCGCTTGAGCCACTTCGCATCGGGATGCCGGCGCACGACGCCCGAGCCCGTACACGGCGCATCAAGCAGAATACGGTCAAAGGGTGCGCCGTCCCACCAGGACTTCGTGTCGCGCGCATCGGCGACTCGCACCTCGGCCGTGAGGCCGAGTCGGGCGAGGTTCTCATGAATGCGCTCACAACGTTCGGGGTCGATATCGAGCGCGAGCAGATAGCCGAGCTTGGCGTGCTCGGCCAGATGCGCCGTCTTGCCGCCCGGCGCCGCGCAGGCATCAAGCACACGCATACCGTCGCGCGCATCCAGTAGCGGCGCGGCCAACTGCGCGCCGGCGTCCTGTACCGAGAACCACCCGTCGCGGAACCCCGGCAGCCGCTCGACGGCGCGCGCCCGGTTGAGCATGATTGCCTGCCCGAAGAGCGCGCGGGCCGTGATGCGGCGCGCAGCGAAGCGCTCGAGAACCTGTGCGACGGTCGCACGGCGTGCGTTGACGCGAAGAGTCAGCGGTCCTTGCATATTGCCGCCGCGCAGAATCGCCTGCCACGCTTCCGGATAGTCTTGTTCGAGTTGCGCGATCCACCATTCCGGATGGTTCCATTCGGCTTCGCGCGAGCGCGCACGCACGGCTGCCCAGTGCGCGTCCGGATCGCGCAGGTAGTTGCGCAGCACCGCATTGGCGAAGCCGCGTGCGGCCGCATCGATCGTACCGCAGGCCGCCACCGCCTGCGAGACGACGACATGCACGGCCGTTCGGCAATGACGCAGCTGATAAAACGCCACCCAGAGGATCGCCTCAACGAGCGGCTGCGGGCGGGCGCGCGCGAAGTGCCGAAGCAGCGCCCGGCATTCGCCGAGAAAGCGCAGAGTACCGAGGGTCAGATCGGTCAAGGCCGAGCGCGCAGCACCCGAAAGCGTTTGCGCCCCGACTCGAGCAAGGGCGCACTCGGCGTTATTCCCCTCAAGCACCGCGAGCACCGCGCGCGCGGCGAGCGTCTGCACGTCAGCGAGGCTCGCTCCAGCGGCGGATGCACCGTCTGAGCAGATCGAGGCGGGAACGGAAGGCTCGGGGGCGTTCAACGCTGGTTCCGGGCAAGGCATGACGGTCTTACACCCCGGCCCGTATCGCTCCAGGGCGGAAAAAACCGTCGGCAAGAAACGAGGGCAGGCCGCCGGTCGGGGCAAACCATCCGGCCGTCCGCAGAGCTGCAATGAGTTTATCGAAGTCCTTTGGCCGGGCTTGCTGGAAAGCCAAGGCCTCTACAGAATCTCCGCGATCGGGAAAGGGATGCTGTTCGTGCGTGCTTTTTGCTTCGCGTTCGTGGCGGTGATGTTGTTTGCCACGTCGGCTGCGGCCGGCGGGTCGCTGCGTTTCTTCGGTACGGGCGCCGACGATGTTGACCGGGTCAAGATTCCGATCGATCCGCACAACGCCGCCGACATCGGCGCCGGCGACTTCACGATCGACTTTTGGCTGCGCGCCTCCGCCGCAGACAACAACGGCACGCTCACGTGCAACAGTGTCGATGGCTGGATCACGGGCAACGTCGTGATCGACCGAGACATCTACGGCCCCGGCCCTGACTGGGGGATCGCGCTCGGGGTGCGTTCCGGCGGAGGACGGCGCATCGCGTTCGGCGCGGCCGATGCCACGGGCAACGGCATCACCCTGTGCGGCACAAGCAACGTGGCCGACGGGCAGTGGCACCACATCGCCGTGCAACGGCGCCTCTCCGACGGCCGGATCTGGTTGTTCGTCGACGGGCAACTGGAGGCAACCGCCCTCGGTCCGCTCGGTTCGCTTGCCTACCCGGATGGGCGATCGACGTCCTGGCCAAACAGCGACCCCTATCTGGTCATCGGCGCGGAAAAGCACGATGCCGGTTCTGCCTACCCCTCATTCTCAGGTTGGATCACCGAGCTTCGCTTGTCTACGGTGCTTCGCTACCCGACAACCACGACGCTTGGTCCCGCGTTTGCGCGGCCGAATCGCCGCCACGCGGTCGATGCGCACACGGCGGCCCTGTATCGCTTTCAAGAAGGCGCAGGGCAGACGCTCTACTCGGCTGCGGGCCCGAAGGCCGCCGCGGGCCAGGTGCGCTTCAATGCCAGCCAAACCCGCCCGCAATGGTCGTCGGAGGCGCCCTTCGGCCCAGCGCCAAGCTGTCTCGATCTCGATGATAATGGCGTTGTTTCAGCGTGGAGCGACGGCCGATTGCTGCTGCGCGCGCTCTTTGGCTTACGGGGTGCCGCGCTCACGCAAGATGTCCTGGGTGAGTCCGCGCAACGCACCGACCCGCAGGCCATCATCGACTATCTCTTCGCACAGCCGCTCGATCCGAACACGGGCGGCCCGCTTCGTGCAACGCGCGACGGACTTTGGCTCTATCGAGTGCTTGCCGGTCGGCCCGATAGCGAGCTTTCGGGTGGGCTTGGCGCGGCGGATTTGCCGAGCGCCGCCGATCTGCGCGCGTTTCTGGCGCGGCATTGCGGCCTGCCGTAAGCGCGGAACTGAAGCCCGCGTCAGAGCGACTAGCGCAGATCAAACGAAGACTCGCGCAAGAGCTGCTCCTCAGACGAAGCTCACGCGCAAATGACCTACCGAAAAGGCCTTTGGCCGCGCGCAAATAGACCTGCGCAAGGCGCCCATCGGAGGCGATGAGCAGGCCTAAGCCTCGGGCTTGCTGCTGTGCCGGGGGTCGTTGCCCTGGACGATGTAGATCACGTACTCGGCGATGTTTTTGCTGTGATCGGCAACGCGCTCGAGGGCTTTCGCGGCAAAAGCCACGTCGATGCCGGCCGAGATTGTGCGCGGATCCTCGCTCATGTAGGAGACAAGCAGGCGCATGATACGCGTGTACTCGTCGTCCACGGCTGCATCGCGTCCGATGACCTCCCCGGCGGCGACGACGTCGAGGCGAGCAAAGGCATCGAGCGTGTCCTTGAGCATCTCGCGCGCCAGATCGGCCAGATGGCGGACCTCATTGAGGCGCAACGCCGCAAGCCGTTCCGCGGTCTGAAACTGCTGCGCGAGCGTAGCCACCCGCTTGATCTCGTCGCCGATGCGCTCAAGATCGGTGGTCGCTTGGATCGAGCAGACGATCTGGCGCAGGTCGATTGCGGCCGGTTGGCGTTTGGCAATGATCGACAGGGCGAGTCGATCCGCTTCGACCTGCATGACGTTGACCTTCTTTTCTTCGCGCACGACCGCGGCAATGAGTTCGGCGTCACCGGTTTCGATGGCTTCGATCGCGCGCGTGAGCTGCGCTTCAACGAGACCGCCCATGGCGAGAACGTTGCCGCGCAGCTCTTCGAGTTCCTGTTCGTACTGTTTCGAGGAGTGTTCCATGTTCTGAGCCTTTCGTGCGATCAGCCAAAGCGTCCCGTAATGTAGTCCTCGGTGCGTTTGTCCTTCGGCTTGACGAACAGCTCGCTCGTGACGCCGAATTCGATCAGGTCGCCCAAGTACATGTAGGCGGTGTAATCGGACACGCGCGCCGCCTGCTGCATGTTGTGCGTGACGATCAGGATCGTCACTTTGTGTTTGATGTCGTGAATGAGCTCCTCGATCAGGGTCGTCGCGATCGGATCGAGCGCCGAAGTCGGTTCGTCGAAAAGCAGGATTTCCGGATCGGTTGCAAGCGCGCGCGCGATGCACAGCCGCTGCTGCTGACCGCCCGAGAGGTTGAACGCCAAATCGTCGAGGCGGTGGTTGACCTCGTCCCACAGGGCTGCCCCCTTGAGCGCCGCTTCAACGCGGTCCGCGATCTCGGTCTTGTTGGTCACGCCTCGAACGCGCAGGCCATAGGCCACGTTCTCGAAGATCGACTTCGGAAACGGGTTTGGTTTCTGGAACACCATCCCAATGCGCATGCGTACTTCGATGGGATCGACGTCCTTGGCCAGGATGTTGACGTTGTCGGGCGCAAGCATGATTGCGCCCTCATAGCGGTTGCCGGGGTAGAGATCGTGCATGCGGTTGAAGCAGCGCAGCAGCGTGCTTTTGCCGCAACCGGAAGGCCCGATCAGCGCTGTGACTTTGTTCTCCTCGAGCTTGAAGGAGATGTTTTTGAGGCTATGAAACGTGCCGTAGTAGAAGTTGAGCCCTTTGACCTCGGCCTTGTAGCGCGGCGGCGCGCTTGAACCGTTGGACGTCGAAGGCACTTCGACTTTGGGAACGGGAGTCACCATTTGATTTTCTTCCGAACTTGATAACGGATGTAGATCGCGAGCGCATTCATCGCCAAGCACATCACCAAAAGCACGATGCCTGCTGCGGCGGCGTTTGCGTGAAAGGAGGGATCGGGGCGCGAGACCCAGTTGAACATCTGGATCGGTAGCACCGTGAACTCAGACCACAGCCAGTCAAAGCTCAGAAACGGAAACTCCGACTTGACCGGCGAAGGCGGCAGAAACGCGATAAAGGTGAGCGCGCCAATGGTGATGATCGGTGCCGTCTCGCCAATGGCGCGGGCAAGCCCAATGATCACGCCGGTCATGATGCCACCGGCCGCGTACGGTACGAGGTGATCGCTGATCATCTGCCAGCGCGTGGCACCGACGCCGTAGGCAGCCTCGCGGATGTGCACGGGCACCGCGCGCAGCGCCTCACGCGTGGCCACGATCACAATCGGCAGGATCAACAGCGCCAGCGTGAGCCCCGCCGAAAGAATGCTCTGACCGAACTTGAAGTAGTAGACGAAAAGCCCCAGCGCAAGCAGCCCGTAGATGATCGAGGGAACGCCGGCCAAGTTCGTGACGTTGATTTCGATCAAGTCCTTGAACCAGCCTCCTTTTTCGCCGTATTCCTCGAGATAGATCGCAGCACCAACGCCAAGCGGCACCGCCGCCACCATCGTCACAATCAAAACGAGCGCGGAGCCAACCCAGGCGGAAAGAATTCCGGCTTCACTGGCACGCCGCGACGGAAAGTTCATGAAAAACTCGGGCCGCAGGCGCCCCCAACCGTCAATCAGGAGATCGAGGAAGGCGGCCGTCAGCGTGAGGATCGCAATCGCAAGGCAAAGCAGGCCGAGAAGCGAGAACACGATTTGCTTTTTCTTGCCCTGCGCGATCAGCGCGCGAATCGCAATCGGATCAAGGCGAGAGGTTTCAGTGATCGACGCCATATCGAACTCTGAGGAAGTCAGTACGCCTCACGGAAGCGCTTGCGCACCCAGTGGCCGGCGATGTTGAGAATCAGGGTCATGATGACCAGGACAAGACCCGCCGCGAAGATGCTTTGATAGCCGATCGAGGCGTGCGGCAGATCGCCCAGGGCCACTTGCACGATGTAGGCGGAAATCGTGGCCGCCTGCTCCATCGGGTTGAAGGTGAAGTTTGGATTAGTGCCGGCCGCGATAGCTACCACCATGGTTTCGCCGATTGCGCGGGAGATGGCGAGGATGTAAGCCGCAACGATCCCCGAGACAGCCGCCGGCGTGACGATGTTGAGCGCGACTTGCAATTTCGAGGCGCCCAGCGCGTAGGCGCCCTCGCGCATCGCCATGGGTACCGCGCGCATGGCATCTTCAGCCACCGAGCTGATGTAGGGCGTGATGAATACCCCGATGACAAGCCCAGCCGAGAGCATGTTGAAGCCCGGCAGCTCGGGGAAGATCCATTGCAGAGCAGGCGTGACAAACAGTAATGCGAAATAGCCAAACACCACGGTTGGCACCGCTTCGAGCATTTCAAGAAACGGCTTGACCGTCTCGCGCACCGCGTGGGGTGCGAACTCCGACAGATAGATCGCGATGATCGTGCCGATCGGGATGGCTACGGCGAGCGCCACGCCCGCCACGGTAAGCGTGCCGGAAATGAGCGGCAAGATCCCGTATTTCGGATCGGCAAACAGCGGCGTCCACATGGTGCCGGTCAGGAACTCATACACCGTCACGTTGTTGAAGAACGGAAGCGCTTCCGCAACGAGGATGTAGACGATCGCCAGTGTGGTGAACACCGCAACCAGACCGCAGAGTGCCAGAAAGCCTTCAATGAGCCGTTCCTTGAAGTTCCGTCTGAACCTGTACTTCAGACGATCGGGTGCCACATCCGCGAGCCGCGGAGCGAGGGTGGTCGTTGAGTTCGTTTCGGACATCGTCTCTTCAGGGGTGTCTTTGAGGAAACCCAGCGCCGCATGATAGTGACAAAAAAGGCGAGCCGCCGTGACCCGTCGGCTCGCCTTGGCTTGCCCGCAGCAGGTTTATCGGGCCTCGAGGGTCATGAGCTGATCGATCGTGAGCCCGACCTTGTTTTCGCCGCCCATCTTGGTGCCGATGCGGCGCTTCGCGATCGCGTTCAGGTTGTACTCGTAGGCCTTGGCGGGCAGCGGCACGTACTTCACCTCTTTTGCGAGCCGCGCGCCGTGGCGCATGTAGTACTCGACGAAGGCACGAACCTCGGGCTTGTCGAGGCTCTTGTTGTTGACGTAGATGAAGATCGGACGCGACAGCGGCTGGTAGGTGCCGTTCAACACGTTGGCCTCGGTCGGAGGCACCGCGCGGCCACCTTTCCAGCTGATGGCAAGCGCCTTGAGCTTGTCGCGGTTTTCTGCAAAGTACGCAAAGCCGAAGAAGCCCAGCGCGTTGACGTTG
>JANWWI010000022.1 GCA_025056355.1 Casimicrobiaceae bacterium | reverse complement strand
CCATCGGCCACCTGCATCTAATGCACAAACGCCCCTTGCGGGGCGTTTGTGAAAGTTCTGCGGCGGCCGATGGGATTGTCGCCGCAGCGCGGCGACCTGCGCTCGCGCTTGCGCGCTCGCTGGTCGAACCAACCCTCCACACCGTGGGTTCTCATCCCATCGGCCACCTGCATCTAATGCACAAACGCCCCTTGCGGGGCGTTTGTGGAAGTTCTGGGGCGGCCGATGGGATTCGAACCCACGACAACCGGAATCACAATCCGGGACTCTACCGCTGAGCTACAGCCGCCATTTGCCGTTCGTACGACACGCTGCCAGTTGGCGCGCCCGACAGGGTTCGAACCTGTTACCCCCGGCTTAGAAGGCCGGTGCTCTATCCAGATGAGCTACGGGCGCCGGCGCCGCTGACCGCGTGTGCCCGGGGTCGTTGAGTCGCCCTGTCGCGAACGCTGGTTGGTCGGGGCGAAAGGATTCGAACCTTCGACATCTTGCTCCCAAAGCAAGCGCGCTACCGGGCTGCGCTACGCCCCGCTCCCCGCCTATTTTACTGAACGGGCCGCCCGATGGACGAACGCGGGCGGTTCTTGCGCCTGCATCGCAAACACCGATCTTCGCTGCCGCAACGCCCAAGCGAAGTGGTCAGCACGATCGAAAACGCACAAAACAAAGATCGGCGACCTCGACCTTGAGCCAGTCGCGGCAAGCGCGAGCGCTCATCCCGTGCTCTGAAGGGCACGCGCTTGCCCTCGAGCCACATCGACACCGCGCAGCACGAGCAGTCCAATCACGAACATCGCCCCTGTGACGAGCAAGGCCAGGCGATGATTGCCGCCCGTGGCAAACGTCACCAGACCATAGAGCAGCGGACCGATGATGCCCGCCAGGCGCACGGCCAAACCCCAGAGCCCGAAAAACTCGGCCAGTTGCGGCCGCGGACTCATCACGCCAACCAAGGCGCGCCCCCCCGACTGCGAAGCCCCGATGCACAGTCCGGCGAGGTTCGCGGCGACCCAGAATCCCGTCTGGCTGTGCCACAGGTAGGCAATGACGACGGTGGCGATCCACATGAGAAGCGTGATGACGAGGGTCGGCTTGTGACCGATGCGATCCTGCACGAACCCAAAGAAAAACGCCCCGAGTGCCGCCGAGACGTTGACCACAAGCAGAAGCTTGATCGTGTCGGCCATCTTGAATCCGAGCGCCTGCTCGGCATACACCGACGCAAGCGAGATGACTACGGCAAGCCCGGCCTGATAAGCGACCACGGCGATGAAAAAACGCCGCAAGTCGGGAAAGTCCCGCAACTGGGCCAGCGAAGCCAACAGTTTGCGCCACACCGATCTAGGATCGACGCCTCGCCTGGGCTCGGCCCGTTCTCGCAGGAAGAGAAACGTTGGCACGCTTGCCAGTGCATAGATCACTGCGGTGATCACAAGCGTGAGCGGCACAAAGGTCGTGGCCGGAGCGCCGGCGGCTTGCTGCGCGGTCACCACATAGAGGCACACGCCGAGGCAGACGAGCCCCCCGACATACCCAAGACTCCAGCCGTAGGCTGAAACCCGCGCGATATGAGTGCTTTTGGCCAGTTCGGGCAAAAACGAGGCTGTGAAATTCTCGCCAAGGGCATAAAAGACATTGCTTGCGATGAACACAAGGCAAGCGAGCCAGAGGAGCCCGGGGCCCTGAGCCGCCACCGGCGCAAGCAGGAGCGTTGCCACAACACACCCGATGGTCGAAACAAGCAGCAACCGTTTCTTCGCTGCATGACGATCCGCCCAAGCGCCCAGCACCGGGCCCAGAGCCATCACAACCGCATAAGAGACGGCAAGACAGGTGGTCCAGAGAAGCGTCCCCCAGGACGCTCCGCCAGCGATTACCCCGACAAAGTAGGCATTGAAGATCGCGGTGATAATGACTGTCGTGTAGCCCGAGTTGGCAAAGTCGTACATCGACCAGGCCCACAGTTCGCGGGCCGTGACAGGCTGCTCGGCGGCGGACAGCTGACGGGTCGTCGACAGGCGGGAGGCGTTCATATCCATCAAGGCGTGGTCATTGCGCCCGGCGGCCGTCTTGAGGCTGCCGGTCTCGGCGGCTCGCCCATCGAGCATGATGCCCGCATGTGGCCTCACCCCCGTCGGGCTCGCCGCTACTGCGCAAGCTCCGGCCGGGCGCGGAAGTACTCGAGCGCCTCGGGGTTCGCTAGGGCTTCGACGTTTTTGGGCTCGCGGCCATGCACGATGTCGCGCACCGCTAATTCGACGATTTTGTTGCTGCGCGTGCGCGGAATATCGGGCACCTGAAGAATTTTGGCCGGCACGTGGCGCGGGGTCGCGCCTTCGCGAATGGTTTTTTTGATCCGCTCGCAAAGCGCCTCATCAAGCACATGGCCAGCCTTGAGCTTGACAAAGAGCACGATCCGGGTGTCGTTGTCCCACGCTTGGCCGATGGCAACCGACTCTTCCACCTCGGGCACCTTCTCGACTTGCCGGTAGATTTCGGCAGTCCCGATGCGTACCCCTCCCGGGTTGAGGGTCGCATCCGAGCGCCCAACGATCACCATGCCGTCGTGCTCGGTCAAACGGCACCAATCGCCGTGATGCCAAACGCCCGGATAGCGCTCGAAGTAGGCTGCTCGATATCGCTTCCCCTCCGGATCGTTGACGAATCCGACCGGCATTGACGGAAACACCTGCGTGCAGACGAGTTCACCGAACAGACCACTTTCCGGCGGCACCGGCTTGCCCGTTTCGTCCCAGACATCGACCGCCATGCCGAGCCCGCGGCATTGCAGCTCGCCGCGCCAGACCGGAAGCGTCGGGTTGCCGAGCGCAAAGCAACTGAGCAGATCCGTGCCGCCGGACATCGAAGCGAGGTGAAGATCGGATTTGACGTTTTCGTACACGTAGTCGAAACGCTCCGGCGCAAGCGGCGAGCCGGTGGACATCAGCACGCGCAGCGTCGAGAGGTCGTAGCGCTGCCTGGGCACAAGCCCCGCTTTGGCGATGGCGTCCAAATATTTGGCACTAACCCCCATGTGGGTCAGTTGCTCACGCTCGGCCAGTTGCCACAGCACCGTCCCGCCTCCGCTCAGCGGAGAGCCGTCGTAGAGCACGATCGTGACGCCCTGGGCAAGGGCCGTCACCAGCCAGTTCCACATCATCCAACCGGTGGTGGTGAAGAAAAACAGCCGGTCGCCCGCATGCAGATCGCAATGCAGCGCATGCTCCTTGGCGATTTGCAAAAGCGCCCCGCCTGCACCGTGGATCATCGCCTTCGGCAGTCCGGTCGTGCCGCTCGAATACACGACATAGAGAGGCTGCGCGAAGGGTCCACGCCAGAATTCGAGCGCGGCGTTGGCCGTCTCCTCGGGCGCGCCGGGAACCTGATGTCTCTCGCGGTAAGGCACTTCGATCACGCGCACAAGCGAAGGCAGCCGCGCCGCGACGGCCTCGACTTTCGCACGCACATCGTGGTTGGTGCCGTTGTACGGGTAGCCGTCAACCGCAAAAAGCACCTTCGGCGTGAGCTGTCCGAAGCGATCGAGCACCCCATCGATGCCGAAATCCGGCGAGGTAGAGGTCCACGCTGCACCAAGCGAAGTGGTTGCAAGCATCGCCACAACGGCCTCAGGCATGTTGGGCAGCAGACTGGCCACCACGTCGCCCGGGCCTACGCCGAGCGCACGAAGCTCTTGCGCGCGACGGCTTACGCGCGCCGTGAGGGTCCGCCAGGTGAGAACCTCACGTTCGCCGCGCTCGTTGGCAAACACGATCGCGGGTTGATCGGCGCGAGCCGCCGCGTGCGCGAGCAGGTTTTCGGCGTAGTTGAGGCGCGCCTCCGGGAACCAGCGCGCCCCCGGCATCAGGTGTCCGTCTTCGAGCACCCGCTGCCCAGGATCGCCGACGATGCCACAGTAATCCCAGACCTCGCGCCAGAACACCTCCTTGTTCGCGAGCGACCAACGCCACAAGCTCCAATAGTCGGGAAAGCGTTGGCCATAGCGTTGTCGGAGGCGTTCGGTGAAGTCCGTCATGCGCGCTCGCGCGCATCGCTCGTGACTCGGAATCCAAAGGGGCTGGGCAGTCATTGTCAAAGGGCGGCGAAGAGGGGTGAGAAATCAAAGGGCAGGTGAGAAACCTTCGCTGAGCCGCGCCTGAACGCAGGCCGGCACCGGCACACTCTTTTGCGCGCGCTGGCTGATCCAGAGAATCCGGCCGTCGCCGAGCGCTGCGAGCGTGGCGCCATTCCAGATCTCATGCAGCAGCTGCACGACCTTTTCGGTCACGTGTCCAAGCCGGACCGTCACGCGCAGCGTGGCTGGATACGTGACCGCGCGAAGGAACCGGCATTCGGCACCAACCAGATTCGGCACCACATCGGCCATGCTCAAGGAGACGGCCGCACCGATCGACTCGAACCATTCGATGCGCGCTTGTTCCATGAAGCGAAAGTAAACGGTGTTGTTGAGGTGCCCGAAGGCATCGAGATCGCCCCAACGGACGCTCAGAAGAGACTCGTGCAACAGCGCTGCGCGCGCCGCGTTCTCAGCAGTCAGCGCAACGAAAGTTTCGTGGCGTTTGGAGCGATCGGTCATACAGCAGATTGCCACGCGCCAAGGCCTCCTAACTATACTGGGGCTTCGCGAAAATGCCTGCGGCCTTGCGCCCTCTGCCTCCATGAGCGAGCCCTGCACGAGTATCCGGCCAGACCGTGAAGTGATGCGATACGACGTGGTCATTGTCGGCGGGGGCCCAGCCGGCCTCGCCGCGGCGATCCGTCTCAAACAGCTTGCCCAGGAAAACGGCCGCGAGGTGAGCGTCTGCGTCCTCGAAAAGGGCGCCGAGCTCGGCGCGCATACGCTCTCGGGCGCCGTGATCGATCCGATCGCACTTGAGGAACTGCTGCCGGATTGGAGGGATCGAGCGCCGCCGACCTTCACGCCGGTCAGCGAAGACCGGTTTTTGATCTTGACTGAACGGAACGCCTGGCGGATCCCCAGCTGGCTACTGCCGCCGCTCATGCACAACGACGGCAACTACATCGTTTCGCTCGGGCGCGTGGTCAAGTGGCTCGGCGAGCAGGCCGAAGCGCTCGGTGTGGAGATTTATCCAGGCTTTGCCGCGACCGAAACGCTGTTCAACAAGGACGGCGCCGTCATCGGCGTTGCCACGGGCGATGTGGGTCTGGCCAAGGACGGCTCGAAGAAACCGAGCTTCCAGCCCGGCATGGAATTGCATGCCAGCTACACGCTTTTTGCCGAGGGCGCGCGCGGTTCGCTGTCGCAAGAGCTCATGAAGCGCTTCAACTTGCGCGACGGCGTCGATCCGCAAAAGTACGGCATCGGACTCAAAGAGCTTTGGCAAATTGATCGGGCGAAACACCAGCCGGGGCTCGTCATGCATTCCCAGGGCTGGCCGCTTGATGCCCGGACCGGCGGCGGATCCTTCCTCTATCACCTGACCAATGAGGCTGGAGACCCGCTTGTGGCCGTGGGCTTTGTCGTGCATCTCAACTACGAAAACCCGTGGCTGTCGCCCTTCGATGAATTTCAGCGCTTCAAAACGCACCCCGTGATCCGACCATTCTTTGACGGCGGCAAGCGGCTGGCCTACGGCGCGCGTGCCCTCAACGAGGGCGGCCTGCAAAGCGTGCCGAAGCTGGTTTTTCCGGGTGGGGCGCTGATCGGCTGTGCGGCCGGTTTTGTCAACGTCCCGCGCATCAAGGGCACGCACAATGCGATGAAAACCGGCATGCTGGCGGCTGAAGCCGTCTTCGCGGCGCTTTGCGCGGGCCGTGCGCACGATGAACTGCATGCCTACAACGACGGCTGGCGAGCAAGTTGGGTCTACCGGGACCTCTACAAGGTGCGAAACGTCAAACCGGGCCTCAAATGGGGCCTGTGGCTGGGCACGCTGCATGCGGGCGTGCACATGTGGGCCAACGATCTCGGACTCGGTCGCCTGGTTGGTTGGACGCTGCGGCACGGGCAAGCGGATCATGAAACGCTCAAGCCGGCCGATCAGATGCCGCGCATCGACTATCCGAAGCCCGATGGCGTGATCAGCTTCGACAAGCTCTCCTCGGTGTATCTGTCCAACACGAACCACGAGGAGGATCAGCCGGTGCATTTGCGGCTGCGCGACGCATCGATCCCCGTCAAGCACAACCTCGCGCGCTATGCGGGACCCGAGGTACGCTACTGTCCGGCCGGCGTCTACGAGTACATCGAGGACGCGCAAGGCGGCAAGCGGCTACAGATCAACGCGCAAAACTGCGTGCATTGCAAAACCTGCGATATCAAGGATCCGCTGCAAAACATCCAATGGGTGCCACCCGAAGGCGGCGGCGGTCCGGTCTATGGCGTGATGTGACGCCCACCTCCGCGAGGGCCTGATGATTGACACCCTCCTCACCGTGGGGCTGGGCGGAACGCTCGTTGCCGCGGGAGCGTTTTTCTGGACGCGCAGGCCCCGCTATGGCTTCGGGGCTGCAGCACTGCTCGCGCTTGTGCCGCTCGCGCATCTGCTGCAGTGGCTCTCGGCTCCCGCTGTCACCGAGCCGCACAACATCGCTCGCGTTGCGGCGTTCAGCGTAGGCCTTTTGTTCGACTTGATCTGCCTAGCCGCTGCCGTCGGGATAGCCGTGTTGGCCAAACGCGAGCGCGAGCGGCTTTAGCGCGCATCGCCGCCAGGGGCTCTCCGGCCTCATGCCTCCACCAGACCGCGCTTGCGCAGAAGCGCGTCGGGGTTGGCGTCGCGACCGCGGAAAGCCCGATAGCTCGCTGCCGGATCGCTGCGGTTGCCCGCACTGTAGATGTACTCATACAAACGCGCCGCCGTCTCGGCGTGAAACGGATCGCCCGCCTCCTCGAAGGCTTCAAAGGCGTCGTTGTCAAGCACCGCGGCCCAGAGGTAGACGTAGTAACCGGCTGCATAGTCATCGCCGGCAAAGACATGCCGGAAGTGCGTCAGGCGATGCATCGGATGCGCCGCATCCGGCATGCCAAGCCGCTTGAGCTGTTCGGCCTCGAAACCGATCGGATCGAAGTCCTCGTAAGTGCTGCGCTCATGCAGCGTCAGATCGAGCAACGCCGAGGCGATGTACTGAACGTTCTCAAAGCCGTTGCCGAACTTCGCCGCAGCCCGGATGCGCTCGATCAGCGCCGGCGGAATCGGCTCGCCGGTGGCGTAGTGCCGAGCATATTCGGTTAGTACGGCCGGCTCTAGGGCCCAGTGTTCCATGAGCTGCGACGGCAACTCGACATAGTCCTGAGCAACGGAGGTGCCCGAGAGCCGCGCGTAGCGCACGTTCGAGAGCATGCCGTGAAGCGCATGACCGAACTCGTGAAACAGGGTACGCACATCATCGAAGGACAGAAGCGTCGGTTGCCCGGGTGCCGACTTGATGAAATTGTTGTGGTTGGCCACGATCGGGATGATCTCGCCATCGGGTCCGTTGCGATGCTGCACCCGGTAGGAGGACATCCAAGCCCCGCCCTGCTTGGATGGCCGCGCGTAGTTGTCGATCAGAAAGATCGCCTGAAGCCGCCCGTGACGGCGGACCTCAAACAGCCGCACGTCGGGGTGATAGAGCCTCACCTCGGCGCGACCCGTCACTTCCTCGAAGGTCAAGCCAAAAAGTCGTCCGGCCACGGCAAACATGGCCTGCATCATGCGTTCGAGTTCGAAGTAGGGTTTGACCTCGGTGTCGTCGAGGGCGAACGACGCCTGCCGCACGCGCTCCTCATAGAAGCGCCAGTCCCACGGTTCAAGCGGCTCATGCACGCCATGGGCGATGCGGTTTGCCTCAACGAGCACGCGTTCGCGCTCGAAGGTTGCCAGCGCCGCGCGCCAGATCCGTTCAAGCAGCGCACGGGCTGCTTGCGGATGCTGGGCCATGCGGTCGGCCAGCGCGTACTCGGCGAAATTGGCGCAGCCATGGAGACGCGCCAGTTCGGCGCGCAGCTTGAGGATCTCAACGATCAAGGCGCGGTTGTCGGTCGGCCCGCCGTTTGCGCCACGCGAGGTCCAGGCGCGCCAGGCCCGCTCGCGCAGGTCGCGCCGCGTGGAAAAAGTCAAAAACGGCACGACGGAGGAACGCGAAAGCGTGATGGCGTAGCCATCGGGTCGTCCTCGTTCCGCCGCCGTCCCTCGCGCAGCATCAAGCAGTGCTTGCGGCAGGCCAGCCCGATCGGCCTCGGTATCAAGCCAAAGCGTCCAATCGGCCTCTTCCTTGAGTACGTTCTGGGCAAAACGCGTCTGAAGCTCGGCGAGCCGCTCGACGATCTGTGCATAACGCGCGCGATGCTCAGGCGCAATGCGCGCGCCTTCGAGCACGAAATCGCGGTGCACGCGCTCGAGCAAGCGGCGGTCTTCTTCATCAAGCCGCCGCGCCTCCTCGGACTGCATCACCGCATCGATGCGCGCAAACAGCCGCTCGTCCATGTAGATCGCATTGAAGTGCGCCGCCCACTGCGGCGCAAGCTCGCGCTCCAGCGCTTGCAACTCGGCGCTGGTGTGCGCCGCGGTCAAGTTCCAGAAACACTGGCCGATGCGATCGAGAAGCGCCCCGGCGCGATCAAACGCCACGATCGTGTTGGCAAAGGTCGGTGGTTCGGGCGCATTCGCGATCGCCGCAAGCTCTTCGCGATGCCGCCTAAACGCCTCGGCGAAAGCGGGAGCAAAGTGTTCGGGCCGAATCTCCGCAAACGGCGGCAGGCCATAGGGGGTGTTCCAAGGAGCAAGCAGCGGATTGGTCGTGGTCATGGTCAAGCTTCGTCGGAAGTGGGCCTCAACGCGCGCCCGCGCCACAGCACGTCGGCTCGACCTGCAGCGCGGTTGAGTTGACGCGCGAGAACGAACGCGAGGTCGGAGAGGCGGTTCAAATAAACGCGCAGCGGTGCCCCGACCGGCTCCTTCGCCGCAAGCGCCACCACAGCGCGTTCCGCGCGCCGCGCGACCGTGCGCACAAGGTGCGCAAGAGCAGCCGGGCGCGTGCCACCAGGCAAGATAAATTCCGCCAGCGGCGGCAGCTCGGCGTTGAGCTCTGCCGTCAGCGCTTCAAGGCGCGCCACATGCGCATCTGTCACGAGCCTCTGGTCCGGCAGCGCGAGTTCGCCGCCCACGTCAAAGAGATCATGCTGCACCGTTTCGATCGCCGCACGCAGCGACTCCGGTAGCGGCTCGGTCAGCAATAAACCAACCGCGGCGTTGAGCTCATCGACCTCACCGATGGCCACGATGCGCGGGTGGTCTTTGCTGAGGCGTCGCCCGTCGGCGAGCCCGGTGCTGCCGCCGTCGCCGGTTTTCGTTGTAATCTTTGTGAGCCGCTGGCGCATGGGCCGTTGATCGGGAAATCAAGACAGTGGGTCCGAGGCCATGCCTGCTGCGCTCGATCGAAAGGAAACCCTCACGATGGATCTGACTGAAACGCCTCAATGCGCCGATCCCTCGACCTCGCGCGAAGGTGCAAGTGTAGGCGAGCCGCTTATCCTTCGCTCGCCCGAAATCGGAGCCCGCGATGGCGTGGTCCGCTTGACGCTCAATCGCCCGCAGCAGTTCAACGCGCTTTCCTACGAAGTTCTCGCGGCACTTGAGACCGAGCTGGCTGCGCTGGAGACCGATCCGGAGGCGCGCGTTGTCGTGCTGGCCGGCACCGGACGGGCCTTTTGCGCGGGACATGACCTACGCGAGATGCGCGCTCACGAGGACGAAGCGTGGCTGCGCGCGCTGTTCGATCGCTGCAGTGCCGTGATGCTGCAGATTGCCCGCCTGCCGCAGGTCGTGATTGCTCGCGTTCATGGCATCGCAACAGCCGCCGGCTGTCAGCTCGTGGCGGCATGCGATCTCGCCGTGGCCTCAAGCGAGGCGCGTTTTGCCACAAGCGGCATCCGTTTGGGCCTGTTCTGCTCGACGCCCTCGGTGCCGCTCATCATGAGCGTTGGACGTAAGGCCGCGGCCGAGATGCTCTTTACGGGCGATTTTCTGTCGGCCGAGCAGGCCGAGCGGATCGGGCTCGTCAACCGCGTGGTACCCCCGGAAGCGCTCGATGAGGCAGTGGCGGAGCTTGCGGCGCGCGTCGCGCGCCACTCGGGTCACGCACTCGCCTCGGGCAAGCGGCTCTTGCACGAGCTTTCAGGCGACGCGCTGGCCGCCGCCTACGCGAGCGCAGCACGCAACATGGCGCGCGACATGATGAGCTGCGATGCACGTGCCGGAATCGATGCCTTCAACGCCAAACGGCCGCTGCCAGCATGGCAACATCGATGAGGCAGCTTGCCGTGCTGTCGGTTTGGCTAGCCTCCCCGCGCCCGTCGGACGCCTCGGCCTGCCGCTAGCGCGGTGGCCGATACAGTAACCGTCGGGCAAAGTAGAAATTGACGAGGAAGCCAGCTGCAGCGCCCGCAGTCACTGCGAGCATCACAAAGAAACGATCCTGCGCAGCCCAGGCAAGAAGAAGCGTGGAGAGCCCATAATTGAGCGCTGTGCCGAGCGACTGCACCCCGCTGTAGCGCAGAAAACCCAGCACCGACGGGGCTTGACTCAGCGGAAACACGAACAGCAGTGAACACGCGTAGGTTGTGCAAAGCCCGACGAAGAGCCCTAGGGCGCGCGCGAGCACCGCATGCGCTCCAAGCTCAAGCGAGAGCAGCACCGTGGCCACATCAAGCACCAAGGCCAGGCACGCAGCCAAAAAGTATCGAAGTGCCTGAGCGGGAAGCTTGTCCACAATCAAACGGCTCACGGTCCCGGGACACGCTCATCGGCGCCGCGTGGCCGACGCGCGGGAAGCACCACGCCGCCGTGCGTGAACGGCGTCGCCGCTTGCGGCACTGCGCCGACGACTTCGCTGACCACATACAAAGGCCGCTGTTTTGCTTCGGCGTACACCCGACCGAGGTATTCGCCCAAGACACCCAGCCCAATCAGTTGCACGCCGCTAAAGAAAAGAATCATTGTGGCCAGCGACGCGTAGCCTGGCACATCGACCCCCTGAATCAAGGTTCTAAAAACGAGGTAGACGGCGTAGAGCCCGGCCGGCACCGCAAGCGCAAACCCCACATAGGCCCAGGCCCGAAGCGGTGCCGAGGTGAAAGCGGTCAACCCCTCCAAGGCAAAGCGAAACAGCCGCCGCCAGCCGAAGCGCGACTCGCCTGAGGCGCGAAACTCATTGACATAGGGCACTTCAGCGCTGCTCAAGCCGACCAGCGCATAAAGGCCCTTCATGAAACGGCCGCGCTCGGGCATCGCCTGCAGGGCGACCACCGCGCGGCGATCGAGCAGGCGAAAATCCCCGGCTTGCGGGCTGAGCTCAACTTCTGAGAGAACGTTGAAGAGCCGGTAGAAGGCTCGGGTGAGCCAGCGTCTGAGCACGCTGTCCGTATTCCGGTTCTGGCGGGACGCAATCACCATATCGGCCCCCGCCTGCCACGCCGCCACAAGCTCCGGAAGCACCGCGGGCGGATGTTGGCGATCCGCATCCATCAAGACCACGGCCTCGCCCTGCGCGTGGTCAATGCCTGCCGAAAGCGCTGCCTCCTTGCCGAAATTGCGGGACAGGCGGAGCAGCTTTACCCGCGGCTCGAGCGTACAGTGCGCACGAATGCGGGCCGCGGTCTCATCCCGGCTGCCGTCATCCACAAATAGCACTTCAAACGAGGGCGTTATGCGTTCGAGCACCGGCAGCAGCTCGGCAAGCAGCGGCCCGACGTTGTCGGCTTCGTTGTAACAGGGAATGACAACCGAAAGCTGCATCCACCTCATTCTTTCAAAGCTGGAAGGCTCTCGCCCGTTGCCCCCAGATCCACGGTCACGATATTGGTCAGCTCTGGCAGCACACCGCCAACCTCGATCTGCCAGTCGATCAACTGGCCGCCGGCCGGCGGGAGAAAAATCGCAAGGCCGATAGCGCTGACCGCGCTCGAAACGGCCACACCATTGGCCGAGGCACGAACCCTCCAGTCGGGATGAAGAGCGTTGAGCGGCGCCACAACGATCGCCTCACGAGCCGAAGCAGAGAAACGAAAGACCTCCGGAGGGCGCCCACGAGAGGCCTCCCACTCGGCTCGCCGCGGCGGATAGCTTCGTGAGGTGCTGATGGGAAGTGGTTGCTCAGGCCACAAGACCCGCCGAGGCAACACCCATACGAACGCGCCAGAGCCCGCCTCGGCGCGAAGGCCGAGCGTTTTGACCACGATCTCCGGAAGCCCGACCACTGGCCGGCTCGAAGGACCAAAACGCAAGGCGTCCCGGCAAGCACGGCCGCCCGCCAGACCCAGCTCGTAGGCCTGAGAAGCATCAAGCGCCGTGGCAGCTACCCCGTTGAGCGAGCGCTCGTCCTTGGCCGCAACACACCATTGCCGAGCGAACCGATCGCGCGCGAGAACACTTCGATAAGGTCCCGAAAGGACTTCGACGGCGGCGGACTTCACGCCGCCGGGGACGGGAGAGCGCAAACGAAGCCAACCGCTTTGTGTGCGCTCGGCAAGCGCCAGCGCTGTGGCCGACTGAAGCAGGAACGCGCTAGCCAGAAGCGGTAGAAAAAGCGCCCCACGAGACAGTCGCACCGCTGCCAACCACCCGCAGGCAAGCACAAACGCAAGCACGGGCAAGAGGGAAAAGGTCGCGTAAAACGGCGTGATCTTGGTCGACCAGGCCAGAAAAAGCGAAACAACAACCAGGGCCAAAAAAGCGATGCCAAGCGGCAGCCGAAGCGCGGTTCCTGGGCGAACGACCCAGCATGCAGCAGCCAGCAGGCCCCCGCCGACCCACCCCCCCAAATCCAGCGCCACAGCAAAGGGGCACGTTCACCGGCGGCGAACGCGGTGCCGGCGATGCGTTCAGGCTCGCTCCAGAGCACACCGCGCAGAAGCGGCACCACGGAGGCCAACGAATCGCCCACGGCCCTCGCGTGAGCTGGCCTTTGCGCTGGATCACGCCAGTCAAGCCACTCCTGCCAAAGCGCAGGCAGCATTGGAAGAAGCGGCAAAACCGCACCCAACAGACCCGCCAAGATGCACACCATGGCGCGCGGCCCGTTACCCGCTGCCCAGACTAATCCTACAAACCAAAACGGCGTCCACGCCAACGCGGTCGGGTGTGCATGAAGCGCGAGACAGAACGCAAGGCCGGAGAGAAAACACCAGATGGTCTGCGCATGCGGTCGGGCGAGGCAGCGCCGCCCTTCGAGCAACAAGGCGCCGCCGAGCCAAACAAACAGCTCCACAAACGAGGTGTGACTTACCCCAAAAAACTGATAGGCCGCCACCCCGGGCAAAGCGCTTGCGGCCACAAGCAAGGCTGCGAACCGCGGCCCTGCCAGCCGCAGTCCCACCCAGGCCGCAATCGGAAACTTCAAGCTTGCCAGCGCCCCCATGATGAGGGTGTAGGCAGTCAAGGATGGCGACAGCAGCAGCACCGCAGCCACCAGATAAAACCACCACGGCCCGAGATGGAAAATGCCCCCAATTTGCGGCCCTTGTCTTGGGTGGACTTCGCCGTCCAGAATGGCAAAGCCCTCGGTGAGGTCGCGGGCGATATCGATTTCCACAATCGCCGAGGCAAGCCCTAGAAGCTGCCCCGCCATCGCAAGCGCCACGGCTCCAAGCAGCGTGAGAGATTCCCACAGCCTCGGTGTTGCGGCCGGAAGGGACCCGCCCTGTGACCTCATTCCTCCATTGTTTCGGATAGAGCACACCCTCAAGTTTCGTCGGTCAAAATTGCCCTGCTTGCGAGGTGCATGATGTCTGTCGATTGGCCTAGCGGTGAGCCGGACCGGTGTTTGTCCGGAATCCACGGCGAATCGAGAGGCTCGCAGGGCCAGTCGTGCGTTCGCAGAGAAAGGAGTCTCCGTTGAAAGTACTCGTCCCGGTCAAACGTGTGGTCGATTACAACGTCAAGGTGCGGGTCAAGCCGGACCACTCGGGTGTTGATATCGCCAACGTCAAGATGTCGATGAACCCTTTCTGCGAGATCGCGGTCGAGGAAGCGGTTCGGCTCAAGGAAAAAGGGGTAGCCACCGAAGTCGTCGCGGTCTCTGCCGGCGTGCCGCAGTGCCAGGAAACGCTTCGCCACGCGATGGCAATCGGTGCCGACCGCGGCATTCTGATTGAAACGGATGCGGAACTGCAGCCGCTCGCGGTAGCCAAGCTGCTCAAGGCGATCGTTGCGCGCGAGCAGCCGCAACTGGTCATCCTCGGCAAGCAAGCCATCGACGACGATGCCAACCAAACCGGCCAGATGCTTGCGGCGCTTTTGGGTTGGGGACAAGCCACTTTCGCCTCGAAAGTCGACATTGAAGGCGATCGCGCGCGGGTGACCTGCGAGGTCGACGGTGGCCTGCAAACGGTCGCGGTCAAGCTGCCGGCAGTCATCACGACCGATCTTCGCCTCAACGAGCCACGCTACGCGACGCTTCCTAACATCATGAAGGCGAAGAAAAAGCCGCTCGATGTGATCAAGCCCGCCGATTTGGGGGTCGATGTCACACCACGGCTCACAACTCTTCGGGTGGAAGAGCCGCCGAAGCGGCAGGCCGGCATCAAAGTGCCGGATGTGGCCACCCTGATCGAAAAGCTCAGAAACGAAGCCAAGGTGATCTGACCATGCGCTGCCTCGTCATTGCCGAACACGATCACAAACAGCTCAAAACGGCCACCCTTCACGCCGTAAGCGCCGCAGCCGAGGTCGGGGGCGAGATCCATCTGCTGGTGGCCGGCTTTCAGGCCGAGGCGGCGGCCAGCGCCGCCGCAGCCGTCAGTGGCGTCAGCAAAGTGCTGCTCGCCGACGCTCCAGCGCATGAGCATCACTTACCCGAGAATGTCGCCGCCCAGGTGCTTGCGGTTGCCGCCGGCTACACCCACATTCTGGTGCCCGCCACCGCCTACGGCAAAGCGCTTGCGCCGCGGGTGGCTGCGCTTCTTGATGTGGCCCAGGTGAGCGACATCTTGAAGGTGGTCGATGCCGACACCTTCGTGCGCCCGATTTATGCCGGCAACGCCTATGCCACGGTTCGCTCGAATGATCCGGTGAAGGTCCTCACCGTGCGAGCAACCGCGTTCCCGGCGGCCCCTGCAACCGGCGGAAGTGCCAATGTCGAAACCGTGCCGGCGGTTGCAGACACCGGCACCACTCAGTTTGTCTCGGCCGAGATGGTCAAAAGCGAACGCCCAGAGCTCACCGCGGCACGCATCGTGGTCACAGGCGGGCGCGGCCTCGGCTCAGGCGAGAACTATCACAAACTCCTCGTGCCGCTTGCCGACAAGCTCGGTGCCGCGCTCGGCGCCAGTCGCGCGGCCGTCGATGCGGGCTATGTTCCCAACGACTATCAGGTCGGACAAACCGGCAAGATCGTCGCCCCAGATCTCTACATCGCCATCGGCGTCTCCGGTGCAATCCAGCATCTTGCTGGCATGAAAGACTCGAAAGTGATTGTGGCCATCAACAAAGACCCCGACGCGCCGATCTTTTCGGTGGCCGACTACGGGCTCGTGGCCGATCTCTTCGAGGCCGTGCCTGAGCTGACCGCCAAACTCTGAACTGCCCAGCGCCACTGACCGCATTCGCATCGAACCATGGCCTACCGCGCCCCGCTTCAGGAATTCCGCTTCCTGCTGGAGACCGTCGCACCCCTTGAGTCGCTCAACCGCCTGGCGCGCTATTCCGAGGCCACACCCGACACCGTGGCAGCCATCCTCGAGGCGATGGCCACCTTCGCAAGCGAGCAACTCGATCCGCTCAACGCGAAGGGCGACCGCGAAGGGGCCCGTCGGTTGGCCGACGGTTCGGTCGTGACTCCGGCCGGCTTCCGTGAGGCTTATGAGCGCTTCCGCGAACTCGGTGGCATGGGCTTGTCGGCCGAACCCGCCTTGGGTGGGCTCGGAATGCCGCGCGTCGTGTCGACCCTGACGGACGAGATGCTGCACGCTTCCTGTTTGAGCTTCGGCCTGATGCCAATGCTGACCCAGGGAGCAATCGAGGCGCTTCAGATCGCCGCAAGCGACGAGCTCAAGCGGCGATATCTGCCGAACATGGTTTCCGGTCGGTGGGCTGGAACCATGAACTTGACCGAGCCACAAGCCGGATCCGACCTTGCGCTGATCAAAACCCGCGCCGAGCCGCACGCGGATGGCAGCTACCGGCTCTTCGGGACAAAGATCTACATTACCTACGGCGAACACGACTGGACCGAGAACATCATCCACCTCGTGCTCGCGCGCACCCCAGGGGCACCGCCCGGCGTGAAGGGGATCTCGCTCTTTCTCGTGCCAAAGTTCCTCGTCGATGAGGACGGTCGCCTTGGCGCACGCAACGACCTGCACTGCGTCTCCATCGAACACAAGCTCGGGATCCACGCCTCGCCGACCTGCGTCATGCAATACGGCGACCACGGCGGCGCTATCGGCTATCTCGTCGGCGAAGAGTGTCGTGGCCTTGAATACATGTTCATCATGATGAACCTTGCGCGCTTCGGCGTCGGCCTGCAAGGGATTGGCATAGCCGAACGGGCCTATCAGCGTGCCGTGGCGTATGCGCGCGAACGCGTGCAGTCGCGCGAAGTTGGCGCAGCCTCAAGCAGCGCCGTGCCGATCATTCGCCACCCCGACGTGCGCCGCATGCTGCTGCGCATGCGAGCTCAGACCGAAGCGGCGCGAGCCCTCGCGCTTGCAACGGCGTTTGCCTTCGATGTGGCCGAGGCACACCCCGACGCACAGGTGCGCAAACGAAACCAAGCGTTTGTGGAGCTCATGATCCCGGTGGTCAAAGGCTGGTCCACCGAAATGGCCCAGGAAGTGACCTACCTTGGCATTCAAGTGCACGGGGGCATGGGGTACATCGAAGACACGGGGGCAGCGCAGGATTATCGTGACGCACGCATCACGACGATCTACGAGGGCACGACGGCTATTCAGGCCAACGATCTCATCGGCCGCAAGCTCGCGCGCGATGGTGGCGAGGCAGCCCGCGCTTGGATCGCCGCAATGCGTGAGCATCTGGCGGCGCTTCAGGCAAGTTCCCACGAACACCTGCGCGCCGCACACCTTCGACTTAGCGAAGGCGTCGACGCCGTCGAACGCGCGATCGACTGGCTGCTGGCTCACTGGAAAGCGGATCCGCGGGCTTGCTATGCCGGCAGCGTGCCGCTCCTGAAGCTATTTGGGATCGTGGGCGGGGGTTGGGCATTGGCTCGGGTGGCGCACGCCTCCGGCGCGGCGCTTGAGCAGGGCGCGCCCGAGCGGGCTTTTCACGAGGCCAAGCTCGCCACCCTGCGCTTCTATTGTGACCATTTGATTCCAGAGGCGCTTGCCGCATCCGACGTCGTCGTGCGCGGCGCGCGCGGAACCCTCGCGCTTGAAGAAGCCGCGTTCTGACCGGCCGCCCTCCGGGCGTCGTTGCGGGCGCGCTTCGCGCACCCTCCACCGAACCCTCTTCTCGGGTTCTCATCCCTCGAAAAACAACGCGCCAAACAAATGAGCCCCACTTCGGGGGCTCCTTTGTTTGGCGGAGACGGAGGGATTCGAACCCTCGATGCATGTTTTGGCACGCATACTCCCTTAGCAGGGGAGCACCTTCGGCCTCTCGGTCACGTCTCCGTGATGTGAATTGTAGCCCGCCAAACGCCTCAGTTCGAGCGCTCCGCAGGGTCCTTGTCCAGTTCGAACGCTCGATGCAGCGCGCGGACAGCAAGCTCCATGTACTTGTCATCAACCAGCACCGAGGTTTTGATCTCACTGGTCGTGATCATCTGGATGTTGATGTTTTCATCGGCAAGCGCCTTGAACATCTTGGCCGCAACGCCGACATGCGAACGCATGCCGATGCCGACGATCGACACCTTGCAGACCTTATTGTCACCGACAACTTCCTTCGCCCCCAGAGCGGGTTTGACCTCTTCGTTGAGGATCTTCATCGCCTTATCAAACTCATTGCGATGCACCGTGAAGGAGAAATCGGTGTGACCGCTTTCGCCAATGTTCTGCACGATCATGTCGATGTCGATATTGGCGCGTCCGATCGGTTCGACGATGCGGTACGCGACCCCCGGCATGTCGGGCACACCGCGCAGCGTGATCTTCGCTTCGTCGCGGTTGAAGGCAATGCCTGAGACGACGGCTTGTTCCATCTTTTCGTCTTCCTCGAAAGTGATGAGGGTGCCGCTTTGCATCTCTTCCTCGATCGGGATCAGAGGATCGGTGAAACTCGACAGCACCCGAGTCGGCACACGGTATTTGCCCGCGAATTCAACCGAGCGGAGTTGCAGGACTTTCGAACCGAGCGAGGCGAGCTCGAACATTTCCTCGAAGGCAATGACCTTGAGCGGCCGCGCATCTTCGACGATACGGGGATCGGTCGTGTAAATGGCATCGACGTCGGTATAGATCAAGCACTCGTCGGCCTTGATCGCCGCAGCGATTGCGACGGCCTGGGTGTCCGAACCGCCGCGGCCGAGCGTGGTGACATTACCATCAGGGTCGATACCCTGGAAACCGGTCACGATCGGGATGATGCCCGCGTCGAGATCGGCCAAGATCTTGCTCGCATCGATGGCCGTAATACGCGCCTTGGTAAAGGCACTATCGGTTTGGATGCCCGCCTGCCAGCCCGTGTAGCTGCGAGCATTGACCCCGAGCGCATGCAGCGCGATTGCCAGCAACCCGACCGAAACCTGCTCGCCTGTCGCAGCAATCTGATCCAACTCACGCGGGTCGGCATCGGGCGAAATCTCGCGCGCAAGCGCAAGCAAGCGGTTGGTCTCACCGGCCATCGCCGATGGGACAACAACAACCTTGTGACCGGCACGATGCCATTTGGCCACACGCTGAGCAACCGCCTTGATGCGCTCGGTGGAGCCCATCGAGGTCCCACCGTACTTATGAACGACAAGCATCGGCAACCGAAGTGATTTCAGGTCAGACGGCAAAACACGAGGCTCGAGTTCGTCCCGCCAAAACCAAAGCTATTCGACATCGCCACGTCGATCCGAGCCTCGCGGGCCACGTTGGGCACGAGGTCGAGTGAAACGGCCGGGTCTTGCCGATCGAGGTTGATGGTTGGCGGCACAATGCCGTGATGGAGTGCAAGCACCGTGAAAACGGCTTCGACGCCTGCGGCCGCACCGAGCAGGTGGCCCGTCATGGATTTGGTCGAGCTCACCATCAGGCGCCGGGCATGCTCTCCGAACGCTCGCTCGATCGCGATGGCTTCCGCCACATCGCCAAGCGGCGTCGAAGTGCCGTGCGCATTGATGTATCCCACTTGATCCGGATTCAGTCCCGCGTTGCGCAGGGCATTCAACATGCAGCGTCGCGCGCCATCGCCGTCTTCGCATGGGGCCGTGACGTGGTAGGCATCGCTCGAAACGCCGTAGCCGGCCAGCTCGCAATAGATGCGGGCACCACGGCGTTTGGCATGTTCGAGTTCTTCGATCACGAGCACGCCTGCGCCCTCGCCCAGAACGAATCCGTCGCGGTCCACATCCCACGGCCGGCTTGCAGCCGTCGGCGCGTCGTTGCGCGTGGAGAGCGCGCGCGCCGCGTTAAACCCCCCGATGCCGAGTTCGCAGACCGCCGACTCCGACCCACCCACGACCATCACGTCGGCATCGCCGTATTCGATCGCGCGCATGCTCTCGCCGATGCAGTGGTTGGCTGTGCTACAGGCCGTCACCGCGGCAAGATTCGGCCCCTGCAATCCGTACTCGATCGATAAAAGTCCCGAGATCATGTTGATGATCGAACCGGGAATGAAAAACGGTGAAATCCTGCGCGGGCCATGCTCGCGTACTAACCAGCAGGTCTCCTGAATCATCGGCAAGCCGCCGATGCCAGAACCGATGGCGACCCCGAAACGCTCCGGATCGCGGGCAACCACCTCACGGTCGATGCCAGCATCAGCAAGGGCCTCCTTCGCCGCAGCCATGCCATAGTGAATGAAGGTGTCGTAGCGCCGCAGCTCTTTGGGAGACATGTAGCGACTGGGGTCGAAGTTCTTGACTTCACCGGCGATTCGAGTCGCATATCCCGAAGCATCGAATCGAGTGATCGGACCGACCCCCGAACGACCCTGGACGATTGCCTCCCAGGCGGCAGTCACGCCGTTACCGACCGGACTGACCAGCCCCAGTCCGGTAACTACCACACGACGCGTTCGAGAATTCATGCGGACAGAGCGTGATTGACGAGAAAAGAAGACTCAAACGGCTCCCATCGCCCCCGGCGAACGAGACACTTGCCTTCGCTTGAGCGAGCCGGATAAAGAGAGAGCTGGCCAACATCGGCGGACAGTGGCCGCTGCCCGCGTCGTGCCGAACTTAGGTCTTTTTGTGCGCGAGGATGTAGTCGATCGCGTCTTGGACGGTCTTGATCTTTTCCGCCTCTTCGTCGGGGATTTCGGTGCCGAACTCCTCCTCAAGGGCCATGACGAGTTCGACCGTGTCAAGCGAATCGGCCCCTAGATCGTCGACGAACGACGATTCGTTTTTGACGTCAGCCTCAGCAACGCCAAGTTGATCGGCCACGATTTTCTTGACGCGCGCTTCGATGTCACTCATGTCGATCCTATTGTGCTGTCGATGGGCTTGGAAGATTGCTCAATGCTATCAAAGCCTCCGCTTGTCGCTTCGCTTCGAGTCCGGCGGCGGCACAATCAACGCCTGCGCTTTTTAGCGAATTCATCACGCCATGTATAAACCGCCATTGACGTGCAAGGTGACCCCGGTCACGTAGCTCGCCCGTTCATCGCATAGAAACCTCACCGCGTAGGCCACATCTTCGGGCTGGCCCAACCGTCCAACTGGGATTCGCTCGCTCAGCTGCGTGCGCTGCGCCTCCGGCAAGGCACGCGTCATATCGGTATCGATAAAGCCAGGCGCGACCACATTGACCGTGACGCCGCGCGAGCCGAGTTCGACGGCGAGCGCCTTGGTGAGGCCGATCAGCCCGGCTTTGGCCGCTGCGTAATTGGCCTGCCCTGCATTGCCCATCGTTCCGACGACCGATCCGATATTGACGATGCGGCCCCAACGCGCCTTCATCATGCCGCGACTGACAGCGCGACAGAGGCGAAAGATCGCTTTGAGGTTGGTCTCGTGCACAGCGTCCCAGTCTTCGTCTTTCATGCGCATGAGCAGCATGTCACGCGTGATCCCCGCGTTGTTGACGAGGATCGAGACGTGGCCTTCATGGGTCTCGATGTCCCTGAGCACCGCCTCAATTGCTGCTCCGTCGGTGACATCGAGAACAACCCCGCGGCCGCGTCCTTCGAGCGCGGCGCTGATTTTGCCCGCGCCCTCGACGCTCGTGGCCGTGCCAACGACGCGACAACCGGCCTCGGCAAGTGCGTGGGCGATCGCGGCACCGATGCCGCGAGTTGCCCCGGTAACAAGTGCGACTTTCCCGTTCATGCGAGTCCTTTGAGGCTCGTGAGCGCTGCATCGAAAGCAGCCCGATCGGAGAGCGTGAACACCTCAAGGTGCGGTGCGATGCGCTTGACCATCGCCGCCAGGACCTTGCCCGGCCCACATTCGACCACATGCGTGACGCCTTGAGCGGCCATCGCCTCGATCGTCTCGATCCAACGCACGGGACGGTAGAGCTGTACCGCCAGCACGCGCCGGATCGCATCGGCATCGGAGGCCACCTCGACGGTGGCGTTGTGAATGACGGCCATGGCAGGCGGCCGAAACGCCGTCCGAGCAAGCATCGGCTCAAGCGCCTCGGCTGCAGGGCGCATGAGATCGCAATGCGACGGCACACTCATCATGATCGGCACAACACGCTTGGCGCCCCGAGCTTTAGCCAGCGCGGCGGCGCGCTCGACCGCGCCGCGGTGTCCGCCGATGACGATCTGTCCCGGCGCGTTCAAGTTACAGCACGAAACCACTTCCCCTTGCGCCGCCTCGGCGCAGACGGCTTCAAGCGTCGCTAGTTCCAGCCCAAGGACGGCCGCCATCGCACCGGCGCCGGCCGGAACGGCCGCTTGCATGGCCTCTGCCCGAGCCGCAACGAGGCGCATCGCAGCCGGAAAGTCGAGCGCCCCAGCCGCCACGAGCGCAGCATACTCACCGAGACTATGACCAGCTACGAGCGCCGGCCTCAGCCCTCCCGCGCGAACCCAAGCGCGCCACAGCGCCACATCGGCCGCAAGCATCGCCGGTTGCGTGTTTCGTGTCTGATTGAGCAGCTCAGCCGGGCCTTGCGCCATCAACTGCGACAAGGGCTCGCCGAGCGCCTGATCGGCCTCGGCAAGTGTCTCTGCGATCGGTGCAAGCTCGCCATAGGCGGACATCATGCCCACGGACTGCGAGCCCTGGCCCGGAAAAACGAATGCGAGTTTCACGACGATGCGCCCCCGTTCGGCCGCTGGCTCACCAGCGCGCCAATACGCTACCCCAGGTAAAGCCTCCCCCGACGCCAACCATTTGGACGAGTTGGCCAGGCCGAATACGCCCGTCGCGCACCGCCACATCGAGGGCCAGTGGGATCGAGGCCGCCGAAGTGTTGCCGTGTCGATCCACCGTCACCACAGCGCGCTCAAACGGAACACCGAGGCGCTTGGCCGTGGCATCGATGATGCGCACGTTGGCCTGATGCGGAACCAGCCAGTCGAGGTCCAACGGCTGAAGACCCGCTTGCGCGAGGGTTGCCTCGCAAACCTCGACCATTGCACCCACGGCAAACTTGAAAACGGCCTGCCCGTCCATGTGCACGGTCGGATCCCCGTAAACGGCCCCATTTCGCACTTGCCCGGGCACGCTGAGAATGCCACGCTTGCTCCCATCGGCGCAGAGTTTGCTCGCCAGAATCCCCGGCGTGTCTGAGCGAGCGAGCAAAACCGCGCCTGCACCATCCCCAAACAGTACGCAGGTGGTTCGATCCTTCCAGTCGAGGAGGCGAGAAAAGATCTCGGCGCCGATGACAAGCGCGAGCTGGTGCGCGCCACTCGCGATCAGGCGATCGGCAAGCGCAAGCGCGTACACGAAGCCAGAGCAGACCGCCTGCACGTCAAATGCGGCTCCATGCCGGATCCCGAGCTTGTCTTGCACGATGCAGGCCGTACTCGGGAAAATCAGGTCCGGCGTGGTCGTCGCCACAACGATCAGATCGACCCGGCAGGCCTCGAGTCCCGCCATGTCGAGCGCCGCCTGAGCTGCCCGGACCGCCAAGTCGCTCGTCTCTTCGTGCTCCGCTGCCAGACGCCGTTCGCGGATCCCGGAACGGGTCACGATCCACTCGTCCGAGGTTTCGACGATGGCTTCCAACTCGCGGTTGGTCAACACCCGAGCCGGGAGATAGCCGCCCGTTGCGATGATGCGGGAGTACACGGCTGCCATTTCACCACCGGCGGGGCCTGAGGGCGCTGTGGCGGCCGACGCCTGCACTTGCAGGATCTCGGATCAAGCCTCGGCCCCCAAAAAGCTCGCCTGGGCCGCTTCCGAGGAGCGTGCCGAGGTCATGGCATAAGGTGCAAGGCGCGCTTCAAGCTGCGTGATCAGATCGGCTCGAACCTCCCGGTAAGCACGCACGATAGCGTTGGCGAACCCCAGCCGATCGGCGCCACCGTGACTCTTGATCACGATGCCGCGTAGACCGAGCAGCGAGGCTCCGTTGTACCGAGACGGATCGACGCGGGCTTTGAAGCGCTTGAGCATCGGCGCCGCACACGTGGCAAGCACGGTCGTCCACAGGTTTCGCTTGAGCTCTTCTTTGAGCATTTGCGCCATCAACTTGGCTGCGCCCTCGGAGGCCTTGAGTGCAACGTTTCCCGTAAAACCGTCACAGACCACCACGTCGGCTGCGCCGCGGTAGATGTCCGTCCCTTCGACGTTGCCGATGAAATTCAGATCGGTCTCCCGAATCAATTCGGCCGCGGTCTTGACGAGCGGATTGCCCTTGATGTCCTCTTCGCCAATGTTGAGCAGCGCCACCGTCGGGCGCTCCTTGCCGGTAAGCACGGACGCAAGCGCTGCTCCCATGATCGCGAACTGTCGCAAATGCTCAGGGGAACACTGGGCATTGGCCCCAAGATCGAGCATGACTGCCCCACCGTCGCCCGACTCATCCTCGCCGGAGTGAGTCGGCATCACCGAGGCGATGGCTGGCCGATCGATGCCGGGTAGCGTCTTGAGCACGAACCGTGCTGTGGCCATGAGCGCACCCGTATTGCCGGCGCTTACGCAAGCCTGAGCAAGCCCGTCTTTGACTGCGTTGACCGCGAGCCGCATCGTCGAGCGCTTCTTTTTTTTGAGTGCCAGCGCGGGCGGCTCGGCCATGCCAACCACTTCGTCGGCTGTCACGGTCTGAATCCGCGTGCGCAACTCAGACGGAAGATGTCGAGGAATCTCCTGCAGTGAAGCCGGAACGCCAACGAGCACGAGGCGCAGCTCCGGATGGCGGCGCAAGACATCGGCCGCTGCCGGAAGCGTCACCGAGGCTCCATGATCTCCGCCGTCCAAGTCGACGGCGACCGTAACGCAGCGGGAAGCAGTCACCGGAAGCGAAAGCCAAGCGTCGCACGAGCCGCCATCACGCGTTTGCGGTCGCGCGCACCCTCAGCGACTGGATGACTCACTCGTCCTTCTTGGTTTCGATGACCTTTTTGCCTCGGTAATAACCGCTTGGCGAGATGTGGTGCCGCAGATGCGGCTCACCGGTCACCGGTTCGATCGAGAGGTTGCGCGCCTTGAGAAAGTCGTGGGCTCGATGCATCCCGCGCTTCGAAGGCGATTTTTTGTTTTGCTGAACGGCCATGGTCGGCTCCTCAAACGGACGAAAAACTATAGCGTCTCGGTGCCGGGGCCGCGCTGCAATCCCGGCAACGCGGCACCGTGGGCAGGGCAAGTAAGAGCTCATCCTCGACGAGGTCCCGAGCGCTTGCCTCTTCGTGCGCAAGCAGCACTTCGAAATCGGCTGCCGAGTGCACAACCTCCTCGGCCGACGCGGGCTCTTCGAAATCGCCTGCCACCGCCTCGCGCTCCCATCGCAACAGCTCCGCCTCGTCGCACGCAACCCACAGGGTGCTGACGCTGACCGCCTCGTGTAGAAAAGAGGCCGCGCAGGACTGGCAGGTCAATCGAAGCGAAGCCTTCACCGCTACCGTAAAGCCGGAGCGAGTTTGCTCAACCTCGCCCCGGCGGTCGAGCGCCTGAACGCGCGCCTCGACGTCCGAGACCAGCTCAACCCCTTCCTCACGCGCTAGACGCGGTAGGTCAAGCGCGGTGAGTCGCCCTTGAAGGACAACACCTGCTTGCGCGAAGTGCGAGAGCGGATGGCGTCGCGCCCACGCCTCAGAGACTTGGCCAAACCGCGTCACCATGCTCGACCTTCCGAGCGATCCGACATGCTTGAATGCGCCAAGCGCAATCGGCGTGGCGGTTGTGTAATGGGACTTCGAGAAGATAATCGACGCAAAGCCATTGATTGTAAACGATGGACCCGGGACCGCTTCGTCGCAGCAACGCGCCGCCTCTTATCCTAGCCTCAACGTCGCGGTATCGACGCGCTCTTTTGGAGCGACTCGGCTGGCCCTTTCGCGTTGTCGCTCCCAACGTGCAAGAAGAGCAACGCGCCGGCGAGCAGCCCCGCGAGCACTGCGCACGGCTTGCGTGCGAAAAAGCGCAGGCCGTTTTGCGCGTGCATCCCGAAGCGGTCGTCATCGGGTCCGACCAAGTGCTCGACCTGGACGGCGAAGCCATTTCAAAACCCGGCGACTTTTCAACCGCCCTTGATCAACTGCGTCGCTGTCGCGGTCGGAAACTGCGTTGTCACACCGCCGTATGCGTCGCCAGTCGCACGGGTTCGGAAGTTGCAGTGGTGCCAACGGAAATCGTCTATCGCAACCTGACCGACGAAGAGCTCATCGCGTATCTCGAGCGCGAGCAACCGTTCGATGCCGCCGGTGCCGTGAAGGTCGAAACCGCCGGCATCAAACTGCTAGCACGCGTCACGAGCGACGATCCGACCGCACTGGTCGGTTTACCGCTCATTCGTCTCTGCGACCTGCTTGCACCGTATGGCTACCGATGAGGGCTCCCAAGGCCACTTGCTGGGCACGCTCTATCTCGTCCCGAGTTTGATTGCTCCGGCCGCGGTCGACGCCGTCTTGCCGAACGGCACGCTCGAGGTGGCTCGAAGGTTGCGGCGCTTCATCGTCGAGACGCCTAAACAGGCCCGCAGCTTTCTCAAATCCATTGCCCATCCGGGGCCGATCGCTGCGCTTGAGCTCACAGCGATCGATCCGCTCGCCCTTGCCCTCGCCGACCTCGAAGCGTGGCTCGAGGCAGGTCAAGGGGTCGGCCTGTTGAGCGACGCTGGCATGCCCTCGGTCGCCGACCCGGGCGCCTCGGTCGTTGCGCGTGCGCATCAGCTTGGCGCGCGGGTGATTCCGCTTGTTGGACCGTGCTCGGTCCTGCTTGCGCTTGCGGCCAGTGGCCTCAACGGTCAACGCTTCGACTTCCTGGGCTACTTGCCCATCAAGGCGAGCGAGCGCGAGCGCGCGATCGATGAGGCACTCCGTCGGCTGCGCACCACCGGCGCCACCCAAATCTTCATCGAAACCCCGTACCGGAACGCCGCACTGCTGGCCTCGCTCTGCGAGCGGCTGCCCGGGGATGTGTGGCTCGTCGTTGCCCAAGATTTGACCGGTGCGACAGAACGTATCCTGGCCAAACCTGCCGCAGCCTGGACGACTGATGACCGCGGACGATTCGAAGACAAACGCCCGGCGATTTTCATGCTCGGAGAAAGCCCCAAACTGCCCGCCACGCCGCGACGCTAGCCTCCTCCTCCCGCGCCCGATCAGCCGTGCAGCGGTTCTTTGAAAGGCGAAGGTCTCCCAGAGCTTCTCAGCCCATCGACGATACGGCTGCACAGCGTCGCTGACCTCGCGGCCGCGTGTTGGGGTGTTGTCAAGAGCCCACTTTCGCGTCGCGCGCGGCGCTTGGCGACACGCCAACGACGCCGCAAGAGACGAAGCTCAACCGGCCGCACCCGATGCCGCGCCCTATCATTACGTGCGTTGGTGCGCACAATTTGGGAAAGTTCAAGCGCATCACTCCTCGGCTCCGATCCCGCCCGGGTGGTGAAATAGGTAGACACAGCGGACTTAAAATCCGCCGCCTCGTGAATAACGGGCGTACCGGTTCGAGTCCGGTTCCGGGCACCAGCAACGACCAGCAGGCGGCGAGACTTCTCGAAGTCCCCGCCCGTTTCGGTGGCGTATCCTTGCGAGGCGCGGCAAGCGGTCGGCCGCACTGCCCGCAACAAACTTGCCAAAAAACCAAAGCCAAGGAGGATTGAGATGAGTGTTGCAGCGTTCGGTCGCGCATGCGTCGCTTTGGCGTTTGCATTCGCGGCGAATCTCGTCACGACGGCTGCTGCGCAGGCCCCGCAATGGCCCGCCAAACCGGTGACCATCGTCGTGCCGTTTCCGCCCGGCGGCGGAACCGATGCTTTCGCTCGGCCGCTCAGTGCCTACCTTTCCAAGGTCCTCGGCCAGCAGTTCGTCATCGACAACCGTGGCGGCGCTGGCGGCACGATCGGCGCGGCGCACGCGGCCAAGGCCGCACCCGACGGCTACACCTTCTTCATGGGCGCCGTACATCATGCGATCGCCCCCTCGCTCTACCCGAAGCTCGACTACGACATCGAGAAAAGCTTCGTGCCGGTGGCGCTTGTCTCCTCGGTGCCGCAGGTGATCGTGGTCAATCCGCAGCGGGTGGCCGCCAACGATCTCAAAGGCTTCATCGAAGCCGCGCGGCGCGCCGAAGGCAAGATGAACTTCGGCTCGGCCGGCAACGGCTCCTCGCATCATCTGGCCGGCGAGCTGTTCAACTCGCTTGCCGGGGTCAAGATCGCGCACGTCCCCTATCGCGGGGCCGGGCCGGCGCTCGCCGATCTGATCGCGGGCCAGATCGACGCGATGTTCGATGGCATGGGCTCTTCCGCCGCGCATATCCGAAGTGGGCGCATCAAAGCGATCGCGGTGGCGGCTGAGCAACGGGCGCCGGGCTTCCCCAACATCCCAACCGCCAAAGAGCAAGGCCTCAACTATGTGGTTTCGACCTGGTACGGCCTCTGGGCGCCGGCAGGAACGCCACCGGCCATCATCCAGAAGTTTCAGAACGACTTGCGTCAGGCCTTTGCCAGCGAGGAGCTCAAAAACCTCTGGCACAGCATGGGCGCGGAGATGCCAAATCTCTACGGCGAGGCCTTCGGGCGCTTCGTGAGTAGCGAAATCCGCCGCTGGGCCGAAGTGGTCAGGACCTCCGGGGCAAAGCTGGATTGACTGGGAGAGCGCGGCGGTTGGTTTTCGACGCAGATGAGCGCTGATCAAAACGCCGATGAACGCCGATTTCTAGAAACTCATCGGCGGTCATCTGCGCAGCATCCGCGCTTATCTGCGTCGAAACACGTGCGGGCGTCGCCGGCAAACACCGGCGAGACGCTGCCTCAAACGAACTCCCGCTCCCGCATCCACTTGGTCGCCACGTACTTTTCGCCCAAGGTCACTGGGGCGCCGCCGTGCAAGGTCTTCGTGTCGGGGTGCGGACGGTCGTAACTAAAAAAGACCGCCGCGCCTTTGACCGGTGCCACTTCAAGCCCAATGTCGGGAAAAACCGTCGCACCGCCGCGCTCAGGCACCCGCAGATACATGATGATCGTGCCGACGCGTTGCCCGCCGCGCGCCAGGATTTTGGGCGTGCCCGGCTGGTCGGGGTCAAAGTAGTCGTAGTGCGGGACATACTGCGCGCCGTGGCGGTAACGCAGCACCTGCAAGCCCTCGCCGTTTTCGACCGGCCAGCGCACGAGTTCCGCCAGGCGCCGCTCGATGCGGGCGCAGAGCTCGTTTTCGCCGCGAGCGAAAAACATCCCGTCACTCGTGCGCGCCGGATTGACCTCGTCGCCACCGGTTTTGTTGTCCACGGTGAGCGAGCGTGAAAGCCTCGGCTGGGCGAGGGCAATGAGCTCGTCGCACTCTTCCTCGGAGAGCACGTTGCCGAAGACCACAATGCGCGGATGCTTGACGGTGAGCCAGACCTCGATCCGCCGATCCGAGGTCTGGATGTAGGAAGGCGATTGGCTCAAATCCGGTTCCGGTACCGCGGCCGCGCGCGGGACCTCGGCCCGCCGCAGCGGATTGACCTGAATCGTGCGGCCGAGCGCTTCTTCAAGTGCGGCACGCGCGATCTCCTGCGACCATCCGGCGGCCAGCATCGAGGTGGTCAAGCTTTCCGGGGAGTGGCCGCGGGCGAGGTTTTCGTGCAGCCACCTCATGAGGGTTGGGTCAAGATGCATGGCCCGAATTTTCTCGAAACTCCCCGGCTATCCCGCACGCGCCTGCCCGGCAAGCGCCGCGCGGATTTGCTCAAGCGCGGTCGGATCTTCGATCGTGGTCAGATCGCCCGGATCGCGCCCTTCGGCGATGGCCTGGATCGAACGGCGCAGAAGCTTGCCTGAGCGCGTTTTCGGCAGAAGCGTCACAAAGTGCACTGCAGCGGGCCGCGCGATCGCGCCGATCTCGCGGTCAACCGTCTGGGCGATCGCGGCCTTTGTCTCCTCGATCGCATTCGAGGGGTCTTTGAGCACCACGAACGCAACCGGTACCTGCCCTTTCAAGCTGTCGGCCACCCCCACGACCGCGCATTCGGCCACAAGCGGATTGACCTGCACGGCTTCCTCGATTTCGCGCGTGCCCAGGCGGTGGCCGGCCACATTGATGACGTCGTCGGTGCGACCGAGGATGAAGTAGTAACCCTCCTCATCGCGCATGGCCCAGTCGAAGGTTGAGTAAACCTGTTCGTCCTGGAACATGCCGAAGTAGGTTTTTACGAAGCGCTCATCATCGCCCCAGACCGTCGACATCGCCCCGGGCGGAAGCGGCGGCACGATGGTGAGCACGCCTTTTTCGTGGGGGCCGACCTCGGCACCGCTTGCCTCGTGCTTCAGTTTGACCTGGTAGCCATAGACCGGAAAGGAGGGCGAGCCGAACTTGCGCGGCGTGTCTTCGATGCCCACCTGTGCTGCCAAAATGGGCCAGCCGGTTTCGGTTTGCCAATAGTTGTCGATGATGGCGACCCCACCCAACATCTCGCTGGCCCAGCGTGCGGTGGGCTCATCGAGCGGCTCCCCGGCCAGAAACAGGTATTTGAGATCGGGCAGCGCATGGCGGCGCATAAAGGCCGGATCCTGCTTCTTGAGCACGCGGATCGCCGTGGGTGAAGAAAACATCGTCTTGACCCGTCGCTCGGCACAAATCTTCCACCAGATCGCCGGATCGGGCCGGATCGGCACACCTTCGTAGAGGATCGTGGTGTTGCCGTTGATCAGCGGCCCGTAGACGATGTAGCTGTGACCCACCACCCAGCCGATGTCGGAGGTCGTAAACATCGTTTCACCCGGCGCAAGGGCAAAGATCTTGCGCATGCTCGAGGCTAGCGCCACCGCATAGCCGCCCGTGTCGCGCTGCACGCCCTTCGGCCGCCCCGTGGTGCCCGAGGTGTAGAGGATGTAGGACGGGTGCGAGGACTCTACCCAGACGCAAGGCACCTGTGTTCCGTGGTGCGCTGCCACCGCGTCACGCCAGTCAAGATCGCGACCCGAAACGCGCGGACAGGACGCAAGCCCCCGGTCGAACAGCACCACATGTTCAGGCTTGTGCTCAGCCTGGGCGATGGCGCCATCGAGCAGTTCCTTGTACGGAATCACCTTGCCCACGCGCATCCCGGCATCGGCCGAGAGAATGACTTTGGGCCGGGCATCGTCGATGCGCGAAGCAAGCGACGCCGAAGCAAAGCCACCGAAGACCACCGAATGGATCGCGCCGATGCGCACCGTGGCTAGCATCGCAAAAACCGCCTCGGGAATCATCGGCATGTAGATGAGCACCCGATCGCCCGCGCCGACGCCGAGGGCCTGAAGCATTGCGGCCACGGCGTTGACTTCGCGATGAAGCTCCGCGTAGCTCAAGCGTCGCTCGAGGCCGGTTTCCGTGGAGATGTAATCAAGCGCCACTTGTTCAGAACGCGTCGCCAGGTGCCGGTCGAGCGCGTTGTGGCAGAGGTTGGTGGTGCCGCCCACGAACCAGCGCACAAACGGCGGCCGCGAGAAATCGCACACCGTTGTGAATGGCTCCTGCCAATCGATGAGCGCGGCCTCCTCGCGCCAAAAGCCGTCGCGGTCGCGGATCGAGCGCTCGTAATGCGTGCGGTAAAGCGCAGTCATCCCTCCTCCCTTTTCTGGCTCTTCGGATGAGAGCGGATTATCTCGGCCGCGCTCTGACGGCTCGCTGACCGGAGGTCAGGCCCCGTGGCGCCCACCGATTCACAAACGCTCACCGTTTTCCTCCACCGGGCAGGCTCGCTGACGCTACCCTGAGCGCCATGAATCGTCGCGCCTGGCTTTGCCGCCTGTTCATGCTGGGTCTAGGCCATGCCGTGGCCGCGCCGAGCCGGGCGCCTGCGTCGGACCCAACCCAAGTGCGCCGCCCGCTCATCGTCGATGAGACCTGGCATGACCATCAACGCCAGCGACCGGTTCCGCTTCGCATTCGGGTGCCGGTCGCGGAGACGAGCGCTCGCCTGCCGGTGGTGCTGTTTTCACACGGACTGGGCGGTTCGCGCCTCGGAGGCGCTGTCTGGGGCGAACACTGGGCTGAGCACGGCTACCTGGTCATCCACCTTCAGCACCCGGGCAGTGATGAGTCACTCTGGCGTGATGCGCCGGAGGTTTCTCCGGAGCCACTGCGGAGGAGACACGGCACGCGGCTGCGCGCCGCCGCGAGCGCCGAACAGGCGCTTGCGCGCATTGAGGATGTGCGCTTCGTGCTTGATGAGCTGACGCGGCGCCAGACGACAACCTCCGACGGCTGGGAGCGACGAGCCGACCTCACGCGCGTGGCGATGAGCGGGCACAGCTTCGGCGCGCGCACTGCGATGGCGCTCGCGGGCGAGCGCTTTGCCCTCGTGCGCGAACGGCTCGAAGAACCGCGTTTTTCCGCGTTCATCGCCTTCTCGCCCTCGAGCGTCCCAGCCCCGCCGCAGCCGGGCAGCGAGGCGGCGCTGCGCGAGCGTTATGCAGCCATCACCCGCCCTTTTCTCGCCATCACCGGGCGACTCGATGGCGATGTCCTCGGCAACGGCGCCACGCCCGAAAATCGCGCCCGGGTGTTTGACCTGTTGCCCGGCCCGGAGACGTATCTGGCCAACTTCGAGCAAGGCGATCATGCGGTCTTTGGTGGTGGCACACGGCGCGAGCAGGCTTGGATGCGCGCCATCGGCGCACTGGATGCGCTGGGCACGCCGCCCGAGGCTTGGGAGCCGATTCAGAGCGCGACAGCGCGGATCACGACCGCGTTTCTCGACGCGTATTTGAAAGGCGATGCCACCGCGCGAGCGTGGCTTACAAGCGATGCGCCGCATCGGCTCGGCCCGGCCCTTGAGTGGCGCTTCAAGTGATCGCGCTTATTCGAGCCGGCGCCATTGCCCGTCCTCGAGGATCTCGGCCGGACGGAAATTGGCTTTGTAGGCCATCTTGCGCGCAAGCGCGATCCAGTACCCGAGATACACGTGGTCGAGGCCGGCCGCTTTCGCCTGCTCGATCTGCCAAAGCACGGCGAAGGTACCAAGCCCGTCCGCGTAAGTCGGGTCATAGAAGGTGTAGACGGCCGAGAGCCCATCGCTCAGAACATCAATGACGGCCACGATAGCGAGCCGGCCTGAGCTCTGATCGCGGAACTCAATGAGCCGCGTGTCAACGTTCGAGCCGAGCAGAAAATGCCGGTACTGTTCTTGGCTGTCGCGATCCATGCCGCCGCCTTCATGGCGTAGGCGTTGGTAACGCAAGTACAGGTTGTAGTGCTGCGGATCAAACAGCAGCGGGACGCTGCGCGCAACCAGGCGAGAGCTCAGTTGCCGCCAGGTGCGACGCTGGGATCGATTGGGAGCAAACTCACGCGCCAGCACGCGAAGCGGAATGCACGCGCGACAGGCCTCGCAGTGCGGCCGGTAGACAAAGCCCCCGGAGCGACGAAAGCCGAGGCGTAACAGCTCGCCGTAGAGCTCGGTGCCGATCAGATGCCCCGGGGTGGCCACCTGAGAGCGCGCGACCCTGCCCGGCAGATAGCTGCACGGGTAGGGCGCCGTGGCATAAAACTGAAGCGCCTGCCACGGAATCGAGCCTAGATCATGCGGTTTACTCATGGCGCTGCTCTGGCGCAGCCTCAGGCTTCCACGTACTGCCCAGGTCGCTGTCGAAGACCCAACGGCCCAGGGCCGGCGTTTGCGATGGGGCCGAAGCCATCATCTCGCAGTCTAGCAACCGCGCCAGCTCATCGATGAAGACCCGCCTTGCGATCGGGCGCGCGCCGAGCGAGGCCAAGTGCCGCGTCTGCTGCTGGCAATCGATGAGCCCGAAACCCCAGCGCTCAAGCTGCGCCACCAGATGCGCGAGCGCCACTTTCGAGGCATCGGTGATGCGCGCGAACATGCTTTCGCCGAAAAACACCCGACCCAGCGCGAGGCCATAGAGCCCGCCTGCAAGCTCCCCGCCGAGCCAGACTTCCACGCTGTGCGCAACGCCTCGCCGGTGGAGCTCCGTGTAGACGGCGATCATTTCCGGCGTAATCCAGGTCCCGTCCTGATCCGGCCGCGGCTCCGCACAAGCGTGGATGACGGCCGCAAAGGCCTCATCCGCAGTCACGGTGAAAAGACCACGCCGGAGCGTCTTACGCAGACTGCGATGCAGCCGAAACTCCTTCGGGTAGAGCACCATGCGCGGATCGGGGCTCCACCACAGCACCGGCTGGCCATCGCTGAACCACGGAAAAATGCCGCGTGGATAGGCCTCAAGGATCCGTTCGGGCGTCAGCTCAAGCCCGGCGCAAAGCAGCCCGTTCGGCTCGGTGAGCGCCAGTTCGGGATCGGGAAATGGCGTCCCGGGCTCAAGCCAAAGGAGCCCCCGCCGACGAATGAGCGTCACGATCGCGCACGCCCCCCTGGCGGATGCCCGTGGCGCTTCGGCCAAAACGCGCGCGTCTCGGGCAGAATCGATGCATGCTTCATGCCGTGCCCTCTCCTTCCGCTGCCAGTGAGGCCGACTTTCTCGCCGAGTCCGAGCGCGCGCTCACGGCCGTTTGTGCGCGTCTGTCAAGCATTGTATTGGGCAAACTCGAGGCAGTTCGCGTCGCCGTGGCCTGTTTGATCGCCGAGGGTCACCTGCTGATCGAAGATGCGCCGGGTCTTGGCAAGTCCACGCTCGCGGTCGCGCTCGCACGTGCCTTCGGCCTCGACTACACGAAGGTGGCCTGCACCAACGATCTGCTGCCCTCCGATCTGCTTGGGCTGTCGGTCTGGGACCCCGAGGCACGCACGATGCGTTTCGTGCCGGGGCCAATCTTCACGCAGGTGCTGCTTGCTGATGAGTTGAACCGCGCGCCCTCGAAGACCCAAAGCGCCCTGCTAGAGGCGATGGAAGAGCGCCGTGTGTCGGTCGATGGCCTCACGCGCGCGCTGCCGGAGCCTTTCTTCGTGATCGCCACGCAGAATCCGCTCGATCAGGTCGGTGTCTCGCCGCTGCCCGAGTCGCAACTCGACCGCTTCATGATGCGCCTGAGCCTTGGCTATCCCGATGCGCAGGCGGAGCTCGCGCTGCTGCGCAAAGGCGACCAGCGCGCGCAGGCGCAGGCGCTCAGCGCATTGCTGTCCCCCTCGGCTCTGGCAGCGCTGCAGCGGCGCGCGGCCAGCCTCTACGTCGCCGAGCCGGTCCTTCACTACGTGCACGCCCTGCTGAGCGCCTCGAGGCAAGGCATGACGCGGCCGCTTTCCCCGCGAGCCGGACTGGCGTTGCTGCGGGCCGCCCGCGCCTGGGCGCTGCTCAACGGCCGGGATCACGTGCTGCCCGACGATGTGCAGGCGGTCTGGACGCCGGTCGTCTCGCACCGGCTCGGCAGCACGCACGATGGACCGGCCCGGGGCGCCGAGCTCGCGCGCGGACTCCTCGAGTCCGTCGCAGCCCCCTGAGCGGCGCACTTCCGAAACGCCCGTCCCGATGCCGGAGCGCACTTCGAGCCGCGTCGCAGGGGGCCTTGCCTCGGTCCCGGCTCGCCTTCGCCAGCGCTGGCGCGAAGCCTCCGGCCGTCTGCCGACGCGTGCCGATCAGGTCGTGCTCGTACAAAACCGCATCTTCGTGCTGCCCTCCGGTCGCGGCTGGTTCGTGATCGCCGTGGTGATCATCCTGCTGCTCATCGGCATCAACTACCAGCTCGCCCTCGCCTACGTCGTGGCCTTCCTGCTTGGCGGCCTGTTTCAGGTCGCGCTCTTAGCGACGTACCGTCACCTCGCCGGGCTCGTCGTGCGACCAGGACGCTCACCGCTTGCGCGCGAGGGCGAGGCGTTGGTCTTTACGCTCACGCTCAGCTCGCCGGCCCGAGCGCGCGAGGGGATTCGCGCGCGGTTTACCGCACCACCGAGCGCTCAGGTGCTCGCAACCGCCACGATCGATTTAGCCGCCGACGGCAGCGGTCACCTCGAACTCATCGTGCCCGCGCCGAAACGCGGTGTCTACTCGCTCGGACGCATCACGCTTGAAAGCCGCGCCCCGTACGGCCTCATTCGTGCGTGGAGTTACGTGCACTTTCCCTGGCTTGGCTTCGTCTCCCCCGAACCCGAGAGCCCCGCGCCACCGCTTCCGTTCGAACCAGGCGATCCTGCACGCACCGCGCACGCACGTGGGTACGCACACGACCCCGACGGACTGCGCGAATACGTTCCCGGCGATTCCCTCCGGCGCGTGGCCTGGAAGCAAGTGGCCAAGAGCGGCCAGTGGTATACGCGCGTCGGCTCGGGCGATGCAGCAACCGAACTGCACATCGACTGGAACGCGCTCGGCATGGCCGATCCTGAAGCGCGGCTCAGGCGGATCGCCGCCTGGATCGACCGAGCGCGCCACGAAAACCGCGCCTTTTGCCTGACCCTGCCCAACGGCGCGCTCTCGATGGGTCGTGGCGCCGCGCAAACACACCATGCCAAGCTGTTGCTTGGCGCCTACCCGCATCGCCTGGAGGCCCTCGATGGAGTTCGCCTTTAGTGTGCTCCGGGGTGCGCGCCGAGCCGTGCAAAGGGCCCCGAGGAACCCTCAGACGACCCGCGCGCCCGCTGATGAGCCCGACGGCCGCGCGCGGCGCTTCATGGTCGCGCTGCTGCTTGCCACGCAACTGGCCAACCTGCCCCACACGCCGCTTGCGGTTGCCGTGCTCGGCGTTGCCGCCCTTGGACTGGGTCTGTACGCGCATCGCTTCGCATCGCGCACCTCCCTACGGCTGGCCCTTCTCGCCTTGACCGCGCTCACCGCGGTGCTTGTCTGGCAGCACTACGGACGCCTGCTCGGCCGCGACCCGGGAACGGCCCTGCTGTTCGTGCTCGGACCACTCAAGCTCGCCGAGGCGCGTACGGCACGCGACTTCATGCTCGTTTGGGGCTTGGCGCTCGTGTTCTATGTAGCCAGTTTCTTCGAGCAGCTCGCACTCGGTGCGGCACTACTCGTGCCAGCGTTCGTCGTGCTGTTCGTGACGGCACTTCGGCTCATCGACCGCCCGGCAATCGTCGATGGCATTCCCGGGCCGCCACTCACCGCGCACCTGCGCGCGGCGGCGCGCGACACAGTGCTTGGCGTGCCGCTTGCTGCCGCGCTGTTCGTGCTCTTTCCGCGTGCCGCGGCGCCCCTGTGGGGCATGCGCGACGCCTCCGCCGCCACCACGGGCTTGAGCGAAAGCATGCGGCCGGGCACGATCGCCGAGCTCATCCTCTCACGCGAACCGGCCTTTCGCGTCGAATTCGCCGGAAGAGTCCCCCCGCGCGAAGCGCTTTATTGGCGCGGGCCGGTACTTCGCGCCTTCGACGGCAACAGCTGGCGCGCACTGCCCGAACTCGACGATCCACGCTTTGCACTCGGCGAGCCGCTTGCCTCGCGCAACCCCTCAGGCCCGCTCGTGAGCTTTTTGCCCGAAGAGCATGCTCGCGAGGCGATCGAATACACCGTCACGCTCGAAAAAGTCGACACGCGCTACTTACCCGTCCTTGAGATTCCGATCACGCTTCCGGCCGGCGCTCCGGCCGAACGGCTGGCCTATGCGACCGAGGCCCAGCAAATCGCCCTCACCCGCCGACCAAACGGCGCGATCCAATACCGCATGCAGTCCTTCGCCCGCGACCGCTACCCTGCAAGCACACCGGCTGACCCGCACGTCGATCTCGCGATTGGTCCCGCGCACGCGAACCCGCGCGCACGGGCCTTCGGCGAGGCGCTCGCCGAAGGCCTGCCCGACCCGCGCAGTCGTGTGGCAGCCGTCCTCGCGTGGTTTCGCAGCGAGCCCTTCGTCTACACACTGCGTCCGCCGCGTTACGGCCTGGAACACCCGCATCTAGGCCTGGACGAATTTCTCTTTCAGGGACGGCGCGGTTTTTGCGAGCACTATGCCGCGGCTTTCGTCCTGCTCATGCGCGCAAGCGGTGTGCCAGCGCGCGTGGTCACGGGCTACCAGGGCGGCGAGCGGCAACCCGCCGGCTACTGGCTCGTCCGCCAAAGCGACGCGCATGCCTGGGCCGAGGTCCTGATCGATGGGCAGTGGTGGCGGGTCGACCCCACCGCCGCCATCGCGCCTGAGCGCATCGAACGCTCGCTCGAGGCAGCGCTGCCCGAGGCCGAGCGCGGACTCGTCGCCGTCCGAGGACTGTGGTCGTTCACACGGCTCGCCCACTGGTGGGATCAAGCCAACTATGCCTACACGCGCTGGGTGATCGGCTTTGATCGCGACCGTCAGCGCGACTTGCTGCAGCGCCTTGGTTTCGGCCGGACCGATGCCCTGAGTCTGCTCGGCTGGACACTCCTGGCCGCGGCGAGCTTCGGGGTCGTCCTGGCCGCGCTGTGGTGGCGGTGGAGCCTGCGCCGCCAACGCCCGCACGATCCAGCCGTACGCGAGTGGCATCGCCTGCGCCGCCGGCTGCAGCGCGCCGGGCTGACCATCGCGCCGCATCAGACTGTGCGCTCGGCCATGGCGCAGGCCGCGGCGCGCTGGCCAGCGCACGAGGCGGTGTTCACGTCGTTTGCGGCGATCTACTACCACGCACGGTTCGCCCCGCCCCAGGACGCGAACCAAGGCGTAGCCACCGCGCGGGCACTCGCCGCCTGCACGCGGCGCCTGCCGAGCGCACGCGGTCTGCGCCGAGTCGGCTCCACGACCGATCCTTGGTCGGTGCGGACCCAAACAGCCGCGGCGGCTCGCTGAAACCTCCCCGAGTGCAACCCATTCACGCCAACTCGATTCGAACTAAACTGCGGCAACCTCTAGCCAACGAGACGCTTATGAACCTCTCGCTCGAATGCGAACGGGAAGACGACGGCCGATGGATCGCCGAGGTTCTTGAACTACCCGGCGTGATGGCCTACGGTACGACGCGTGAGGAGGCCATCCTCAAAGCCGAAGCGCTCGCGCTCAGAGTCATCGCCGAGCGTCTGGAGCAGGCCGGGGCGAAGCCCACGTCCATCCATCTCGCGCTGCCTGAAGCGGCATGACGTCTTGGCCTGCGTGTAAAGCGCGTCGTGTTCTCGCAGCGCTTCTGCGCACCGGGTGGCAAATCAAGAGACAGTCGGGTTCCCATCGGACACTTGCAAAGCCCGGTAGGCCTGATTTCGTTTTCGCCTTCCACGATGGGGAGGAAATCGGCCCGCGGATGCTCCAACGCATCGCGAAGCACACTGGACTATCGGCGGACGATCTGTGATGCGACGCGAGCGATGCAGCTGTAGGGCGTAGGCCCAAGGCTCACTAAAGCGCGCCACCCTCACCCATCAAAGAACTGAACAACCAGTCAGACCAACACCGTGGGTGGCTCACGGCGAATCCCAAAGCGCATCAATTCTTCAAAGTTGCCGGGGCGCTCCCTGTCAAAGTCGGCCTGGTTCACGCGAAGGTACTTCCAGGTCGCACCAACAGCGGCACTGATGCGCTCGCACCAGATCGTAAGCGCCTCGTCTTTCGCGGCCGTGCCCTCCCATACCCGGCCTTTGGTCTCTACGATCCAGTTGGCCTCACCTGAAGCGGTCTTCTGCACAACCACCCAGTCTGGATAGTAGAAGCCTATTGACCT
>JANWWI010000021.1 GCA_025056355.1 Casimicrobiaceae bacterium | reverse complement strand
AACAGCTTCTCGAAGTACTTCACGATGACTGGCTGGCGCCTCGGGTGGCTCGTCGCGCCCGAAGAGGCCATCCGCCCTCTGGAAATCCTCGCGCAAAATCTCTACATCTCGCCCTCGGCTGTTGCGCAACATGCGGCGCTTGCCTGCTTCAGCGAAGAGGGATACGCCATCGCCGAGGCGCGGCGAGCCGAGTTCGAGGCGCGGCGGGACTACTTCGTCGAGGCCCTGCGTGGCCTCGGCTTTGGCATCCCCGTTGTTCCAGACAGCGGCTTTTTCGTCTATGCCGATGTCAGTGGCTTGACCCGGGACAGCGAAGCGTTCGCGCTTGAGATGCTCGAGCGCACGGGGGTGGCATTTGCGCCGGGCGTCGACTTCGGAAGCTACCGCGCACGCGAGCACGTGCGACTAGCCTACGCCGTCTCGCGCGCCGATCTCGAGGAAGCGGTCAGGCGGCTTGCGCGTGGTCTGTGAAGGCAAGCCGCGCGGCGTTCTCGGTTCGGGGCCGTTAGGGGATCCGCTCGATGCGGTAGAGCGAGGCCGCCTCAGCAGCAAAGATCGCTTGCTTGGCCACCACTGAGCTTGCGCTTGCTTCTTCGATCAGCGCTAGCTGGGACAGCGCGGTTGCTTCGATGGCCACAGCCACGACACGGCCCGTCGCGACGTCTTGGATCGTAAGCCGCGCCACGACGGGGGAGGCGTCGGCACAGGCATCCCGCCACCGACGAACCGGGCAGCCGGCAAAGCCAAAGCCGCGAGCGAGCCCTTCGCGCAGCATCGACAAGGTGGGCGCCGCGCAGTCGAGGTAGTCAACCGTGACGGGGTGTCCATGCGCCTCGAGCTGTGCCACGGTGTGGCCTGCGATGCGCTCGCCGAGCGCGCGCAGCGAATCCTCGTAAGCCGAATCGAGCGCAGTTTGGTGTTCCGAGGCATCGGCCAGGCCAAGCGCCGGCAGAGCAGACGAAACGCCAAGTGCCGCCGAGGAGGCGAGGAATGCACGACGGCTAATCGTCGGGAAGACAGAGGCCATGAAAATCTCCTTCGTTTGATGACAAGGGGACACCCCGTGGGTCGGCTGGGTGCGCGGCCAAAACGCGCCTCGCCCGGTGTCGGTTGACTGCCTTCGAGCCTCGGCCGAGGTTTTTTGCGCGTTAGGCGACGCGTTCGGCGATCGCAACCAGAGCACGATCGCTACCGCGTGGACCGAGCAGTGACAGGCCAAGGGGCGCGCCTTCGCGCTCGGCGAGCGGTAAGGTGACCTGCGGAAATCCGGCCAAGCCGGAGATCATGAGCAGACGCAGCGCCCGTTCACGGTAGTCTTGCAGGGTCGGTTCAGGCGCACTGGCAAGTGGCGCGATATCGGGCATGGTCGGCATGAGCAGCACGCCGTCGTTTCCAAGGAGGCGCGCCAGATGACGCTCAAAAGCCCGCCGAACCTTCCACCCCGCATCGCATTGCGCTTGCGTGACGGTGCGCGCCCAGGCGAAGCGTTCCGCTACGCCCGGGCCGAGCGGCGGTGCGAAGCGCTCGATCAGTTCGCCGTCCGCCTGCCAAGCTTCGAAGCCTTGAATGTGACGGAAGGCCCAGTAGAGAGACTCCAGCGCGAACTCGCCCGCTGAGGCCGTCACCTGCACGGCTTCGGCCTGGTGATCCATCGCGCGTTCGATGCGCTTGCGGGCCGGCAGCAGTGCCTCTTTGACGGCCGGCTCGATCAGGCTCCACAAATCGACGGGCTCGAGCAAGCGGGGAGTGCCAAGCGCACACGGATCGGGCCCTAACAGCACATCGGCGACCCGCGAAAAGGTGATCGCATCGCGTGCAAACCAGCCGCAGGTGTCGAAGGAGGGCGCAAGCGCATGCACGCCCTCAAGCGACACCCGTCCGTGCGTGGGCCGGATGCCGTAGAGACCGCAATGGTTCGCCGGGGCCCGTACCGAGCCACCGGTATCGGTGCCGAGCGCAAAATCGCAAAGGCCGTGCGAGACCGCACTGGCTGAACCGCTTGAGGAACCGCCCGGGATGCGCTCGGGTGCGGCGCCGTTGATCGGCATACCAAAGTGCGCGTTCTTGCCGTTCATCGAAAAGGCAAGCTCGTCGGTATGCGTCTTGCCAACAAAGCGGGCGCCGGCTGCAAGCAGCCGCTCAACCGTCGGCGCAGTGGTTGTTTTGATGCCGGAGCGGGCAAGCACGACAGGGCTGCCCGCTCCCGTCGGATAGCCCGCCACGTCGAAGAGGTCTTTCACGGCAAAGGTGAGTCCGGCAAGCGGCCCCGTTCGCGCGTGCGGCACCTCGACCCAAGGGTAGGGCACAAAGGCGTGGCTCGGGTGAGAGGCAAGTTCGGTCATCGAAGTGATTGCGCGGAAAGCCGCGGCCGGTGTTGAAGCAACCGCTTTAGCCGCGAGCGTGGGTTTGCGTCAAATGCGAAGCCGCTCCACGATGCGACCTTGTTGCAGGTGTTCACGGATCAACTCATCGACCTCTTCGCGCGAGCTGATCCGATACCAGACGCCCTCGGGGTAGACGACCACAGTCGGGCCCTCGTCGCAGCGATCCAGGCAACCCGACATGTTCACGCGCACTTGGCCTTTTCCGGCCAGCCCGAGCGCCTTGACCTGCGCTTTGGCATAGTCGCGAAGCTCCGCAGAGCAGCGCGCACCGCAAGACGGGCGGCCATCGTCGCGTTCGTTGGTGCAAAAAAAGACGTGATAGCGGTAGTACGACATGGGCAAGAGGGCAAACCGCGGCCGCGGGGCAAAATGCGCCTATGGATTCTACGAACGCGCTTCAATCGGAGACTTCCGTAGCCGGGCCGCTTGCGCATTTGAAAGTGCTTGATCTGACGCGTGTGCTTGCGGGGCCGTGGTGTACGCAAACCCTCGGCGATCTTGGCGCCGAAGTCATCAAAATCGAGCGACCCGGCACGGGCGATGACACCCGAGCGTGGGGGCCGGCGTGGCTGAAGGATCACGCAGGTCGTGACACGACCGACTCGGCTTACTTCTCAAGCTGCAACCGGAACAAGCGCTCGGTGACCGTAAATCTCGCCACCCCCGAAGGGCAAGAGATCGTTCAGCGACTGGCGGCGCAGTGCGATGTGCTCGTTGAGAATTACAAACGCGGCGATCTGGCGCGATACGGGCTCGACTATGCAACTCTCGCGCCGCTGAACCCGCGACTCATCTATTGCTCGATCACCGCCTACGGGCAGGACGGCCCCTATGCCGATCGTCCAGGATATGACCTTCTCTGCCAGGCCGAAGGGGGCCTCATGGCAATCAACGGGCATGCCGATCCGCCGGAGGGGCCAGGCGGCGGCCCTGTGAAAGTGGTGATCGCCGTGACCGACATCCTAGCGGGGCTCAATGCCACGATTGCAATTCTGGCGGCGCTTGAGGCCCGGCACCGCACGGGGCGAGGGCAGCACATCGACATCGCGCTTCTGGACAGTGTGGTGCAGTTCGGCGCCAATCAGATCGCGAACTTTTTTATCACCGGCGAGCAGCCGAAGCGCGTCGGCAATGCGCATGTGAATCTTGCGCCGTATCAGTCGTTTCGGGTCGCCGATGGGCACATGATCGTGGGTGCGGGCAACGACGCACAGTGGCGCCGCCTGTGCGCGGCCATGGAAGTGCCTGAGCTTGCTGACGACCCGCGCTTTCGCGAGATGAAAGACCGAAACGCCCATCGGCTGGCCCTGGTTGAAGCGATGGAGGCGGTGCTCATCCAGCGCACGATGGCCGAATGGAGCGAGCGTTTTCTGGCGGCCGGTGTCCCGCATGCGCCGATCAACACCTACGCGCAGGTCTTTGCGCATCCGCAGGTTCGTCATCGCGGCTTGCGCGTCGATTTGGTGCGGCCTGCCGAACAAGGCGGCGGCCAAGTCGCCACCGTTGCCTCGCCGCTGCGCTTTTCCGAAACACCGGTGAGTTACCGGCTGGCCCCGCCCGCGCTCGGGGCGGATACGGAACGTGTGCTTGGCCAGTGGCTGGGTCTGTCGGCGGAGGAGTGCGCGCGGCTTCGGCAGCGTGGGGTGCTCTAAGCTCGCTTGCGCCGCAGGAACGGCCTCAGAAGGCTTGCGCCTGGGCTCGTGAAGGAAAACACGGCTGCCGTCGGCGCGTGACGAAGGGGGCCTCTACTGCCCGATGAGGCAGGCCGGGCGAATGCCCAGGGCTTGCGTGCGGTGGCCCTTGAAGGCACGTGCTGCCGTCTCGGCCGAGCCGGGGAATCGAAGGCCGCCTCTCCGGAGCAACGCGCAGCGAAGGCGACAAGCATCCTTCGGCCGGTCGCTGGGGATCGTTAGCGCTTGGCCGGGTTGGGCGAAAAAAACTGAAACTTGTCCGGCCGGTCGCGCCACTCGTCCGCATCGGGTGGGGCCGGCTTTTTGCGATTGATGTTCGGCCAGAGCTTGGCGTAGGTGGCGTTGAGTTCGATCCAGCGCGGATCGGTGTCGGTGTCCGGTTTGATGGCTTCCACCGGGCATTCGGGTTCGCAGACCCCGCAGTCAATGCATTCGTCGGGATGGATGACGAGCATGTTTTCGCCCTCGTAGAAGCAGTCGACGGGGCACACATCCACACAGTCGGTGTATTTGCAGCGGATGCACTTATCGTTTACGACGTAGGTCATGGTCCACCGGCGCCATCGAGGGCGCATCAACGGTTCGCACAAACATTTCGATGCAGAGCGTCGCCGAGGCCCGGTGCAGACTCGCCGAATGACCGCCTTCGGAGAGCTTGAATCGACATCAGCCTCCGGGCTTCTCGGCATCGAGGCCCGCCTCGCCGCGACTTCAATCGTCGAAGCAGCGCAGCTTCAGTTGGCAACACTCACTCCGACACAGCACATTTTGCCTGAGCGTGCGCGCCGAGCCCGCTTCAGGCGGTTCGAAGATGGCAGGCTACCGCGTGCCCGTCAGCGACGGGTTTGAGCTCCGGGCGCTCGCGATCGCAGAGGCCTTTCTGCGCAATCGGACAGCGGGGGTGGAAGTGGCAGCCCGACGGCGGCGCAAGCGGCGAGGGCACATCGCCGGCAAGCGGGATGCGCGTGCGTCGGACGCTTGGGTCGGGAATCGGGACGGCAGAAAGCAGCGCCTCGGTGTAGGGATGGCGAGGGTTTGCATAAAGCGCGCGGGCGGGAGCGATTTCGACGATGCGGCCCAGGTACATCACGGCCACACGGTCGCTGACGTGCTCAACCACCGCGAGATCGTGGGCGATGAAGATGTAGGTTAGGCCAAAGCGCTCTTGCAAGTCCTGGAGCAGGTTGAGCACCTGGGCCTGAATCGATACATCGAGCGCCGAGACGGCTTCGTCGCAGATCACGAGCCGCGGGTTGACTGCAAGCGCCCGCGCGATCCCGATGCGTTGGCGCTGGCCGCCGGAAAATTCGTGCGGGTAGCGGCGGGCGTGATCGGCCGATAGACCCACCAGTTCGAGCAGCTCGACAATTCGCTCTTCGTAGGCGCGTCGGTTCGGCACAAGCTGATGAATCGTGAGCGCTTCGCCGATGATGGAAGCGACCGTCATGCGTGGGTTCAGGCTGGCAAAGGGATCCTGAAACACGATTTGCATCTCGCGCGCAAAGCCCCGCAAGCTGGCCCGGTCGGCGCGGGTGACGCTGCGCCCGTCGAAGAGCACTTCGCCCGAGGTCGGTTCGATCAGGCGCAGGATGCAGCGGCCGGTTGTGCTTTTGCCGCAGCCTGATTCACCAACCAGTCCGAGCGTTTCACCGGCCCGCAAGGTGAACGAGACGCCGTCGACCGCGCGCACCCGACCGACCTCGCGCTTGAGCACGCCGCCGAGGACGGGGAAATGCTTGACCAGGTCGCGAACTTCAAGCAGCGGCCGATCCGCTTCGGTGGGTGTGGCGGCTGCACTCATGCGATCTCCTCCGCGCGCACGCAGGCCACACGGTGCCGGGAGGCGACTTCGCGCAGCGGCGGGTCGACCTCACGGCAGCCGGGGGTGGCGTAGCGGCAGCGCGGCGCGAAGCGACAGCCAGGGGGCGGGGCGATGAGTTTAGGTACCGTCCCGGGGATCGATTCCAGCCGCGACTTGTGTTGCGCCGCCCGATCGAGGCGTGGAATCGAGCGTATCAAGCCGCGCGTATAGGGATGACGCGGCGAGGCAAACAGCGCTGCCACAGGCGCCTCTTCCACGACTTGCCCGGCATACATGACTACCACGCGCTCGGCCATCTCGGCCACGACGCCCATCGCATGGGTGATCAGCAGGACCGCACTGCCGGATTCGGCCTGAAGGGTACGGATGAGATCGAGGATTTGCGCCTGGATCGTCACATCAAGCGCCGTGGTCGGTTCATCGGCAATGAGCAGCTTGGGGTGGCAGACGAGGGCCATCGCGATCATGACGCGCTGGCGCATGCCGCCGGAAAACTGATGCGGGTAGTCGTGCACGCGCCGCTGCGGTGTCGGAATGCGCACTTTGGCGAGCATCTCCACGGCGCGAGCAAGCGCCGCTCGGCGAGATAGGCCTTCATGCCGTCGCACGACTTCGGCGATTTGTTCGCCAACCGTGTAGACCGGATTGAGACTGGTCATCGGCTCCTGAAAAATCATCGCGATCTCGCGCGCGCGAATCGACTGCATGGCCTCCGGCGGCAGCGGCACGAGGTCTCGCCCTTGCCAAAGAATGCGCCCTGCCACGATCTTGCCCGGCGGCATGTCGATGAGCTTCATGACCGTTTTCGCGGTCACACTCTTGCCGCAGCCGGATTCGCCCACCACACAGACGGTTTGTCCCGCTTCGATGCTCAGGTCGACGCCATCGACCGCGTGCAGCCAGCCATCGTCGGTGGTGAAGTGGACCTTGAGGCCCTGGATGTCCAGTAGCGGCATCGGTTGGCTCACAAGACGCGGCGCGGATCGAGCGCATCGCGCAGTCCGTCGCCGACAAAGTTGATCGTGAGCACCGTCACGAAGATCGCCAAGCCCGGAAAGAGCGCCCAGTGCGGTGCAAGATCGAGCATGTCCTTGGCATCGAAGAGCAAGCGTCCCCAGGTCGGAATGTCGGGCGGAAAGCCCAGGCCGAGGAAGGACAGGGTGCTCTCAGCGATGATTGCCGCCGCGATGTCGATTGTGCCGGCAACGATGACCGGCCCGAGAGCATTGGGCAAGACGTGCCGCCAAACGATCCTGAGCGGCGAGGCACCGAGCGCGCGCGCGGCTTCGACGAACTCTTTCTCACGCAGGCTGAAAAACTGCGCGCGAACGAGCCGAGCGACCTGCATCCAGGACAGCCCGCCGATCACAACCACGATCAGGATGAAGATGCCCACCTCCGGCCCAAAGACGGCCTTGAGCGGATCGCGAAACAAAAAGATGAGCAGGAGCAGCACGGGCAGTGTCGGCAGCGACAAAAACAGATCCGTCACCCACATGAGCGCCGCGTCCAGCCATCCCTTGGCCATTCCAGCGATCGCGCCGACCAGCACACCGACGATCAAGGCCATGATCATCGCTGAGAGGCCCACGGCGAGCGAAATGCGTCCGCCGTAGAGCATGCGCGCAAGCAGATCGCGGCCCAGATCGTCCGTGCCGAGCGGATGCGCAAGCGATGGCCCCGCAAGCCGCGCCGAAAAATCGATCTCGTTGATGCCCACGCGCCAGAAAAACGGCCCAATGAGCACGATCGCCACGATCGCAGCGAGGATCCAAAGGCTGACATAGGCGAGCCGGTGTTTTTTGAACCGTCGCCAGGCCTCGCGCCAGGGCGAAAACGCCGGTGCGCTGCTGACGGCTTCGCCGATCCCAGACGGCGTGCCCTCAGCGATAGGTGATGCGGGGGTCGAGCCAGCCATAGAGCAGGTCGGCGATCAGGTTGAACAGCACCACGAGGCAGGAAAACACAAAAGTCACGGCCATGATGACCGGCGTGTCGTTGCGCAGGATCGCGTCGATCAGGAGCGAGCCGATCCCTGGGACGCGAAAGATTTGTTCGGTCACGATCGCTCCGCCAAAAATTGCGGGCATTTGGAGAGCCACAAGCGTCACCACGGGGATGAGCGCGTTGCGCAACACGTGTTTGACGATCACGACGCGCTCTGGCAGCCCCTTCGCACGCGCTGTGGTCACGTAGTCGAGTTTGATCACATCGAGTGCCGCCGAGCGCACATAACGCATCCAGCTTGCGCCCTGGAAGAGCCCAAGCACCATGACCGGCATGATCGACTGCTTGATGTGCGCCCAGAGCCAAGGCCAGCCGCTGCCCGGTATGTCGGCGTTGTAGACAAACGGCAGCCAGCCGAGGTAGATGCTGAAGAACAGGATAAACAGAAGCCCCGTGAAAAACGTGGGCAGCGAAAAACCCACGAAAGCAAGCGTGCTTGCAATGCGGTCAAACCAGGAGTAGGGCTTGACCGCGGCGAGGATTCCGACCGGGATCGCGATCAGAAGCGCCACGATCTGCGAGGCGCCGATCACGATGATCGTGGTCGGCAGGCGCTGCAAGATGAGCGTATCCACATCGATACGCGAGACAAAGCTGTAGCCCCAGTTGCCCTGGAGCATGTTTGTGAGCCAGTTGACGTAGCGCTGCCAGATCGGATCATCAAGCCCGAGCGAGGCGCGCAGCGCCATGCGCACTTCCGGGGGAACGTTCGGGTTCGTGGCCAGTTCCTCGAAGGGATCTCCTGGCGCAAGCGCGAGCACCGTGAAGAGCACGACGCTGATCCCGAGAAGGCTCGGGATCGCGATCAGCAGGCGGCGGATGATGTAGGCAGTCATGTCCCCGTCCTCGGGCCGCCTTCTTGCGGGCAGCTTTCTTCACGCTCCGCATGCGCAGTTGTGGGCGGCGCCCACGCAACTCGGCGCCGCCCCACGCACGCGGGTTTCACGAGCTAGGTTTTATGCCTCGCGATACCAGTGCGCAAGCGCCCAGAGATCGTTGTCCCAGGCTGAGATGTGTGCAACGAGCCTGTTGGCTTGCGCTGAGACGCGCGGCCGGGCCACGACCGGGATCACGTAGCCATCGCCCACGAGGATGTCGTTCATGCGGATAAAGAGCGCTGCCCGTTTGGCCGGGTCGAGTTCGGCCTGGGCAGCCTGATGCGCGCGGTCGTACTCGTCGTTTTTCCAGCGCAGGATGTTGCGCTTGGCCCATTTGTTTTCTTTCTGAGCGAACTCCCACGAGCAGAACTGCTCCATAAACACCTGCGGGTCAGGCTGGGTCATGGTCGTGGTGTACATCTGCATGTCGGCCCAGAACTTGTTGTAGGTGTCGGGGTTGGCCACATCCCCGCCGAAGAACACGGCCGCCGCGATGCTTTTGAGTTCAAGATCGATGCCGGCTCGCTGGCAGGCGTTCTTGACAATGGCTTGCGTGTCCTGCCGCGGCTTGTTGACCGAGGTCTGGAAGACAAACTTCAAGCGCACGTTGCCTTTGGCGCGGATGCCGTCCGAGCCGCGACGCCAGCCGGCTGCATCGAGGATCTGGTTGGCCTTGTCGATGTTGAACTCGAACTTCGTGTTTGGGCTCCTGAAACGCGGCGGGTTGTTCAAGAAATTCGGCGTGGCAATACCGGTCCGCCCATAGATGAAGTCCTGCACCCCCTTGCGATCGACGAGCAGGTTCATCGCGTCGCGTACCGCTTTATCCGAGAAAGCCGGATGCGTGCTCGAAGCATGCCCGCGCTCGCCCTGCACCTCGTTCCAGGGATCGCGCGGGTTCAGGCTGATGAATTCGACGTTGCCGCCATTGGAGATCGTCACGGTGCCGCGGCCGCCGCGCTCGAAGTTTTTGAGCTGCTCGTCGGCGACCTGCAGGTTCCAGGCGTGGTCGTACTCGCCGGTCTGCAGCACGGCGCGGGCGGCTGAGGTGGCATCTCCTCCGCCCTTCATCTCGAGCGCATCAAAATGCGGCCGATTCGGGATGTGGTAGTTCGTATTGATCTCTGCGCGAATCAGGTCGCCGGGCTTGAAGTCGACGATCTTGTACGGGCCCGTGCCGACCGGCCTGGTATTGGCCGGCGCTTCGCGCGATTTGGCGCCGATGAAGGGCGCAAACACATGCCGCGGGATGATCATGCCGACCGTGCCAACGAAGGGTTCAGCCCAAAACGGCGTCGGGCGTGGAAAGGTCACTCGCACCGTGTGTGAGTCCACCTTGGTGACCTGAATGTCGCGATAGGTGGCGATGTTGACCGTGGCGGTCTCCGGGTTGCGGCAATACTCCCAGTTGAAGACCACATCATCGGCGGTGAACGGCTGCCCGTCATGCCAGGTCACGCCGCGCTTGAGCTTCCAGGTGACGCTGCGCCCATCGGGCGAAAGCCCACCGTTTTCGCGCGTCGGGATTTCTGCGGCCAGCACGGGCACGAGATTGCCGTCGTTATCCCAGGCGGCAAGCGGCTCGTAGAAGATGCGGCTGCCCTCTTGCTCCTTGGTGCCGGAGGCAAAGTGCGGGTTCAGGTGTACGGGACCCTGCCACCACAGCAGTTTGAGCGTGCCGCCACCGCCGCGGCGCGTGGGCTTGTAGGCGAGCGGCTGCGCCTGCACGGGCACGCCGTAATGCATGAGGATCATCGTGGCCATGGGTGCCGTGAGTCCGACGCTCAGCATGCGTTGCGTGAAGGCGCGGCGCGTCAGCCGGCCCGCGCGTACGTCGTCGACCAGGGCTCGAATTTCAATGTCGTTCATCGTGGATCCCCTCAAGTAAACGGTCCATCACAACGCGGTTTGTGCATTCGCCAAACTCTCCGAAGGCCGATGGCAAGCCGCAACAGCGCCGGAGTTTATGAAAGCGCCTGCGCCATTCAAGGGGGTTTTCGCCAAGGGCAAGGACTCCTCCGAATGCTGCCTCGAGCATGCTGCCTCGGCGCCAACCACAGGCGCGCAAGGGCTTTACCCCGCAGCCATGATCGGAACGGGGCGCCATAATGGCCAGGTCGGTGGCGGGCCGGAGGCCTGCCGGACAGCCATGGCCGGGCGCCATGGCTCGGTGTCGCGCGGCCGCGGCGAAAGCCGTGCGCTTGAAATTTGCTGATCGTCGTATTCGGTTCCCATGGTTCGATTCTTGTTTCGTTTGACTTCGCTTTTTGTTGGGGCGCTCGCATACGGCGGGGGCGTTGCGGCCGCCGAAACCGTCACGGTGGTTGAGTACTACAACACGCGCATCAATGCCTACTTCATCACCGGACGCGCGCACGAGCAGGCCTTGCTCGACGGCATCGCCGATTTCCGTCGCACCGGCATGACCTTTGAGGCGCGCGCCGCCTCGGCAGCGCTGCCGGGGCAGCAGCCGGTGTGCCGTTACCAGATTCGTGTGACGCAGCAGTTTTCCTCGCACTTCTACGGTCTGCCCGAGGACTGCTCGCTGATCGCGCGGCTTATCGCAGAAGGGCGAATCACGAATTTCATCGACGAAGGGCTCGACTTTGCCGTCGAGCCGGTGCGTCCGGACGGCAGCTGCGCGGCTGGCACCTTTCCGGTCTACCGCAGTTTGCGGCTTGGCGGATCGCAGGTCGATGTGCCGAATCACCGCTACAGCGTCACCTTGGCCGATCGCGACGACACGCTCCCCGAGGGCTTTAGCTTCGAACGCGCGGTGTTCTGCGTGCCCTTGGCCACGCCGCTGAGGCCGCGCGAGGATCTCTCCGCCTGGGAATTTCAGCACCGAGCACGTTGTGCCGTTCCGAGGACAGGCATCAGCCCCCTGACCGGGCGAAGCTATCCCGATTTACCGGGTAGCGTCGAAGACGAAAAGCGCTGGTTGCGCGGTTACACAGATCTCACCTACCTGTGGTGGCGAGAAAGTCCACGGGTGCCACTTGCAGCGTACGCGAGCGCCTTCGAGTTGTTCTCTGCATTGAAGTCGCCCGCGCACATCGTTTCGGGGCGGCTCAAAGACGTCTACAGCTGGCGTGAACCGACCAGCGCTTATGAACAGCGGGTGCTTGGGCGGGTCTATGGCTACGGCCTGAACTTTGCCCGGTTTCAGAGTGCACCGCCGCGGCGCTGGACCGTCAGTTGGGTTGACCCGGGCTCACCCGCCGAGGCGGCCGGGATTGTGCGCGGAGACCGCCTCGTCAGCGTCGACGGGGTGGACTTTGAGTCGGGAACGGACGTCGGCACGCTCAATCGCGGCTTGTTCCCGCCGACCGAGGGCGAAGTCCATGTCTTCGAGTTTGAATCGCCGAACGGCCGGCGCAAGACGGCCGTGCTGACCTCGGCCGATTTGCCGATCGTCTCGGTGCCGATGCTGCGTCGCCTGTTGACCCCCAGCGGCGCAGTCGGCTACATCCATTTCACGACGTTCAGTCCGTTTTCGGCCGAGAAAGCCTTTGCCGACGCCGTGGCCGGCCTACTGGCTGCGGGCGGCGTCAGCGATCTCGTGCTGGACCTGCGCTACAACGCCGGCGGCAGTTTGACGCTGTCGAGCCGTGTGGCCTTCATGCTGGCTGGTCCGACAGCAACCCACGGCAAGCGCTATGCACGGCTCGTGCAAAACGAGAAAAAGGCTTTCGGCGCGGATGCCGAATTTGCGTTTCTGAGCACGGGCTCCGGGAATGAAGGGGGGGTGGCCTTCGGTGCGCCCCTGCCAACGCTCAACCTGCGACGTCTTTACGTGCTGACCGGGCCCGGCACCGCCTCGGCGAGCGAAGCGGTGATCAACGGCCTTCGCGGTATCGGGATGGAGGTCATCACGATCGGTGGCACGACCTACGGCAAACCGGTCGGTCAATACGTGCTCGACAATTGCGGCACGAGTTACAACTTGATCAACTTCGTCACCGTGAATCACGAAGGCCGCGCCGAGTACTTCGACGGCTTCGCGCCGGTTTGCGCCGTAGCCGATGATTTCAGCCACGAGCTCGGGGACCCGAACGAAGCCTTGCTGGCCGCTGCGCTCATGCACCGGGCAAGTGGTCGTTGCCCGAACGCATCCTCGTCGGCCGATGCGCTCAAGCGCGCCCCAAGGACCGAGGCGAGCGATTCGGCGCTTGCTCTGGCACCACCGGCGTGGGAACGGCCACAGGCCACCATCGCGCTCACGCCGGCACGGACCGATCGCGGCATGCCCGTGAGCCCGCGCACGCCGTTTGAAATCGACCTGGCTCGCCACGCTCGCTAGCATGCGCTAGCCTTGGCACGGCGCGCGGCGGGTGGCGCGTGCCTGCCCTGCACGGCCAAAGCCGCGCATTCGGAGGCTGCATGTATCCACACCTGCTTTCGCCCCTCGATCTCGGCTTTACCCGCCTTCGCAACCGCGCGGTGATGGGCTCGATGCATACCGGCCTTGAGGATCGCGCGGAAGACTTCCCGCGCCTTGCCGCCTACTTCGCCGAGCGCGCGCGCGGCGAGGTCGCCCTCATGGTCACCGGCGGCTTTGCGCCGAACATCGAAGGATGGCTTAGCCCTTTTTCATCGCGGCTTGCCTCGCGCGCGGCGGCGAAAAAGCACCGGATCATCACCGACGCGGTGCATGCCGAAGGCGGAAAGATCGCGCTGCAAATCTTGCATGCGGGCCGCTACGGCTATCACCCGCTTGCCGTGGCGCCTTCGCGGTTGAAAAGCCCGATTACGCCCTTCACGCCGCGGGAGCTCAGTGCGCGCGGCATCGAACGCCAAATTCGCGCCTTTGTTCGCTGCGCGAGCCTCGCGCGCGAGGCCGGCTACGACGGGGTCGAGATCATGGGCTCGGAGGGCTATCTGATCAACGAGTTTTTGGTCCGCCACACCAACCGGCGCACGGATGCCTGGGGCGGGCCGTATGAGAACCGGATGCGCTTTCCCGTGGAGATTGTGCGCCGGGTGCGTGAGGCGGTTGGCCCGGACTTCATCGTGATCTACCGCCTCTCGATGATTGACCTCATTCCCGAAGGATCGACCTGGGAGGAGGTGGTGCAACTGGCCAAGGCCGTCGAGGCCGCGGGGGCCACCTTGATCAACACCGGCATCGGTTGGCACGAAGCGCGGGTGCCGACGATTGCGACCAGCGTCCCGCGCGCGGCGTGGACTTGGCTCACCAAGAAACTCAAGCCGCATGTGGGCATTCCGCTCATCGCCTCGAACCGCATCAATGTGCCTGAGGTGGCTGAGCAGGTGCTGGCCGAGGGAGCCGCAGATCTCGTGTCCATGGCGCGACCGTTCTTGGCCGATCCAGAGTTCATCAAGAAGGCGCGCGAGGGGCGCCGTGACGAGATCAACGTCTGCATCGCCTGTAACCAAGCCTGTCTCGATCACATCTTCACCGGACAGACGGCCTCCTGCCTCGTCAATCCGCGCGCGTGCCGCGAGACGGAGCTCGTGATTCGGCCCGCAACGCGCCGTCGGCGTTTCGCGGTGGTAGGCGCTGGGCCGGCCGGCTTGGCCTGTGCCTCGGTGCTTGCCGAGCGCGGGCATGAGGTCGATTTGTTTGAGGCCGCCGAGCGAATCGGCGGCCAGCTCAACATGGCGGCGGTGATCCCAGGCAAGGAAGAATTTCGCGAGCTGCTCGCCTACTTCAAGACGCGGCTCGAACGCTCGGGGGTACGGCTCAACCTTGCAACGCCGGCCACGGCCGAAGCGCTTCTTGCGGGCGGCTACGAGCACGTCTTTCTCGCCACCGGGGTGGTGCCACGACGCATCCTGCTGCCGGGCGCAGAGACGAATCGCGTGCTTTCTTACGTCGATGTGCTGGCACGAGGTGCGCCGGTGGGCCAACGCGTCGCCATTGTCGGTGCGGGCGGGATCGGCTTCGACGTGGCGGCTTTTCTTGTCAAGGCGCGGCCGTCATCCAGCATCAATCCGACGCGCTGGTTTGCCGAGTGGGGGGTTGCCGACCCGGAGACCGTGCGCGGCGGGCTCAAGCCGCCCGAACCGGCGCGACCCGTGCGGCGTGTGACGCTCCTGCAGCGAAGTCCCGGCAAGCACGGCTCGCGGCTTGGGAAGACGACCGGCTGGATCCACCGCACCGAACTCAAACGCTACGGGGTTGAGATGCTCGCGGGAGTGCGTTACGAAAGCGTCTCGCCGGCAGGCTTGCACGTGCGCGTGGGCGAAGGGGCCGGTGAGCCGCTGCTCGTCGAGGCTGACACGATCGTCATTTGTGCGGGGCAAGAATCCGATCGCACGCTCGTTGCGCCGCTTTCTGCGGCCGGTGTTTCCCACACGTTGCTCGGTGGGGCCGATGTGGCCGCCGAGCTCGATGCCAAGCGGGCCATCGAACAGGCAACGCGCGTGGCCGTGATCGCGTGAGGCATTCGCACTGATTCCGCACCTCAACCCTCGACCACACCGCAGGCGTGAGCGTTTGTGCACTTCGTTTGCACTTCACATCAACACGCGCGTGCATCAGCTTGTTGTGACTTCTCCGACTCGACGGGCTGCGATATTCATCTATTCTTCGGGCTAGGGATTACGCGACGGGTCACGGCTCGTCGAGTGTCTCTAGAATTCCAGGTGACGATGCAAAGCGGCGAGCCAAGCCGGGTCTCGCCGCCGAGCGGCGGAAAGCCAAGGAGGGAGACCATGCAAAGCAACGTTGTACGTACCGCGAAGCTCGCAGTCGGGCTCGCGGTTGGGATGGGAGTGATCGCGACGGCAAGCGCGCAGGCGCCTTCGGCATCTGCGGCGCCGATGAGCCCAACGGCGGTTCGGGATCTGGCGTCGACCTGTGCAAACTGTCACGGCACCAATGGGCGCAGTGTGGCTGAGGTCGCGTCGCTTGCGGGGCAGCCTGCGGCGGCCATGGCCCAAAAGATGCGCGCGTTCAAAGCGGGCCAGCTTCAGGCGACGATCATGCATCAGCTCGCTCGCGGCCTGACCGACCAGCAGATCGACGCGCTTGCGGCCTACTTTGAAAAACTGCCCGCTCGCTAAGTGCAGGAAGGAGCCCAGGATGACCACACTCACTCGTCGCGATTTCGTCAAAACCTCTGGCACCTTTGCCCTCCTTGGGGCGGGCGGCCTTAGCGGATGCGCCGCGATCATCGGTCAGGCCAAGCCGAAAGTCGTCGTTGTCGGCGGTGGCTGGGGCGGGGCCACGGCCGCCAAGTACATCGCCATGTGGAGCAACGGCGCGATCGACGTCACGCTCATTGAGCGTAACGACGTGTTTATTTCCTGTCCGATCTCGAACCTCGTGATCGGCGGCTCGCGCAACATGGACTTCATCACCGTGCCCTACAGCGGACTCGACAAGTACGGCATCCGGCGTATCAAGGGGGAGGTGACGGGGTTCGATCCGAGCGCGCGCACCGTTTCGCTGGCCGACGGCACCAAGCTGCCCTACGACCGCTTGATCCTTTCGCCGGGCATTGACTTCATGTACGAAACGCTGCCGGGGCTTGCAACGGCCGAGGCGCGGAGCCGGGTGCTTGCAGCCTGGAAAGCGGGGCCGGAGACCCTAGCGCTTCGCCGTCAGCTCGAAGCGATGCCCGATGGCGGGGTGTATGCAATTCATATCCCGCGCGCGCCGTATCGCTGCCCGCCGGGGCCGTATGAGCGCGCCTGTCAGGTCGCGTGGTACTTCAAGACCCGCAAGCCGCGCTCGAAAGTCGTCATCCTCGATGCGAACGAGGATGTGCAGTCCAAAAAGGGTCTCTTCACCAAGGCCTGGAACGAGGATTACAAGGGCATCGTCGAATATCGCAACAACCAAGAAATCCAAGACGTCGATGCGCGCACCAACACCGTGAAGTTCACCTTCGGCGGTGAGTTCAAGGCGGATGTGTTGAACGTCCTGCCGCCGATGCGTTGTGGCGACTTGGCCATGCAACACGGCCTCAACAACTCGAACCGGCGGTGGTGCTTGGTTGACTGGCTGACCTTCGAGTCCACAGCGGTCAAGAACGTCCACATCCTCGGCGACTCGCTGCAAATCGCCCCGGGGATGCCGAAATCGGGCCATATGGCCAATCAGCACGGCAAGGTCTGCGCCTCGGCAGTGATTGCGTTGCTGACCGATCAACCGGTCAACCAGAACCCGGTGTACGCCAACACCTGCTACAGCTTCATTGACGACAAGAACGTGGTTCATGTGGCAAGCGTGCACCGCTACGACCCGGCGCAAAAGACAATGGTGACCATCCAGGGCAGCGGCGGGCTTTCGGATCGTCAAAACGAGCTTGAAGGGATCTACGCGATCTCCTGGGCGCGAAACGTTTGGGCGGATATGCTGACCTAAACGTTCCTACGCGCCGCGCGCGGGGCGCTTCGGACCAAGGCACCTTCGGGTGCCTTTTTTGTTGTCTTTTGAGTGCGTCTTCATGCTTGGGCCACGGCGGGCGTCATCGCGGTCGGGAGCGTCCGGGACATGCGCCCGCCCTCATGGCAAAGGTTGTGCGTTGCAGGGTTTGGGGCCGCTTTCCGAAATGCGGAACTCTAATTTCGACGCAGATACGGATTGTAAGTGCTTGATTTTTCAGTTTTTCGTCGGAGGTCTTCTATAAGTCTTTCCAGGCGTTCGGTTATGCTGCGCGGCACAACGAGCGATCGGCTTTCGCTTTCCGCTGCATGGAAGGGGTCGTAGCGCTTGGTTGATGTGGGAGATTTCGTCAACCGTGAAAGGAACCATGGAAATGTCAGTTAAGGAACGCATGGCAGCCGCTGCCGCGGCCATCGAGCACGACTGGGCCACCAATCCGCGTTGGAAGGGGATTCGGCGCAATTACAGCGCGGCCGATGTCGTACGCCTGCGTGGGAGTGTCCAGGTCGAGCACACGCTCGCGCGTCGCGGGGCGGAGAAGCTCTGGCGCCTCCTGCATGAGGAGCCGTTCGTGAATGCGCTTGGCGCGCTCACCGGCAATCAGGCCATGCAGCAGGTCAAGGCCGGCTTGAAAGCGATTTATCTGTCAGGGTGGCAGGTGGCCGGAGACGCCAATCTGGCCGGGGAGATGTATCCGGATCAGTCGCTCTATCCGGCCAATTCGGTTCCGGCGGTGGTGCGACGCATCAACAACACGCTCTTGCGCGCCGACCAGATCCAGTGGATGGAAGGCCGCGATGACATCGATTTCCTGGCGCCGATCGTGGCCGATGCCGAGGCGGGCTTCGGCGGTGTGCTCAATGCCTTTGAGCTCATGAAGGCGATGATCGACGCTGGCGCGGCAGGGGTGCACTTCGAGGATCAGCTGGCCAGTGTGAAGAAGTGCGGTCACATGGGCGGCAAGGTGCTTGTGCCCACGCGCGAGGCGATCGAAAAGCTGACCGCGGCGCGCTTTGCGGCCGACGTCATGGGCGTTCCAACGATTCTCATTGCGCGCACCGACGCCGAGGCGGCCGACTTGCTCACAAGCGACATCGACGAGAACGACCGGCCCTTCATTACGGGTGAGCGCACAGTCGAAGGGTTCTTCCGCACCCGGCCCGGGTTCGAGCAGGCCCTATCCCGGGGTCTGGCCTACGCGCCTTACGCCGATCTGGTCTGGTGCGAGACCGGCAAGCCCGATCTGGAGTTCGCACGGCGCTTCGCCGAGGGCATCCACAAGCACTTTCCGGGCAAGCTCCTTGCCTACAACTGCTCGCCGAGCTTCAACTGGAAGAAGAATCTCGACGAGGCGACCATCGCCAAGTTTCAGCGCGAGCTTGGTGCGATGGGCTACAAGTTCCAGTTCATCACACTGGCCGGCTTCCACAGCCTGAACTACAGCATGTTCAAGCTCGCCCATGGCTACGCACGGCGTCACATGAGCGCCTTCGTCGAATTGCAGGAGGCCGAATTTGCGGCCGCCGAGCTGGGCTTCACGGCCGTCAAACACCAGCGCGAGGTCGGCACCGGCTATTTCGACGCGGTGACCCAGGTGATCCAGGGCGGCCAAAGCTCCACGACTGCGCTGCACGGTTCAACCGAGGACGAACAGTTCTTCGACGATCGCAAAGCCCTCAAGGCCGCGGAATAAAACGCCGCTCGAGCGCACGGCGGGGGGCGGATCGAAGAACCCACGCCCGCCGTGCAGGGGCGGCTTTGCAGCTCTTGCAGGTCTTCTACAAGACCCTATAATGCTGCGAATATTCCCAAGGAGGAGGGAATATTTGGCCCGTGCCAAGCCCGCGTAGCGTGATCCGCTCGCGGGTTTTTTCTTTCGAAGACTCTCAAAAAAGTGGCTCGAGCGAGCCCATCGTTCGACCGGCCACGGGTTGGCTTCCTTGTGGGGCGCCTTGACTGCCGTTTTGCTTGCTCAGGTGGCTGCGTGGGCGTTTGAGCTCACGCGTCACGCTTGCGCAAGCGGTCGCTTGGGTCTGGGTGTGGCGGGCCAGGCGCCGGGGCGCTTCGCTGACCTCTACGCCGGAGCCGATCGCATTGGGGTCACGGTTCCGTCACGGATCAGAAACTCAGCGCGCAGTGTCGCGGTGCCCTTTTCGTCCTTGAAGGTGTAGCCGACCACGGCGAGCTTTTCGCCGGGTTTGATTTCGCGCACCTTCCAGGCTTCCATGCGCGTGAGCGGCGCCAGTTCGATCTCCCACTGCTGGTCCTTGCGCGTGGGTGGCTTGGCGGCGGTCAAAATGCGTGCGGCATCGACGCTTGCGATCTGCCGCGGCACGGCCAGCGTTGCAAGCGATGCGGGCGGTGTGGTGCTGGTGAGCTCAAGCACCAGCACCACATGGGGGTTTTGCCAACGGACCGCCTTGACGGTGCCTTCAAGATAGAGCGGCCGGGTCTCATCGAAGCTCGACCAGCCGTGGTGGGCAAGCGCGGGCCCGATCCATGCCGTGGCAAGCGCTATCGTGAACAAGCGTCGGGTTGGGTCCATGGACTGTAGGTCCTTTAGCAGTTCAAGGCGAGTGCGTCGCAGGGTTCAAACATAGGCGATCCATCGCCCGGCGGCCATCACGCCGAGCCAACAGCCAATGGACAAGATGGCCTGCCATCGGTTCACTGGCGAGCTGCGCCGAAGTCCGTCGCGCAGGTGAAGTAGGGCTGCGTTGAGCGCCGCAAGCACAATGAGCGTCAATTTCACGGCGAAGGCGGGGTTGCTGACAAAGTCCGCCGCCCGCGAGAGGAACATAAGCGCACCGGAGAGCACGGCAAGCGCGAAGGCGCCAAGCGTCCAGGGCAGCAGCGCGCGCGCCCAGGCGTCCACGGGAAAGGCGCCTCCGTTTCGGAGCCCGATCCCGAGAATTCGCAGGTCGATGAAGACAATGCTGCCGAACACGATCGCAATGGCCCAAAGGTGAAGGACCTCGAGCACCGGATAGGCGAGCGGGGTGACGCGCACCCACTGCGCAAGCGCCGTGGCAGCGACAGCGGCGGCAAGTTCCTCGAGCATGCGCTCGCCCCGCGCGTGCGCGCTACAAACAGTTGGTGAACACGCTCTTCGTGTTCAGATAGGCCTCAAGCGCTTCGCTGCCGCCTTCGGAGCCATAGCCCGAATCCTTGACGCCGCCGAAGGGCATCTCTGGAATCGCAAGCGCCGGCTGGTTGATCCACAAAAGTCCAACTTGAAGCTCCTGGCGCAGTTTGTGCTCAATTGCGATCGAACGCGTGAAGGCGTAGCCGGCCAGGCCGTAGGGCAGGCGGTTTGCCTCGGCGATGGCTTCCTCGATGGTGCGGAAACCCTTTACGGCCGCAATCGGGCCGAAGGGCTCCTCGTTCATGAGGCGCGTGGAGACGGGCGGCTCAACGAGGATGGTCGGGCGGAAAAAGTTGCCGCGCTCGCCAATGCGGGTGCCGCCGGTTGCCACTTGCGCGCCTGCGGCCACGGCATCCTCGGTGAAGGCTTGCATCGCCGCAAGGCGCCGCGGGTTGGCAAGCGGTCCCATGCGCGTCTCGGGCGCCAGACCATCGCCGACCGGGATCGCCTCGGCATAGGCGGCAAGCTTTTCGACGAACTCGCGGCGAATCGATTCCTGCACCAGGAAGCGGGTCGGTGCGATGCAGACCTGGCCGGCATTACGGAACTTGGCCGCGCCGGAGGATTTGATGGCCAGATCGAGGTCCGCATCCTCGGCGACGATCACCGGCGCATGGCCGCCCAACTCCATGGTGACCCGCTTCATGTGTTGGCCCGCAAGCGCGGCCAGTTGCTTGCCGACCGGTACCGAGCCGGTGAAGGACACCTTCCGGATGACCGGATGCGGGATGAGATAGGCCGAGATTTCGGCCGGGACGCCGAAGACGAGGTTGATCACCCCCGGCGGCACACCGGCATCACAGAAGGCGCGAATCAGGGCGGCCGGTGAGGCCGGGGTTTCCTCGGGCGCTTTGACGATGATCGAACAGCCGGTTGCCAGTGCCGCTGAAACCTTGCGCACCACTTGGTTGATCGGGAAATTCCAGGGCGTGAAAGCGGCAACCGGCCCGACCGGTTCCTTGAGCACAAGGTTCAGATGCGCAGGGTGACGCGGCGGCACCACACGGCCATAGACACGCCGGCCTTCTTCGGCAAACCATTCGATGACTTCGGCGGCGAAAGTGGCCTCGATGCGCGCCTCAGCCAGTGGCTTGCCTTGCTCAAGCGTCAGGATGCGCGCAATGGCCTCGGCGCGCTCGCGCATCAGGCGTGCGGCCTCGCGCATGATTCGGCTGCGCTCGAGTGCAGGCACTCTCCGCCAGTGCTCGAAGCCTTTTTCTGCAGCGGCAAGCGCCCGGTCGAGATCGGGCGTTGAGGCATGCGCGACACGACCGATCTCTTCGCCGGTGGCTGGGTTGAAGACCGGGAGGGTGCGCCCATCGAGCGCATCGCACCACTGCCCGTCGATCAGTAGCTGGGTGTTGGGGTAGGTGGAGGTGGGGTTCATGGCCACGAGTGTAGAGCCGTACGCCGCGATCGCGATAAGCGCTTCCTAGCGACCGGCGAGCAGACGCTCATCCGCGAGCTTGCGCGAGAAGGCCCAGACGGCGAGAAGGGCAATCACCAGGGGCATTACGCCCACGGCCACCATGTCAAGCGGCGGCACCGTCTCGGCGCGGAGGATTTTCGTGAGCACCGCAAATTGACCATTGACCGGGATCCAGGCATCCCACCATGGCGCCTGGGTCTGACGCAAGAAGCTGATGAGCGGCAACAGGCCCACAAGCGACAGCCCGATTGAGAGCGAGCTTTGCGCTTCCTTGGCGGTCTTGCCTTGCGCACCGAAGAAGAGCAGCACCGCAGGCACCATGAGCCCGAAGGGAATGAGCACCGCCATGAAGGCGGCAAACTGCCCGAGACCGAACTCAAACGGCAGGCCAATGCGCGCAAGCGGCACCACTTGTAACGCGAGCAGAAAGCCGCCGAGGGAGGCGGTGATCGCAAGCAGATTGATCGCGCTTGTGGCAAGCCACTTGCCCACCGCCAGGGCGAGCGGCGTCACTGGCGTTGCAAGCAGCGGTTCGAGCGTCTGACGCTCGCGCTCGCCGGCCGTGACATCGAGTGCTGCGGCAATTGCCCCCATGAGTCCGGCAAAGAGCGCGTAAAAGGCCATGATCTGAAAGATGCGCGCGCTTCGCTGTACAGGCGTGGCCAAATCGAGCGCTTCGAGAACGATCGGGTGCGCCACGGCGGGCGATACCCCGAACAGCACGAGCCGTTCGCGGCCGAGCTGCTGGCCGTAGGCGCGAACTTCGGCCTCGAGACGGCGCGCAATCGGGGCGCTGCGATCGCGGCTTGAGTCGGTGACGAGGGTCACGCGCGCCGGCCGCGCCTGGGCGAGATCTTGGGCGTAGTGTTGATCGATCACAAGCACTGCATCGAGTTCGCCCGCAGCGATTCGCGCCTCAAAGTCGGGCTTGGCCGTCTCGATGCGGATGCCACGCCGCTCGAGGTAGCGCATCAGATCCGGCGCCGCCTCGGCATTGACCACATAGGCGGTGGTGCGCTCGATACGCTCACCGACCGTCTTTGCAATCGTGTAGAGCAGCCCGAGCACGAGCGGCCCGGAGATGATCGAGGCGAAAAGCGTCCAGAACATGCTCTTGCGGTCGCGCAAGAGATCGGTGATTTCTTTGCGCAGCACCGCCACGAGGTGGGCGCGATGGAGGCCGATCATGCCGAAAGCCCCTCTTCGCTGCCGATCAGGCGCACGAAGGCCTCTTCAAGCGAGGCGGTCCCGGCGCGTGCGAGCGTCTCCTCAGGTGTGCCGTCGAAGACCACCCGCCCCCGCGCGATGATCACGATGCGATCGCACAGTGCCGCGACCTCTTGCATGATGTGGCTTGAGAAGAGCACACACTTGCCCTGGGCCTTGAGCCGGCGGATGAGGTCGCGCATCGCGCGGGTGGCCATGATGTCAAGCCCGTTGGTCGGCTCATCGAGCAGGATCGTGCGTGGGTCATGCACCAGTGCCCGGGCGATGGCGACTTTCATCCGCTCGCCCTGCGAAAAGCCTTGTGTCGGACGGTCGGCCAGCGAGGTGAGCCCGAGTTCCTCAAGCAAGGCGTCGGCCCGTTTGTGCGCGGCTTCACGGGTAAGGCCATGAAGTTCGCCGAAGTAGACGATGTTTTCTCGGGCGGTGAGCCGCCAGTAGAGCCCTTTGGCGTCGCCCAGCACACCGAGCTGGCGACGCACACGCGCGCGCTGGCTGCTTAGGCGTGCTCCATCGATCACCGCATCGCCGCTGTCGGGGCTGAGCAGGGTGGCAAGCATCCGTAGCGTCGTGGTTTTACCGGCGCCGTTCGGGCCGAGCAGTCCGGTGATTTGCCCATCCTCGGCGCGAAAGCTCACCGCATCGACCGCTTGCACGCGCCGGGTGCGTGGCCGAAGCGCCCAGCCGCTTGTGCGCTCACGCACGAGGAAGTGCTTGGAAAGTGCCTGTGCCTCGATCATGGTGCGGCGATGCGGGGGCTCACGAAGAAGTGCGGCAGCGGCAGCTTGAGTTCGGCTTCGCAGGTAAGCGGCTCGGAGGGATGGTCGCCTTGCTCGATAAAGCGGGCGATCACACGGGTCAAGCACGGATGGTGGCTCACGATGTGGCCCATGCCTTCGACCACGAGATGACGGTGACGGGTGAGGGTCTTGCCCGCCTCGGCGGCGTAGGCCGGCGGGGTGACCGGGTCATGCGAACCCGAAAGCAGCAGCGTCGGCACCTCCGAACGGGTCGGTTCGAAGAATTCAGCGGCCACAGGCTTGACGGGCAAGCCTTCGCAGGCGGCGCGAAACTGTGCGGCCGCGGCGGCAAAACGCGCCGGGACCGCGCGACCAGGCGAGCGCGCCATGTCCTCGGCGCAGAGCACGGCGAAGCGCATGAGGACGCCAATCCGCCCCGGGTCGATCGGCCCATCGAAGGCCACCGCCAGCAGTGGTGCCACACGCCCGTTTTCGACCTGCGCGAGGATCTGTGGGATCAAGCGCACCGTCTCGGGCGTGTAGAGGAGCGGCCAGAGAAGCAGTGTAAGGACGCGATCGTCGAGCCAAAACTCAAGCGGCTCGCCGGTGGCCGGATGCGTTTCGCGAATCTTGAGCGGTGTGCGAGCGAGGCGCTCGATGAGCCGCTCGTAGCGTGCCGCCAAATCGGGGTGGGCGGCGTTGCACGAAGGGGAGGCTGCGCAGTCTGCGAAGGCGCGATCAAGCAACGCGCTCGATTCGGCGAGCAGGTCCTCGGGAATTTGCACCGCGGTTGGCGCGACCCCATCGAGCACTGCGGTGCGGATCGCTTCGGGGTGACGCTTCAGGTAGCGAAGCGCCACACGGCTGCCATAGCTGCCGCCCCAGAGGTTCCACTGCCGGATGCCGAGCGCCTTGCGCACAGACTCGAGATCGGCCACGTAGTCGTCGGTGCGGTGCACGCGCGGATCGCCGCGTAGCGTGGCAAGGCATTGCTTCCATTCCCGCTGCACGAAAGCCTCATCGAGCCGCCGAAGGTCGTCCCAGTCCTCGCGCTTGAGGGTGTCGAGCGGCGCGCAGCCGAGCGTGTTGGTTTTGCCGGTGCCGCGTTGGTCGACAAGCACGATGTCGCGGCTGCGCCGCAGGATGTGGAGCGCCTGCACCAGCCGGCCCAGGTCGCTGGCCGCCTGCCCTGGCCCTCCGGCGAGCAGAACGACAGGGTCGGGGGCTTTCCGCCGCGCAAGCGAGGGGATCAGCGCGACATGGATCTTAAGCTTTGCGCCGTCGGGCACCGCGTGATCGGCAGGCACCTCGAGTTGCACGCACTGGGCGGGGCTGTCAACGTGCTCGATGCGACAAGCCGTGAATGCTGGCCGTTCCAGCCCCGCCGCTTCGGTGGCGGGAGGTCCACTTGGGGAGCATGCATTGAGCCACGGCAGCAGCAGCAGACAGGCTGCGGCAAGTCGCCGGAGCTTGACGTCACGAGGCTCACCGCACTCGGAGCGGTTCGGAGGGGTCAGAGTCGTCGCTGGCACCGCCTTAGCATAAGCGTCTGAGCTGACCATTCGATGCACGCCGGTGTGCGTCGCTGGCTAGGAGGAGCCCAAAACGGGTCCTGCACCGTGCCGGGACCCGGCCTCTAAACGACGTTGAGGGCAGCTTCGCGCACCGTGGCAAGAAAGCGCTGAGCGGTTCCGGCGCCGACGAAACGGTCGAGATTCGCACGCACTTCGAGCACGGCGGCCCGTAGCTCCTCCGGCGTTTTACAGCGTTCAAGCTTGAGCGCCATCGCCTCGCCAGCCGGTCCCAGTTGATCGTTGATGAAGCGCACCGCGGCACGCCGCGCGGCCTCGACTTGAGCAGGGGTGGGCGGCGGCAATTCCCTCGACTCTGGCGCCGGTGGCGCCGGCGAGGCTGCTGACGCTGGCGGCGCTGGTGAGGTTGCTGGCGCGGCCGGTCGCGGTGTGGCCGCCGCCGGTGCGGCTTGTGGTGCCGACGCCTCGGCGGGATCGACAATGAGGCCAAGGGCGGCAAGTTCTGCAGCCAGCGCCGCAACGTTCGCCCCCGGAAACGCCGGCGCGTAGCGTTCAAGCGGCGAGCGCCCGTCGATCATGATCAGCAAGCGACGCAGCTCGGCGCGCAACCCGAGCTGGCGGTTTTGGACTTCCGCAACGCCTGCAGGTGTTTTTTGATAGGCCAAAGCCTGACTGTGCCTGACTTGAAACTGACGGCATAAGTGTAGGTGAGAAAAATCTGCCTTGTCAGGGGGATTTCACCGGGGACTTCGGAGCCGGGTAGAGCTGCAGGATTGCGGCGCTCTCACGCGGGGCGAACGGGCGCTGCGCTTCAGGCCCGCCGCGCGCCCAGGCTTGGGCGAAGTTTCGGTAGTGAGGGGAAAACGGATGCCCCGACTGGCCGGCCGAGTAGATGAAGCTACCCGCATCCGGATCCTCCACAGCGAGGTCATACACGGCGCGCAGGCTTGCGGCGAAGTCGTTGATGAGTGGCTCGGGATCGCGCAGCCGCAGCTTGCCCACCATCACGGTGTAGGTATCCCCGGCCGTCGGCTCGCGAATCTCGAAGAGCCCGCGCAGGAGCGGCACCCGTGAGAACGGCCGGTGCTCGGAGCGCGCCACGTGAGCCGTGTCCCAGCGCCAGCGTGCCGGGTTTCTGCCCTGGAGGCGCGCGGCCTCCTCAAGCGCCGCCGTGAAGGCATCGGAAAGGGTCTGCGCGCAGGTCTCGGTGGCAGCCGTGGTGATGCGATCGCACCAGAACGGGTCGGCTTGGCTTGCCACCCGGTTGAGGGCGACCCGCAGATCGCGCCGGCCGAAGGTGCTTGCAAACAGGGCTTCGCCGATGTCGTCGGCAAAGAGCTGCCGCGCCGCATGTCGGCTCCAGAGCCAGTAAAGGAGCGCCCCCTTGGCCGAGTCGCTTGCTGCATCGACCTTCTTTTCCGCAGCGAAGGCCTTGAGCAGCCGCTTGCCCTCGGCCGCGAGCGCATGGGAGCTTTCGACCCGATCCACCCAATCGAGCAGCGGCGTGTCATGCGTGTGGATCACATCATGCTGAATGGCGCGCAGGCTTGCGGCATCGTGCTTGGCCGTGGCCTCAAGCAGGGCTTCGATGCGCATCTTGCGGCCGGGATGCGCCCACTCGGCGGTGATGAAGTCGGGATAGTCCAGGCCGTGCACCCGCTGGTTGGCCGTGGCGCGAAAGCTTGTGACCACTTCTTGAGGCAACCGTTCGAACGGCAGCCAGCCTTTCCAGTCATAGCGCGCTTCCCAGCCCGGCGCCGGAGCAAGCCCGCGCAGGTCGTTCTCAGGCGCGCGAATCGGCACCCGTCCGGCAGCGATGAAGGCGGTGTTGCCCTGGGTGTCGGCGATCACCACGTTTTGCATCGGGGCCACGTAGAGCCGAAGCGCTTCCTTGACTTCGGCGACGCTCTGCGCGCGGTTGATGCGCCGTGCGGCAAGGGCCGTGGTGTTGTCGCCATCGAGCGCGCTCCAGCGCAGCGCGAGGCCGTAGCGCCGGGTGTCGATCGCCGCGGCCGCGGGCGGGTAATGATCAGAGATCACGGGACCGTGCCGTGTCTCGCGCACGGTGATCGTGACCTCCGCCGCACCGCGTACGCGGATCGTCTCGCGGCGCGTGGCCACGCTCGCCCAGCCCTCGGGCGTGCGTACACGGCCTTCGGCGTCGAATTCCTCCAGGTAGAGGTCTTGCACGTCCGGCCCGGTGTTGGTGAACCCCCACGCAACACCTCGGGTGCGCCCAAGCACGACCCCGGGCAGGCCGGGCAGGGTTGCGCCGGTGACTTCGAGGCCTGGTGCGCGAAAGCGCCCGAAATACCAAATCGCCGGCACGGTAAGGCCGAGATGCGGATCGTTGGCCAATAGCGGTCGACCCGAGCGGGTGCGGTTTCCGTGCACGACCCAGCTGTTCGAGCCGATGCCCTCGGTGCTCTCGGCCAACCCCAGCGCCAAGGCGGGCAGCGTCTTCGGTCGAGGCTCCTTTGGCAAAGCGCCCACGGATCGATAAAGCGCTGCAAAGTCGGCATACGTGGGCAGGGGATCGCTTGCCTGAACGCCCGCCAGTTGCATCACCCGCTCTGTGGGCAGTTGCGCCGACAGCTGCAGGCGCAAGAGCTCGCTGTTCCAGTTGCCGCCCAAGTCCCAGGCCATCATGAGCGCCCAGGCCACTGAGTCTTCTGGGCTCCAGCGGCCCGGGGCGATGCCCAGCAGCACGAACTCGGGCGGTCGCTGCCACAGATTCGACCCGGGACCTTGCTCGATCCAGGCGTTGACGCCGGCAGCGTAAGCGCGAAAGATCGCCTGATCCTCCTCGGGAAAGGCGGCAAACTGCGCACGGGCGGCGCGATGAATGCCGAGCGTGCGCAGGAATTTGTCCGTCTCGAGCGCCTGCGGCCCGAAGATTTCGGCCAGCTCGCCACGTCCGATGCGGCGGTGCAGCTCCAGCTGCCAGAGCCGATCGCGTGCATGCAGAAACCCTTGGGCGAAGGCCAGATCCGTCTCGCTCTGAGCGTGCACGGTGGGCACGCCATCGCCATCCAGCACGACCTCGATCGGCCCGGAGAGGCCCTCGACGACATACTCGCCGTTGCTTGCAGGCAAGCTGCGCCAGGCATAGACGGCGACGAGTGCGAGTGCGGTGAGAAAGAGCGCCGCGAGCAGAACGATCATCCACTTCATGAATTTGAGGATGCGTTGCACGGTCTCCTCCTCGGTTCTTCTGCGCAGGTTAAACCAGCAGGCGAGCCCGCGCAGCCGTGCGTGTTGGATCCCTCTGTCGCCTGCGGCGACGTCTCCCCTCCGGCTTCCCGCCGCAGGGAGAACCGGATCGTGTCCTCCCCTTCGCTTGCGAAGGGGAGGGCTGCGAGGCGGTGGAGCAGTTGCGGTAGCGCCGAACCCCTCTGTCGGCTTGGCCGCCATCTCCCCTACGCCTGTTGGCGCAGGGGAGAACCGGATCGTGTCCTCCCCCTTCGCGTGCGAAGGGGAGGGCTGCGAGGCGGCGGAGCAGGTGCGGTAGCGCCGAACCCCTCTGTCGGCTTGGCCGCCATCTCCCCTACGCCTGTTGGCGCAGGGGGAGAACTCACCGGGGGGATCCAGCGCACGAGAAAGGCCAGCCTACGCCTGTTGGCGCAGGGGAGAACCGGATCGTGTCCTCCCCTTCGCTTGCGAAGGGGAGGGCCGCGCGAAGCGCGGGGAGGGGTTGCCCCGGCGGGGGCGCGGCTTGGAGTGTGCGATTGCAGCACCCTTGATCGGACGCGTATCGCACCCCAGATACCGTTCAGTCTCCAAACTTTACCCAGAAAGACGCCCGACGATGCGCTTTGACAAACTCACCACCAAGTTCCAACAAGCCCTGGCCGATGCGCAGTCGCTTGCGCTTTCGCTCGATGCCACCCAGATCGAGCCGCAGCATCTGCTCATGGCGCTGCTCAACCAAGAAGACGGCGGCACCAAGGCACTGCTTGCGCGCGCAGGGGTCAACACCGCCAAACTCGAACGGGAGCTCAAGGCGGCCATCGAGCGCTTGCCACGCTTGGCCCAAGCGGGCGACGGCAACATCCAGATCAGGCGCGATTTGGCCGCGCTGTTGAATCTGACCGACAAAGAGGCCACCCGGCGTGGCGATCGTTTCATCGCTAGCGAGCTCTTTTTGCTTGTACTGACCGAGGATAAGGGCGAGACCGGGCGGCTCATGCGCGAGGCCGGCGCCACCCGCAAGGCCCTTGAAGCGGCCATCGATGCGGTGCGCGGCGGTGCGCAGGTCGATTCGCAAGAGGCCGAAGGTCAGCGGCAGGCGCTGGAGAAGTACACGGTCGATCTCACGGCCCGTGCGCGTGCCGGCAAGCTTGACCCCGTCATCGGTCGCGACGATGAAATCCGCCGGGTGATTCAAGTGCTGCAGCGGCGCACGAAGAACAACCCGGTGCTCATCGGCGAGCCCGGTGTGGGCAAGACCGCAATCGTTGAAGGGCTTGCCCAGCGCATCGTCAATGGCGAAGTGCCGGAAGGTCTCAAAGACAAGCGGGTGCTTGCGCTCGATATGGCCGCGCTTTTGGCCGGTGCGAAGTACCGCGGCGAGTTCGAAGAGCGGCTCAAAGCGGTGCTCAAGGACATCGCCAAGGACGAAGGTCGCACGATTTTGTTCATCGATGAGATTCACACGATGGTCGGCGCCGGCAAGGCCGAAGGGGCGCTCGATGCCGGCAACATGCTCAAGCCCGCCCTTGCGCGCGGCGAGCTGCACTGCGTGGGCGCAACCACGCTCGACGAATACCGCAAGTACATCGAAAAGGATGCGGCACTCGAGCGGCGCTTTCAAAAGGTGCTGGTCGAAGAGCCCTCGGTTGAGGCCACCATCGCCATCCTGCGCGGCTTGCAGGAGCGCTACGAGGTGCACCACGGTGTGGAGATCACTGACCCGGCGATTGTTGCCGCCGCGGAACTCTCGCACCGCTACATCACCGACCGCTTCCTGCCGGACAAGGCGATCGATTTGATCGATGAGGCGGCCAGCCGCATCAAGATGGAGATCGATTCGAAGCCCGAGGTCATGGACCGGCTTGATCGACGCTTGATCCAGCTCAAGATCGAGCGCGAAGCGGTGCGCAAGGAAACCGATGAGGCGTCGAAAAAACGCCTCGAACTCATCGAACAGGAAATTGCCAAGCTCGAGCGCGAATACGCCGACTACGAGGAAATCCTGCGCGCCGAAAAAGCCGCCGTGCAAGGTACGCAGGCGATCAAAGAGCAGATCGAACGGCTGCGCGTGGAAATGGATGAGGCTCGTCGCCGCGGCGACTTCGCGCGCATGTCGGAGATTCAGTACGGGAAGCTCCCGGAGCTGGAGGCCAAGCTCAAAGAGGCCGAGTCCGGTAAGGGTGCAGGCGGTAAGCCCCGACTGCTGCGGACCGCTGTCGGCGCGGAGGAGATTGCCGAGGTGGTCTCCCGGGCCACCGGCATCCCGGTCTCGAAGATGATGCAGGGCGAGCGTGAAAAGCTCCTGCACATGGAAGAGGCGCTGCATCGGCGTGTGGTCGGTCAGGATGAGGCGGTGCGGCTCGTGGCCGATGCGATTCGGCGCTCCCGCGCAGGCCTTGCCGATCCGAACCGGCCCTATGGATCGTTTCTCTTCCTGGGGCCGACCGGCGTGGGCAAGACCGAGTTGTGCAAGGCCCTTGCCGAGTTTCTCTTCGACAGCGAGCAGGCGCTCATCCGCATCGACATGAGCGAATACATGGAGAAGCATTCGGTGGCCCGGTTGATCGGTGCGCCGCCGGGCTATGTCGGCTACGATGAAGGCGGTCAACTCACCGAGCAGGTGCGCCGCAAGCCCTACAGCGTCATCCTCTTCGACGAGGTGGAAAAAGCGCACCCGGATGTCTTCAACGTGCTTCTGCAGGCCCTCGATGATGGACGCATGACCGACGGACAGGGCCGGACGGTCGACTTCAAAAACACGGTCATCATCATGACCTCGAACCTGGGCAGCCAGAAGATCCAGGCGATGGCCGATGAGCCCTATGAGCTCGTCAAGATCGCGGTGATGGCCGAGGTCAAGCAGCACTTCCGGCCTGAATTCGTCAACCGGATCGATGAGATCGTGGTCTTCCACGGGCTCGGTAAGGATCACATCAAGGGCATTGCCAAGATCCAGCTTGGGCGGCTTGAAGCACGGCTTGCCAAGCTCGATTTGAAGCTCGAGCTCAGCGATGCAGCGCTCGAGGTGCTTTGCGAGGCGGGGTTCGACCCGGTCTATGGCGCGCGGCCGCTCAAGCGCGCGATCCAGCAGACGATCGAAAATCCGCTTTCGAAGGAGCTCCTCGCGGGCAAATATCCGCCCGGGGCGACGGTGCGCGTGGATGCCAAGGCGGGCGAGATTGTGTTTGCCTGAACAACCCCGTGGTTCGACGCTGCGGTTGCGCGCTGGGGTGTCGAGCCACCGCGGGCGGTGCGACGGAGCCGGCCGCTTGAAGCCTGAGGCGCACGGGCGAGGCGGTTTTCTCCGGCTCGATCGCGAGCCATCGTTGCCGTTATGCTTGCGTCAGCGTGGGTCGCTCGCATCGATTCTCGCTTGAAGTCATGAGCGCCGAATCCGCCTCGAGCCTTTGCCTTGTCCTGACCACCGTGGGCAGCGAGCCTAAAGCGCGCGAGATCGCCCGCGCCCTTATCGAGGCGCATCTTGCCGCCTGTGTCCATCTCGAGCCGATCGAAAGCCTCTACGAGTGGCAAGGACACCTCGAAGAGGCGCGCGAATGGCGGCTTTTGATCAAAACCACCCGCGAGCGCTACGCGGCGGTTGAGGCTGCGATCCGTGAGCGGCACGACTACGAACTGCCCGCGATTCTCGCGGTGCCTGTGACGGAGGTTTTTGCAGCCTTTGCCGAGTGGGTCCGAGCGCAGAGCGCACCCGCCGTGACCTAATCGGTCGGTGCATGCGTGCTTGGCCGCGCTGGGTTCACTCAGCTGTTGCGGATCAAATAGTCAAAGGCGCCAAGCGCTGCCTTTGCGCCTTCGCCCGCGGCGATCACGATCTGCTTGTAAGGCACAGTGGTTGCATCGCCCGCGGCGAAAATCCCTGGCACGCCGGTGGCACCCTTGGCATCGACCTCGATTTCGCCGAAGCGGTTGAGCGGCACGACTCCGCGTAGCCAGTCGGTGTTTGGGACGAGACCGATTTGGACGAAGACCCCCGCAAGCGGCAGCTCGTGGAGCTGACCGCTTGCCCGGTCACGGTAACGAAGCGCTGTGACCTGCTGCCCGTTGCCAACGATTTCGGTGGTTTGAGCGTTTCGGATGACCGTGACATTCGGAAGGCGTTCGAGCCTTTGGATGAGCACGCGGTCGGCCTTGAGCTCGGGGGCGAATTCGAGGAGGCTGACCTGTTCGACAATTCCCGCCAGGTCGATGGCGGCCTCCACGCCGGAGTTTCCACCGCCGATCACGGCGACCCGCTTGTTGCGAAAAAGCGGGCCGTCGCAGTGTGGGCAAAAGGTGACACCGCGGTTGCGGTAGTGCTCTTCCCCGGGCACGCCAAGCGTGCGCCAGCGTGCCCCGGTGGCCAGGATCAGCGTTCGGGTTTTCAGTTCCGCGCCGCTTGCAAAGCGCACGGTGATGGTCCCGCCGGCCCGCGGGGCTGGTTCGACGGCCACCGCGCGTTGGCCAGGCATCCACTCGACCTCGTAGTCGCGCACATGGCGCTCGAGATCGGAGGCAAAGCGCGGCCCTTCGGTCTGGCGCACCGAGATGTAGTTTTCGATGGCCAGGGTGTCCAAGGTTTGACCGCCGATACGCTCGGCGGCCAAGCCGGTGCGGATGCCCTTGCGCGCGGTGTAGATGGCTGCGGCCGCCCCGGCAGGACCTGCGCCGATGACCAGCACATCAAAGGGAGCCTGCCGGGAGAGCGCCTCAGCGCTGCGATGCGCGGCGCGCTCATCGAGCCGCGCCACGATCTCCTCGAAGCTCATGCGGCCCGAGCCGAAGGCTTGGCCGTTCACATACACCGTGGGCACGGCGAGGATGCCACGTGCCTCCGCCTCGGCGGCAAAGAGCGAGCCATCGATGGCCACATGCCGCACCCGCGGATTGACTGCGGCCAAGGTGTTGAAAGCCTGCACCACCTCGGGGCAGTTGTGGCAGCTCAAGTTCATCCAGGTCTGCACCTCGATGGGTCGGTCGAGGCTGCGAGCGGCAGCCAGCGCTGCCGGATCGGCCTTCGGCGGATGACCACCGACATGAAGAAGCGCAAGCACGAGGGAGCTGAACTCATGCCCGAGCGGAAGCGCGGCGAAGGCTACCCCCACATCCTGGTCGGGCCGCGTGATTTGCAGTTGCGGGCGCCGCTGCGCTTGTCCGTCGGTGCGCAAGCTCAAGCGCGGCGACAGCGAGACGAGCGTCTCGGCCAAAGCCAGGAGTTGAGCACTCGTCGGTGACTCATCAAGCGAGAGCACGAGCTCGACGGGTTGTTGCAAAAGGTCCAGGTAGGTGCGAAGCTGATCGCGCAAAGAGGCTTCAAGCATCGGCATTCAGCGGTTGAAAAAGAGACGGGAGAGGATCGGCCAACTCCCCGCGCGCGCTGACAGCGCCGCAGCCGGGGCGTGCCACGGGGAGGCTGTGGCCGAGCCGGTCGGATTGGCGGCACACCGCTGGAGGGTGGGCCCATGGCAGGCGCGCCCTGGCCGCGTTGCCCAAACACGCAAACGCATGCACTGACACGCTGGGCACCAAGCGGCCGCCGGTCAGATCTTGCCCACCAGCTCAAGCGAAGGCGCGATCGTCTTGGCGCCTTGCTGCCATTTGGCGGGGCAGACCTGACCGGGGTGAGTGGCCACGTATTGCGCGGCTTGCAGCTTGCGCAGCGTCTCGCGCATGTCGCGTGCGATCGCGTTGTCGTGGATCTCCGCGGTCTTGATGATGCCGTTTGGATCAACGATAAAGGTGCCGCGAAGCGCGAGACCTTCCTCCTCGATCAGCACATCGAACTGCCGCGCAAGCTGGTGCGTCGGATCTCCGACCAGGGGAAAGCGCGCCTTGCTGACCGCCGGGCTCGTCTCATGCCAGACTTTGTGGGCGAAGTGTGTGTCGGTGGTGATCACATAGACCTCGGCACCCAGCGAACGGAAGAGGTCGTAGTGTTCTGCTGCATCTTCGACCTCGGTCGGGCAGTTGAAGGTAAAGGCTGCGGGCATGAACACCAGCACCGACCATTGTCCACGCAGAGTGGCGTCGGTGATCTCGATGAATTTGCCGTTGTGAAAGGCCTGTGCCTTGAACGGCTGGATGCTGCGGTTGATCAAAGCCATCGAAAAGTCCTTGGATGAAGTCAGTGACGGGAAAAGAACTCGGTCGACGCCCGCAAGCCGCGTGAGGCGGCCGGTGGTCGATCCGATCGACGGCATTGTTCGAGCGCAGCGGCGGTTCGTAAAGCAAATTTATTTGCGTTTTTTGATCGCCTAGCTCGATCAGTGGGGAAGCGGCGATTCGGGCGGGGTGGCACTCATGCGTGTCACGAGCACCTGATCGATGCGAAAGGCGTCCACATCCATGACCTCGAAGCGCAGACCGGCCCATTCGACCACGTCGGTACGGCGTGGCACGCGCCGCAGCTCATGCATGAGAAAGCCCGCGAGCGTTTCGTAGGCCTCGGGCTCGGGCGGTGTCTCCTCGATTTCAAGCGCGCGCAGCACTTCGGCCATCGGCGCGACCCCGTCGATGAGCCAGGATCCATCGTCGCGGCGCGCGATCAGCTCCTCATCGATCGGGCTGACGAGTTCGCCCATCACGGTGCTCATCACATCGTTGAGCGTCAGTACCCCGACCACCACGGCATATTCGTTGACGATGAGAGCGAAATCCTCGTGAGCCTGGCGGAAGGCGTCGAGCGCCTCGGCCAAGGTGAGCTGATCGGGCAAGACCAGCAGCTTGCGCAAGAGCGTCGGATCAGTGAGGGTAAAGCTCTGGGCGTTGAGCACGCGCTGGAAAAGATCCTTGGCGTCCACATAGCCGATCGGATGATCCAGATCACCATCGCAGACCGGATAGGTCGAATAGGGCTCGGCCGCGATACGCGCCCGCACCACCGACTCCGGGTCATCGCGTCGGAACCACGCGATTCGGTCGCGTGGAGTCATCGCGGTGGTGACTGAGCGGCTGTCCATTTCAAAGACGTTTTCGATCACCCGGTGTTCTTTGCGCTCAAGCGCACCGGAGCGAGCGCCTGCCTCCGCCATGGCAAGCACATCCTCGGCGGTGACCTTTTCGTCGCGTTCGGTGGGCAGTCCCAGAAGCCGCATGAGCGCCTCGGTGGCGCGGCCGAACAGCCACACGAAAGGCTTGAGGGCCATGATCAAAAAGCGCATGGGCCGGATCAGACGCACCGCGATGCGCTCTGGCTCGGCCATGCCCCAGCGTTTGGGCAACAGATCCGAGAGCATCAAAAAAAGCGCAGTCATGATGGCCACCGATACGGCAAGCCCGGCCAGCCGTGCGGCTGTCTCCGGCATCAACCACATGAAAAGACCGGCAAAGGGCGCCCCAAAAACCTCATCGCCCACGATGCCGCCCAACAAAGCCACCACGTTGAGGCCGATCTGCACCACCGCGAAGTAGTCGCCAGGCTGCTCCCGCATCCGAAGCACTTCCCCGGCGCGTGCATCGCCGGCTTCGGCCAGCGCCTCGAGGCGTGTCGGCCGAGAGGCGGCAAAGCTGATCTCGGCCAGCGCGAAAAACGCGCCTGCCACGATCAGCGCGCCGAGGAGCAAAACACTTTCGACGAGGCTCACGGGTTGACTTCCTGGCGGTGAGGTCCGCATTGTCGCCGCGGCCGGCTCAGGAGCGTTTGCGCCGAGGCGGGCTAAGGAAGCGGCGGCAGTCCATGCCGGCGGCGCGCCTGGTCGCAGGCGTGGCTGCCTTCGGCGAACTCCCGGCAGGGGCTTGGACGCCATTCGTAGATCGCACAGTGCACCCGCTCGCCGATCCGGCCGCACAGCGCCGCACAGCGCGGCGGCCAGCGGTCGGTGCCACGCATTCGGACGGTTGTGCCATTGACCGGCTCAGCAAGCCCGTCGGGAACGCTTCCGCCCTCGCTTTCGAGCTCCTCGACCGAAAAGTCGACCCGAAACCAGGCGCAGCATGCGCCGCAACTCAGACAGGCTGACATTCCCCGAAGACCGCTGCTTCAAGGCAGCTTACGGCAACTCACGGCAGCTGTGGAATGTTGGGGCAGGCGGGCCGAAGTCCAAGCCAGCACATGCTTGAGGTTTTCCGCGCAGGCGCGACCCTGCCAGGCAATGTCGTAGGCCGTGCCATGGTCCACACTGGTGCGCAAAAAGGGCAAGCCCAAGGTGATGTTGACCGCCTGTTCCCAGCCGTCGAGCTTGACCGCAATCAGGCCGTGATCGTGGGTCATGGCCACCACCAGGTCGAATTCCCCGCGCCGCGCGCGCATAAAGACGGTATCAGGTGGCCAAGGGCCGCTTGCGTCAATCCCCCGGGCACGGCAGCGTTCGATGGCCGGCGCGATGACTTCGATTTCTTCGCGCCCGAACAGTCCCCCCTCGCCCGCGTGTGGGTTCAAGCCCGCCACCGCGATCCTGGGTCGTGCGGCGCGGCTCGGATCAGCGCTCACCCAAGGCCCTGCCGCATGCGCAAAGCGGATCGCGCGCTCGACACGCTCGCAGGTCAGGGCGCCGATTGCCTCCGCGAGCGCCAGGTGGATGGTGGCAAGCACCACATGCAGGCGCTCCGAGGCAAACATCATGGCCACCTCCTCCACACCGCAGAGCTTGGCCAGAAGCTCCGTGTGGCCGGGAAACGGGCAGCCTGCCAGGCGAAGCGCGGTTTTGCTGATGGGAGCGGTGACCAGGGCGGCGCAGCGGCCACGTTGGCAGGCCTCCACCGCGGCCTCGATGGCCTCAAGCGCGGCCTTGCCGCTTGCCTGCGACGGCTCACCGGGCCTCCAAGGGCCCACCGGACCGGTGTCGACGCAATCGAAGGCAGCGACCTCGGGGGCGAAGCGGGCAAGGGCCTCTTCAAGCACACTGCGCGGGCCAAACACCCGCACCGGCGTGGCTGATTCCCCATCATGCGGCTGCGCCGCAAGCGCGCGTGCGACGATTTCGGGCCCGACACCGGCCGGGTCGCCAAGGGTGAGCGCAAGCGGTAGGCGCGGCACGGACATCGACTCGATCGGATCAGCCTTGACCGGCCGCCGCGCGCAGGTAGCGCTCGACCGTTTCGGCAATGCCGTAGAGCAGGGCATCGGCAATGAGCGCATGGCCGATCGAGACCTCATCGGGTTCGACCTCGGCAATGAAGGCGGGTAAGTTGTCCAGATTGAGGTCGTGACCGGCGTTCACCCCCAAGCCCAAGCGGCGCGCATGTTCAGCCGCGCGCACATAGCGCGGCAAGGCTTCGCGCCAGGCGCCTTCGTGGAAGGCTCGGGCGTAGGGCTCGGTGTAGAGCTCCACACGCTGGGCTCCAGCCTCGGCCGCTGCATCGATGGCGGCCGGATCGGGGTCGACGAACAAGCTCACCCGCGAGGCGCTTTGTCGGGCTTCAGCAACCAAGCCAGCGATGCGACGGGTATGCTCCGGCGCATAGCCGTGATCCGAGGTTTTTTGTCCGACCGCATCGGGCACGAAGGTCGCCTGCGTTGGACGCACCGCATGCACATGGGCAAGCAGGTTGTGCTCGGGATTGCCCTCGATGTTGTACTCGCGGCCGGGGAAGGCGGCCACCACCGCCGCCATCGGTGCGACGTCCGATGCGCGGATGTGCCGCTCATCCGGACGTGGATGCACCGTGATGCCGTGGGCACCGGCTTCTAGAATCCGGCGAGCGATCATGATGAGGTCGGGCGTCCAGCCGTGGTCGCGGCTGTTGCGCAGAAGCGCCACCCGATTCACGTTGACAGAAAGTTTGGCCATGGCAAGTGGACAGAGCGCGCGGTTCAGAGCCGGTATGCGCGCAATTGAGCAAATCTTATCGACTCGGCGCGCGCGGCTCGCTTGCCGGAGCGCTTCGGCCCTTCTCGTGGGGCTGCTTGCGGCTGGGGTTTGGGCGCAGGCCGCGCCGGGCGGGCGCACGGATGCCCTCCTGACCAAGGAGGAGCTGCGCGCGTGTTTGCTGGCGAAGCAGGCCAACGACCGGGAGGCGGCTTCGATTCGCGCCGAGCAGGAGGCGTTCGTGCGCGAACACGATGCCATCCGCGCGGATCAGGCCGAACTCAAGCGGCAGGCCGAGGCGCTCGAGGCCGAGCGCTTGGCCTTGCGTGCAGAGGACGAAGCGATCAGCCGCCGCCTGGTCGAGCTGAGCCTCGAGCGCAGGCAGGCGAAGAGCGAGGCCGAGCGCGCACCGTTTGACGCCGAGGAACAGGCGCTCCGGGACCGACGCCGGCGCAACGACCTGCGGCAGACCGAACACGTGGCCGCCGTACGCGAACATGGTCAGCGGGTCGATGCGCTCAACGCGAGGATTGAGGCGATCAACGCCCGCGGGCGCACCATCAACGATCGCGTGGCGCCCTTGCAAGCGCGAATTGAGGCGTGGCGCACCCAATGCGCTAACCGTCGCTATCGAGAAGAGGACGAAATCGCGCTCAGGAAAGAGCTTGGTCTCTGAGGAGCCTAAAATTCTCGTGATCGCGTCGTTCGGCTCAACTCAAACCCGGCGGGTCACAGCGCGTGGCGCCCCAACGTTTCGTTGCGGCGCAGGCTCACGTGAGCGCGAGCGAACGTGAAGCCGTGCGGCAGCACGGCGGCCGGAGCCAAAGCGTGTTGTGATTTGCGTGCGACGTCGATCGGGTTTTCGAGGAGAGATGGATGAGTGGTTTAAGTCGCACGCCTGGACAACATCGCGCGAGCGATGTTGCGGCGCAGGCTCACGTGAGCGCGAGCGAACGTGAAGCCGTGCGGCAGCACGGCGGCCGGAGCCAAAGCGTGTT
>JANWWI010000020.1 GCA_025056355.1 Casimicrobiaceae bacterium | reverse complement strand
CAATTGTCGCCGGTTTTAGCTCCGGCTCACATCGCGCCTCACGGCGCGATGATGACCCTACGCTGGCGCAGCCGCGCTCACCGCGCGGCTTGGCGCCAAGACCGGTGCCTTAAACCACTCGGCCACGCTTCCGGGTTGCGCGTATTTTGTCTGATGCCGGTGCGCCGCGGTTGCAGGCCGCGGGTTCAGACCTGCTGCGCCACCCAGCTCGCGATCGCGGCGCGAATGGAGTCAACCTCTCCAAGGGCCGGGGCAACGGAAATAGCCACGCTGGGATGCTTGAGCTGGGCGGCATCGACGCGATCATCGAGATCGCGACGTAAGTGCGCACCGCGGGCAAGAAAGAGCGGGATCACGCGAATGCGCGTGGCGTGTTGTGCAACCAGGCGCTCCACGGCCTCCTCAAACGACGGCTCCATGAACTCGAGGAAGGCAAGCTCGCAGAGCCTCGTGGCATGCATGCCGCGAAACTCGGCCACGATCTGATCCATCGGCACTCGCCACAGCGGATCGCGCGATCCATGACAAAAGAAAAGCACTGCAGTGGTCATAACGGAAACAGGCCTGTCGGACCCTAAGGGCAGGCGGCGGCGGATTCGCATCATACGTGGGCGCGCCCCTGCAGCAAGCGCATCGGCGCGCTTCGGCCCCGGAGCGGCGTTGCGGCATGGCCGCAATCCGACCCGTCGAATCGCTTGGCAGCGTCGACCTCAACCGTGCTCTCTCGCCGGAACTTCAGGCAAGCTGTACGATCAGACCACACATGCAGTTCTCCGGCCGCACTCGACCTGTGTTCAGACACCTGGTGTGTCTGATGTGCCTGCTTGCGTGGGTGCCGGTCGCAGCCTTCGCGCCCCAGCGGCTCACGCTGGAGTTCGCGTTGGCGATCGGCGGTCCGACGCATCCGGCGCTTCCGCAACCGGAGGACCGTCACTACGAGCCGCTCGACCCCGCCCTGGCCGTGGTCGATGCGGCCAGTTTCTGGCATGCGGTCGAAAGCTATGAAGAGCCGACCACGCCCACGCTGCCCGGCCATGGACACGCCGCGCTGCCCTGGTTCGAAACGAAGCCGCGCATCGCCCTTCCCGGCAGCTCGTGCCGGCCCGACACGCTCGCTGAGCGCCTCAGCTCCCGTAGCGTTTGTCCAGAGTTGCCGCCGCCACGGCTTTGATCCTTCCCCGTTGAACGGAATCTGAGGCTTCAAGCGCCTTGCAGCCAAGCCGCCCGCTTGAACGACGAGGGCGGGCTTGGACTTGCCCTGAAACCCTCGAAGGAAGGATCCTATGGTTTTGATTCAAAGCTCCCAAGGGCGCACCACCCCGGCACGCGCATCGCGCGTGGTCGCCTCAACCCTCCTTGTGGCCCTCGGATGGCTAGCCAGCGGCTCGGCGTATGCCGGCTTTTTCATCCCCAAGGACGTAACGATGGTGATGGGCAGCTGGACACCCGGTGAACGCACAGCCGAGATCGCTTACGGCTTCACTCGCGAAGTAAGCGGCTCCATCGCTTTCGTGCGCCGCTTTGATGCCGTACACGGGGGTCGGCACCGGGAACGCACCGACCTCGTGCTGGGTCAGGCGGCCCTCCTGCTTGTGCGCCATCAACTCCCTGATGGAATCGGCAACGCCTATGTCTACGGTGGGCCGCTCGCGGCTCGCAACGCTCGCACCGAGGACACCCGCTACGGTGTGCATGGGGGCCTCTGGGCAGACTACGAGACACGCTGGGTTTACACGCGCGCCTCCTGGCATGGCTATCGCTACGCGGGCCGCTCGCGCAGCGAAACGGTACTGCAAGCAATGCTGGCCCCCTACGCGGCGGACTACGAGGACATCGCCTCCTGGGGCGGCGTGCAGCTGCGCAAGAAAACGGGACAATCGCAGGTCGAGGTGACACCCTATCTGCGGTTTTTCTCGAAACGTTGGTGGATCGATGCCGGCGTAAGCGTCAACCGCCAAAACCGAAACGATCTCTTCGTCAACCTGATGTTCACCTTTTAGGAGTTCAGCATGAAGCACCGTCTCGCCCCCCTGATCACGATGTTGGCCGCCGTGACCCTGGCGGCTTCCCCTTCAAGCGCCGAGACCGTCAAACTCACCGTCGACGGCATGGTCTGCGCCTTCTGCGCGGGTTCGATTGAGAAGAAACTGCGCGCGAACAAGGAAACCGCCGATGTCTTTGTCAGCCTCGAAAACAAGATCGTCGCCGTCGCCCAGAAGCCGGGCATGAAACTCGACGACCAGGTACTGCGCAAGCAGATCGCGGATGCGGGCTACGAGGTCAAGGCCATCGAGCGCACGCCGGAGTCGATCGCGCAAATCCGCGCCTCGGTGCGCGGCAAGTAAGTCTCAGCAAGCGCGCAGGCCATGGACGTTACTCAACCCACTCGCCTCGGCGCCGCCGCAAGCTGGCTCTCCGTCTTCACGAGCGCAAGCACGCTTGTCTGCTGCGCGCTCCCCGCGCTGCTGGTTGCGCTCGGGGCGGGGGCCACGCTTGCCTCGCTCGTGGGGATGTTTCCGCAGCTTGTGTGGCTCTCCGAGCACAAGGGCCTTGTCTTTACCGTCGCCGGCGTGATGCTTGCGGTGGCGGGCTACTTTCAGTGGCGGGCGCGCTATGCACCCTGCCCCGCCGACCCGGCGCTTGCAGCGGCCTGCACGCGGCAGCGGCGCATTTCGCGCGCGGTCTATACGGTGTCGGTTGCGCTCTACCTGATCGGCGGATTCTTCGCCTTCGTTGCACCGCTGATACTTTAGGGCGCAGGCCCGCCGGTCTTGGCGGAAACGACACGCGCCGCATACTGTCCAAGGTGGGCGTGGTGGCGCGCGTTCCTACAATCGCGCATCGTCTTTCGCACGCAACTGCCCGCCCGAGGCGCTTGCCATGATCCCCGAACTCGGCAACCTCTCGCTCATTCTGGCCTTTTTCGTCACGCTGACCGTCGCCGTCTTCGGTGCGGGCGTCAACCTTCGCCGCGGTGTGGCACTCATTGAGTTTGCCCGGCAAGGAACGCTCATCGTCTTCGCCCTGATCGCCTTCGCCTTCGGTGCGCTCATGACCGCCTTCGTGCAAGGCGACTTCAGCGTCCAAAACGTCGCGCAGAACTCGAATTCGCTCTTGCCGTGGTACTACCGTGTGACGGCCACCTGGGGCTCGCATGAGGGCTCGATGCTGCTGTGGCTGCTTATGCTCGCGGGTTGGTCGGCGGCGGTGGCGATCTTTTCGCGCCAGCTACCGGATGTGCTTGTCACCCGTGTTCTCGTGGTGCTTGCAGGCATCACAAGCGTTTTCATCGCGTTCACGGTACTCACCTCGAACCCCTTCGAGCGCATCTTGCCGGCACCACCGGATGGGCGGGACTTGAACCCGCTCCTGCAAGATCCGGGAATGATCTTTCACCCGCCGCTCCTCTACATGGGCTATGTGGGCTTTGCGGTGGTGTTTGCCTTCGCGATCGCCGCGCTTTGGGGCGGGCGGCTCGATTCGACTTGGGCGCGCTGGAGCCGGCCCTGGACCATCGTGGCCTGGATCTTTTTGACCCTGGGCATCGCGCTGGGCAGCTTCTGGGCCTACTACGAACTCGGCTGGGGCGGCTGGTGGTTCTGGGACCCGGTGGAGAACGCCTCCTTCATGCCGTGGCTCGTGGGCACAGCGCTCATTCATTCGCTGGCGGTGACCGAAAAACGCGGCGCGTTCAAGGCCTGGACAGTGCTTCTGGCGATCGCCGCCTTCTCGCTTTCGCTCTTGGGCACCTTCCTTGTGCGCTCGGGGGTGCTGACCAGTGTGCATGCCTTCGCCACCGACCCGCAACGCGGTGTCTTCATCCTTGCGTTCCTTGTAGCCATTATCGGCGGCTCACTGACGCTCTACGCGCTGCGCGCCCCGGCCGTGCATGAGGGTGGGCGCTTTGGGCTCCTTTCGCGCGAATCGTTTTTGCTCGGCAACAACCTGCTGCTTGTGGTGGCCACGGCTTCTGTGCTGCTTGGCACGCTCTACCCGCTTGCCTCGGAGGCCTTGGGCTGGGGCAAAGTGAGCGTGGGGCCGCCGTACTTCGAAATCGTGTTCGTACCGCTCATGCTGCCGCTCATTGCGCTCATGGGCATCGGGCCGCTTGCCCGCTGGAAGGATGAGGATGCGGCAAGCCTGCGCGCGAGAATGTTGCTTCCGGCGATTGCGGCAGCGGCTGCGTTTTTGCTTTGCGCCGTGATCCCGGCGCGGTTTTCGCCGCTTGCCTGCATCGGAATGGCCTTTGCGGCCTGGCTTGCCGCCGGAGTCCTCGTCGGCTACCGGGAGCGGCTGCGCCATGCCGCTGGACTTGCGAGCGGACTTTCGCGCTGGCGGCAAATCCCGATCGCCTACCACGGCATGCAGGTAGCGCATCTGGGTGTTGCGGCCTTCGTCTTCGGGGTGACGGCCGTGAAAGCCTTCGAGCAGGAGCATGATCTGGCGATGAAGCCGGGCGATACCAAGTCGATTGCCGGTTATGTCGTCCGCTTTGAGGGTGTGGCCGAGGTGACCGGGCCCAACTACACCGCCAAAGAGGGCCGCTTCGTGCTTCTGAAAAACGATGCGCTGGATCGCGTGCTCAAGCCCCAGCGGCGTTTTTACGCCTCGCAGCGCGCTCAGCCGATGACGGAGGCAGCAATCGACCGGGAGTTCGATCGCGACCTCTATGTCTCGCTTGGCGAAGAGCTCTCCGGCGGGGCCTGGACGGTGCGGGTGCATTACAAGCCCTTTGTGAACTGGATTTGGCTCGGTTGTGTGATCATGGCCCTTGGTGGGCTGCTCGGCGCGCTCGATCCCCGCTATCGGCGCGCCGCACGCACAGCCCGCGAGCTGCAATCGGTGCAGGCTGCGGCAGCGCCATGAGCCGGCAGCGTCGCCTCCGCCCAGAAGGCGCGCGCGCGGGGCGTGCCTGTGCTGCGCTCCTGCTTGGGGCCAGCCTCTCGCTTGCCGCAGAGCAACCCTCGACCTCCGCGCCGGATCCGGCGCTTGAGGCCCGTGTCAAGGCACTCACCAGCGAGCTGCGCTGCCTCGTCTGCCAAAACCAAACGGTGGCCGAAAGCGACGCGCCGGTGGCGCAGGACATGCGCCGCGAGGTACGCGTCCTCCTTGCGCAGGGCAAAACCGAGGAGGAGATCAAGCGACACATGCAGGAGCGCTTCGGCGACTTTGTGCTCTATCGGCCGCCCTTCAAGGCGAGCACCGTGTTGCTCTGGGTCGGGCCGTTCGTGCTGCTTGCCGTAGGCGTGTGGTGGATGCTGCGACGGCTTCGCGCCCAGGCTTTACGGTCAGCGCTTGCCGCCTCAACGCCGGCAGCTGCCAAAACCGCAGCCCCCGCAGAGCCTGAACCCGCAGCCGCCCGGGCCCGCGCTCGGCAACTGCTCGAGGGAGGTGAGCCTTGAACCCGGCCCTGGGCTTCGTCCTTGCAGCCTCGGCCCTTGCGATCCTGGTCGGGGTTTTGGTGGCCCGGCCGCTTTGGCGCGGCGATCGTGCACCGCGGCGCTTGGCCGGTGAGCGGGCCAACCTCGAGGCTGCGCGGATCGAATGGCAGGAGCTCAAGCGCGACCGTGCCCTTGGGCTGATTGCGGAAGAGGCCGCGCGCGAAGCCGAGCAAGAGCTCGAAGCGCGGGTGCTCGCAGAGGCGCAAGCCGGCGCCGCGGCAGGCGCCGAGCCCGCGCCGACCCGCTATCGAAAAAGCGCGGTGGCGGTGGCGGTCTCGCTGCCGGTGCTAGCGGTGTTGGCCTACCTGCTCATCGGGCACCCGCTGGCGGTCATCCCGGAAATCCGGGAGCCGGACGAGGCGGCTGCGAAAGAGCAACTGGAGGCGCTTTTTCGCGATGCCGAGGCACGCCTCGCCCGCGAACCCAATGATCTGAAAGGCTGGATCCTGCTTGGCCGCGCCAAATCCTCGGTCGGGCAATTCGAGGGAGCGATGGCCGCCTTCGCCCGCGCAGTCGAACTCGACCCCAACGATGCCGACCTGTGGGCCGACTATGCCGATGCCGCAGCCGGTGCGGCACAAGGCCGTCTCGAGGGGCAAGCGCTTGAGCTGGTGCGCAAGGCGCTGGCCTTGAATCCGCAGCATCCCAAGGCGCTTCTCCTGCTTGGCACCTGGCAAATCCAGAGCAACCGTCTCGCCGAGGCCGAACAGAGCTTTCGTCTTGCCCGACAGCAGGTCGATGCGCAGAGCCCCTTTGCCGCCATCGCCGAAAACGCGCTCAGTGACATCGCCAAGCGTCAGGCAGAAACGGGCGCGGCCAGCGCCGCGGATGCTCGAGCGCCGGGCGCCGACAAGCCTAGAGCCTCGGCTGCGCCGCTCATGCGGATCGATGTGCGGCTCTCCGCCGAGGCGCAAGCCGCCCTGAGCAACCAACCCGAGGCGGCGCTCTTTGTGATCGTGCGGCCGGCCGGAGAAGATCGCGGCCCGCCCCTGGCGGTCAAGCGCGTGCGTCCTGCAGAGCTTGCGCAAGCGGTCGAGCTTTCGGCTGCCGACGCCATGCTCGGCGGCGACGGACTGCGTTCGGGGCAGCGGGTCACGGTGCTTGCGCGGCTTGCCCTCTCGGGTCGCCCTCAGGCGATGAGCGGTGACTTTGAGTCCGCACCGGTTGAAACCACACTCCCGGCGCGCGAACCGCTTGCTTTGTCGGTCGCGCAGAAGCGTTCCTAGAGCTCGTTCATGGGCTGTCGTCCATTCGGGTGAGTGAGCACGAACCACGCCAGAACGGGCGCCGCATCACCCACGGGTCAATCACCTAATGCCGTTGACAACCCCTCTCTCGCGCGCGAACATAACAGTTGTCTGGAATTCGGTCGCGTTTCAAACCCGAGACGGAGGTCTATATGTCGTTCGACGATATCCGGGACGCTTTTCGTCGCGCAGCTCTCCAGTGTTCGTTGACCCTTTTGTGGGCGTGCTTGATGGGCGCCGCCGCAGCCGTTCCCCGAGATCTTGCATCCGCAAGCGCCTCGACTGTCGAGATTGCGTCTCGGCTGACGCGTCTCGCGTTACCTTGGGTCGAGAATACGGGACAGTGGGACACGCAGGCAGCATGGCGCGCGCAGAGTTTTGCGGGTTCGGTGTGGCTCATGCGCGACGGCGCGATCGTGCACGAGTTCATCGGGCCGCACTCGGCCGCATGCGCTCGCGCCGAACATCTGAGGGGCCCGCAGATTGGGCGCCAAGCGTCGCCTTGTCCGCGCGCGCGCGGATGGATGCTCGCCGAGCGCTTCGTCGGCGGGCAGGTCGGGCACGTTGAGGGCCGCGAACCCCTCGAAGGGCGCGTGAGCTATTTCGTTGGCGAGGCGAGCCGTCACGTTGCCGACCTGCCGACCTTCGGCGCGCTCGATCTCGGCGAAGTGTTCCCCGGGGTGCGCGTCGAGCTGCGGGCAACGCAGGCGAACGTTGAGAAACTCTTCACCGTAGCGCCCGGGCGCGATCCGGGCGTCATTCGCATGCGGTTGGAAGGAACGCCAACCCTTCGCCTGACCGCAGAGGGCGCACTCGAAGCGATGACCGATCATGGCCCGGTTCGCTTTACGCCACCGGTAGCGTTTCAGTTCGATGCCAAGAACGAGCGGCGCGAGGTTCCCGTGCGCTACTTGCTTGCCGCCCGCGCCTGTGGCAGGCACTGTCACGAATACGGTTTCGCGCTTGGACCTTATGACCGTAGTCGCCCCGTCACGATCGACCCGCTGCTGCAATCGACCTACCTCGGCGGGGGCGGCACGGACGTCGCTTACGCCGTCGCCATTCACCCGATCACGGGTGAGGTCTACGTGACCGGCTACACCGAGGGCTCGAGCTTTCTGGGTGTGACGGGTGGAGCCTTTTCGACCCATGGCGGACTAAACGACGTGTTCGTGAGCCGCTTCAACGCCTCCCTCACGAGCATCTTGCAATCGACCTACTACGGTGGAAGTGGCTCTGATCGTGGCCATGCGATCGCGATCCACCCTGGCAGCGGCGACGTCTACGTCACCGGCACGACCACCTCGCTCAATCTACCGGGCACGACCGGCGGGGCCCAGCCGAGCCACGCGGCCGGCGGAGCGGACACAGACTCTTTCGTTGCGCGTTTCAACGGATCGCTCACGACCCTGATCCAGGCAACCTACCTCGGCGGACCGGGAGGCGCAGACGTGGCCTACGGCCTAGCAATTCATCCCGAGACCGGTCAGGTCTACGTCGCCGGTGCCACCGAGTCCGGCGCTTTCCCCGCAGCCGCAGGCGGCGGACAGCCGACCAAGAATGGGGTCGGCTACGACGCCTTCGTGGCACGACTCAATGCCGCGCTCACGAATATCCTGCAATCGACCTACCTCGGCGGTCACAACGCGGCGGATGGCGCACGCGGCATCGCAATCCATCCGATGAGTGGAGAGGTCTACGTCACCGGAACGTCCAACGCCTCCGACTTTCCAATGCGCGCATGCGGCGCGCAGCCGAACAACGCATCGACGTCTTACGGTGACGGCTTTGTGAGCCGTTTGCGGGCCGACCTGACAGCGATCCTGCAATCCACCTACCTGGGCGGTGACCACGAGGATGTGCCGACGCAGATCGCCATTCATCCCGCCGATGGCGCGGTCTACGTCGCTGGTTACACCCAGTCTTCCACGACCACCTTTCCCGGCATTACAGGGGGGGCGGTGCCAACGCGATTCGCGGCAATCGACGGGTTCGTATCGCGACTGAACCCGACCCTGACCGCCTTGCTCCAATCCACCTTCATCGGCGGCGATGGGCATGACCACGTTTACGCCCTATCGATCCATCCGGTGAGCGGAGAGATCTATGTCGCTGGCAGAACCGAATCAACGAATCTGGTCGGTTCGAGTGGCGGGATCCAAGCCACGCGGTCGGGGACTGTCGACGCCTTCGTCGCTCGCTTCGATCGACGCCTTTTGAGTCTTCGTCAGTCGACCTACCTGGGCGGCGGAGGTAGCGAAGAAGCCTATGGTCTGGCCATTCATCCCCTCAGCGGGGAGGTCTACGTCGCGGGCATGACGAATTCAAGCTCACCGAACCCGTTCCCAGGCACAAGCGGCGGCGCCCAGCCGAACCCGGTGTGGGTCACGGAGGGCTTCGCGGCACGGATGTCGCTGGACCTTGCGGCCGCGGATGTTGTCCCGGATGCCTTCGTGCTGCCCGCGCAGTACGGCGTTCCTGTCTCCAGCCTTCGCACGGCGGGACCGGTGCAGGTCACGGGCATCACGGCCTCGGCCCTCGTGGCCGTGGATGGCGCACCGGGCAGCGCAGTATGCATCTCGAATTCCCCAACCTGCACCTGCGCCACTTGGTCCGTTTCAGGAACGATCGCGAACAATGAATATCTCTGCGTACGCCACGTGAGCGCCCCCACCACGATGACGCATGCCGAGTCGCGCGTGGTCGTGGGTGGTCATGCCGCGAAATTCGTGACCTTCACCTCGACGCCGAGCGTGACATGCAGCTTCGACTTGGACGACGACGGGCTCGTCGTCCTGACCAAGGAAGGCCTCTTGCTCGTGCGGTCGATGCTCGGTTTCCCGCCGGCCGAGGCGGTGGTCGGTACCGGCATCACACAAGCGCAGTGGGAGGCAAAGCGCGCGGCCCTTCGCGCTTGTGGCATGCTGCCCTGACTTGCTCCCAGGGCTGCTGTCCGTGCGCGTGATGCTGGGCCTCACGCCTCGACGCGCAGGGCGCGGCCCTAAGCAAGCGTGGCGGGTGTTTTTCGAGGGTCGTGCGCCGTACCAGGTTACACACAGCGTGGCCGCTCAGGGTATGGGGCCTCACGCGCCCCCAACGCAAGCGACCCGTGTCGCCAAAGGTCAATCATGGCCCCGGCGCCTTGCGGAAGTTGAGTCGCGCGGGATCTTTGGCGCGGATGGCTTCGACCCACTCGGCGGCGATCTTCTCGAGCGCGTTCGGATCGATCCCATCGCGGGCAAGCGCCTGCTGAATACCGCTGGCAAAGTCGGACCCGCAAGCCCCGAAGCGAAAACAGGCATCGCGCGCCCAGAGGCTGTCAGCTCCACAATAGGCTCCAAGCTTGCACAACGCAAGCTGCCAAGCGATAAGCCCGGTGTTTTGGCCGAAGATCGGCGCGCCGTCGAGCTGGGCGTTGGCCGCATGCACATAGTTGTTGAGAAGCGGCTGGGCGTAACGTCCCAAAAGGGCAAGCGTGCCCAGGTCCGCCCCTTCCAGGGTCTTTTCGATCAATTCGAACTGCGCCGCATTCAACCCGGTGAAATCGGGCCGGCCAGGAAAGAGCTTCGCGAAGGCCGCATAGGGCGAGCCCTGGGCGCTGAGTTGCTGCAGTGCAGCCGCCTGCATCTGGGCCACCGAGGCGCCGTCGTAGTCGGCGCAAAACTGGCGGATGGCGCGCTGATTCTCGCGGTAGCGAAGCTCATCCTCAGCGGTTGGGAAGATCGGGGTTTTGAAGCCTTGGCGCGAGCTTCGCAGACGTGCCGGCTGCAGGCGCTCATCGGCGAGCTTGGCCAGTGTCTCGCGCGTGCCGTAGAGGCCGCAGAAGCTCGCAAGCTCACCGGTGAAGCTCAACGCAAGTGGATCGGCCGCGGTGGCTGCCTCGCGCATGGCCTCGGACCAGGTGCCGCGCCGTTGCAGATCGGCCAGCCACTCGGTACGTGGGTCGCCCGATCCGCGAGGACGCGCAACGGCGGAACGAGCGCTTGCGGCTGGACTCGGCGGCGGTGCCTCGGCTTGCAGACGCCCAGGCGCAGCGTTCTCATCGACCGTGATGATGCGCGAGCCCTCGGCTGAAGGATTGCGAGCGATGCCGTCGGGGGCGGAGGTCATGCCCGAGGCCGCGGGAGCGCTCGCCAAGGCCGATCCGTCGCCGGAGACGCCCGGGAAGCGCTCGGCGGCCAACTGCGCTTGGTCGCGCCACAGAAGCACAATCGCTGCAAGCCACCCGGCAAAGGCGAGGATCACAAGAATTCGTTTGATCGACACCGCGTCCTCAAGCCGAACAAGCCAACCCCTCAGACGATCCGGCCGAACCAGGCCAGTGAAAGCCCGGCTCCGAGGGTTGCAAGCACTGCGGCCGCCAAGGCAAAAAGCGCCGAGACCTCGGTTTCGCGCTTCTCGAAGGCGATGCGCGAGGACAGCCGCTCGTAGACCTTCTTCAGATCGGCCGCCGTGCCGGCGTAGAAGTATTCGCCCGCGGTGCGGTTGGCAATGGCCTTGAGCGTGTCTTCATCGAGCCGCACGCGCATGTTCCAGCCCTCGAAGGCGATCGTCTCGCCCGCCACGGTGCCAATGCCAACCGTGTAGACCCGTACCCCGCGATCGGCGGCCATTTTGGCCGCCTCGAGCGGGTCGATCCCGGTGGTGCGCTGCCCGTCGGTGAGCATGATGATCGCGGCGCTCGTGTAGCTGCCTGGCGCAACAGGTTCGCGCTCCTTTTTGGGTTTGTCCGGGCTCGGCTCGCCGAGCGGCCGCGCCCGCGACGGCTGTCCCCACTGCAGTTGGCTCACATCGATGCCGTCTTCGGGAAACAGCACCGACAGCGACACCGCGATCGCGTTGCCGGTGGCGGTGCCGCGCTGAAGCTGAAAGGCGTCGATGGCCGCCACCAGATCCTCGCGCGAGAGGGTCGGAAGCTGCGCCACTTGGGCCGAGCCTGCAAAGGCCACAATCCCGACCCGTACATCACGCGGCAGTTCCGCGAGGAACGCTTTCGCCGCGTTTTGCGCAGCCACCAAGCGGTTGGGTTCCACATCCCGCGCCCGCATCGAGCCTGAGACGTCCATCGCAAGGATGATGGTTTGCTTGTTGGCCGGCAGCTTGAGGGTTGTCACAGGCCGTGCCGCCGCGATCAGCATCAGGGTGAGCGCCACAAGCAACAGCGCCGGCGGGAGGTGCCGTCGCCACGAGCGTGCGCCTTGGGCCGCCTCGCGCAGAAGAGCAAAGGGCGCATAGGCAAGCGCTTGCTTCTTGCGCCGCTTGAGTAGCCAGAGGTAGCAGGCCACCGCGAGCGGCAAAAGCGCAAGCAACCACAGCATGTTCGGCCAGAGAAAGCGAATCGGCGTCATCGCGAGATCTCCGCGTGAGACGGCGTGGGCTCATCGCTTCGAGGGCCCGCGCGCGCTCCGGGGGCGGCGGCCAGGTGCCTGAGCGCGCGCCGCTCGAGCAGGTAATCGAGCAGGTCGGTCACGACGTCGCGCTCAGTCGACAGGCGAAGCCGCGGCACGCCCGTGCGCGCAAAAACGGCCTCGATGCGCTGCCCTTCGCGCTCGGCAATCGCCCCGTAGCGCCGACGAAGCGCCGGATCGGTCGAATCGACGAAGAGCGTCTCGCCCGTTTCCGGATCGGTAAAGGTCATGAGCCCCACCGCGGGCAACTGCGCTTCGAGCGGATCGCGAACCCAAACCGCAAGCACGTCGTGCCGCTGCGCGAGCCGGCCGAGCGGCAACTCCCAACCGGGCTCGGACAGGAAATCCGACACGACGAACAGCGTTGAACGTCGGCGCATCATGGCCCCGAGCCGCTCGAGCGGCAAGGCCAGTCGAGTCGGTCCGACCACCCCGAGTTGGGGCATGGACAGCAGCCGATGGGCGAGCGAAAGCACGTGCCGCCGACCCGTGCCGGGTGGTACCAGCGCATCGATGCCGCGCCCGTAGACCAACGCCCCGACGCGATTGCCGCGCGCCACGATCAGGCGTGCAAGCAACAGGACGAATTCCAGGATGGCATCGCGCTTCGAGCGGCCCACCGAGCCAAAGCCCGTCGACGGGGTCAGATCGATCAAGAACCAGGCCGACATCTCGCGCTCTTCGGCGTATTGGCGTACGTGAGGCACCTGAAGGCGCGCGGTCACGTTCCAGTCGATGTGTCGCACGTCGTCGTGCGGCTGATACTCGCGCAGATCGATCAGATCCACCCCCGCGCCGCGAAACAGGGTCCGATAGTCGCCTTGGAGCAACCCATCGAGCCGCCGAAAGGCGGTCCATTCGATTCGACGCAGAAGGCGTTCGGCTTGCGAAACCTGCATCCATGCCGAGGGCGCCGCACTCGCCTCAGAAGCCTGTTCAAACCGAGCCGCGCTCTGAAGAGCCGCCCTTGCTTGCCATCGCCTCAAGCGTCCAAGCATCGCCCGTCTTCCGTCCCGGTGACTCTTGCCGTCGTACCCTTGCCGTCTTAGGCGGCCTCGCGTTCGACGGCAGCGCGCTCGGCCTCTTCCTCGGGGGAGCGCAACACCTCGCGCGGCAACCCCACGCGCTCGATGAGCCGTGCCAAGAGCGCATCGGCGCTCAGCCCCTCGCTCAACGCCTCATAGGAGAGCACGAGCCGGTGCCGTAGCACGTCGGCGGCGAGTGCCGCGAAATCCTCGCCGAGCGCGTAGCGCCGTCCGCGCATGAGCGCAAGCGCCCGCGCCGCCTCGACGAGCGCGATCGGGCCGCGCGGCGAAGCCCCAAGGGTGAGGTAGCGCTTGAGCTCCGGCAGCCCCACCGAGGCGGGATCGCGCGTCGCCGCCACTAGCCGCACGGCATAGCGCATGAGCGCCGGATCGACGTAGACCTCGCGGCACAGGCGCTGCAGCGCAATCAGCTCGGCAAGCGTGGCCGCTTGCGCGATCGTCTCGGGCGGTCCTGTGACGCGCTGCACGATCACGAACTCCTCATCGCAGGACGGGTATCCCACGAGGACCTTCATCATGAAGCGGTCGATCTGCGCCTCCGGCAGCGCGTAGGTCCCTTCGGTTTCGATCGGGTTTTGCGTGGCCATCACCACGAAAGGCCGCGGCACCGGATGCGTCTCCCCCGCGATCGTGACCTGCCGTTCCTGCATGACCTCAAGCAGCGCACTTTGCACCTTGGCCGGTGCGCGGTTGATCTCATCGGCAAGCAGCAGGTTGGTAAACACCGGCCCAAGCGTGGTTGAAAAGTCGCCGGTCTTTTGGTTATAGATCCGGGTGCCGACCAGATCCGCCGGCACCAGATCGGGCGTGAACTGAATGCGGCGGAAGCTGCCGCCAATTGCTTGCGCGAGCGTCTTGACCGTGAGGGTCTTGGCCAGCCCCGGCACGCCCTCCACAAGCAGATGGCCTTGCGCGATCAGGGCCACAAGCACCCGTTCCAAAAAGCCGTCTTGCCCGACCACAACACGCTTGACCTCGTAGAGGATGCGTTCGCAAAGCCGCGCGGCTTCTTCGGCAGTGAGGGTGCTCATGCGGGTTCCTTCTTCATGACCGGCGTGTCAAAAGGGTGGGATGCCCACCGCGGTGGCGGCGTTTTCAATCGGCACGGCAAAGCCGATGCCGACGAAGGTTCGATCGCCCTCGTTGGGATTCAAAATGGCCGTGACGATCCCCACCACCTCGCCGTCGGCATTGATGAGCGGCCCGCCCGAGTTGCCCGGGTTGACCGCAGCATCGAACTGGATCAGGTTGGTCATGAGCTGTCGACCATCCTGCGAGCGAAACGTGCGCCCTTTGCCTGAGACGACCCCAGCCGACAGCGACGGCCCAATACCAAACGGAAAACCGACGGCGAAGACGTGATCGCCCAGCGCAAGCCCCGCCGTTGAGGCCAGCGAAGCCGGAAACAAATCATCGGGAATCGTGCGCGGGCGCACGACCGCTAGATCGTGCTCCGGCCGCATGCCGAGCACCACGGCATCGCTTGCCGTTCCGTCAAAGAAGGTCACCCGAATGCGTTCGGCCCCGGCCACCACGTGCAAATTGGTCAGGATCGTGCCGTTGTCGAGGATGGCCACGCCGGTGCCCACGCCGGTTTCTTTCTCCTGCCCCGTGGTTGGATCGATCGCATAGGCGTCCACGCGCACCACCGAGCGCTCGATGGCCTGATAGGCCTTCGCTGCCGGCGAGGGGGGCGTGATGTTTTGTAGCGCAAGCTCAACCGCGGCCTCGATGTCCTCCTGCGTGAAGCGCTGCGCCGGAGAAAGCCCTGCGCGCTGCCAGGCAAGAACCGGCACAAGCACGAGCGCCGCGCCGAGCGCACCAAAAAGCATCGAACGCAAACCCGGATGGCGTTCAAGCGCAAGACGAAGCGCTGCCAGTCGAGCTTGGGCCGTCTTGAAAAGCCACGCGCGTTTCAGGCTTTGCGCCACAACCGCCTCACCGAGGATGGATTCGTGTGTCGCACTTTACCGCTTTCTGGCGGCGGGCGCATGCGCAACGGCACTAAACGCCCTGAAGCAACAGGCCAACGGAGGCGCGTTCACGAACTGCAGGAGAGCATCGAACAGCCCGGCTTGTGCCGCGCCCATTCGGGGCGCTTCTCGGCGAAATGCTCGCGCCCGGGCTGCTCGTCGTAAGGCCGACGCATCGTCTCGAGCAGCTCGTGCACGAGCGAGGGATCGCCTGCGGTTGCGGCATCGATTGCCTGCTGGGCCAGGTAGTTGCGAAGCACAAAGCGGGGATTGACCGCATTCATGCGCGCCTGGCGCACCTCGGGCGACTCGCCCAACGCGTGCACCGCGTCGCGCCAGCGCGCAAACCAGGCGCGACAGGCGCCCTCAGCGCCCGCCCAGGCTGCTTGGCTATAGAAGGCGTGGCGCAGGTCTTCGGGCGCCTCGGCCTGCGCGAGATCGCGAAAAAAGAGCGTGTAGTCGACCTCGCTTTGCCCCATCCAGGCGAAAAGCGCTTCCGCCAGGGCCGTGCTCTCGGCGCTTACTTCGGGAAAGCCGAGCTTGAGTGCCAGGGTCCGCTCTAGGGCTTCGGCGTAGACCTCGCCGTAGCGGGCAAGCCCTCGCTCGAGGGCCTCCACCGGCACACCAAGGGTGGCAAGCGCATCGCCCAGTCGCGCAAGGTTCCAGTGGGCAATCGCCGGCTGGCGGCCGAAGCAGTAACGACGTCCCTGCGCATCGGTCGTGTTCGGCGTCCAGGCCGGATCGTAGTGGTCGACCCAGCCGTAAGGGCCGTAGTCGATGGTGAGCCCGAGGATCGACATGTTGTCGGTGTTCATGACCCCGTGCACGAAGCCCACCCGCATCCATTCGGCGATGAGCCGCGCGGTGCGTGCGCAGACCTCGCCAAACCAGGCCGCGGTACGCTCGTGCCCCGTGCCTTCGACCTCGGGGTAGAAGGCTTCGATCACATAGTCGACGAGTCGAGCAAGCAGCTCGGTCTCACCGCGCGAGGCAAGTAACTCGAAGTGCCCGAAGCGCAGAAAACTTGGCGCAACACGGCAGACGATCGCACCGGGTTCGAGCGCCGGGTGCCCGTCGTAGAACATGTCGCGCTCCACGAGCTCGCCGGTGGCCACAAGCGAGAGCGCCCGGGTGGTTGGCACCCCGAGGTGGTGCATCGCCTCGGAGCAGAGAAACTCGCGGATCGAAGAGCGAAGCACCGCGCGCCCATCGGCGCGCCGCGCAAAGGGCGTGGGCCCTGCGCCTTTGAGTTGCAGTTCCCAGCGCTGGCCGTCCGGGGCGAGGAGTTCGCCGAGCATGAGCGCCCGGCCATCGCCCAACTGCCCCGCCCACTGTCCGAACTGATGTCCGCCGTAGGCGGTCGCATAGGTCTGCATGCCCTCAATCAGGCCGTTGCCCGAAAGGGCCGAAAGCCACGGATCGACCGAGAGGTCCACCCCCTCCAGACCGAGCAGCGCCTTGACCTCGCGCGATTCGGCAAGCAGCCGCGGTGCCGCAACCGGCGTGGGCGGGGTGAGCGTGTAGAGCGCCCCATGCACCTGCCGCGAATGGCGCGACGGATTGGCCTCGCCCGGGAAAAGGCGCAGGAAACGGTTGTCGAACTGTGGCATCGGTGACACCGACGCGGCCGGTCGAAACATCGTCAAACGGTCGGCCGGATCACGAAGCCGGCCCCGACCGACTCATCGCTTTCATGGACCTCGACCCGTTCGACCCGTGCAAGCGGCGGCCCGTTCCAGGCGAAGCGCTCGATCGCCTCGACCGCCTCGGGAGGGCCCGCGACCAGCGCCTCCACACTGCCATCGCGGCGGTTCCTCACCCAACCGGAAATTCCAAGCCGTTCGGCCTCGGCGGCAAAGGCCGCGCGGTAGCCCACACCCTGCACACGCCCGTAGATGCGAAGCTGCTTGCACTGCGCCGCTGAACTCATCGGATCAACCGCTCACGACCCACGCTTAGAAATGCCGAAACCTGCCAGCAGAGGCTCACCCTCACCCGGCGCTTCGCGCCACCCTCTCCCGGCGGGAGAGGGTGTGTCTCTGCTCCCTCTGCCCGCGGGAGAGCGTACTCCAAGGCTCCCTCTCCCTCCGGGAGAGGGCTGGGGTGAGGGCAGGTCGGCTGCGCGGCGCGCGATGCCCTTGGCGACAAGCTCGGTGGTCGCTACACGCGCATGTGGGTTCGACGGCCCGGCGAGGCAGCGCACCACACTCGACAGATCGAAAGTGAGCGTGCGGTCGTATTCGGCCTGCGCGAACTCATCCGCCCAAAGCCCTGCCGCCTTGGCGTAGGCTTCGACGAGTGCGATCTGTTCTGGCTCGCGCCCGGTCAAGCGCAGATAGTCAATCGTTTTTTCATCGATGGGAAACAGCGCGGCCGTGGCGCCATATTCCGGGGCCATGTTGGAGATGGTCGCCCGGTCGCCGATCGTGAGCGCCCGCGCACCCTCGCCCAGAAACTCAAGATAGGCGCCCACGACCTTGTGCTTGCGCAAAAACTCGGTCAGTGCGAGCACGATGTCGGTGGCGGTGATGCCCGGACGCGGGCGAGCGATGAGTTCGACCTTGATCATCTCCGGCAGGCGCATCCAGGAGGCGCGGCCAAGCATGACGTTTTCTGCCTCAAGCCCGCCCACCCCGATCGCGATCACGCCAAGCGCATCCACGTGCGGCGTGTGGCTGTCAGTGCCGACACAGGTGTCCGGGTAGGCAACCGTCCCCTCGGCGTCCCGCTCGAGGCCGATGACCGGGCTCAAGCGCTCGAGGTTGATCTGGTGCATGATGCCGTTGCCTGCCGGGATCACATCGACGTTGCGGAAGGCCTTGCGTGTCCACTCGATGAAGTCGAAGCGATCCTCGTTGCGGCGGTCTTCGATGGCGCGGTTTTTGGCAAAGGCATCGGGTTCAAAGCCGGCGTGTTCGACCGCAAGCGAGTGATCCACGATGAGCTGCACGGGCACGACCGGGTTGATCTCGTGCGGATCGCCGCCCGCCTGGGCAATCGCCTCGCGCAGACCTGCCAAATCCACAAGCGCGGTGAGCCCCAGGATGTCGTGACACACCACCCGAGCCGGATACCAGGGAAAGTCTTCATCTCGCCGCCGCTCGACGATTGGCCGTAGGTATTCATTCACCCGCGCTGGATCCGCGCGGCGCAGGATGTTTTCGGCATGGACCCGCGCGGTGTAGGGCAGTCGCGCGAAACTGCCAGGTCGGAGGGCTTCGACGGCTGCGCGCACGTCGTAGCGCGCATGAGGCGTGCCCGGCAAGGGAACGCGGAAGGCGCGTGTCATCTTACGGACGCTGGTCGATCGGGATGAACTTTCGATTCTCGGGCCCGATGTAGTTCGCGCTCGGGCGGATGATCTTGCCGTCGATGCGCTGCTCGATTATGTGGGCGCTCCAGCCGCTCAAGCGACTGATCACAAAGACGGGGGTAAACATGGCGGTTGGGATGCCCATCATGTGATACGAGACTGCGCTGAACCAGTCGAGGTTTGGGAACATTTTCTTGATCTCCCACATGACCGATTCGATCCGCTCGGCGATTGAAAACATTTTCATGTCGTTGGCCTCGAGCGAGAGCGTGCGCGCCACTTCCTTGATCACTTGGTTGCGCGGGTCGCTCGCCGTGTAGACCGGATGTCCAAAGCCGATGATGACCTCTTTGGCCTCCACTCGGCGACGGATGTCGGCCTCCGCCTCATCGGGGGTGTCGTAGCGCTTTTGGATTTCGAAGGCGACCTCGTTGGCACCGCCATGCTTAGGCCCACGCAGCGCACCGATCGCCCCGGCGATGCAGGAATAAAAATCGCTACCCGTGCCCGCGATCACCCGTGCGGCAAAAGTCGAGGCGGCGAACTCATGCTCGGCGTAAAGGATCAGTGAGGTGTGCATCGCCCGCACCCAGGAAGGCGGCGGACGGCGGCCATGGAGCAGATGCAGGAAGTGCCCGCCGATCGAGTCTTCATCGCTTTCAACCTCGATGCGTCGCCCGTTGTGGCTAAAGTGCCACCAGTAGAGCATCATCGGCCCGAGGCTCGCTAGGAGCTTGTCCGCGATATCGCGCGCACCGGGATGGTTGTGGTCCTCCTTTTCCGGGGCGATGCAGCCAAGCACCGAGACCGCCGTGCGCATGACATCCATCGGATGGGCCGAAGGCGGCAGCTGCTCAAGCACCGTCCGCACCGCGGCCGGAATGCCGCGCAGGCGGTAGAGCTTCGCCTTGTAAGCGGCGAGTTCGGCGCGATTCGGCAGTTTGCCGTGAATCAGCAAGTAGGCGATCTCTTCGAATTCGCAGGCTGTGGCCAGATCGAGGATGTCGTAGCCGCGGTAGGCCAGATCGTTGCCGGTGCGCCCGACGGTGCAAAGCGCCGTGTTGCCGGCAGCGGTGCCCGAGAGCGCGACCGATTTCTTGGGCCGGAAGGCGGGAGCCTGGGTGTCAGACATGGGCGTTCTCGCGATGGTGATTCAGTGATTCAAGGGGAGTTTTTCTGGCGTTGGAAGAGGGTGTCGAGCTTTTGCTCGTAGTCGTCATAGCCGATCCGCTCATAGAGCTCAGCGCGCGTCTGCATGAGCTCGAGCACGTTTTTCTGGTGCCCGTCGCGTCGGATGGCGGTGTAGACGGTCTCGGCCGCTTTGTTCGCGGCGCGAAACGCGGATAGGGGATAAAGCGCGATGGCTACTCCGGCCGAGCGCAGCTCCTCCACCGTGAATAGCGGCGTTTGGCCAAATTCGGTGATGTTGGCAAGGACCGGCACCTGGACCGCCTCGACGAAGCGGCGATAGGTTGCCAGGTCCTGCGCCGCCTCGGCAAAGATGCCATCGGCCCCGGCCTCCACATAGCGGCAAGCACGTTCGATGGCGGCCTCGATACCCTCGACCGCAATGGCATCCGTGCGGGCGATCAGAAAGAAATCCGGATCGGTTTTGGCGTCCGCGGCGGCTTTGATCCGGTCGACCATCTCCTCGCCGGAGACGAGTTCTTTGCCGGGCCGATGGCCGCAGCGCTTGGCGCCGACTTGATCCTCGAGATGGCAGGCGGCAGCGCCAAACTTGATCAGCGAGCGCACCGTGCGTGCGATGTTGAAAGCGGAAGGGCCAAAACCGGTGTCGATGTCCACCAGAAGCGGCAGGTCGCACACATCCGTGATGCGCCGCACATCGGTGAGCACATCATCGAGCGTATTGATGCCAAGATCCGGCATGCCGAGCGAGCCGGCGGCAACCCCGCCGCCGGAGAGGTAAATGGCGCGAAAACCCGCACGTTTGGCCAAAAGCGCGTGGTTGGCGTTGATGGCGCCGATGACCTGGAGCGGCGACTCGGCCGCAAGCGCCGCACGGAAAGCGCGGCCTGCCGAGGCAAGGCTCATGAGGGCTCCCTTTCGAGCAAGACAATGACCCCTTTTGTTGCCTTTTGAGCCGCGCGCGGCTCAAGGGCGCTTCTGATCTGCAATGGAAGATGCCAGCGCAGATCAGAAGCGGCTTCCGCGCCCTGGCGGTACGGCCGCACAGCCGCACGGAAGCAAGACGGCGCGGGCGCTTTTTAGTTGAGCAGATGGGCGATCGCGTCGCGCTCCTCAAGCAGCTCCTTCAAAGTTTTGTCGAGCCGCGCGCGGCTTGCGGCATCGATCTCAAGCCCCTGCACGATCTTGTATTCGCCCAGTGCACAGGTCACCGGCATGCCGAACTGGATACCTTCGGGGATACCGTAGCTGCCGTCCGAGGGCACGCCCATCGTCACCCAATCGCCGTTGGTACCAAGCGCCCAGTCGCGCATGTGATCGATGGCGGCATTGGCGGCTGAGGCCGCAGAGGAGAGCCCCCGCGCCTCGATGATGGCGGCTCCGCGCTTGGCCACCGTCGGGATGAAGACCTCCTCGTTCCACTTGGGATCGATTCGGTCATATAGGCTGAAGCCCCCGGCGGTGGCGAACCGGACGTCCGGGTACATGGTCGGGGAGTGGTTGCCCCAGACCACCAGGTGCTTGATGTCGGTCACCCGCAGCGTGAGCTTTTGCGCCAACTGGGAAAGGGCCCGGTTGTGGTCAAGCCGCAGCATGGAGGTGAAGTTTTTGGCCGGAAGATCCGGGGCCGATTTCTGTGCGATGTAGGCGTTGGTGTTGGCCGGGTTGCCGACCACGAGCACCCGAACATCACGATGGGCCACCTCGTTGAGCGCGCGCCCCTGCTCGATAAAGATCTTGGCATTGGCTTGCAGCAGGTCGGAGCGCTCCATCCCCGGGCCGCGGGGCCGCGCCCCAACAAGCAGCGCATAGCGGGTGTCTTTGAACGCCTTCTTCGGGTCGGAATGGGCCTCCATCCCGGCCAGTAAGGGGAAGGCACAGTCTTCGAGCTCCATCATGACGCCCTTTAAGGCTTTTTGCACTTTTTCGTCCGGGATTTCGAGAAGCTGAAGATGCACTGGCTGATCCTTGCCAAGCATCTCGCCGGCAGCGATGCGAAAGAGCAGGGCGTAGCCGATTTGGCCGGCAGCGCCCGTAACGGCGACGCGTACAGGGGATTTCATGCGGTAATGCTCTCAGTGCGTAAGGTCGAATCGTTGGCAATTTTGCAAGGTTGGCGAACCAGTAGCGGGCGTTCGAAATCTCCTCAGCGAGCGTTCCGCCTCATCGAGGAGGCCGGTCGCGGGCGTGCCTGATTGCCCTTGCGCCCCGCCTTGTTCCGGGCCCTCTTAGCCAGTCACGGCTGCGCTCCAGGCAATGCCCGGCCGGGTTCGGCTCAAGCGCGATTGTCCGTCAAGCGTGCTCGGCAGGTCAAGAATGTCTTCTATCTTATATAAGACATAAGACACCTGCTTGCGGGTCGGGCGCCGTTCGGCGACAATGCAAGCGTATGGATCGCTCTGCCACGACTTCCGGTTCTCGGCCCATCGACCCGCGGTCGGGTGCCGAGGGCAGCCCCGTGAGGCAGACCGCCGGCAAGTCGGGCGCTCGAGGTGGACGCACGAGGCGAGGCGCGCCGCTGCCGGAGGAGGGGTCGGCGGCGTCGTTTCGGCCCCTGTATTCGCAAATCCGCTCGATGATCACGCGCTCGCTCGAGGCGGGCGAATGGCGCCCGGGCGAGGCGATCCCCTCGGAGGCGGAGCTTGCGGCACGGTTTGGCGTGAGTCAGGGCACCGTGCGCAAAGCCATCGAGTCACTCGTTGACGAGCACATCCTGATTCGACGCCAGGGCAAGGGCACGTTTGTTGCCACGCACACCGAAACCCACAGCTCCACGTTTCGCTTCCTGCGCATCCGCAGGAATGACGGGCAGGTCGAAATTCCGAAAAGCGAACTGCTTGAGGTGCGCCGCCTACGGATGCCTGCCGAGATCGCTCGCTTGCTGCGCGTGCCGTCGGGCGAGCCCGCCTTGCTACTTCGGCGCGTGCTGATCTACTCAGGCGTGCCGACGGTCTACGACGAAATCACCTTGCCCGCCGCGCTGTTCAAGGGTCTCACCAAGGAGCGCTTCGATGCCTACAAGGGCTCGATGTACGGGTTTTTTGAGACCGAGTTCGGAGTGCGCATGCTGCGCGCGGAAGAGCAGATCAAAGCGGTGGCCGCCGACGCGGTCGCCGCGGAAGTGCTCAAAGTCGGGCTCGGCTCGCCGCTTTTGTGCGTCGAACGCGTGGCCTTCACCTACGGCGACCGGCCGGTTGAGTTTCGCCGTGGCCTCGCCACGACGCGACTGCATCACTACGCAAACACGTTGTACTGAGCGGAGGTAAGCATTTCCATGGCTCATACGCCTCGAGAAGCGACTGGCCCGCGGCGGAGACGTCCGGTGTTTCGCAATGTGGGCTTGTTTGATTTGTTGCGCTACCGGCTGCCCGTTCCGGGACTGGCTTCGATCCTGCATCGAATTTCCGGCGTCGTGCTGTTCTTGGGCATGTTGCTCGTTCTGCCGCTGTTGCAAATGAGCCTCGCCTCGGAGGCGGGCTTTGAAGCGGTGCGTTCGGCTGTTTGGGGGCACCCGCTCGGCAAGCTCGCGTTGCTCGCGCTGTTGCTGGCAACGCTCTACCACTTGCTTGCGGGTTTGCGACACCTGGTTCAGGACGCGAACTATTGGCTCGAGCCGGGTGCGTCACGACGCTCGGCGTGGCTCACGATCGGCGTTTCGGTCCTCTTGACTGCCGTGGTTGCGTTGCGTCTGGGGTAGAGCTGATGCGTTCGGAAGAGACTGTGATCGAGTGGTGGCTGCAGCGCCTGACGGGCGCGTTCGTGGCCGTTTACGTGCTTGCGCTGCTGGTGCTGCTGTTGCTCTTTGGGCCACCGAGTGCCGAACAGTGGCATGGCCTCTTCGCCCAGCCGGTGTTTCGGGTGATCACGCTGATTGCCCTTGTGTCCGCCTTCTACCACGGGCTCATCGGCGTGCTGCACGTTTGGCCCGATTACATCAAAGACCCCGCCCTTCGCGCGGTCCTGGTCGGGGCCTCGTGGTTTGCCTTCGGCGCCTACAGTGTGTGGGCCGTGCTCATCGTTTTTGGCCTGAACCGCTAAGGAGCGCTTCGGATGAGTCTTCCGATTTACACCTTTGATGCTGTGGTGGTTGGCGCAGGTGGTGCTGGCATGCGCTGCTCGCTGCAGCTAGCGCGCGCCGGTCTCAAAGTGGCCGTGCTGTCCAAGGTCTTTCCGACGCGCTCGCATACGGTGGCTGCACAAGGCGGCATTGGCGCGGCGCTTGGCAACATGGAAGAAGACAACTGGCACTTCCATTTCTACGACACCGTCAAGGGTTCGGATTGGCTCGGCGACCAAGACGCCATCGAATTCATGTGCCGTGAGGCGCCCAAGGTGGTCTACGAGCTCGAGCACATGGGCATGCCCTTCGACCGCAATCCTGACGGCACCATCTACCAGCGGCCCTTCGGCGGCCATTCGGCCCGCTATGGCGAAAAGCCGGTGGCCCGCGCCTGTGCGGCCGCGGACCGTACGGGCCATGCGATGCTGCACACGCTCTACCAACAAAACGTCCGCGCGCAAACCACATTCTTTGTCGAATGGATGGCTCAGGACCTGATCCGCGACCAGGAAGGGGACGTGGTCGGGGTGACCGCACTGGAGATGGAAAGCGGTGAGCTGGCCATCTTTCATGCCAAGGCGGTGCTGCTCGCCACGGGCGGTGCCGGACGCATCTTCGCAGCCTCGACTAACGCCTACATCAACACAGGCGATGGCCTCGGCATGGCCGCGCGGGCGGGGATCCCGCTCCAGGACATGGAGTTCTGGCAGTTTCATCCGACGGGTGTCTACAACGCGGGGGTGCTGCTGACCGAAGGCTGCCGCGGCGAAGGCGGCATCTTGCGCAACAAGCACGGCGAGCGCTTCATGGAACGCTACGCGCCGAAACTCAAGGACCTCGCGCCGCGCGATTTCGTCTCCCGCTGCATGGACCAGGAGATCAAGGAAGGACGTGGCTGCGGGCCAAACGGCGACTATGTGCTGCTCGACCTGACGCACCTCGGCAAGGAAACAATTCTCAAACGCCTGCCCTCGGTCTACGAGATCGGCAAGAACTTCGCCAACGTCGATGTCACCCGCGAGCCGATTCCCGTAGTGCCGACCATTCACTACCAGATGGGCGGCATACCGACCAACATCCACGGCCAGGTGGTCGTGCCGAAAAACGGCAACCCGAACACGGTCGTGCCTGGGCTCTACGCCATTGGAGAGTGTTCCTGTGTGTCGGTCCACGGGGCCAATCGACTGGGGACCAATTCGCTGCTCGACTTGTTGGTCTTCGGCCGTGCGGCGGGCAATCACATCATCGAAACCGCCCTTGCGACCAAGGCGCACAAGCCGCTGCCGGCCGATGCAGCCGATCGCACACGCGAGCGGATCGCCCGGCTTGACGCCTCCACCTCGGGTGAGTACGCCCAGGACGTGGCCAACGACCTTCGGCAGACCATGCAAAAGCATGCTGGGGTCTTTCGCACGCAGGCAAGTATGGATGAAGGGGTGCGCAAGGTCATGGCGCTCGATGAGCGGGCCAAGCACCTGCATCTCAAAGACAAATCGAAGGTCTTCAACACTGCCCGCATCGAAGCGCTTGAAGTGGCCAATCTCATGGAAGCGGCCAAGGCCACCATGGTCTCGGCGGCTGCACGCAAAGAGAGCCGCGGCGCCCACAGCGTCCAAGATTACGGCGATACACCCGAGTTTCCGCTCGGGCGCAACGACCGTGACTGGCTCAAGCACACGCTCTGGTACAGCGAGGGCAACCGCCTCGAATACAAGCCAGTCAATATGAAGCCGCTCACGGTGGAGCCGATCCCGCCGGTGAAGCGAACCTTTTGACCTGGGACAAAGAAAGGCAGTGTCTCATGTCCGACAAGCGCATCTTCGAGATTTATCGCTACGACCCCGACAAGGACGAAAAGCCGTACATGCAAACGCTCGAGGTCGAACTCGACGGCAGCGAGCGCATGCTGCTTGATGTGTTGATGAAGCTCAAAAAGATTGATCCCTCGCTTTCTTTCAGGCGCTCATGTCGAGAAGGTGTCTGTGGATCCGATGCGATGAACATCAACGGCAAAAACGGGCTGGCGTGCCTTACCAACATGCGCAGCTTGCCGAAAAAGGTGGTGCTGCGGCCCCTCCCCGGCCTGCCTGTGATCCGCGACTTGATCGTGGACATGACCCCCTTTTTCAAGCAGTACCACTCGATCAAGCCCTACCTGGTGAACGACTCGCCGCCACCGGAGAAAGAGCGCTTGCAGTCTCAAGAAGACCGTGAAGAGTTGAACGGGCTCTACGAGTGCATCCTGTGCGCTTGTTGTTCCACCTCTTGCCCGAGCTTTTGGTGGAACCCTGACAAATTCGTCGGCCCCGCGGGGTTGCTTGCCGCGTATCGCTTCATCGCCGACACACGCGACCAAATCCGTGAGGAGCGGCTCAACAACTTGGAGGATCCGTACCGCTTGTTCCGCTGCCATACGATCATGAACTGCGTCGATGTCTGTCCGAAGGGGCTCAACCCGACGCGGGCGATCGGTAAGATCAAGCAGATGCTGGTGGCGCGGCGGTGACGTAGCAATGTTGACCGAGGTCGAATTCAACCGATTGCGCTGGCGTGCGCGGCGAGGCCTGCTTGAAAACGACCTCGTCTTGGAGCGCTTTCTCACGCGTCGCGGCTGCTCGCTCACAGCGGATGAGAATGCGCAATTGCAAAAACTGCTTGAACTCGACGACATCACCCTGTGGGATTTGATTTCGGGCCGTTTGGATGAGTGCCCCGACGGGACAGCGGAAATGGTTCGTCAGCTCCGAGCGGCCTTGCAACAACCCTGAGCCTTTCCCCGTTGACTTGCCTGGAGTGTCCATGTCTGTCACTGCAACGCTTTCCTTCAGCGACGGCTCGCCCAGTGTCGAATTTCCCGTGCTCAAAGGCACCATGGGCCCCGACGTGATCGACATTCGCACGCTGTATGCGAAGACCGGAAAGTTCACCTACGACCCCGGCTTCATGTCCACAGCGGCGTGCCGCTCGGCCATTACCTACATCGACGGGGAGAAGGGGGAGTTGCGCTATCGCGGCTACCCGATCGAGCAGCTCGCGAAGCACTGTGACTTTCTTGAGACCTGCTACCTGCTTCTGAACGGCGAGCTGCCCAACCTGCAGCAAAAGCACGACTTCGTGAAGCTGGTGACCTACCACACCATGGTGCACGAGCAGATGCAGTTTTTTCTACGCGGTTTCCGCCGCGACGCGCACCCGATGGCGGTGTTAACCGGGATGGTGGGCGCGCTTTCGGCCTTCTACCACGACACGCTGGATGTCAACAACCCCGAGCATCGCCACATTGCGGCGATCCGTCTGATCGCCAAGATGCCGACGCTGGTCGCGATGGCCTACAAGTACTCGATCGGCCAGCCGATGATCTACCCGAAGAACGACCTCTCCTACACGGCGAACTTCATGCGCATGATGTTTGCCACGCCGTGCGAGGAGTACAAGGTCAACGAGGTGCTCGTTCGGGCGCTCGACCGTATCTTCATTCTGCATGCCGATCACGAGCAAAACGCCTCGACCTCGACGGTGCGGTTGTGCGGCTCCTCCGGGACGAACCCGTACGCGGCCATCGCTGCGGGGGTGGCCTGCCTCTGGGGGCCGGCGCATGGTGGGGCCAACGAGGCAGCGCTCAACATGCTCGAAGAGCTGCATGCCAACGGCGGGGTGGCACGGCTTGGCGAATTCATCGCCAAGGTCAAGGACAAATCCTCCAACGTGCGCCTGATGGGCTTCGGCCATCGGGTCTACAAGAACTACGACCCGCGTGCCAAGCTCATGCGCGAGACCTGCTACGAGGTGCTCGGCGAACTCGGGCTCGAAAACGATCCGCTGTTCAAACTTGCGCTAACGCTCGAAAAAGTCGCGCTCGAAGACGAGTATTTCATCAGCCGCAAGCTCTATCCAAACGTCGACTTCTACTCGGGCATCGTCCAGCGTGCCATTGGAATTCCGACGGCGCTGTTTACCGCGATCTTTGCGCTTGCCCGCACGGCGGGATGGATCGCTCAGCTCAACGAGATGTTGGCCGATCCAGATCAAAAAATCGGCCGGCCGCGGCAGCTGTTCATCGGGGCAGCCGCGCGCGAAGTGCGGCCGATCGAGCAACGTTGAGGGCGCGACGGGGCTTTGCGCACGGCAAGAAACGACGTCCAGGAGGTTCGACATGATGAAGGAATTTGCCGTGACCTCGACTCTGTTCGGGGGGAACATGCCCTACATCGAGGCGCTCTACGAGCGATATCTCGACGACCCCGCAGGCGTCGACGCGCGTTGGCGCGACTACTTCGACGCCTTGCGGGGCAGCGCGCAGGACGTCGCCCACCAGCCGGTCATCGAGCAGTTCGAGCGGCTCGCGCGCTCGCGTAAAGCGGCGGTTGCATCGCTCGATGCGGAGCTCATGAACAAGCAGCTCGGCGTGATGAAGCTCATTCACGCCTATCGCTTTGTCGGCGGGCGCCTGGCAGACATCGATCCGCTCAAGCGGCACGAAAAACCCGTGCTCAAAGAGCTCGATCTGCGCCACTATGGACTTGCCGACAGCGATCTGGAGACCGAGTTCTCGGCCGGCGTATTACCGGTGGGCCGCAACGGTCGGGCCAAGCTGCGCGAGATCATTGCGATGCTTCGCGAGACCTACTGCCGGACCGTGGCCTGCGAGTACATGTACATGGCCAACGAGGATGAGCGGGAGTGGCTGCGCGCGCGCATCGAAAACACGCGCCTCAAGCCTCGGCTCACCGTGGCGGAAAAACGCCACCTGCTTGAGCGGCTCACGGCGGCCGAAGGCTTGGAGCGCTACCTGCATACCCGGTACGTGGGGCAGAAGCGCTTTTCGGGCGAGGGCGGGGATACGATGATCCCGTTGCTCGAGCACCTGCTGCAAAAAGCGGGTGCTGCCGGCGTGAAAGAAACCGTCATCGGCATGGCGCATCGGGGGCGTCTCAATGTTCTGGTCAACGTCTTCGGCAAGCGGCCGGCGGACTTGTTCGCAGAATTCGAAGGCAAGTATGACCCCTCGTTGCTCGCCGGGGACGTCAAGTACCACATGGGTTTTTCGAGTGACATCATGACCCCGGGCGGACCGATGCACATCACCCTCGCGTTCAATCCGTCGCATCTTGAGATTGTCAACCCGGTGGTCATGGGTTCCGTTCGTGCGCGTCAGCAGCGGCGCGGCGATACCACGGGAGCGCAGGTGCTTGGCATCCTGCTACACGGCGATGGCGCGATCGCCGGGCAGGGGGTTGTGCAAGAAACGCTCGCACTCTCGCAGACGCGCTACTTCGGCACCGCCGGGACGGTGCATCTGGTCATCAACAACCAGATTGCCTTCACAACCAGTGATCCCCGCGACGTGCGCTCCTCGCTTTACTGCACGGATGTGGCCAAGATGGCCGAGGTACCCATCTTTCACGTCAATGCCGACGATCCTGAGACCTGCTTGCTCGTGGCGGAGATCGCGCTCGATTACCGCATGACCTTTCACAAGGATGTGTTCATCGATTTGGTCTGCTTCCGCCGCCTCGGGCACAACGAGCAAGACGAGCCGATGGTCACGCAGCCGCTCATGTACAAAAAGATCGCGCAGCATCCGGGCACGCGCAAGCTCTACGCGGACCGGCTGATCGCCGAAGGCGTGGTCACACAGGCCGAAGTCGACGAGATGGTGGCGATCTATCGCGCGGCCATGGACCGCGGCGAAAACACGAACAAATACATCCTCTCGAACTACGTGGCACCGTACCAGCAAGACTGGTCGGTGTTCAAAAACCGCCGTTGGGATGAACCGTGCGACACGCGTGTGCCGCTTGAGACGCTCAAAGAACTGGCGCGTAAGCTCGTGACCCTGCCGCCGGGCTTCAAGGTCCACCCGCGTGTTGAAAAAGTGCTTGCCGACCGGCGTGCGATGGGCGAGGGCGAACAACCGCTCGACTGGGGCATGGCAGAAAACCTTGCCTATGCCTCGCTCGTCAATCAAGGCATCGGCGTGCGTCTGTCTGGCGAAGACTGCGGTCGTGGGACTTTTTCGCACCGGCACGCGGTCTTGCACGACCAAAACCGCGAGCGCTGGGACGCGGGCACCTGGATTCCGCTGCAGCACATCTCGGAGGGTCAGGCGCCGTTTTGGGTGATCGATTCGATCCTTTCCGAGGAGGCGGTGCTTGGCTTCGAGTACGGTTATGCAACCTCCGAGCCTAATCAGCTCGTCATTTGGGAGGCGCAGTTCGGTGACTTTGCCAACTGCGCACAGGTGGTCATCGACCAGTTCATCAGCTCGGGGGAGGCCAAGTGGGGCCGTATATGCGGACTGGTGCTCTTTTTGCCGCACGGCTATGAAGGGCAAGGACCCGAGCATTCGTCGGCGCGGCCGGAGCGCTTTTTGCAACTCTGTGCCGAGCACAACATGCAAGTGGTGGTGCCCTCGACGCCGGCACAGTGCTTTCACATGCTTCGCCGCCAGATGTTGCGCAAATTCCGTAAGCCGCTCATCGTTTTTACGCCGAAGTCTCTCTTGCGTCACAAGGAGGCCGTTTCCACGCTTGAAGAGCTGGCCGAAGGCAGTTTTCAGTGCGTGATCGGCGAGACCGAGAAGATCGTCGCAAAAAACGTGCGCCGCGTCATTGTCTGCTCAGGCAAGCTCTACTACGAGCTGGTCGAGTACCGACGCAAGCACGACATCAAAGACGTGGCGATCATTCGTCTCGAGCAGCAATACCCGTTCCCGCACGAGGACTTCAAGACACAGCTCAAAAAATTCCCGAATGCGCAGGAGGTCGTCTGGTGCCAGGAGGAGCCGCAAAACCAAGGCGCGTGGTATCGCCTCATGGCGTATTTCCGCGCGGATATCAAGCCTGAGCAGGTGTTGCTCTATGCCGGACGCAGTGTGAGCGCCTCTCCGGCGGTGGGCTATCTGTCGTGGCACAACAAGCAGCAAGCCGAGCTTGTGGAAAGTGCCTTCTCATCCCGATTGGGAACCGGGCAGATGCTCACGCACCTGTGATTTAGAGCCGAAAACGACGAGCGCCATCATGCTGATTGAAATCAAAGTTCCGCAACTGGCCGAAGGGACTCCCGAGGGCACCGTGGCGGCCTGGCATGTCGCGCCGGGGCAGGCCGTACAGCGCGACCAAAACCTCTGCGACATCGAGACCGACAAGGTCGTGCTCGAAACCCCGGCGCAGGCCGACGGTGTGCTGGTCGAAATCAAAGTGCCGGCCGGTTCGACGGTGACCTCGGGCACGGTCCTTGGCGTGCTCGACACCGAGGCCCAGCCGAGCGAGGCCACAGCCCGTGCGGCGAAAGCACCCGCCGCAGCGGTTTCCTCGGTGGAGCGTGCCGCTTCGCTCCCGCCTTCGCCGCCGGCCGCGGTTCCGGCGCCGTCACGGGAAGCCCTGCCGGCCGCGAAGAAGCTCATGGCTGAACAGGGGCTTGATCCGGCGAACGTGGCCGGCACCGGCCGCGGCGAGCGCATCACCAAGGGCGACGTGCTGCGCGCACTGGAAACACAGCGAGCGGCGGCAGGTGCCGCGGAAGCCCGGGCCCCCGCGCCTCGGCCGGCGCCGGCAGGCCTGACCGAGGTCCCCGCTGTGGAGATCCCCTTGGCCAATCGTCCCGAGCAGCGCGTGCCGATGTCTCGCCTGCGTCAGCGCGTGGCAGAACGTCTCGTGCAGTCGCAGGCCACCGCGGCCATTTTGACCACGTTCAACGAGGTCAACATGAAGCCGGTCATCGATCTGCGCAACACCTACAAAGAAAAGTTCGAAAAAGAGCACGGCGTGAAACTCGGCTTCATGAGTTTTTTCGTCAAGGCGGCCGTGCACGCGCTCAAAAAATTCCCGATCATCAATGCCTCGGTCGACGGCACGGATATCGTCTACCACGGATACTTCGACATCGGCATTGCTGTTGGCTCGCCGCGCGGGCTGGTTGTGCCGATCCTGCGTGACGCCGATCAGATGTCTTTCGCCGAAATCGAAAAGCAGATCGCTGATTTCGGCAAGCGCGCCGCCGAGGGCAAGCTCTCCATCGAAGAGCTGACCGGCGGCACATTCACGATCTCCAACGGCGGCGTCTTCGGCTCGATGCTCTCCACCCCGATCATCAACCCGCCGCAAAGTGCGATTTTGGGCGTCCATGCCACCAAGGATCGCCCGGTCGTTGAAAACGGCCAGATCGTGATTCGCCCGATCAACTACCTTGCGCTGTCCTACGACCATCGCATCATCGATGGCCGCGAAGCGGTGCTGTTTCTCGTTGCCATCAAAGAAGCGCTTGAAGATCCGGCGCGGCTTTTGCTCGATCTGTAAGAAAGCGGCGCGTCATGGAACGCTTTGACGTCATTGTCATCGGCGCGGGCCCGGGCGGCTACGTGGCGGCGATCCGCGCGGCACAGCTCGGCTTCAAAGTGGCTTGCGTTGACGCGTGGACGAACGCCCAAGGTGCTCCGGCCCCAGGTGGCACCTGCACCAATGTCGGCTGCATTCCGTCGAAGGCGCTTCTTCAGTCGACCGAGCACTATGAGCAAGCGCTTCACCACTTTGCCGAGCACGGGATCATCACCCAAGGCGTAAGCGTGGATGTGGCCACGATGCTTCGGCGCAAAGACGCGGTGGTCAAGCAAAACAACGAGGGCATTCTCTACCTCTTCAAGAAGAACAAAGTCGCGTTCTTTCATGGCCGGGCCCGTTTTGCAGGACCGGCCTCCGAGGGGCGCTACCCGATCGCCATCTCTGAGCCGGCCAACACGACGATCAGCGCCACCCACGTGATCATCGCCACCGGCTCGAACGCTCGCCCCCTTCCCGGGGTTGCCTTTGATGAAGAGCGCATCCTGTCCAACGACGGCGCCTTGCGCCTCAGAGAGGTTCCGAAGCGCCTGGGCGTGATCGGCGCGGGCGTCATCGGCCTTGAAATGGGTTCGGTGTGGCGCCGGCTCGGCGCCCAGGTGACGATGCTTGAGGCTCTGCCGCAGTTTCTGCCGGCGGTGGATGAGCAGATCGCGAAAGAGGCGTGGAAGCTCTTCACGAAACAGGGCTTGCAGATCCTGCTGGGTGTCAAAGTCGAAGCGGTCAAGGCCAACGACAGCGAGGTCAGCATCGACTACGCCACGGCCGAGGGCAAAATGACCTCAGCGAGCTTCGACCGCTTGATTGTGGCGATCGGGCGTGTGCCAAACACCGAGGGCCTTGCCCCCGAGGTCGCGGGCATTCAACTCGATTCGCGCGGCTTTATCGTCGTGGATGAGGATTGCCGTACGAGTGCACCGAATGTCTGGGCCGTGGGCGATGTGGTGCGCGGTCCGATGCTTGCGCACAAGGCGGAGGATGAAGGCATTGCGGTGGCCGAACGCATCGCCGGTCAAAAACCGCACATCGACTATGGCGCCATTCCCTGGGTCATCTACACCGCCCCGGAAATCGCTTGGGTTGGAAAGACCGAGCAGCAGCTCAAAGCCGAGGGGGTGGCCTACCGTGCCGGGAGCTTCCCCTTCATGGCCAATGGGCGCGCGCGTGCGCTTGGGAATACCGAGGGGCTCGTGAAAATTCTGGCCGAGGCAAAGACCGATCGCGTGCTCGGGATGCATGCGATGGGACCGATTGCCTCCGAACTGATCGCCGAGGGCGTGATGGCGATCGAATTCGGGGCTTCGAGCGAAGACATCGCGCGCATTTGCCACGCGCATCCGACCTTGTCGGAAGCCACACGCGAAGCGGCCCTGGCGGTTGATCGTCGCGCGCTCAACTTCTAAGCCGCCGCCGGGCCAGCGCTCCTCCGCTACGATGCCGGCTGTGCTCGACACACTCGATCGCCTATGCTGCGAGCGCGGCATCGTTCTGGATGCAGCTCAGGCGCGCGCTGCGACGCGGCTTGCACAACTGCACGCAGAGCTCTCGGCGCTCAAAGCCAAACGCTCGAGCTTTATCGGGCGTCATTTCTCGCACCTCACGATTCCGCGCAGCCTCTACCTCTGGGGCGGCGTCGGGCGCGGCAAGAGCTTCCTCATGGATGCGTTCTACGCGGCCGTTCCGCAGCGCCGCAAGCTGCGTATCCACTTTCACGCCTTCATGCGCGAGGTGCACGCGGATCTGCGCACCCTCAAGCATGAGGCAGACCCGCTGCTTGCGGTGGCCGAGTCGATCGCGCAGCGCTACCGGTTGGTTTGCTTAGACGAATTTCATGTCTCGGACATCGCCGATGCGATGATCCTCGGGCGCTTGCTTGCAAACTGCCTTGACCACGGCGTCGTGTTCGTGCTCACTTCGAACGACCCACCCGCGAAGCTTTATGCCGACGGCCTACAGCGGCAGAATTTTCTGCCGACCATTGCGCTGATCGAGGAACGCATGGATGTGCTTGAAGTCGATGCCGGGATCGACTATCGCCGACGCACGCTTGAGCTCGAGCGCGTCTACCACTGGCCGGCCGATGCGGCGGCCGAGGAAGCGCTCGCGCGCACCTTCTCGCGGCTTGTGGTTGAGCCCTCAAGCGAGCGTTCGGTTCGGTTGCTCGAACGCGACGTGCCGGTGGTTGCGCGCGGAGCCGGGGTGATTTGGTTTACCTTTGCCGTGCTGTGCGAAACGCCGCGTTCACAGCTCGACTATCTCGAGCTTGCACAGGCGCACCACACGTTGCTTCTTTCGGGCGTGCCGCGGCTTGCAACGGTCGATGCGAACGTCGTGCGCCGCTTTACGCTGCTGGTTGATGTTCTCTATGACCACCGCGTGAAGCTGATTTTGACTGCGGCGGCCCCCCTTGAGGCGCTGGCACGATTCGATGAGACGGTGCGCGATGCGGACACACGCCGCGTGCTGAGCGAGTTTGCGCGCACCGCCTCACGGCTTGTTGAGATGCAAAGCGCCGCCTACATGGGCGAGGCGCATCTGAGTGCGCTCAAACGTTGAAGCGATGGCTGGCGGCTCCCTGCTTGCGTTACTCGATGACATCGCCACCGTGCTTGACGATGTGGCGCTCATGACCCGTGTGGCGGCGAAGAAAACCGCCGGGATCGTCGGCGACGATCTGGCGGTGAATGCTGAGCAGCTCACGGGCATGCGTGCGGCGCGGGAGCTGCCGGTGGTTTGGGCGGTGGCCAAGGGCTCCTTCATCAACAAACTGATCCTTGTGCCCGCCGCGCTGTTTCTTGCCGCTTTTTTGCCCTCAGCGATCATGCCGCTCATGGTGCTCGGCGGGCTCTTTCTCTGCTATGAGGGTGCGGAGAAAGTCATGCACAAGCTGTTGCACAGCCAAGCGGAGGCGGATGCCGCTCGCGCTGCCTTGCGGCAGGCGGTGGCAACAAGCGAGGCCGAGCTGCTCGCGCATGAGCGCGCCAAGATCAAGGGCGCCATTCGCACCGATTTCATTCTCTCGGCCGAGATCATCGTCATTGCGCTCGGGGCGATCGACAAATCGAGCCTGCTCACCCAGGTGCTCACGCTCTCGGTGATCGCTGTAGGTATGACGGTCGGGGTCTACGGGCTTGTGGCGGCCATTGTCAAGCTCGATGATCTCGGCCTTGCGCTTGAGCGCCGCGCAAGCCCCTGGGCGCAACCGGTCGGGCGTGCGCTGTTGGCCGCCATGCCCTGGCTGATGCGCCTCTTGTCGGTGCTTGGGACCCTTGCGATGTTCACCGTCGGCGGCGGCATTCTCACGCATGCTTGGCCGGTGCTCCACCATGCGCTCGAGCCGCTCACGCTCGGGCACGGAGCCTTCGCGGCGGGCGCGCTTTCGCTCGTTTTCGATTTGCTCGTCGGCCTCGGCGCCGGGCTTTTGCTTCTCGGCGTTGTTGCGCTCCTTCGCCGCTTGTTCCGGACGGCAAGCTAGGAAGCTGCCTCGTGGTCGAAAGCGCGCCGGTGTCGAGCCATCGGCACCTCTTCGATTACGCCCAGACGACCTTGGCGCCGCTTGCATACCAGCGGTCGACCTCCGAGGCGACGGAGGCTTCGATCTTCGCGCGCTTGATCTTCATCGTGGGCGTTAGCAGGCCGTTTTCCATCGTCCACGTCTCGCGGGCGATCACAATGGCCTTGAGCTTTTCGTAATCGGGTAGGGCCGCGTTGACTTCTTCAAGCAAAGCGGCGAGCGTGCGCTCGACCTCGGCGCGCACGGCGGCCTCCCCGAGTTTGGGGCGGATCGCCTCACCGAGTTGCACGAGCGCATAGGGCGCCTCGCGGCCCACGCCCGAGACGAGCGAGAGCTCGACGATCGGGCAGGCGTTCAACTTGTTTTCAATCGGCGCTGGCGCGACGTATTTGCCCTTCGCGGTTTTGAAGAGTTCCTTCTTCCGACCCGTGATCTTGACCAGCCCATCGGCACGGATTTCGCCCAGATCGCCGGTTTTGAAAAAGCCATCGGGTGTGAAGCTTTCCGCGGTGAGCTCGGGCTGCTTGTAGTAGCCCACGAACTGACCCGGTGACTTGATGAGGATTTCGCCCTCTTCGGAGAGCTTGAGCTCGACCCCTGGCATCGGGACGCCAACGTAACCGGGGGCCTTTTTGTCCTTGCGCGAGGTGCAGGAGTAGGCGAAATCTTCGGTCATGCCGTAGCCCTCGATCAGATTGAGCCCCAAGCGCTGATACCACTCGATGAGCGCGGGCGGAATCGGCGCCGAGCCGGAGGCCGCATGCACGACCGAATCGAGCCCGAGACCGGCAAGCACTTTTTTCTTGATGAGACCCGAGAGGATCGGGATCGACAGTAGCGTGTTGAGCTTTTTCTCGGGAACTTTCGCAAACACCCCCTGCTGGAACTTAAGCCAGAGTCGCGGCACGGAGATAAACAGCGTGGGCCGCGCGCGCTGCAAGTCATGCACGAAGGTCTCAAGCGATTCCGCGAAGAAGATGCGAGCGCCGCCCTCGCGGAAGGCCAACGCGCATTCCACCCACGCCCGCTCAAAGACGTGCGCCAGCGGCAAGTACGACAAGACGCGAATCGGCGTGGACGGGCCTATCGCTTCACGGATGTAGTCGAGCATCCCGTCCGTGCAGCGCGTGATGCGCTCGAAGTTATGCATGACACCTTTGGGCAGGCCCGTCGAGCCTGAGGTGTACATGATCATGGCGATGTCCTCGCCGCAACGCTCGGGCTCGCCCTCAAGCGGTGCGCTCTGGGCGATGATCTCAGCCCAGCGCGGGTAGCGCGCAAGTGCGCTCTGCGGGGCGAGCGTGAAGGCCACACACGGTAGGCCGCTTGGTACCGCAGGCGCTTGCTCGGCCCAGGTGTCGAGCTTGCCAACGAAGAGCAGTTTGGGCTCGCTATGTTCAAGCACATAGCGCACGTTGTCCGCGGTCTCGGTCGGAAAAATGGCCACCGTCGTGCCGCCGGCCATCCAGATGGCAAGCTCGGCGATCATGAACTCGGCGCAGTTTTTCGACAGGATCGCGACTCGGTCGCCCGCGCTGACGCCTTGGGCTTTGAGGTGCGAGGCCATGCGGCGCGCTTCATCGATGACTTGTGACCAGCTGTAGTCGCGCACGACTCCGCCGCCCATGGGCTGAGTCAGAAGCACGTGGGTGGGGCGTTGCCGGGCATGAGCGTAGACGTGGGTGAGAAGCGTCGGGTTCGTGCTCATTGCATCCTCCATGGCTGGCTATTTGCGCGCGTAGATCTCGCCTGGCGCCGAGGCGTTGCGCGCCTCAGAATGATTTGAGCACGTTACGCCGCGTTTGAGGAGGTGCCCCATCCTACCGAAGGGGTCGCCCCACCGGCGCCGACCGTCGCGACGCGCAGGTCGAAGTCCTGAACACCGTGGCTCGTTCGATGACGAAAAGTCGTTCGAGCGCGACCCACGACTTCCCTTGGGAGGCAACGTCACAGCGCCGTCACATTGCGCCGATGTAATTCGAAGTTCGGGTTTAGTGAAAGGACTTCAACATGCGGCAGCGGAAGTGGGTCTGGCCTATGCGTCCCTGGAGCGTGCTCATGAGTCTGCTCTGTGGCGCAGTTCTTGTTTTGTCAGGGTGCGCTGGCGACGATGAGGAGCCGACCCCGACCGGAATGAGCATCGAAAAAATCGGCGGCTTTACCCACACCGGCGGTCTCGGGGCGGCCGAAATCGTGGCATTCGATCCGCTTTCCAAACGGCTCTTCGTGGTCAATGGCGCACAGGCAACCCTCGATGTGCTCGACCTCACCCGTCCGGAAAACCCCACCCTGATAACGACCCTGGCCTCGAGCAGCTTCGGCAGTGGGCTTGGCGGCATCAACAGCGTGGCGGTGCATTCAGGCGTGGTTGCGCTTGCTATTGAAGCCGCCCGCATCACCGACCCCGGCACGGTCGTCTTGCTTCGCGCCTCCGATTTGCGCCAGCTGGGAAGTGCCCGGGTCGGCGCGCTTCCGGACATGCTGACCTTTACCCCAGACGGTCGCCATCTGCTTGTGGCCAACGAGGGGGAGCCCAACAGTTACGGGCAGCCTGATTCGGTCGATCCGGAAGGATCGGTGTCAATCATCGAACTGGGCGCTCTTGGGCCAAACGTCAACGCGGTGGCCATGACCGTCCACACGGCGGACTTCCGCGCCTTCAACAACCAGGCTGAGGCGCTGCGGGCCGCGGGCGTGCGCATCTACGGCCCCGGGGCCACGGTGGCGCAGGACCTAGAGCCCGAATACATCGCGGTCTCGGATGATTCAACCACCGCATGGGTGAGCCTTCAAGAGAACAACGCCATTGCGATCGTGGACATCCCTTCGCGTCGGGTGACCGCCATCCGTCCGCTTGGGCTCAAGGATCACAGCCTTGCCGGCATGGGGCTCGATGCAAGCGATGAAGACGGCGGCACGAACACCAACTCCGGTACACCGGCCATCGCCATCAAAAACTACCCGATCAAGGGCATGTACATGCCCGATGCCATTGCGGCCTACACCGTGGGCGGCGTGACCTACTTGGTGACGGCCAACGAGGGCGATGCGCGCGAGTACACCGGCATTGCCGGCGGACGCGAGGATCCGCGCCTGCGCGAGTATTGCAATCAGGGCCTCGATCCGAATGTCTTCGGGGCCAACGCGGCCAACCTGCTGTTCGACTCAAACCTTGGGCGGCTTCGCATCACGCACACCCCGAACGGCGGCCGCAATGGCAAAAACGCGCAAGGTCAGTGCAACGAACTGCTTGCCTTCGGCACGCGCTCGTTCTCGATCTGGCGCGCCGATACGCTTGCGCGCGTCTACGACTCCGGCGAGGAGCTCGAGCGGCGCACGGCGGCCCTTCATCCGCGTATCACCTTCAACGCGAGCAACGACAACGACACCTTCGACAACCGCAGCCCGGCCAAGGGGCCGGAACCGGAGGGCGTGGTGATTGCCTACTTCGGCCGCAAGGCTTATGCCTTCGTGGCGCTTGAGCGCGTCGGCGGGGTCATGGTCTTTGATGTGACCAACCCGGCGGCAGCGCAGTATGTCACCTATGTGAACTCACGGACCGGCGCCACCGGAGACCGTGGGCCGGAGGGCTTGATCGTCGTGCGCGCTTCCGAGTCGCCGAACGGCAAACCGCTGCTCATCGTCGGTCACGAGACGAGCGGCACAACCGCGATCTACGAAATCCGGCTGACCTACTAAGGGTCCAGTCGCCTACGGATTGCTGGACGCGGGCCGCGTCAGGTCGGCGTTTGTTTGTTCAGGATCGCGCCGGATGCTTCGATCAAACTTGCTGGCCTCGGCAAGCGATGGCCCGTCCCGAGGCAGAACAGTCGGACCGCCCACGGGCTTGAGGCCCGTTTGAGATCGCGAAGGCGCCTTCCTTGCCTACCGAGTTTGGATTTCGAGGGCTGAGGCCTCTCCGCTTACCCCTGCCAAGGCCCAATTGATCGAGGCTAAAGCGTGTGTCGCGGTCGGTCCGCAGGCGCGGGTGTGTGTACGGGCTGTTCAAGCCCGCAGGCCGAACGAAAAACGCTCAAGTGCCAGAGCCTTGCGTTTCGTGGCTTGACAATCGCGGTTTCTCCTTGCCGGGCGAGGGCGAGCCGCGCGGGGCGCACCTTGTGCTTGCGGTGCGATTTCGTCCTCGAGCGGCGGCGCCTCAGGCGTACGCCGATCGACTTCGACGTGGGTGATGTGCGTCGGCGCTTTGAATGAGGCCGCAAGGCTTCGGCCGATTGCCGCTTCTATGCACAGTACCGATCCGCTTGCGCGTCAGAGCACCGAGATCAAGCTGCGCACGATCATGGCGGGCGTCTTCCCCAACGAGTGCACGGTTGTGCAGCTATGGGTGTGACCCTGCGCAAGCAAAACGATGGGCGGATGCGGGAGCGGCGGCACACGTGGCTTGAAGGCGCTGCGGATGCTCGGCGATTCTGCCCCGGCTCGGCAGCCTGCCCGATTGCGAAGCGCATCGCATGCGTCTCGGTCCTTCCAAGCGGTGGACCTATATCACAGTTGGGGCGTGATCGCGTTGCAGCGAAACGGCGCTGATGACCTGCCCCCCACCGGCCGTACCACGGTAAACGAGAGAAGTTCGTCAACCCAGGAGAATGACGGACATGAAGAAG